>CAJMEW010000001.1:0-173167 GCA_905212545.1 uncultured Collinsella sp.
CTCTCTGCTGGTGCGTGGGGGGGGTGTTTTTCTTCTCCCCCTCTTCCCCGGGCGCGTCGTTTTCGCTGTTTTTTCCTTCTTCTTTCCCCCCCCCCCCCCCCCCCTCTCCCCCCCCCCCCCCCCCCCGCCGCGGTTTGTGTTTGTGCCGTATAATGACCGTTACCTATGACGCGATACAAAAGAAAGGTGTTTGCCCATGCAGGCACAGAAGGCGGAGGGAACCCGCGACCTTATCGGCGCCGAGATGCGCGCCTGGCAAAAGATGCAGCAGATTGCGGCCGGCGTGTTCGAGCCGTTTGGTTTTAAACCCATCGAGACGCCCGCGATCGAGCAGGTGGACGTGTTTGTCCACGGTATCGGCCAGTCGACCGACGTCGTACGCAAGGAAATGTTCCGCGTGTTCAGCGGTGCCAACCTGGAGCGCGTCTTTACCGAGGGCACCGACACCAAACTCAAGCCCAAGCAGCGCCTGGCACTTCGCCCCGAGGGCACGGCCGGCGTGGTGCGTGCCGTCGTCGAGAACAATCTGGTGCCCCAGGGCTCCACGCCGTTTAAGGCGTACTATGCCGAGGCCATGTTCCGTGGCGAGCGTCCCCAGAAGGGCCGCCTGCGCCAGTTCCACCAGGTGGGCATCGAGTGGCTCGGCGCTCCCGATCCGGCGGCAGACGCCGAGTGCATCATCATGCTTATGGAGTTCTACAAGCGCCTGGGCTTCGACCTTTCCAAGCTTCGACTGCTCATCAACTCGATGGGCGATGCCCAGTGCCGTCCGGCCTATCGCGAGCAGGTCAAGCAGTTCATCCTCGATCACGCCGACGAGATGTGCGACGAGTGCCGCGAGCGCGCCGAGCTCAACCCGCTGCGCGCCTTCGACTGCAAGAACGACCATTGCCGCGAGATCATGGCCGACGCCCCGCTGATGGGTAACAACCTGTGCGACGAGTGCCGCGAGCACTACGAGCAGGTCAAGCGCTATCTGGATGCCGCCGGTATCGAGTATGTCGAGGATCCCACCCTGGTGCGTGGTCTGGACTACTACACCCGCACCGTCTTTGAGGTCGAGGCCCCTGGCGCCGGCGTCGGCTCCATCGGCGGCGGCGGCCGCTACGATGGCCTGGTCGAGCTCGAGGGTGGCAAGCCCACGGCGGGCGTCGGCTTTGCTGTCGGTTTTGAGCGCGCCCTGCTGGCCCTGCAGGCCTTTGGCAGCGATTTGGGTGCCGATGAGGCCCCGTGCGTCTATGTCGCCAACGCCGGCAAGGAGCTGCGTCAGAACGTCTTTGCCATTACGCAGGAGCTTCGCGCCGCAGGTATCGTGACCGAGGCCGACTATCAGGGTCGTTCGCTCAAGGCCCAGTTTAAGCAAGCCGATAAGGTAGGCGCCAAGCTCATCTTGGTCCTGGGTGGCGACGAGCTTGCCGCCGGCAAGGTCAAAGTGCGCGACATGCAGAGCCATGACGAGGTGCTCGCCGATCTGGACAACGTCGTCGAGGCGGTTCGCGAGCGCCTGTAGCGCATCTTTTTGAGCTTCGGGCCTGCTAACGTGCCCTGCTCATGGAGAGCGATTGTTACGGGGGTGTTTCGCTTTTATGCGGAATGCCCCCGTTTACGTATGCCGCCCACCGAGAAATACGACCATTTAGGGCAAAAACCTTTGCAATGCAGAAAATACTTTTGTGTGGTAAAGCGCAATCAGTGTCGAAAGTATTTCTCAAGCGCCTATAATGAATACCGCATGTTACGTGCATAGAAGGAGGAATGGGAGGAAACGTGGCTGAGAACCTAAGCAACCAGTCTGTACCCGAAGCCGCGGCGCGCGTCGCTGCCGTGGTCAACCGCCTCGTTAACCGAATCGGCTCGAATGCCGAGTCCAGGGAGCGTCTCGCCGAGATCGAGATCCCCGAGGAGCTGCGCGACAATCTGGCGCTGTTCTTGCGCCTGGAGCGCCGTGTGCTTAGCGAGTATGATCCCGAGATCGCGGACCTGTTCGACAAGATTTTGACAGCCGAGATTGTGGTCAATGCCGGCAACCCCGGTACCTGCGCTGCCGACGAAGCCGTCGACGAGCAGGGCGTGCCCACCGCCGACGAGCCCACTGCCGTGGCATTTCGTGAGGTCGTCGATTTGATCGACAGCCTGCCGCTCGATAAGCAGCAGGTCATCGTTCGCGCCTTTACGAGCTTTTTCCATCTGGCAAACCTGTCGGAGGAGAACTACCGTGTGGCGCAGCTGCGCGAGCGCGAGGCCGGTGCGTCGACCGATACCGAGGTCGATCCTGCCAACGAGCTTACCGTTGCCTATCACCAGCTGGTGAATGAGCTGGGTGTCGAGGGTGCCAACGAGCTGCTCGACAAGCTCGAGTTCCACCCTGTCTTTACCGCACATCCCACCGAGGCCCGTCGTAAGGCCGTCGAGGGCAAGATCCGCCGTATCTCCAACCTGCTGGAGGAGCGTCCGCGTCTGGGCGGCTCCGACCTGGTGGAGAACGAGCGCCATATGCTGCAGGAGATCGACGCCCTGGTGCGTACGAGTCCCATCGCGCTCAAGAAGCCCACGCCGGTCGAGGAAGCCGATACCATCATCGACATCTTCGATAACACGCTGTTCGACGTTATCCCCGTTATCTATCGTCGTTTTGACGATTGGGTGCTGGGCGACAAGGCCGGTACTGTGCCGCCGCTGTGCCCGGCGTTCTTCCATCCCGGCAGCTGGATCGGTTCCGACCGCGACGGTAACCCCAACGTCACCGCCAAGGTGAGCCGTGAGGTCGCCGCCAAGTACTTTACGCACATGGTGCTCAAGCTCGAGGACAAGTGCCGCCACATCGGCCGCAACCTCACGCTCGAGGCTACCTACAGCAAGCCGTCGGCCGAGCTCATTAACCTGTGGAACCATCAGGTCGAGATGAGCCCTCGTTACACGGCCCGCGCCGAGCTGATCTCCGAGCACGAGCCGCATCGCGCCGTCATGCTCGTCATGGCCGACCGCCTGAACGCCACCGTCCGTCGTATCACCGACACCATGTACCACAGCGCCGACGAGTTCCTGGATGACCTGCGCGTCGTCCAGCGTTCGCTGGCCGCCTGCGGTGCCGTCCGTGCTGCCTACGGCCCGGTCCAAACCATCATCTGGCAGGTCGAGTCCTTCGGCTTCCATATGGTCGAGATGGAGTTCCGTCAGCACTCCGTGGTGCATGCCCGCGCCCTTAAGGATATCCACGAGAACGGTATCCATGGCGACCTGCAGCCCATGACGCGCGAGGTCATCGATACCTTCCGCGCTATCGGCTCCATCCAAAAGCGCTACGGCAAGAAGATGGCGCACCGCTACATCATCTCGTTTACCAAGAGCGCTCAGCATGTGGCCGACGTCTTTGAGCTGGCGCACCTGTCCTTTGCACACGAGGAGGATGTCCCCGAGCTCGACGTGATCCCGTTGTTCGAGCAGCTCGAGGACCTCGAGGGCTGCGTCGACGTGCTCGATCAGATGCTTACGCTGCCCGTGGTGCAAAAGCGCCTTGCCCAGACCAACCGCCGCATGGAGGTCATGCTGGGCTATTCCGACTCTTCCAAGGATGCCGGTCCTACCACGGCCATGCTCGCGCTGCACTCCGCGCAGGAGCGCATCGCCAAGTGGGCAGAGAAGAACGATATCGACCTGGTGCTCATGCACGGTCGCGGCGGTGCCGTGGGCCGTGGCGGCGGCCCGGCCAACAAGGCCGTGCTGGCGCAGCCCAAGGGTTCGGTCAACTGCTTCTTTAAGCTTACCGAGCAGGGCGAAGTCATCTTTGCCCGTTACGGCAACCGCACGCTGGCTCAGCGCCATGTTGAGTCCGTTGCCGCCGCAACGCTTTTGCAGTCGGCCCCGAGTGTCGAGAAGACCAACACCGAGACCACGCAGAAGTTCTGGGATATGGCCGAGAAGCTCAACACCGCAAGCCACGAGCGCTATCTGGACCTGCTGAACACCGAGGACTTTACACCGTGGTTCTCGACCGTGACGCCGCTGACCGAGGTCGGTCTGCTGCCGATCGGCTCGCGTCCGGCCAAGCGCGGTCTGGGTGCGAAGTCACTCGACGACCTGCGTACCATTCCGTGGATCTTCAGCTGGAGCCAGGCGCGCATTAACCTGGCCGCTTGGTACGGCCTGGGCACCGCCTGCGAGCAGCTTGGCGATCTTGACCAGCTCAAGGCTGCCTACCAGGAGTGGCCGTTCTTCCGCACCTTTATCGACAATATTGAGATGTCGATCGCCAAGACCGATCAGCGCATCGCCAAGATGTATCTGCACCTGGGCGATCGCCAGGATCTGTCCGAGAAGGTCTTTACCGAGATGCAGCTCACGCGTAAGTGGGTCCTTGCCATCGTCGGTGATGAATGGCCGCTGCAGCGTCGTCGCGTGCTCGGCTGCGCCGTTCGCGTGCGTAACCCCTACGTTGACGCCCTGTCCATCGCCCAGGTTCGCGCCCTTCGTGAGGTGCGTATGAACCAGGACGAGATGGCCGAGGAGAAGAAGGCCGAGTACATGAGCCTGATTCTTTCGACTGTGACCGGCGTCTCGGCAGGACTGCAGAACACGGGGTAATCGATAGCCCTGTGGCTCTCACCGGGACCCGATGGGTTTCCCTCTGAATGCGTCCTCGCACTTGAAGCCCCCTTATCCTGCTCCTCTGGAGCTGCGGATAAGGGGGCTTCGTGCTGCGGAATGCATTCAGAGGGAAACCCGTCGGGTTCCTTCGTCCTCGGTCTTCGGGGATTAAAGCTGAGGAGAAGAATGGCGCGCTTCGCGCTTAATGTGGAGTGTGGCGAGGGCTTCTTGCGTCCTGCGGAGTGTGCCTAAAAGTAAACTAATGGCGGACCCTGCGATGTCTGCTCTTCGGCGGATCAGCCGCTGGGTGAGGGTGGTGCTTGGGGCGACGTGCAAAAAACGGAGTTTTCAGCAGCCAAAGATTGGTGCATAAGGCTGTGGGTGACGTTCGCGGCCCCTGTTGATGCTTTTGCACGACGATTGGGCTTTGGTGATATTCATATATGGCTGGTTTCTCGCCGCATGCTATTCAGATGGGTCGAGTCATGAGGACTATCTACTTTTTGAAAGACTTTTGACACCAAAATCTTATCCCGCGATGCTGAATACTCGCAAAAATGCACGCTCCGGAGGGTACTACCCTGTTACGGCTAGAAATCCATGCGCCATTTTATGCAATTAATTAACGCATTTATGCAAAATGGCTTACGTGCGTACGTCTCGGGGTAGATGTTTGCCTCGGCGCTGCGTAAGTCATCCTGTCTATAGTGTCTTTGACAGGCGGCCGCGGTCCCGTTTGGGGTCGCGGCCGTTTTGTTGTGGGTCAAATATGAACGTTGTGTTAATGAGTCGGTGGACGGTGGTGTTTTTCGGTGAGCGGCGTATCCTTCCAACGGTTTATCTAGTGTGTCAGTTGAAAGGAAGAGGGCGCTCGTCATTGTTTGAATGTGAACTGCCGTTTGACCACAAGACGTTGCATCTAGAGCTCGAGGATAAGAACTTCGCGGGTGTGATGGAAGGTCATCAAAACGAGTTTAAGACTACAAAATCACAGGAAGAGCTGGTAGAGGAGTCACTTGCCAACCCTTATGGCTCGCCTTCGCTCGAGGAGCTTTGTGCTGGCAAGAAGGATATTGTCATCATTAGCTCCGATCATACGCGCCCCGTTCCCTCGCGTGTAACGATGCCTATTCTGCTGCATCACATCCATTCCGCTGTGCCCGAGGCTCGAGTGCGTATTTTGGTTGCTACGGGTATGCATCGTCCTTCGACGCACGAGGAGCTCGTCAACAAGTACGGCGAGGAGATCGTTGCCAACGAGGAAATCGTTATGCACGTCGCGACTGACGACAGCATGATGAAAAAGATCGGCACCCTGCCTTCCGGTGGCGAGTGCATCATCAACAAGATTGCCGCCGATTGCGATCTGCTGCTTGCCGAGGGCTTTATTGAGCCGCACTTCTTTGCCGGTTTCTCTGGTAGCCGCAAGTCCGTCCTGCCTGGCATCGCCAGCTACAAGACCATCATGTACAACCACAACGGTCAGTTTGTGAACGATTCCCATTCGCGTGCCGGCAACCTGTGCCACAACCACGTGAGCGAGGACATGTTTGCCGCTGCCGAGATGGCTCACCTTGCCTTTGTGCTTAACGTGGTGCTCAACGGCAAGCACGAGGTCATCGGCTCCTTTGCCGGCGATATCCACAAGGCGCACGAGGCTGGCTGCGAGTTCGTGAAGAGCCTTGCCGGCGTTGAGCCCGTTGAGTGCGAGATTGCCATCACCACCAACGGTGGCTACCCGCTCGACCAGAACATCTACCAGGCCGTGAAGGGCATGTGCTCTGCCGAGGCTACGCTTCCCGAGGGCGGTGTGATCATCGACGTCGCCGGCTGTGCCGACGGTCACGGTGGCGAGGGCTTCTATCACAACATCGCCGACAATGATCCGGCAGAGTTTGAGCGCGCCTGCATCGACCGTCCTAAGGACGAGACCCTGCCCGACCAGTGGACGAGCCAGATCTTTGCCCGCATCCTGGCACATCACCCTGTGATCATGGTCACCGATCTGTGCGATCACCAGATGATCAAGGATATGCACATGACGCCGGTCAACACCCTCGATGAGGCGCTCAAGCTCGCCTTTGAGATGAAGGGTGCCGATGCCAAGGTGGCCGTCATTCCCGATGGCCTGGGCGTTGTCGTCGCGCAGCACTAGTACGCGGCCTAAACGAATCGTTTATAACCGACAAGAAAGATAAGGTTTTATGCTTACCAAACTCCTCTGCGAATTCGGCGCAACGGCCCTCATGATCATCTTTGGCGTGGGCGTGCACTGCGATACCGTGCTCAAGGGCACCAAGTATCAGGGCTCCGGCCACATGTTTGCCATCACCACCTGGTCTTTTGGCATCTCGGTCTGCCTGTTTGTCTTTGGCGGCGCCGTGTGCATGAACCCGGCTATGGTGCTTGCCCAGTGCATCGTAGGCCTGGTGCCGTGGAGCAGCTGCATCCCCTTCATGATTGCCGATATGCTCGGCGGCTTTGTGGGCGCCGTAATCGCTTGGCTTATGTATGCCGATGAGTTCAAGGCTTCCGAGGGCGTCGTCGACCCCATTGCCCAGCGCAACATCTTCTCGACCAACCCCACCACCGAGGGCACGAACTATGCCCGCAACTTCTTCTGCGAGGCCATCTGCACCTTCGTGTTCATCAGCGCCATCCTTGCCGCTGCTAGCCGCGCTGGCGAGAACGTTCTGATGCTCGCCATCTGCGTTGGCCTGATCGTTTGGGCCGTTGGCATGGGCATGGGCGGCATCACCGGCTTCGCCATGAACCAGGCTCGTGACCTTGGTCCTCGCATGGCCTATCAGGTGCTGCCGATCAAGAACAAGGCTGACAACAACTGGAAGTACGGCCTGCTCGTTCCTGGCATCGCTCCGTTTATCGGTGCTGCTCTGGCCGCGCTGTTTGTGCATGGTTTCTTGGGCATGTTCTAGTCTGAGGCTACATAGTTGTCCGCCGTCCGCATGGGGTAACTTCCCAGCGCGTCCTCGGACATGCAAAAAGGCTCGCTGCGCACTTTGTGCGGCGAGCCTTTTTGCGTCCTGCGGAGTGCGCTGGGAAGTTACCCCATGCGGACGGCTGCGGGGTCTTTGTTGCGTTCGTACAAGCAACCCAATATATATCTGAATTTGGATGGGAGGGGCTTGTTGCTGGTAGGGGCGTTGGGCTTCTGTCGACACTTTGGGATGGATTGTGCTTTGGGTTGGGGCGGCGCTTTGAGATGAGGTCGGAACTTTGGGATGAGGGGTTTACTCAGTTGAAGAGAGGCTTAATGGCTGATAGGTAGTCTTTGGCTACGTCGGCTTTGGCTGCTTGGAAGTTGTGCCAGGCCCACCATTGGACCATTCCTACGAAGCTTGAGGCTATGTGGTGGAGGAGGAAGCTGCGGTCCATGGTGGCGGCGGGGCCGTTTGGGTCGGTGGGGACGGTTTCGGCTGCTCGTGACATGATGGTCTTGCGTAGGCAGTCGGCGAAGACGCGTGAGCCGGCGCCGGCTACGAGGGCTCGAACGCCCTGGCGGCGCTCCCAGAGATTGTTGAGGATATGCATGACCTGCACGAGTGGGTCGTCGAGCGGTGTGCCATCGTCGTCGAGGGCGTGGGTGCAGATGTCGCTCACGAGTTCGGACAGTAGGTCGTCTTTGCTCTTAAAGAGACCGTAGAATGTTGCGCGGCCTACGTGAGCGCGCGCGATGATGTCGCCGACGGTAATCTTGCCGTAGTCCTCCTCGCGAAGGAGTTCGGAAAACGCCGTGACAATAGCGGCGCGGCTTTTTGTCTTGCGGGCATCCATGGCTATGCATCCACGTGAACAAGCAGGCAACGGAGCGTGCCGGAGCAGCCCTCGTAGGGGCGCTTGCCGGCGCCGTAGCCGACGGCCTCGATGCGGTAGCGGGCCGGCAGGTGCTCGGACGTGCGCAGTGCGGCGACGATGGCGGCGCCCGTGGGCGTCACGAGCTCGCCGGCGACCGGTGCGGGCGTGAGGGCGATATTGCCCGCCTGGCACAGGTTGACGACAGCGGGGACGGGAATGGGCATGAGGCCGTGGGCGCAGCGAATGGTGCCGTGGCCCTCGGAAAGCGACTCGACCACGATGTCCTCAATACCCAGGTCGTCGAGGCAGATGGCGACAGAGCAGACGTCGACAATGGAGTCGACGGCGCCCACCTCGTGAAACAGGACGGTGTCGGGCGTTTTGCCGTGAGCCTTGGCCTCGGCAGCAGCGAGTACGGAAAAAATGGCAAGGGCGCGACGCTTGGCGCCATCGCTTAGCTGTGAGCCGTCGATGATGGCGGTGACGTCCGCCAAAGAACGGTGGTGGTGGGCGTGATGGTGACCCTCGTGGCCATGACCGTGGCCCTCATGGTCATGCTCGTGGCAGTGCTCGTGTTCGTGCCCGCCATGATCATGATGGTGGTGCTCATGCTCGTGTGTGTGCTCGGCAGCTGCTTCGTTGCCGTAGAGCCAGGCCATGTCGTGGTCGTGGTTCTCGAGCTCCTCTGCCAGCTGAACGTCAAAGTCGCAGGCGTCGATGCCATGCTTGTTTACGCGGGTGACGGCAATCTCAAAGCCGCCGACCGGCAGCGTGGCGAGCTGTTCGCGCAGGTGCTCCTCGCTGGCGCCCAGGTCGAGCAGGGCTGCGACGGTCATATCGCCGCTGATGCCCGAGGTGCCGTCGATGATAAGCGTGTGCTGATGGTTGGACATAGAATGCTCCTTAACGGGCGCAGGGCGTGCCGGCGCTCAAATGATTGATAAGACTTGCCTGGTAGGCGGCGCCGAAGCCATTGTCGATGTTGACGACTGAAACGCCGCTGGCGCAGGAGTTGAGCATGGCGAGCAGTGCGGCCACGCCGCCAAAGCTCGCGCCATAGCCCACGCTGGTGGGGACGGCGATGACCGGACAGCTCACAAGACCGCCGATAACGCTCGCCAGGGCGCCTTCCATGCCGGCGATGGCGATGACCACCTGCGCCTGGGCAAGTTCCTCAGCATGAGCGAGCAGGCGGTGCAGGCCGGCGACACCCACGTCGTAGAGGCGATCGACCTCGTTGCCGTAGAACTCGGCCGTCAGTGCCGCCTCTTCGGCGACGGGTAGGTCGCTCGTGCCGGCGCAGGCGACGACGATGTGTCCGTTGCCGGTGGGGGAGGGCTTGCCACCCACCAGGGCGAGCTGGGCGTCCGGGATATATCCCAGGTCGATGTCGTTGCCAAGAAGCTCCGTGGTGCGTGCGGCTTTTTCGGCATCCAAGCGTGTGACTAGGATGCGCTCCTGGCCGGCATCGCGCAGCGCTTCGATAATGGCGGCAATCTGCTCGGCGGTTTTACCGGCACCGTAGACAACCTCGCCGGCTCCCTGGCGCACTCCGCGCGAAAGATCGAGCTGCGCAAAGCCCAAATCGGCGGTCGGAGCCGTCTGGATGCGCGTGAGGGCGTCGGCAGGGGTGACTGATCCGCCGGCAACGTCGCTCAGCAGCTGCTCAAGATCTCGCTTATCCATATATGTTCCCTTCGACGGCGCAAAGTCTAGCACTCAAAGGGTATGTTTCCGAACACTAAGACAAAATTGTTCGGAAACTATAGGACGGACTGATTCAATTGTTAGATGGATCGGCTAGTCGCGCAGGATGATGTCCATGGCGAGCATCAGGTTGCGCTCGTCGATGGCAAACGGGGCGGCTTCGCGCGTCTTTGGCTTGGCGCAAAACGCGATGCCCGTGCCCGCGGCCTGGATCATGGGGATGTCGTTTGCCCCGTCGCCAATAGCGACCGTGTGGGCCATGTCGACGCCGCACTCAACTGCCCAGTCCAGCAGCTGGATGAGCTTGGACTCCTTGGTCACAATCTCGGCAGCCAACTTACCGGTAAGCTTGCCGCCCACGACCTCTAGGCGGTTGGCCAGGCAAAAATCGATACCCGCGGCAGCCGCGATCTTGTCGGCGACCTCGTGGAAGCCGCCGCTCACCACGCCGACCTTCCAGCCCTTGCTGTGCGCCGAGCGCACAAGCTCCAACGCGCCGGGGGTAAATGTCACACGCTCAAAGGCACGCTCGAACACGCTCTCGTCTAGGCCGGCGAGCAGCCCCACGCGTTCCTCGAGCGCTTGCTTAAAGTCAAGCTCGCCGAGCATGGCGCGTTCGGTGATCTGCGCAACTTGTTCGCCTACGCCGGCCTCCTCACCCAACAGGTCGATGACCTCCTGGTTGATGAGTGTGGAGTCGATATCCATAACGATGAGGCGTGCAGTCATGACGGGCCTTTCCGAGTGCAGTTGTGTTGGGGCACATTGTCGCACGGGGCGCGCCTTGGCGACGGCCACGGTGCGGCAATTGTTTCGTCTCCGTCAAGTCTTTGGGCAGGAGCTACTTTTCCGCGGCACATCGACACAGGTGCGATAAGATAGAACGCCATGTCTGGCTGCGCGGTTTACGCAGGCTGGGCAAATCTGTACGACGCCGCCCGGAACGACACGGGGCGGCACAGATCCATAAAGGAGGATCACTGGTATGAGCCAGACCCGTCCCATTGACGAGCATTCCATGCACACCCGTACCTGCGGCGAGCTTCGCTTCGAGAACGTGGGCGAAGAGGTCACCCTCACCGGTTGGGTGAGCCGTCGCCGCGACCACGGCGGCCTTATCTTCTGCGACCTTCGCGACCGCGAGGGCATCACGCAGCTCACCTTCGACCCCGAGCACTCCGACGGCGACGCCTTTAAGATTGCCGAGACCATGCGTCCCGAGTGGCCTATCAAGATCCACGGCGTCGTGCGCTCCCGTGGCGAGGAGACCACCAACGCCAAGCTCGCGACCGGCGAGATCGAGGTCCTGACCGACCACGCCGAGGTGCTCAACACTTCCGTCACCCCGCCGTTCCAGATCGAGGACGGCATCGAGACCAGCGAGGACACCCGTCTGCGCTATCGCTATCTGGACCTCCGTCGTCCCGAGATGATGGCAAACCTCAAGCTGCGCTCCGACTTTACCTTTGCCATTCGCGAGGCGCTGCACAACCGTGAGTTCATGGAGGTCGAGACGCCCTCCCTGTTCAAGTCCACGCCCGAGGGCGCTCGCGACTTCATCGTTCCCAGCCGTATTCAGCCGGGTAACTTCTACGCCCTGCCGCAGTCCCCGCAGCTCCTGAAGCAGCTGCTCATGGTCGGTGGCGTCGAGCGCTACTACCAGGTTGCCAAGTGCTTCCGCGACGAGGACCTGCGTGCCGACCGTCAGCCCGAGTTCACCCAGGTCGATATCGAGATGTCCTTCGTGGACCAGAACGATGTCATGAGCGCGCTCGAGGAGGTTCTTGCCGATGCCTTCGGTCGCATGGGCGTCGAGATGCCCACGCCGCTGCGTCGCATGGACTACTGGGAGGCCATGGACACCTATGGCTCCGACAAGCCCGATACCCGCTATGGCATGCACCTGGTCGACCTGACCGACATCTTTGCCAACTCCAAGTTCAAGGTCTTTGCGACCGCCGCAAATGAGGAGGGCTCTGTCGTCAAGGCCATCAACGCTAAGGGCGCCGGTGCCTGGGCACGTGCCAAGATCGATAAGCTCGCCGGCGTGGCCTCCACGTTTGGCGCCAAGGGCCTGGCATGGATCGCCTTCCGCGAGGACGGCTCCATCAACAGCCCCATCGTCAAGTTCTTCTCGGACGAGGAGATGGCCGCTCTGCGCGAGCGCATGGACGTCGAGCCCGGCGACCTTGTGATGTTCGCCGCCGGCCCGCGCCTGCTCTCTGATGAGATCCTGGGCGGTATGCGTTCGCACATGGCCAATGCGCTTGAGATCAAGCGCGAGGGTCACGACTTCCTGTGGGTCGTCAACTTCCCGCTGTTCCATTGGGACGAGGATCGCAAGGCCTATGCTGCCGAGCACCAGCCCTTTACCCTGCCGACCGAGACCGACATCGCCAAGATCGAGGCCGATCCCCTGGCAGCCGGTTCGTGCACCTACGACTTTGTCATGGACGGCTTTGAGGCCGGCGGTGGCGGTATGCGTATCCACAACGCCGAGATGCAGATGTCCATGCTCAAGCTCCTGGGCTTTACCGAGGAGCGCGCCGAGTCTCAGTTCGGCTTCCTCATGGAGGCCCTCAAGTTTGGTGCGCCCCCGATGGGCGGTTTCGCTCTGGGGCTGGACCGCGTGTGCATGCTGCTTACCGGTTCCGACTCCATCCGCGACGTCATGGCGTTCCCCAAGACGGCCAGCGGCTCTGACCTTATGTCGGGCGCCCCGAGTGCCGTTAGCGGTGCCCAGCTCAAGGACGTCAGCCTGCGCCTGATGTAGGCGAGCGGCTACATATTGCCCGTAACGAGGGAAGGACGCGTGCCTTCCCTCGTTTTTTATGCGCCGAGGTTGAGAGGGCTTGGGATGACCGGGCGTCGCGGAAAGCGCGACCCAGAATTCGGCAAAATAATGGGGCACAGTTTCCGGTTGAGCTGTCTAACGGAAACTGTGCCCCAGAATGAGCACTCAAAACGGGGCAGGCTTTCCGCAACAACTGTCTGGCGGAAAGCCTGCCCCAGTTTCTTATAGCGAGTCTCTCTGGATCAGCTGCATGTGCATCACGGAGGTGGTGGGCTCGGCACCCTTGATCATGTCGAGCGCAATGTTGGCGGCCATGTGGCCTTCTTCGCGCAGGGGCTGGCGGACAGTCGTGAGCGCGGGGACGCAGCGCGTCGCAATCTCGTGATCGTCGAAGCCGACGACAGAAACGTCCGCAGGAACGGATAGGCCTGCCTCGTTGAGTGCGGTGATGACGCCAGCCGCGATACGGTCCGATCCGCAGAGCACGCCATCGAAAGCAATCTCGCGCGCGAGAATCTGGTGCATGGCCTGATAGCCGTCTCCGTTGTTCCAGCCGGTATAGATAACGTTTGCGTCTGGGAGGTCTTCGCCCAAGACGGCACGGTAGCCGCGCAGGCGGTCGACAACAGCGGGGTTGTCTTGCGGTCCCAACACGGCGACGATATCTTTGCGCCCGCGTTCCTTCATGGCGAGTGCCGCAAAGTGTCCGCCCTCTTCGTCGTCAGAGTAGACCGTCGAGAACACATCGCGATAGGGGTGGCCCTCGAGCTGGCCGCACAACACGGTGGGTACGCCCAGCTCGCGCAGCACCTCGCGCAGCTCGCTGCCCTTGTAGGGGGAGACATCGATCACGGCGTCGAACGAGTGGCGCTCAAAGTGCTCGCGTGCACGGTTGCGCTCATGCGTAGAAGACGCCTGCAAGATAACGGGCAGATAGGACGACTCCGACAGTTCCTCGGTAATGCCGCTCAAAAACTCGCTATAGGTGGGGTCGCTGAAGAGTTCACTCAGGGGCTCGGTCACGAGCACGGCGATGATTTCCGTGCGCCCGACAGCGAGCGCTCGGCCACGAGCGTTGGGGACAAAATTGACTTCCTTGGCCGCCGCGCGAACGCGCTTTTTGGTTTCCTCGCTAATGCGGGGCGAATCGTTGAGAGCGCGTGATGCCGTGGAGCGCGACACGCCGGCAGCTGCGGCAACCTCGGCAAGCGTAGGTGCGGTGCGAACTGGTTGGGTCATGGCGTCTCCTGGAGAATGCGGTCGATGTTGTCGCTGATACGGGCTGGTGCGGATACAGCTTACTATAGTGCGCCTGAACAGCGTTCATGATATCCGGTGACCGGTGTCGTTTTGCAACCAAGCCGCAATCGAATACGTCTCGTATGGGTGAGATATCAGCGGGCGTGGCGGTTGCCTACGAGCTTAAGAACGATGTCTTGCGCTGAGTTTCGATACTCAGGGTGACATAAGTGTCGCGGTTGTACAACCGGTTGCACCGTTAACCCGACCAAATCGACCGTTCAGCGGACAACCGGTTGCACAGTATTTTGCATCGCCCGTAAGATAAGGACAACCGGTTGCACAAGAATTACTACGATGACGAAGGAGCATCACCATGGACGCCATTAACGATTGGGAAAACCAAGCGCTCACCCACAGGAACCGCCTGGCACCTCATGCGTACTTTATGGGCTACGAGACCGCCGACCTCGCTACAACGTACAGCCGCGAGCTGTCGCGCGGGTTTGTCCAGCTGTCCGGCTCGTGGCAGTTCCGCCTCTTTGAGGGTCCCGCTGCCGTCTCCAACGAGGAGCTCTCCACGTACGAGCCCGAGTGGGATCACGTGGAGGTTCCGCACCTGTGGCAGGTAGACGGCTATGGCAACCTTGCCTACACCGACGAGGGTTTCCCGTTCCCGGTGGATCAGCCGTTCGTTCCCTCTGACGATCCCACGGGCGTGTACCAGCGCATCGTCAATCTTCCCGCCGTGCCTGCCGGCGCTCGCGAGATCATTCGCTTTGACGGCATCGAGAGCTATGGCGAGCTGTACGTCAACGGCAAGTTTATCGGCATGACCAAGGGCTCGCGCCTGTCTGCCGAGTTCGACGTGACCGACGCGCTTGTCGAGGGCGACAACCTGTTTGCGGTCAAGGTTCTGCAGTACAGCGATGGTAGCTATATCGAGGACCAGGACATGTGGTGGGCATCGGGCATCTTCCGCGATGTGTACCTTATGCAGCGTCCCGCCGCACACCTGGTCGACTTTAGGTTCCGCACGCACCGCGAGGGCGATGCCGCTCTGATTACGCTCGATACGGTGGCCGAGGGCGCTTCCCGCGTCGTGTTTACGCTCAGCGATGGCGAGAACGTGGTGGCTACGGGCGAGTGCGTCGACGGCCATGCCGAGTGCAGCGTGACCGATGCCCACTTCTGGAATCCCGAGGACCCCTTCCTCTACGACCTTACGTTTGAGGTCTACGACGGTGACCAGGTCAGCGAGTACGTCCCGCATCGCCAGGGTCTTGCCGAGGTGACGGTCGAGGGCAATCATATCTACCTCAACGGCACTTACTTTAAGATGCATGGCGTCAACCGCCACGATCACGACGATCACAAGGGCCGCGCCGTGGGCCTCGATCGCATGCGCCGCGACCTGGAGCTCATGAAGCAGCACAACATCAACGCGGTGCGCACGTCCCACTACGCCAACGACCCGCGCTTTTACGAGCTGTGCGACGAATACGGTATCATGCTGGTCGCCGAGACCGATATGGAGAGCCATGGCTTCGAGAATATCGGCAATATCGCCCTGGTCACCGACGACCCGGCATGGGAGCCGGCCTACGTCGACCGCATTGAGCGCCTGGTGATGCAGGAGCGCAACCACGCCTGCATCATTATGTGGTCGATGGGCAACGAGAGCGGCTATGGCTGCAACATCCGCGCGATGTACGCCAAGGCTCACGAGCTCGATGGTCGTCCGGTCCATTACGAGGAGGACCGCAACGCCGATACCGTCGATGTCATTTCCACGATGTACTCCCGTGTGTCGCAGATGAACGACTTTGGCGAGCATCCGTTCCCCAAGCCGCGCATCAACTGCGAGTACGGTCACTCCATGGGCAACGGTCCCGGAGGCTTGTCCGAGTACCAGGAGGTCTTCGATCGTTGGGATTGCATCCAGGGCCAGTTCATTTGGGAGTGGTGCGACCACGGTTTGGCTGCTGTGACCGAGGACGGCGTTGCCTACGATATGTATGGTGGCGACAACGGCGATTACCCCAACAACAGCAACTTCTGCATCGATGGCATGGTGTTCCCCTGGCAGCAGCCGAGTCCGGGCCTCACTGAGTATGGCCAGGTCATCTGCCCGGTCCGCATGGCTTATGACGCCGAGGCAGGCGAGCTGACCGTCACCAACAAGCGTTGGTTTACCACCCTCGAGGATGTCTGCCTGTCGGCCGAGACCCTGGTGGACGGCGACGTTGTGTGCCGCAAGACGCTCATGTCCGGTGCGGTTGCCCCCGGCGAGTCCGTCCAGCTGCCGCTGGTGATTCGCGAGGCCGCGGTAGGCGAGACCCTGCTGACCGTGCACGCCTACACCATGGCCGCTCACGTCTGGTGCGAGCCGATGTTCCAACTGGGTGCAAGCCAGTTTGCCATCGCCAACCATCCGGCGCCAGCCATCGCGGCTCCCCCTCGTCCTGAGCTTACGGTCGAGGAGACCGAGCAGGAAATCCGCATTCACTCCCTCAACGGCGAGCTGACCTTCAGCAAAGTTAACGGTACCGTGAGCGAGTGGAAGGCATCCGGCCGCGACGTCATGGCCTCTGGTCCCCAGGTTGGTTTTTGGCATCCGCTCGTCGATAACCACGCCCAGGAGTATGACTCCCTGTGGAAGGACAACTTCATCGATGTGATGCAGACGTCTACCCGCAAGGTTTCTTGGAAGCAGGACGGCAATGCGGTCGTCGTTACCGTGAGCCAGCGTATCGCTCCTCCCGTCCGCGCGTTCGGCATGCGCGTCGAGCTCGTCTACACCGTGCTTCCGAGCGGTCGCGTCGACCTCAAGGTTTCCGGCGAGCCCTACGGCGATTACTCGGATATCATCCCGCGCATCGGCATCTCCTTCGAGGTCCCCGGTTGCGATCGTGCCGTCGAGTGGTATGGCCACGGCCCGGGCGAGAACTATCCGGACTCGTTGCGCGCCAACCCGGTCGGTCATTACCGCACTACGGTCGATGACATGTTCACGCCCTACGTTATGCCTCAGGATTGCGCTAACCGCGAGGGCACCCGCTGGGTTGCCCTGCGCTCGAGCCACGGTGACGGCGTGTTGGTGACCCGTCCGGCTGACGCCGCTTCCAATCCGTTCTCGTTCTCGGCATGGCCCTATAGCTGCGAGGCCATCGATAACGCCAAGCACGTCTACGACCTTGTCAAGGGCGACACAGTCACGGTCAACATCAACGACCAGCTGCTCGGCCTTGGTTCGAACTCTTGGGGTTCCGAGGTGCTCGATTCCTACCGCACCCGTTTTGAGAGCTTCAGCTTTGAGGTGTCCCTGCGACCGCTGACGTCTGCCGATCTGGCTCAGGCGCTGGCACCCATTAAGGAGGCATAAGCCATGCATGTCTTTAACTCGCGCGCCGATTTCGACGCCCAGATGAAGTCCGTCAAGAAGTGGATGCGCACCGGCCAGGCGCTCGATGGTGTTGCCGACCTGCAGCACGACGTGGCTTACTCCATCGGCGACTCGCTGGTGTACTGGTGGGTCTATGCCCGCGAGGCCGCAACCGCCGATCTGGTCGGTCACCGTCGCTACCATGCCGTGCTCGCTCCGCTCGACGGCGACCTGACCGTCGAGGTTGCCCCCAAGGCAGGCCTCACCTGCACCCGCGCCTACAGCGATATCGATGATCGCGAGCGCTTTGAGGGGGCGGGGGAGACCGTGACGATTCCCGCTGGCGGCGTTGCCGTCGTCGAGATCGACGAGGCTTACCGTGTCGTGGCCGATGCCGCGGATCCCCGCGTCGTGGTACTGCACGTGACGGTCGAAGGTTATTCCTTCCCCAACAAGTAGTATTCGTCCGTTTGGGCGTTTGCTTCGCGCCGTTAAGGGGGATGGCTTTGTTGACTCCCTTTTCCCCATTCCCCTTAGCAGGTGCGCCGTCCGTGTTTGCACTTGCAGCTCGGACGGGTTTAGATGACATTTAATAGATGATTGGGAGGGCTTATGAGCTCTGAAAAACGAGGAACGATTGGTTCGTTCGCTCTACTGGGCATGACGGTCGCCGCCGTGTTCGGTATCAAGAACATCATCAACAACAACGCGGCCATCGGCTTAGCAGCCGCGCCGTCGTTCTTCTTCGCCACGCTTTTGTACTTTGTCCCCTATACCCTGGTTACCGCCGAGTTCGTCGGCCTCAACAAAGACTCCGAGTCGGGCGTGTACGCCTGGGTCAAGACCTCGATGGGCGGCCGCTGGGCGTTCCTGACGGCATTTAGCTACTGGTTCGTTAACCTGTTCTTCTTTGCGTCCGTCCTGCCCAATGTCATCATCTACGCGAGCTACGTGTTCTTTGGTGCCAATGCTGAGCTTTCGCAGCTGTGGATCACCATTATTGAGATCGTCGTCTTTGCTATCGCCACGTGGGTTTCGACCAAGGGCGCTAAGTGGATCGGCTCTATTTCCTCCTTCGGTTCGACCGCGGCTCTCGGCCTGACTGCCGTGTTCATCCTGCTGTCCCTGGCTGCTGCCTTTGGCGGCGTTGAGTTCGCTACGGCTCCTACGCCCGCCAACATGGCTCCCGACATGAGCAACTTCGCCACTATGTGGGGCTTCTTCGGTACGCTTGCCTGGATCATCCAGGGCGTTGGCGGCGCTGAGTCCGTCGGCGTGTTCCTTAACGACCTCAAGGGCGGCGTCAAGGCCTTCGTGCGCACCGTCGTTATCGCCGGCCTGACCATCGGCCTTCTGTATGCAGGCGCTTCGCTGCTGGTTAACCTGTTCATCCCCGAGGGCGGCGTTGCCATCTCCACCGGCATCTTCGACGTGTTCGGCGCTGTCTTTGCCCACTTTGGCATTCCCATGGAAGTGTCTACGCGCGTCATCGGCCTGATCCTTCTCGCCGCTACGCTGGGCTCCCTCATGATGCGGACCTCCGCTCCCATCAAGGTTTTCTTCACCGAGATCCCCAAGGGCGTCTTTGGTAGCAAGATTGTCGAGCTTAACGAGCATGGCATTCCCGCCCGCGCCGCTTGGCTGCAGTTCGCTATCGTCGTCCCCATCCTGATCATCCCGGCTCTGGGCTCTGGTAACCTCGGCGACCTGCTCATGATCGTCACCAACATGACGGCTGCCACCGCTCTGCTCCCGCCGCTGCTGATCCTGCTTGCCTACTTTATGCTGCGCAAGAACTTCGACGCTGCTCCCCGTGGCTTCCGCATGGGTTCGCGTGCCTTTGGCCTGGTCATTGCTGCATTCCTGCTTGTGGTCTTCTGCTTCGTGCTTATCTGCGGCACCATTCCGCTTGATCAGCCTCTGTGGCTGACGCTGGTCTACAACGTTGGCGGCGTGGTTGTCTTCCTGGGCCTTGCCGTGATGTGGTACAACCGCTACATCAACCGCCTGCGCGAAACCGATCCCGAGGCCGCCGAGAGCGAGCTTCGCCCCTCCGTTCTCGACATGATGGAGTAGCGGCTAGGATTAATCTACGGCTGTGGAATAAATCGATTCCCTTTCCTAAGGAGGGGCCTTACGAGGCCCCTCCTTTTGCGTTTTGAGCATGGATTTTGGACCCTGTGGGCAAAAAATGCCAAATATGAGTACTGTTGCAAAATAAGTGCCATATCTATCGGCCGGTCTTGAGCAAAAATGGGCTCAAAATCAATTTATCTAACCCCCTTTAAAGAGCGTTTGACGGCTTTTAACCTCTTCAAATCGCTCAAAGTAGGCAATTGGCTCTCGATTTTGCTGCTACTAAATTGGTGACAGTACTCATATTTGCCACTTTTTGACCACGAGGTATCCGGAGGCACCCTCGACAAGCATCTAACGCTACAATAACTACCACGTGGCTGGGTTTTGCCGGCCGAATGTGCGATGTCGTGGGAGGGGACATGGTCGAGTTTACAAAGACGATTAAAGATCCGTTGGGATTGCATGCCCGCCCGGTTGCGCTGCTCTATGACATCATTGCCAAGCATCGTAGCGACGTGTCGGTCAGCATCGGTGACCGACATACGGATGGTCGCGACGTTATGGGCCTGATGGCCCTCTACGGCGAGTGCGGCGAGGACATCATCTTCCGCGTTTCGGGCGTGGATGAGGCTTCCTGCGTTACGTCGATTAGAAACCTCTCGTTTTAAGCATGATAGGGCGTGGTAAAGGATGGTCCTTTGCCGCGCCTTTTTGTTTCGTATAGGAAACTTTTTCGAAAACTGAATAGAGACCCTTTCCAAAAAGTTAACCACGTGCTAGTTTACTATAGCGAACATAGACGTGGTTAACTTTTTACGCGTCGATGTTGAGGACGAACTGACGTTAGGAGCCACTCATGTCTTGCGGACCGCAGATGCCGGCAATGCCGCTTTCGATGGTAAAAGCGGGCGAAACCGTGCGCGTGTCTCGTGTAAAGGGCAATGAGGACATGAAGCACCACCTCAAGGACCTCGGCTTTGTCGAGGGCAGCGAAATCCACGTGGTGAGCTCGAGCGGCGCCAATATCATCGTCACGGTGCTGGGCGCACGCTTTGGCATCGATTCCAAGGTCGCCATGCACATCATGACCGTCGGTTAGTCGACGGTATTTCTGTACGAACTGAAAGGGGGACAAGTAAATGAAGACGTTGGGTGACGTTAAGGTGGGCGAGAGCTCCACCATTGTCAAGCTTCACGGTGAGGGTGCGCTTCGCCGCCACCTTATGGACCTGGGGCTCATCAAGGGCACTTCGTTCAAGGTCGTGAAGGTTGCACCGCTCGGTGATCCGGTCGAGATCAACGTGCGCGGCTACGAGCTTTCCATCCGCAAGGAGGAGGCCGCCGTCGTCGAGGTTCAGTAAGGACTCGCGGCGCATATTTCTGCAGATAAAGTTAGGTTTTTCTAACTTAATGCAGCATCTTTGAAGCACATTATCCAGCCTGCGCGGAGAAAGCAGCGCAGGCACACAAGGAAGAAGGATTGAATGGCGGATTCTCAGATCCATGTCGCGCTGGCGGGTAACCCCAACTGCGGCAAGACCACGCTTTTCAACCTGATTACCGGCGCCAACGGCTACGTTGGCAACTGGCCCGGCGTCACGGTTGAGAAAAAGGAGGCCAAGCTCCTAAGCGACAAGAACGTTACCATCACGGACCTCCCTGGCATCTACTCGCTTTCCCCCTACAGCCCCGAGGAGCAATGCTCGCGCGATTACCTCATGAGCGGCGAGCCCGATGTTGTCGTCCAGGTTGTCGACGCCACCAACCTCGAGCGTAACCTGTACCTGGCGCTTCAGGTTATCGAGACCGGCCTGCCCGTGGTCGTCGCCCTCAACATGGCCGACCTGGTCGAGAAGAACGGCGATAAGATCGACACGGACAAGCTTTCCAAGAAGCTCGGCTGCCCGGTCATGATGATCTCGGCTCTTAAGAACAAGGGCATCAAGGAGCTGTTCGAGCAGGTCAAGAAGTCCGCTGCTTCTAAGGGCCAGGTGCCGGAGCACAAGTTCGATTCCTCCATCGAGGACGTTCTGGACCACATCGAGAATAACCTGCCTGCGAGCGTTCCCGCCAACAAGCGTCGCTACTACGCGGTCAAACTGTTTGAGCGCGACGCGGACGCCTGCAAGCTCATCAACCTCACTAAGGAGAAGGCCGCTCGCGTGGAGCAGCTGGTCGCCCAGTGCGAGCAGGATTGCGACGACGACGCCGAGTCCATCATCACCGGCGAGCGTTACGGCGTGATTGCCCACATCATTGACGAGTGCCTCACTAAGGCTCCGGCCAAGATGAGCACCTCCGAGAAGATCGATCGCGTGGTTACCAACCGTATTCTGGGCCTGCCGATCTTTGTGGTCATCATGTTCTGCGTGTACTACATCGCCGTTTCCACCTTGGGCGGCACGGTGACCGACTTCACCAACGACCAGCTCTTCGGTACCGACGGTTGGTACGTGCTCGGTCAGGGCCGCGACGCTTACGACGCGGCTGTCGAGGCCGCAGGTGACGACGCCGACTCGGTCGACCCGGCACAGTACGGCCCCTATGTCCCGGGTATCACCACCATGGTGCACGATGCCCTCGTGGCGGGTGGCACCGAGGACGGTGGCCTGGTCGATTCGCTGGTCTGCGACGGTATCGTTGGCGGCCTGGGCGCCATCTTCGGCTTTGTGCCGCAGATGTTCCTGCTGTTCGTGATGCTGTCCTTCTTGGAGGACTGCGGCTATATGGCTCGCGTTGCCTTCATCATGGACCGCGTGTTCCGCCGCTTTGGCCTGTCCGGTAAGTCATTCATCCCCATGCTCGTGTCCTCGGGCTGCGGCGTCCCCGGCGTCATGGCCACCAAGACCATCGAGAACGAGAAGGACCGCCGCATGACGGTCATGACCACCACGTTCATTCCTTGTGGTGCCAAGTTGCCGATCATCGCCCTGCTCATGGGTTCCATCATCGGCGATTCTTCCACCACCGCCGCGTGGATCAGCCCGCTCTTCTACTTCCTTGGCGTCTTTGCCGTCATCGCTTCGGGCCTTATGCTCAAGAAGACCAAGCTCTTCGCCGGCCGTCCGACGCCGTTTGTTATGGAGCTTCCTGCCTACCACTTCCCGGCGATCCGCTCTTGGGCGCTGCACGTGTGGGAGCGCTGCTGGGCCTTTATCAAGAAGGCCGGCACGGTCATCTTTGCCTCCACTGTCGTGGTTTGGTTCCTGTCCAACTTTGGTAGCTACAACGGTTCCTTTGGCTTCCTGCCTGCGATGGACGGCATCCCCGAGGAGTTCATGGACTACTCCGTGCTTGCCATGCTCGGCAACCTGGTCGCTTGGATCTTCGCCCCGCTCGGCTTTAGCACCTGGCAGGCAACAGCACTGTCCGTCTCGGGTCTTGTCGCCAAGGAGAACGTCGTCGCCACCGCCGGCTCGCTGCTGTCCGTTGCCGATGCCGCCGAGACCGATCCGAGCCTGTGGACCGCGTTTGCCGGCATGTTCCCGACCATGGGCGCTTGCGTTGCCTTTGGCGCTTTCAACCTGCTGTGCGCTCCGTGCTTTGCCGCTATGGGTACCATCCGCAACCAGATGGACTCCGGCAAGTGGACCGCGATTGCCCTCGGCTACGAGTGCGCCTTTGCTTGGGTGATCGGCCTGTTCATCAACCAGTTCTACAACCTGCTTGTCCTTGGGCAGTTTGGCTTCTGGACGGTTGTGGCTATCGTGCTGCTGGTCGCGATGCTCTTCCAGATTTTCCGTCCTATGCCCAAGCACGCTTGGACCGACGAGGACGAGACCAACACTGCTTCCGCTGCAGTTTCCGCCTAAGTCCGAATAAGGATCAACCCCTTTCCACGAGCCCGGGTGTCTCAGTGACACTCGGGCTTTTTGACGCAATGGGGGGGACAGATTGCTTTGCTCCAGAAGTAAGATGTGGCGTTTCCGCAGATAAAACCGACCAAAATAAACCTGTCCCTATTTGGTAGGTGGAGAATGGGGTAAAGTAAGTGATGGTTAACTAGAGGAGGCTTGCTATGGCACCTATCGATATTGTTGTACTGGCTGTTATCGGTATTGCGTTTGTCGCCGTGTGCGTGCGCATCTACCGCAAGGGCACCTGCGCCGACTGCGCTCAGGGTGGCGTTTGCACGGGGCATTGCTCCAACAAAAAGACGTGCGCCGCACTTAAGGGCGTGGACAAAATCGCCGAAGACTTGGGCCGCGGTATCAAATAAGGTCCAGACATCCAAGCGCCTCGCGAGCATCCGTTCGCGGGGCGCTTTGCGCATTTGGGCGCGAGCGCGGCGAGTTGAAGAGTATTTTTGGGGTATCGTTAACTGAACTGTAAATTGGCAACTTATCTATAACGGAGTAATCCCATGAGCGCTCGTGTAACCATGAAGGACATAGCCGCCGAGCTTGGCGTTTCCATCAATACCGTGCACAAGGCCCTGACGGGTAAGGCCGGCGTGAGCGAATCCGTGCGCTCCAAGGTGAATGCTAAGGCCGAGGCCATGGGTTACCATCGCAATACGAGTGCCTCGAGCCTGCGCCGCAAGGATATCAACCTGGTGTTTTGCCTGCCCCGCGCATCGCGCGAGGGAGCGTACTTTTTCCGTTACCTGTGGGAAGGCTGCAATCGCTTTGAGCAAGAGGTCATCGACCAGGGCATTACCGTTGAACGCGTTGAATTTGGCGTGGGCGGCTACGCTGATGCACTCGAGCAAATCGACGAGCGTCTGCAGGTGGGCGAGAAGATTGATGGCTTGCTCGCCTATGCGCCGGGCGACGATCGTGCGACTGAGCTTTTGGGGCAGATCGCCGAGGCAGGCGTGACGATTGAGCTCGTTGACGGCGACCGCCCTCACCTCGATCGTCTGGGCGCTAGTTTGGCCGACTACTCCACGGCGGGTAGCCTGATGGCCGAGCAGGCAGCCAACCTGGTTCACGCTTCTGGGACCGATACCCGCGTGCTTTTATTGGCGGGCGACCCCTATACCGACTCGCACTATTTGACCGCTCGCGCCTTCCACAATTACCTTCGCGAGCACAATGTTCCCTGGCAGGTCGAGGATCTGACCGGTGCTCATGCCCAGGTCAAGCAGCTCGAGCACGAGCTCAACCAGCGTCTAAAGTCATCGGAAGCCCCCGAGTTGATCTGCAGCGTGTTCGCCGTGGGCTCTGAGCTGATTGCCGATGCGCTTGTCTCGGCTAACAAGGCCGGCGAAGTAATGGTGATTGGCAACGACCTGTTCCCAGAAAGTGCGCTGGCTTTGCGTCGGGGCATCTTTACCAACATCGTCTACAAG
Organism: uncultured Collinsella sp.; assembly: GCA_905212545.1. GTDB lineage: Bacteria > Actinomycetota > Coriobacteriia > Coriobacteriales > Coriobacteriaceae > Collinsella. The sequence goes on from CAJMEW010000001.1 coordinate 24,898, forward strand.
GACCCGGTGAGTTTGGCATATCGTGGCGCCAAGACCTTAGGCGATTACCTGCTGTGGGGAAAGACACCGGCGGAGCCTGTGCAAAAGGGGGCTGTTGAGATGGTGTTTGCCAGCAACGTCGATCGTTACTGCGAGCTCGCCGGAATCTAATGCGTTTAGGGAGTTCCCTACTTGCCGCGTATTTTTTGGCAGGGGATCGAAAAATTGTTTCGAAGGCCGCTGATGGCGAATCTGCCGTCAGCGGCCTTTCTTTGTGCCGCTTCAACGCAGGATCCATGGCTCGGCAACCGTTAATCGGTCAAAACCTACCGTTTACCCCATGGTAGTTAGGTGAACGTTCACCTTTTGAGTCGTAATGGATTAGTATGGTGAACGTTCACCTAGAGGATGACGAGCGTATTGTGCGCCCGCTCCGCAAACAAAGGGGTTGTTTGATGAAAAACTTCATGGACGATCAGGATTTCCTGCTGAGCACCAAGACCGGCGAGGAACTGTTCCACAGCTTTGCCGAGGGCATGCCCATCGTCGACTACCATTGCCACATTTCTCCCAAGGAGATCTGGGAGGACAAGCGTTTCGAGAACATCACCGAGGTTTGGCTGGGCGGCGACCACTACAAGTGGCGCCTGATGCGCGCCAACGGCGTCGACGAGCGTTTTATCACTGGCGACGCCCCTGCTCGCGAGAAGTTCCAAAAGTGGGCCGAGACCCTGGGTCGCTGCGTCGGCAATCCCGTCTTTGAGTGGAGCCACCTGGAGCTTAAGCGCTACTTTGGCTACGAGGGCGTCCTCAATGGCAAGACCGCCCAGGAGGTCTGGGACCTTGCCAACGCCAAGCTCGCCGAGGCCAGCTTTACCTGCCGCAACCTGATCAAGCAGTCCAACGTCCGCATGATCTGCACTACCGACGACCCCGCCGACAGCTTTGAGTGGCACAAGAAGATTGCCGCCGATGACAGTTTTGACGTTCAGGTCGTTCCCGCCATGCGCCCCGACGCCGCTCTGCGCATCGAGCGCGGCCAGGAGTTCGCCGACTACTGCAAGCATCTTTCCGAGGTTGCTGGCGTTGAGGTCGGCGACTTTGAGGGCATGAAGTCTGCCATCTCCAAGCGCTACGACGTTGCTCACGAGCTGGGCTGCCGCGCCTCCGACCACGCACTCGATTACGTTATGTACGTCCCGGCTACCGCCGATGAGATCGAGGCCATCTTTGCCAAGGGCCTGGCTGCCGAGCCGCTCACCGAGGAAGAGGTCCTCAAGTACAAGACCGCCTTTATGCAGTTTGTCGCCGGTGAGTATGTCCGCCTGGGCTGGGCCATGCAGCTGCACTTTGGCTGCAAGCGCGACAACAACCGCGCCATGTTTGCCAAGCTCGGCCCCGATACCGGTTATGACTGCATCTCCAACTACACGCCGTCCGACCAGCTCGCCGATTTCCTCAACTCCATCCAGGAGACCTGCGGCTTGCCCAAGACCATCCTGTACAGCTTGAATCCCATCGACAACACCATGATCGATACCGTGATGGGCTGTTTCCAGGAGGCTCCGACTGCCGGTAAGATCCAGAACGGTTCCGCCTGGTGGTTCAACGACAACGAGGTCGGTATGCGCGAGCAGCTCACGGCTCTGGCTAACGAGGGCGTCCTGGGCAACTTTGTCGGCATGCTCACCGACTCCCGCTCCTTCTTGTCCTACCCGCGCCACGAGTATTTCCGTCGCGTGCTGTGTAGCGTGATCGGCGAGTGGGTTGAGCAGGGCAAGTATCCGGCCGACATGGAGCTGCTGGGCACCATCGTGCGCGATATCAGCTACAACAATTCCGTTCGCTACTTTGGCTTCGATCTGGACACTGCCGAGGCATAGATCTGTATGTGCTCCGATTGGTGAAATCGGTTGCAAAGGGGAGGGACCATATGGGAACAGGGCAACAGAAAAACGAGCAGATCGTGTCTGCTCAGGCGGATTCGAGATCTATGCAGAGCTCGCAGGATATCAAGCTGAGCTGGCGTGAGAAAATCTGCTATGGCTTTGGCGATTTGGGCAATGGATTCATGTTCGATCTTGGTCAAGCCTATCTGACCAAGTTCTACACTGACATCTGTCTGATTTCGCCGGGCGTAGTGAGCCTGATTTTCGCCGTCACCAAGATTTTCGATGCGTTCATGGACCCGATTGCCGGTGCATTCGTCGACGGTAGAAAGAAGATTGGCAAGCACGGTCGGTTTCGTCCGGTCATGATGGTTTCGGCCGTGATCCTTGCCGTTCTAACCGTGGTGACCTTCACTGCGCCCGATATTCCCATGGCAGGTAAAATTGCCTATGCGCTGATAACTTACATGATCTGGGGCGTCGTATACGGCTTCACCAACGTGCCGTACGGATCTCTGGCCACGGTAATGACGCGTGACGTCGATGACCGCGCGCACATGGCGTCAACGCGCCAGGCCGGTTCGCTTTGCGCACAGCTCATCACGGGCGTAGCGTTCATCCCATTGGTCCTGTTCTTTGCGGGTGGCGACACGCTCGACGGCAATCCGCACGGCTATACGATTGCAGCTGTCGTCATGGGACTGTGCGGCATCGCCGGATTCGCCATCTGCTTTTTGGGAACGCGCGAGCATATCCGTATCGATCGACAGGCCGAGGAGAAGGCTGCGGGAAAGGCCGGCAAGAAGTCGAGCGCATTCAGCACGTATTTCAAGGTCGTTTTCACCAACAAGAACCTGGGAGCAGTTATCCTGCTTACGCTGTTTACCATTTCGGCCATGAACACCAACAACACCATGATGGTGTATTTCTGCCAGTACAACCTGGGTAACATCGCGTTGCAGCCCGTTGTCAACGGCATCATGATCGGAACGTCGGTTGTCGCCATTCTCGCCATCCCGACGCTCGTCAAGCATTTTGGCAAGAAGCGCACGTGCGTCGCCTGCTTTATCGTCGGCGCTGTGGCAAACGGCCTCAACTTCATCCTGCCGACCAATACCGTGACGTTCATCATCTTCGTCACCATCGGCTACGTCGCGCTTGCCATCCCCAACGGTATCACCTGGAACCTGGTTTCCGATGTTATCGATTACGGTGAATGGCACACGGGAATCCGCAAGGAGGGTACGACCTACGCCGCGTTCAACTTTTCTCGTAAGCTTGCGCAATCCCTTGCCGCGATCATTTCCGGCGGCATCCTTGCCCTTACCGGATATGTGGCAAATAAGCCCCAGACGGCCGCCACGCTGCTTGGCATCAAGGGCGCTCTGACGATTTATCCCGCTTGCGCCCTTCTGGTGGCAGCCTTGATCATCTTCGCTCTCTACGACATTACCGAGAAGAAGTTCAATTCCATTTCCAACGACCTGTCGAATGGTCGCTGGGAGCGCGGCAAGATCGGCGAGAGCACTATCGAGACGATCGATAAATAGTCCCGCTGTTTAAACAATCATGAATGCAACTCGGTGCGGCGATGCCGTACCGGGACTTGAGTTGAGAGGAAAACCTCTATGAATAACATCAGCTACGAGACGCTCGAGGAGATCGGCTACGAGGGCTACGTGCTGCCCAAGGACGCCCCCGAGAAGGTCCTGCAGTTTGGCGAGGGCAATTTCCTGCGCGCCTTCGTCGATCGTTTCTTCGATATGGGCAACGAGGCCACCGGTTGGAACGGCAAGGTCGTCATGGTGCAGCCCATCAGCGGCGCCTTCGATTTCGCCGATGGTATCAATGCCCAGGATGGCCTGTACACCGTACTGGTGCGCGGCAAGGAGAACGGTGACACGGTTGACGATTCCCGCGTGATCAGCGCCTGCAGCCGTTGCCTCAATCCGTATCGCGAGGCTGACTACCGTGCCATGATGGAGGTCGCCGTTTCCGACGACCTGGAGATTATCGTCTCCAACACCACCGAGGCCGGTATCGCCTACGATCCGTCCTGCAAGGCCGACGACATGCCCCCCGCGAGCTTCCCTGCCAAGCTTGCCCAGGTGCTCCATGCCCGCTGGGCTGCCGGCAAGCAGGGCGTCATCGTGCTCGCCTGCGAGCTCATCGACCATAACGGCGAGGAGCTGCTGCGCATCATGAACCAGTACGTGAGCGACTGGGGCTGGGAGGACGAGTTTTCGCAGTGGATGGCCAACGACTGCACCGTCTGCACCACGCTCGTCGACACCATCGTTCCGGGTCGCATCCGCGATCCCAAGGAGGCCGCTGCCGTGGCCGAGCGCTTGGGCTATGAAGATCCGTTCTTGGCCGTGCGTGAGCCCTTCCAGATGTGGGGCATCCAGGGTGACGAATCGCTCAAGGAGCGTCTGCCCTTCGTGAAGGCCGGTCTGCCGGGTGTCTTTGTGACCCTCGACGTCACCCCGTACAAGAAGCGCAAGGTCCGCATCCTCAACGGCGCCCACACTGCCTTTGTCCCGGGTTCCTGGGTTGCCGGCTTTGATATCGTGCGCGATTGCATGCACGACGAGACCGTCCGCGGCTTCATGAACACTATGCTCTACGACGAGGTCATTCCGACGCTTGCCGCCGACCTGGATGTCGAGGACTGCAAGGCCTTTGCCGCCGCTGTTGAGAACCGCTTCGACAACCCGTTTATCGACCACGCGCTGCTCTCCATCTGCCTCAACTCCACGGCTAAGTGGCGTGCCCGCGACCTGCCTACGCTCAAGGACTACGCTGCCGAGACCGGCAACCTGCCCAAGTGCCTGGCGACGAGCCTGGCCACGCTCATCTCCTTCTACACGCAGGAGCTCGTGTCCCGCGAGGGCGACGGCCTGCACCTGCGTCGCTCCGACGGCACCGAGTACACCGCTCAGGACGACGCCTTTGTGCTCGACTTCTACGCTGCTCACGCCGGCGCCGACGACGCCGAGCTGGTGCACGATGTGCTCTCCAACGAGCAAATGTGGGGCGAGGATCTTACGCAGATCGCCGGCCTGGAGGAGTTTGTCGTCAACGTTCTCGCCGTCGTGCGCTCCGAGGGCGTCAAGCAGGCGTTCGCGAACGCTCAGGCCTAAATCCTTCTGTACGCCCGCTGGGTAACTGGCGGGCGTCACTCGACTTCTGCTCAACCTGTAGGGTTAGGACTCTTTGTAATGAACACTATCCAGATCAATCCGGCCGACAACGTCATCGTTGCGCTGTCGCCGCTCGCCAAGGGTGCTGCCGTCGAGGTTCCCGGCGTGGGCGAGGTCGTTGCCGCGGAGGATATCCCGCAGGGTCACAAGATGGCCGTGCGCGCCATTGCAGCCGGTGAGGATGTCATCAAGTACGGTCTTCCCATCGGCCACGTGACGAAGGACATTCAGCCCGGCCAGTGGCTGCACACGCACAACGTGAAGACCAACCTCTCGGGTGAGATCGAGTACGCCTACAATCCGACACATCCGGTCGTTGAGCCGGTCGAGGCCGAGACCTTTATGGGCTTCCGCCGTGCCGACGGTCGTGCCGCCACGCGCAATGAGCTTTGGATCATTCCCACCGTCGGTTGCGTCAACGAAGTCGCTCGTGCCATGTGCGAGCAGGCTCAGGACCTGGTCGAGGGCTCGTTGGAGGGCGTCTATTACTTCCCGCATCCGTTCGGTTGCTCACAGACCGGCGCCGACCATGCCCAGACCCGTCGTCTGCTGGTGGCGCTGTCGCGTCATGCAAACGCCGCGGGCGTGCTGTTCTTGTCGCTCGGTTGCGAGAACTGCACGCATCAGCAGGTGCTCGACGAGCTCGGTGACTTCGATCACGAGCGCGTTCGTTTTCTCACCTGCCAGGATGTAGCCGACGAGCAGATCGAGGGCCACAAGATTCTGTCCGAGCTGGCTGGCCTGGCCAAGCAGGCCAAGCGTGAGCCCATTCCGGCCTCAGAGCTGGTTATTGGTCTTAAGTGCGGCGGCTCTGACGGTCTTTCGGGCATTACCGCCAACCCCACGATCGGTCGCGTGAGCGATATGGTCGTCGCCCGTGGCGGCACGTCGGTGCTCACCGAAGTGCCCGAGATGTTTGGCGCGGAGAGCATCCTGCTCGATCGCTGCGAGAACGAGCAGGTCTTTAACGCTGCCTCTGGCATGCTTAACGGTTTTAAGGATTACTTTATTAGCCATGGTGAGGTGGTCTACGAGAACCCGAGTCCCGGTAACAAGGACGGTGGCATCACCACGCTCGAGGACAAGAGTTGCGGCTGCGTGCAAAAGGGCGGCTCCGCACCCATCGTCGACGTGCTGCCGTATGCCGGTCAGGTCACCAAGCATGGCCTGAACATGTTGTGCGGCCCGGGCAACGACATGGTATCCACCACGGCGTTGACGGCTGCTGGCTGTCACGTGATTCTGTTCTCGACTGGACGCGGCACGCCGTTTGGTGCACCGGCGCCCACCCTCAAGGTGTTCACCAATCAGCGTCTGTGCGACCACAAGGCCAACTGGATGGACTTTAACGCCGGCGTGATTGCCACAGGCGAACGCACACTCGACGAGGCTGCCCGCGACCTGTATCAGCTGGTACTGGATACAGCGAGCGGTAAGCTAACGAGTGCCGAGCGCCGCGGCTGCCACGAGATCAGTATCTGGAAAGACGGCGTCTGCCTGTAGAGAGATTCGCCATTCGTAGGGGTGGCGAATCTTTTGATCTCGATGACGGGGCTGCACAGTGGCTCCGTGCGAGGGAAGGGTTGCTACTGCGCGTTTGTGAGATGCTTTTCGGTGCCCTTTTCCGCACTGTTGACGTATCTATGGTTATTAATTCGGGCAAATTGGTTTAAGAAGCCGATTTCGTCCAGGTCGATAGAGGGGAATTGCGTGCCTATCCACATCGTTGAGGAAGCAAATCGCTGTCTGGGCTGCAAAAAGGCGTTCTGTCAAATCAAGGGCTGTCCGGTGCAGACGCCCATTCCGCAGGTTATCGACCTCTTTAAGCAGCGCCGTCTGCAAGAGGCGGGCGAGCTGCTGTTCCAGAACAATCCCATGAGCGCGGTCTGCTCCGTGGTGTGCAACCATTCGGGCCAGTGCGAGGGTGCTTGCATCCAGGGCCGCAAGGGCACACCCGTGCATTTCTCGAGCATCGAGAACTATATCTCCACGGCGTATTTGGACCGCAAAGAGTGGAGACCCGCGCCGTCGCGCGGCAAGCAGGTCGCCGTGGTCGGCTCCGGCCCAGCCGGCATTACCGTGGCAATTAAGATGGCGCAGCTGGGTTGCGCCGTCACTGTTTTTGAGCAGCGGCCCGAGATCGGCGGTGTGCTGGAATACGGTATCCCCGAGTTCCGCCTGCCCCGTGCGCTCGTGCAAAAGTACCGTCATGTGATGTGCTCGCTTGGCGTGCGCGTGCGCCCCTCGACCACCATCGGCGGTGCGCTCCACATCGACGACCTGCTGCGCGACGGCTACGATGCGGTCTTTGTCGGTACTGGTACCTGGCGAGCTCGAAAGCTGGGTATTCCCGGCGAGTCGCGCGGCAACGTGCTGTTTGGCATCGACTACCTCGTTGACCCCACGAGCGTGGCGATCGGGCAGAACGTGGCGGTTATCGGCGCCGGCAATGTGGCCATGGATGTTGCCCGCACGGCCCTGCGCTCGGGTGCTCGCAAGGTTACCGTGTACGCCCGATCGCGCCATATCTCTGCCATCGATGACGAGGTGGAGCTGACCGAGCTTGACGGTGCCGAGATTGTGTGCGGCAAGGCGATCTGCGCCATCGACGACAACGGTCCGGTGTTCGAGACGGCTATCTTTGACGAGGACAACAACGTGGTGGGCTACGAGGAAGAACTCGACCACGTGTCCGCCGACACGGTTGTGATTGCGGCGTCTCAAGTGCCCAAGGACAAGCTCGTGCTTACAACGGGCGGTCTGGAGACCGACCATCGCGGCCTGCTTTCGGTCGACGAGTATGGCATGACTACCGTGCCTGGCGTCTTTGCCGCCGGCGACGTGGTCAACGGCCCGCTCACCGTGGTTCATGCCGTAGCTGGTGCCAAACTCGCCGTCGAAGGTATGATTGCCTACCTGGGCCTCTAACTCCATCCCGCCCATCAGTTGCGGTGAAATACGGACTGTTTTGGCTGTCAAAGGCCTTATCTACTCCGTATTCCGCCGCAACTTTTTGTGGGAATTGGATTAAAGGCGGGGGAGTGCGAGCGGGTACGGACGCGGCGGTTGCTGATACGATAAGTACGTTAGCAACTGCCGCCGAGCGGCTTAAACGAAAGGAAGCCTGTATGGAGTCATCCGCCTACCCGATGCTCTTTAGCCCGATCAAGGTCGGTACGACCGAGGTCAAGAACCGCGTCTTTATGCCGCCGGTGTCCACCAACCTGGCCGATCATGGCTATGTGACTGACGACTTGGTCGATCATTACCGTGCCCGTGCCAAGGGCGGCGTGGGCCTCATCATCACCGAGGTCGTGACGGTCGAGCCTACCTATACCTATCTGCCGGGTGACATGTGCTGCTACGACGACACGTTTATCCCCGGCTGGGAAAAGCTCGCCGCGGCCGTCCACGAGTACGGCTGCAAGATCATGCCGCAGCTCTTCCACCCCGCCTACATGGCCTTTAACATTCCGGGCACGCCGCGCCTGATCGCTCCGTCTTTTGTGGGCCCGTCCTATGCCCGCGAGGCACCGCGCCCCATCACGGTCGATGAGATCCACGAGCTCACGCACCAGTTTGGCGACGCTGCCGTGCGTATGCAGAAGGCCGGCGTCGATGGCGTCGAGGTCCATGCGGCGCACGCCCACGGTATGCTCGGCGGCTTTTTGACTCCGCTCTACAACAAGCGCACCGACGAGTACGGCGGCTCGCTCGACGCCCGCATGCGCTTCCTGCTCGAGGTCATCGCCGAGATTCGCGAGCGCTGCGGCAAGGACTTTATCATCGACGTCCGCATCTCGGGCGATGAGTACACCGATGGCGGCCTGACCCTCAACGACATGATTTACGTCTCGCGTCGCCTGGAGAAGGCCGGCGTCGACATGATTCACGTGTCGGGCGGCACCACCATCAAGCGTGGCTCCGCGATTCCCGCCGCCGGTACCCAGCAGGCCTCGCACGCCGCCTGCTCGCGCGAGATCAAAAAGCACGTCAACATTCCCGTCGCCACGGTCGGTCGCATTAACGAGGCCTGGATTGCCGAGGAGCTGATCGAGGACGGTGCCGCCGACATCTGCATGATGGGCCGCGCCAATCTGTGCGATGCCGAGTTCTGCAACAAGGCCGCTGCCGGCAACGCCGACGACATCCGCCCCTGCATTGGCTGCCTGCGCTGCCTGAACGGCATTATGTTTGGCAAGCGTATCTCCTGCACCGTCAACCCCGATGTTGAGCGCGACGAGGCCGGTTACGAGCCTGCCGCCGAGGCCAAGAACGTACTGGTTGTGGGCGCCGGTCCTGCGGGCATGGAGGCAGCCTACATTGCCGCCAAGCGCGGTCACAACGTAGTGCTCGTGGATAAGCAGGATGAGCCGGGCGGCGAGATGCGTATCGCGGCCGTTCCGCCAGCAAAGCAGGAGCTCACCCGCGTGATCAAGTATCAGTACCGTCGTCTGGCCGAGGCGGGCGTGAAGTGCATATTTGGCACCGAGCTTACTGCCGAGGACATTCAGCGCGACTATGCCGGCTATGAGGTCGTCCTGGCTTATGGCGCCGAGCCCATCGCTCCGGCCTTCATGCAGGGCTTTAAGCAGGTTATGACGGCTGACGACCTGCTTGGTGGCAAGGCTTTCCCGGGCAAGAAGATCGTCATTGTGGGCGGCGGCACCGTTGGCTGCGAGACGGCAGATTACCTGGCCCCGCTGGTCAACGACCTGTCGCCGGCCAATCGCGATGTCACCGTCATCGAGATGACCAAGACGCTCGCCGCCAACGAGGGCGGTGCTGGTCGCGCGGTGCTCATCACGCGCATGCTCTCAAAGGGCGTCCACGTGCTGACCGAGGCCAAGGTGACCGAGATTACCGAGGACGCCATCAGCTACGAGAAGGATGGCGAGGTCCACACCATCGCCGCTGCCGATACGCTGGTGCTTGCCATGGGCTATCGTCCCAATACCAAGTTGGCCGACGACCTTGCCGCTGCCGGTGTTGCCACCCACGTGTTGGGTGACGCCAACAAGTGCGGCAACATTCGCGACGCCATCGGCGACGGCTACAAGGTTGCCTGCGAACTCTAGTCAACCCCTTTGCGCCAATCGATTGCAAAAAGCGGCGGCTGCCCTGTGTGTTGGGCAGCCGCCGCCTGCGTTTTGCCAAAGAAAGATTATTGTCGGGCCCTAAATGCCTTTTGCTTCTGCTCCCTCCGCAATCATGTTGCGGTTATACACCAGGTGCAGATACATCGCGTCGTGCGCCGCGGTGGGATTGCGCGAGGCGATGGCGTCGGCCACATCGCGGTGCGTGCGGATAGTTTCCTCGACGAGCTTTTTGCCGGTCACGTCGATAAAGAGGGGGACGGATGCCTTGAACACGCCCATCAGGCGGGGAACGACGAGGTTTCCGGAGCTCTCGGCAATGGCATTGTGGAACGCGGTGTCGGCGGCGGAGTAATCCTCACCGGCCTCGGCCAGGCGCTCGGATTCGTCGCAGAGCTCTTTGATACAGGCGACCTGGTCGTTGGTTGCGTGTTCGGCCGCCATGCGTGCTATCTGCGGCTCGATCATAAAGCGCACCTCGAGTAGGTCGCGCGCCAGACGCTGCTTGTCGTCGATAAAGGTAAAGCCCAGCGGGTCGTCGGCAACGCCGGGGTTTGACGCCACATAGGTGCCCGAACCCTGCTTAATGCGCACGATATTGCGCGACTGCAGCAACTTCATGGCCTCGCGCACGGTGCTCCTGCCGGCGCCCAAGCGCTCGACCAGCACGGTTTCCTTGGGCAGGCGATCGCCTTGCTCAAGGTGTTCATCCAGAATCAATTGAATGATTTTCTCCGATATTTGCTCGGGGAGTCCCGATTCGGCGCGGGCCATAACTATACCTTTCATTACAAAATTCATCTGAGCTATTTTAGCGCACCACGGATGCGATATTGGCCGCTGGATTTGAGTCGGGCGGCTTAGATATACCGTTCGCAGCGCAAATACGACCGTTTACCAAATACATCAGATGTATTTCGAACAAATTCCAAAATGAAACATCAGACCTTTCCAAAACACGCTATAGTCATCAGACGAATTCAAAAGGTCTGATGAATTGGAGGAAAGATGTCAGACCCAACGTTTATGGCCGACCCCACCAGGCTGGTCATCGCCGCTATCGTGGGCATCGCGCTGCTGCTTGCGCTCATCATTAAGTTCAAGCTGCATCCTGTGCTTTCGATGATGGTCTCGGCGCTCGCGATCGGCATCGGCGCCGGTATGCCGCTCGACCTGGTGGCGGACACTGTCACCAAGGGCGTGGGAACCACGCTGCAAAACATCGCCCTGCTCATTGGCCTCGGCTCGATGTTTGGCCAGATTCTTGAGGAGAGCGGCGGCGCCAAGAAGATCGCCCAGACCTTCATCGATACCTTTGGGCAGGGTCATTCCAGCTGGGCGCTGGGCATTACCGGTCTGGTTATCGGCACTACGGTGTTCTTTGAGGCGGGCGTAGTCGTTTTGATTCCGCTTGCGTTTAGCGTGGCATCGCAGACCAAAAAGTCGACGCTCTACTACGGCATCGCGCTGCTCGCAGGACTTGCCGCTGGCTATGCGTTTGTGCCGCCATCGGCCGGTTCGGTTCTGGTCGCCGGCACGCTCGGTGTCGACCTGGGCACCATGATTCTCGTTGGTATCCCTACCGCCTTCATCGCCATGGCGATCGCCGGCGTCATCTGGGGTCGCAACGTGGGCGGTCGCATTTTTACCGATGTTCCGGAGCACTTTACCTCTGCCGAGGGTGCGAGCGACGAAAAGGAGCTTCCCTCCTTTGGCATGGTGCTTGCCATCGTGCTCACGCCGCTTTGTCTGATTTTGCTGGGCACGTTGTCCTCTTATATCCCCATGCCCGCCGAGCTCGCCTCGATTCTCGCCTTCCTGGGCAAGCCGTTCGTCGCTTTGACGCTCGCCACGCTCGTCGCGATGTATCTGCTGGGCGCGCGCCGCGGCTACTCCGGCGCCGAGCTCAAGGCCCTGCTCGACCGCTCTCTTAAGCCCGTCGGCATGATCTTGTTGGTTATTGCCTGTGGCGGCGTCATTCGCTGGATGCTGCAAGACTGCGGCTTGGGCCAGGTTATCGGCCCTATGCTCGAGGCCTCACCGCTGCCTTTGGTGGTCGTTGCCTTTTTGATTGCCGTCATGGTGCGTGCCTCTGTCGGCAGCTCCATCGTCGCTATGACCATGGCATCGGGCATTATGGCCGCCATGCCTGCGGTCGCTGGTGCTTCGGTGCTCATGCGTGCCGCTATCTGTCTTGCCATCTGCGGCGGTGCCACGGCCCTCTCGCACGTCAACGATGCCGGTTTTTGGATGTGCTCCTCGTTCCTGGAGATTGACGAGAAGACCACCCTCAAGTCCTGGACCGTTATGGAGACGCTCATCGGCCTTTCGGGTCTTGTCTGCGCCTTGGTGATTTCGTTCTTCGCCTAGTCGGGCTATTTACGCCGGGCCGTGCGCCCGGCACCAACAAACACAAGATTCATTAACCAACGATTGGTACAACCGTTCAAACCAAAAGAGGAGAACATCATGGACGAAAAGACCAAGGCACAGATTCAGCAGGAGGCCGCCGACTTGGTTGCCAAGCTGCAGCCGCGTTCCGGCAAGTTCCGCACCATCAGCCCCGAGATGGACCCGCTGCGTCTGGGGTCTGGCTGGACCATCGAGGATCTGGACAAGCCGCAGGTCATTATCGAGTCGACGTTTGGCGACTCGCACCCGGGTTCTGCTGGCCTGTTTGAGCTGGTCGAGGAGGTCCGTGCTGGCGTTGCCGAGGCTGGTGGCCACGGTGCCCGTTACTTCTGCACCGATATCTGCGACGGCGAGGCCCAGGGCCACGATGGCATCAACTACTCGCTGCCCAGCCGCGACATGATCGCCAACATGATCGAGATTCATGCCAAGGCCACCCCGTTCGACGCCGGCGTCTTTGTCGCCAGCTGCGATAAGGGCCTGCCTGCGAACCTCATGGCCATGGGCCGCATCAACATCCCCTCCATTGTCGTTACCGGCGGTGTCATGGATGCCGGCCCCGATCTGTTGACCCTGGAGCAGCTCGGCGCGATTTCTGCTCGCTACGAGCGCGGCGAGATCTCCCGCGAGGAGCTCGAGTTCGCCAAGCACAACGCCTGCCCCAGCTGCGGCGCCTGCTCCTTTATGGGCACCGCCTCGACCATGCAGGTTACCGCCGAGGCCCTGGGCCTCATGCTCCCCGGTACCGCCCTGCTGCCCGCTACCAGCTCCGACCTGCGCGAGTTTGCCCGCGAGGCCGGCCGCCAGTCCGTGTGGCTCTCCGAGCACAACCTGTGCCCGCGCGACATCGTGACCAAGGAGTCCTTCGAGAACCTCATCATGGTCCACGGTGCCATCTCCGGCTCAACCAACTCGCTGCTGCACATCCCCGCGATCGCCCGCGAGTTTGGCATCGAGATGTCCGCCGACGATTTCGATCGCCTGCACCGTGGCGCCCACTACCTGCTCAACGTTCGCCCCGCAGGCGAGTGGCCGGCGCAGTTCTTCTACTATGCGGGCGGCGTGCCGCGCATCATGGAGGAGATCAAGTCGATGCTTCACCTCGATGTTATGACCGTCACCGGCAAGACTCTCGGCGAGAACCTCGAGGACCTCAAGAACAACGGCTATTACGAGAAGTGCGGTCGTTACCTTGAGAAGTGGAATCTCAAGCGCGAGGACATCATCCGTCCGTTTGACCAGGCCTTCGGCACCGACGGCTCTATCGCCATCCTCCACGGCAACCTTGCCCCCGAGGGCGCGGTCGTCAAGCACACGGTTGTTCCGCGCGAGATGTTCCAGGCCACGCTTAAGGCTCGCCCGTTCGATTGCGAGGAGGATGCTATCCACGCCGTCCTGACGCACGAGGTCAAGCCCGGCGATGCCGTCATCATTCGCTATGAGGGCCCCAAGGGTTCCGGTATGCCCGAGATGTTCTACACCACCGAGGCTATCGCCAGCGACCCCGAGCTGGGCGCGAGCATTGCCCTGATCACCGACGGCCGCTTCTCCGGCGCCTCCAAGGGCCCGGCTATCGGTCATGTCTCGCCCGAGGCTGCCGTGGGCGGCCCGATTGCCCTGATCGAGGAGGGCGACCTTATCCAGATCAACATCCCCGAGCGCTCGCTGTCCATCGTGGGCATCGCCGGCAAGGAGATGGAGCCGGCCGAGGTCGACGCCGTCCTGGCCGAGCGCCGAGCCGCTTGGAAGCCCAAGGCTAATCGCTATACCTCCGGCACGCTCAAGTTCTTTACCGAGCATGCAGTTTCCGCCATTCAGGGTGGCTACATGGAGTAGCGCCCATGCGCATCAAATATCTCCTCTCATAGATGCGCGGCACAAAGAGCCTCGAGTTCAGCCACGTCACCGGGGCGCGTTGTTCAGCGCCGCCGGGGCGCTCCACTCAAACGACAAGAGACGTCTTACGCAAGCGCCCGCGTCCGTGGATAAAACCACGGGCGTGGGCGCTTCACTTTATTCCCAGCCCTTCCACACGTCAGGCTCGTAGCCAACGGTTGCCTGGCGGCCGTTGCGAACGATGGGCTCACGAAGAATCTGCTGGTTATCGAGCACCTTTTCGAACTTCTGGTCGGCAGCAAGATACTGTACGAGCGCAACCGTGTCGGCATCTTTCGCCTTTGGATCGATCACAGCGTCGATCCCGCCGACGGCGCGCGCCACGCTTTCGAGCTCGCCTTTGCTCATCCCCTTTTCCTTCAAGTCGATGAACTGGAACTTCACACGACGTTCCTTGAAATAGCGCTGCGCCTTCTTAGTATCGAAGCTTTTCTTCGTGCCGAATATCTGGATGTTCATACGTACCGCCTTCGCTCAATTCTCGTCCGTCCATGATACGACAAGGGAGCCGAGCAAAATCAGAGCAGGCGGAGATGGAGGAGGACGGCGACCGACCGTCGGCAAGAGTCGGCCGGATCGGACTGGCGCCCAGCGCGCGCCGGCGACACGCTCGCAGCTGCACACATAGCCGATGTACAAGCTCGCCGCGGCGTTCCCTCGCCCCGCGGTGTGGCGATAGAGAAGCACGCCACCCGTCAACGATGGCGCCTCGGTGAAGAAAATCAACGTCTGGGTTACATCCCTTGAAAGGGGCGAAGACGGCTGCTAGAATGCCTCCCCGCTATGAAGGATTTGACCAAAGCATACATCGCAATTCGGCGGCCCCTGGTATACGGGGCCTCTCCTGTTGTTCCCCAAGTGCGCTCTGAGCAGCCGCTTTCTTCCTGTCGTATCTGATGCACGCATAGCACGTGCATGTTATTTCGCCCGTGGGCCGGCGCGCCTTCGGCGAAGAATCGAATAGATACGAAGGAAGCTTATGTCTGATAATTGTACGGTCGCGCCCGCCAATGGGCGCATTACCGGTACCCAGATCCGCATCGTCGCGGTCGTCGTCCTGGGTGCCTTCTTGGCGCTACTGAACCAAACGGTGATGTCGCCTGCGCTGCCGGTCATCATGTCCGATTTCGCCACCGATGCCTCGACTGCCCAGTGGATCATGTCCATATACCCGCTGGTGAGCGGCATCATGGTCCCCGTTTCGGCGTTCCTTATCGACAAGTTCAGCACCCGCGCGCTATTCTTCGGGGCGACGCTGGTGTTCGCGCTGGGCACGCTGCTGTGCGCCGCAGCCCCTGATTTCCTGTTCCTCATCATCGGTCGCGTGTTGCAAGCGGCGGGCTCAGGCGTGCTCATGCCGCTTGTCTCGGTGGTTCCCATGCTGGTGTTCCCCGTCGAGAAACGAGGAACGGCTATGGGCATGGCGGGCATCGTCATGTCGGCGGGTCCCGCGGTCGGCCCCGTCGTAGGCGGCGCGGTGATCGACACGTACGGCTGGCGCACCATGATCGGCGCCATCGTCCCCCTCGCAATTCTCGTGCTGGTGCTGGGCGTGTTCATGCTGAAAAACGTGGGCGAGCTGAAGAACCCCAAGCTCGACCTGCCCTCGGTCGTCCTCTCCACCATCGCCTTCGGCGGACTTCTCTACGGGTTCTCGAGCGCCTCGTCGATGGGTTGGGGCAACCCCGTGGTGCTCGGCTCGATCGTCGCGGGTGTCGTGTGCTTGGTGCTGTTCGTCGTACGCCAGGGCAAAATCGAGGACCCGCTGCTTCAACTGGGCACGCTCAAGACGCGCGAGTTCCGCGTGGCCGCCATCATCGTCACGCTCATCAACGCCGCATGCCTGGTCACCAACACGCTGTTGCCGTTGCTGCTGCAAACCTCGCTTGGCGCTTCGGCCTTCGAAACCGGCATGGCCATGCTTCCCGCCGCGGCGGTGGGCATCATCATCAGCCCTATCTCCGGCGTGGTGTTCGACAAGTTCGGTCCGCGTGCCATCTCGATCGTCGGCCTGGCCCTCATGACCGGCGCCCTGTTCCTGCTCTCGCTTTCGACGGTAAACACGCCCATCTTGGTGGTTGCGCTGTTCTGCATGCTGCAGTCCGCCGGCCAGTCGCTCGCGAACATGCCGGTGAACACATGGGGTGTCAATGCCTTGAAAAATGACATGATCGCCCACGGCAACGCCATCGCGAACACCGGCCGCCAGGTCGCCGGCGGTTTGTGCACGGCGCTCATCATCACGGTCATGACAAGCGTCACCGCGTCGGCCGGCGTCGATGCGAGCATCCAAGTAGCCACCGCCGTGGGCGCGGGCGTCGCTTACAAGGTGTGCGCGGCAATCGGCCTCGTTTCCCTTATCTGCGCCATATTCAGCGTGCGCACCAAGAAAACCGCACCGAAAACGAAGGAGGCATAAGCGATGTCCGAGATTCTGTCCGAGCGCATCCCGCTCGAGCTCGAGGGGACGCCCGTTTCGAGCATCATGATTGAAGAGCCGTTCACCTGCACGCAGGATTGCACGATTTCCGACGTGGTGCGCATGCTCGCCGAAAACGAGGTGAGCAGCATGCCCGTAATCGATGAGCGCAACCAGGTGGTCGGGTTCATCTCCGACGGCGATGTCATGGGAGCCATCGCGCAGCATCGCGCTCACACCATCTTCACGGGCGGCGACGCGTCCATGCTGTACTTCGACGATCAGAGCCTTGAGCAGCGCATCGAAGACCTGAAGGATCGCTGCGTCATGGATTTCGCGACGCGCCAGGTAGTGTGTGCCCGTCCCGAGCAGAGCATCGCCCGCGTCGCCGCGCTGCTGGCGAAGAAGAAGTTCAAGAAGCTTCCTGTGGTTGATGACGAGGGCAAACTCGTGGGGGTCATCCGCCGCTCCGCCATCACCAAATACATCTTCGGCATCCTTTTCCAATAGGGGCAGGTCGCACTTGAGGCGAACATCTCGAGGCATCGAGCCAGCAACTGGACTAGACAACCTTGACACGCACGCGCTTTCCCTCGATGCTTCGGTAAGGGGAGCTGCGAAAATCGCAGCACGGGTGATCGGCGCCGCGCCCCCGAAGGCAAAAGCGAACACGGGAGCGATACGATGGGAAAAGTCCTGGACGAAGATTTGGTTTATGAGATTCTCTCCGTCGTGGCAGAGATTCCGGCGGGATGCGTCGCCTCGTACGGTCAGATAGCGCGCCTCATCGGCAGGGAGAAAAACTCTCGCCTGGTCGGAGCGGTGCTGAGCGAGGCGGATCGCTACGGCGATTATCCCTGCCACCGCGTCGTCAACCACGCGGGACGCCTCGCGCCAAACTTCCCCGACCAGCGAGCACTACTGACGGAGGAAGGAGTCGCCTTCCGAGACAACGGCTGCGTCGACATGAAAAAGCACCAGTGGAACGAGTAGCCAGGCAGCGTAGCGTCGAAAGGAGCGACGCCACGGGGAACGACCTGCGCCCCGCCGCCGGACAACCTATGGCAAAGTGACACGTCCCACAAAGAGCGGCGCACCAGTACGAGACACGACCGCGACGTAAAAAGACCCTATGATACTCGTAAGCATCTATCTGATTGCCCGCCTCGAGGTACCCAAAGAACGAGAGATGCCGAAACCCCTAGACAAAGAAAAAGGTCGGGAGCTTTTATGCTTCCGACCTGAAGTTTCATGGTCGCGGGGGGCGGATTTGAACCACCGACCTTCGGGTTATGAGGTCGCTACGACGTTGTTTCATTCAGACATTTCGACCCAAATTGAAGTCAATATAACTCCAGGTCATTTGATGTTTTCATAGATTTACGAAAGAAAAGTACGCGGAATAATTCGACCCAAATTCGACCCACAACGAGCTTGAAAGCGGTCAGGCGGAGCATTACCCTTGGGGTGTGACCCCACGCAGGGCCCACCACCAAGGGTAATGCCCACCCGCCCCAGCCCTTTGCGCCATTCCGCGCAACCGAGCGCGATTCTCAGGCACTTCAGGCAAGGAACACGATGAACGACCGACCTCTCGTCATAGGCAAAGGAACGAAGCAACGCCGCGACAAATACACGTGGCGCTACCGTCACAGCCTCGGCAAGGATCCGGTCACGGGCAAATACCGCTATTCGCCGTGGCAGACCATACATACCACCAAAAGCCGAGAGGTCGACGCCGCACTCGAAGCCTACAAGGCAGAACTCAACAGCGGCACCTACGTCCAAAAATCGAGGGACACCGTCGGCTCGTACGCAAAAAAGTTCCACGACAACCGCGAAGGAACCATCACGCCGCTCGCCTACTCGACATCCTACTCAATCGAGAACCGGACGCGCACATCACATGCGTGATGCTCATGCTCGACACCGACATGAGAAGGGCAGAAGCCCTCGGGATGACGTGGTCCGATGTCTCCGTCGAGAACAGAAGCATCCTCATTGAGCAGCAGTTCGCGGCCGATCGAAGCGTTCGCTCGCCCAAAAGCAAGAAAAGCGTGCGGAGGATCTCGATAAGCGAGACGCTGACGTCGTATCTCGAATTCTGGAAAAAGGAGCAGGCCCGCGAAATGGAAGCCTTCGGCCTGGAACAAGTCAAAGGCACTCCGCTCGTCCACTCATTCGAACGAACGAAAGACAGGCATCCCCAAGTCAACTTCATGGACCTGAATGGGTTTTCGCGCTGGTTCAGAAACTTCAGCGTCGAGAACGGGTTCGGCAAGTTCGAAGGCGTTCGAACATACCATTATGTGAAGGAAACTGTCGACGGGGAAACGATTTCGAAGCGTTATGAGCATAAAGAGTGGCTCGAATTGAGGGATTACCTCAGGAAGCATCCCAAGGTTCGCGAGGCGAGGCATATCAGCACATATGAGAGCGAGCACCTTCCTTACGGATATTCGGGCCTATCGAGCCACACCGCTACTGCCGCTACTGCCCGCTACTGCCCGCCAGCTTCCGAACCAGCGGGCGGTAGCAGCACCCCGAACATCTCGCCGACAGCGCAGAGAGTCGTCGACCTGGCGGCCAAGGCCGACATCGAGGACGTGATGCTGTGCGACCTGCCCGGCGTCCTGTCCTTCCTAGGGCTGCCACCTGAGACGGAGATGCCGCCGGGCAACAAGGGGAAGACGAAGCTCAAGAAGCTCTACAGGAAGGTGGCGCCGAACAAGGCATACCACTCCGGCGAGCGCGCCAAGGATTTGATCTCGCACCTCGACATGGCAGAGATCAGGGCATCGGCGCCCGTCCAAGAATTGGGATGCAGTTCAATACGAGCTCGGGGCTCTTTTCGTCTAGATTGGGGACGCATGGCCGGACGAAAACAATTTGCGTCTGGTAATAAGCGTACGAAAGCGCAATTTACGTCTTAATTCCGTACGCAAATCAAGACGAAAATCGTTTACGTCTGCTTTAATCCGTACGAAAACGGTTTTCGTCTTGCAGGGCAGTTGCCGTTTCTACAGTTCAACTTCCAGTTCGGCTTTGTGCTCGTAGAGGTAGTCGCGCATGTAGGGGATGGCAAATGAGACCTTGCCGTACGAGGGAGCCTCGATAATCGATTCTCTTAACAGGCGGCTGCGGACGGAACTCACCTGTTGAGGCGTTTTGTTTAGGGCATCGGCAACCATGCTGGTCGAGCTCGTCTGCCCCAAAGATGCCATGCTCAGCAGATAAGCGATGCACGTGGGCGGAATGCGCTGTAGCGCGGGCTCAATCACCATGGCACAGAAGCGTTCGCGTGCCGTTGCAATGCCGCGCTCAGCTTCTTCTTCTCCAATAATCGGTGTATGTGCGCGTCTTGCCAACTGCCATGCGTAGTATCCAACGAGTTGGATCATGAAAGGATAACCTTGCGTTGCCTCGGCAAGTTGGCCGGCAATACCTGGCTGCAACTCCATGCCAGACGCTTCAATGGTTTCCTCGAGGGAGTACGACACTTCGGTTACTGCCACAGCCTTCAGGTCAAAGGGGAGGGCACGGCGCAAAAACGTAAGTGTCTTTCCGTTGATGATGCTTTCAATCATCGAAGGCAGCCCCGCAAAAACAAAGGCGATATCAAGGTCTTCGCCGATAACCTGCTGAATCGCAATGGAGAGCGTTCGGACCTCATCGAGCTCTGCGTCTTGAACCTCGTCGAGAGTGATGAGCAGGCCATTTTCATTCTTGGATATTGTCTGTCTCATGGCGTCGCGTAGCGATGGACCGATTCGCTCAATGTCTATGCTGCCGATGGATATGCCAGCTACGGTGGGCTCAAATCTGGCGTGTTTGGCCTGGAATTTGGGCTGCAGCTGTTCGAGAATGCGTTGGCAAAGTCCCTCGGTTGCGACCTCTTTTATGACCGTCCAGCCACGGCTTTGCGCCAAACGTGAGCACTCGTCAAGGAGGACCGTCTTGCCCGTTCCACGGACGCCGGCTATGCGCATTAGGCGCCCCGGGGCACCAGGCCCGTTGATGAGGCCTTCATTGAATTCTTCGAGTACATCTTCGCGGCCGATAATCGTGGGGGGTGTTTTACCTGCTGTGGGCTTAAAAGGGTTTGTTTGCATGTGAGCCACCTTTGCTCAAGATATAGCAAGATATAGCAAAGTATAGCAAGATATAGCAAAGTATAGTGAGATATAGCAACGTATAGCGCTGTTTGCGGGTTCTTACGGTGGTGCTATTTCCTGAATGCCGCGCGCACAAAGCGCTGAGCGAACAGCTTATTAGCGATGTTGATGACATGGCCCAAGAACAGCGCCGAGATGGCGGTGGTCACGCCAAAGCCGCCCAGGTTGTGCATGAGCGCGAGCGACAGAACGAGAGACACGGCGACATGCGAGCAGTCGAACACGACTTTTACGTCGCCAAAGCGGCGTTTAATCTTTTCGGCAATGACCTGCACCAGGCCGTCGGGCGCGTTGGGGACAACGCCCATGTTGACGACGAGACTTACGCCAAATGCAGTGACAGCGAGGGAGAGCAGCATGGTCTCAACCTGTATGGGGAGTACTGCGGGATGCAGCGGGTTGACCGCCGTGAAGAAGTCGGTGAAGCCGCCGATGAGCGTTGAGAAGCACAGCTCGAGCAGGATGCGCGGCTGGAACTCGCTTCGCAAGATGGCTAATTGCGCCACGATGTAGGCGACGTAGGCCGCGGTGATCCAAAAGCCGAGCGTCTTGCCCTTGAGCATGGATAGGGTTGTGGCAAAGCACGTGAGCGCGACGACGCCCAGGCCGGATGCCGTCTGGAGACTCATACCGAGTGCCAGTACTGCAACGCCCACCAGATACATCAGCATCCCGATGACGATATGGAACCAATCGATCTTCTCGCCATTCATGATGATGAGCGGTCGCATGTTGCTACCCGTCCTTTCGGTTGTGTGAAAAAACTGACCCGGACCGGCAAAAGAGGGTTATCGGAGGCACTGCTGTTAAAGCAGAAAAGCCGGCCCCACGGTCAGTTGTCTAGGAAGTGTCTCGCTGTGCCGGAATGGGACTGAAGGGCCAGCGAGACGGGAGGAAAGCAAATGACATTGCGTGGGCAATAGGATGCCAAGATGGTAGGGTGCGTCTTAGCATCCTATTGCTCACGCTCGACGAAATCGGTTTCGTTTGAGCCTTAGTATACGCACGGGATTCTATTTGCAAAGAGAAAAACAATAAAAAGTGAACGTTCACCTAATCGTAACAACTCGTTGGCTGTATCATGGCGGTAGTCGATACGAAACCGATTTCGTATCGACTACGCATGCGTTGTATCTGTCCATTATCTGGTGGTGTAAACGAGGGGTTACACCTGCCGCAAAAGCGGCATTCATCATTGTCCAGATTGAAAGGATCACCATGGAACAGCATACCGATTGCTCGTACTGCATGTGCGGGACCGACAACACGCTCGTCGATGCCTTTGGCATCCCCATGCTTGACCTGCCTGCCAGCAAGCTCATCTTGTTTAAGGAGCAGAGTCATAAGGGCCGCGTAATCGTGGCCTCCAAGCAGCACGTCGATGACATCTCCTGCATGTCCGAGGAAGACGCCGCCGCCTTTATGGCCGATGTCCGCCACGTCGCGGCAGCGCTGCACAAGGCGTTCAATCCCGACAAGATTAACTTTGGTGCCTACGGCGACACCATGCATCACCTGCACGTGCATATCGTCCCCAAGCACAAGGACGACCCGTTTGAGTTTGGCGACGTGTTTGCCATGAACCCCGGTCGCGTCACGCTCGAGTCGGCTCAGTACGACGAGATCGCCCAGGCAATTGTCGCCAACCTGTAAGCGAGTAAAAGCGGCTATTTCGAATAGAAGCACTTGGCTTCATTGCCAGTTAAAAAGGAGCTTATCTATGAATGCGGGAGTTGTTTCACTCCTTTGGGTGCTGGTGGGCGTAGTCCTGCTGGTCGCCATGATCGTTAAGTTTAAAATCAACAGCATCATTGCGCTTATTCTTTCCGCCATTTTTATCGCCCTTGCCGACGGCATCTCTGTGGGCGACCTTGTCACCACCATGGAAGATGGACTGGGCGGAACGCTTAAGTCGCTTGCGCTGATCATTATCTTTGGCGCAGCCATCGGAAAACTGATGACCGATTCGGGTGCCTCGCAGCAGATTGCCGACACTATCGTTGACAAGCTCGGTATTAAGCTGCTGCCTGTTGCGCTTCTGATCATCGGCGTTATCTTTGGTATGAGCATGTTCTACGAGGTGGCGTTCCTTATCGTTACGCCGCTCGTTATCAGCATCGCCAAAGAGGCCGACATCCCCTATATGCGCCTGATTATCCCGGCTGTTTCTGGTACCACGATGGGCCATTCTCTTTTTCCGCCGCAGCCTGGTCCTATGGCGCTGGTGAGTGCCTTTGGTGCCGAGGTTCCGCCGGTCTACATCTTCGGTCTGATCGTCACGATTCCGACACTTATCTGCTCTGGTCTTTTGCTGTGCCATTTCATCCCCGGTCTCGATGACATGCCGCTTGGCAATGTTATGAAGCCGGCGGAGCGCAGGCCCGCGGACGAGCTTCCGCCGTTCTGGCTTTCCATTCTGGTGCCGCTGTTCCCGGCAATCATCATGATTGGGGCTTCGATTATCAAGAACACGGTGGGCGAGGGTTGCTTTGCATACGATCTTGCCAGCTGCATCGGTAGCGCAGATATCACTATGCTCATCACGATGATTCTTGCCATGGTTGCGTATGGTTATACGCGCGGCATGGATGGCGGAGAGATCTCTAGCTCTATGTCCGATGCTATCAAGGGCGTCGCGAACGTGCTGCTCGTTATCGGTGCCGGCGGCATCATGAAGCAGGTCATCATTACTTCTGGCGTTGGCGCGACGCTTGCCGACATGGTGAGCCTCATGCCGGTGTCGCCGCTGATTTTGGCTTGGGTGATCACGGTGGTCCTGCGCCTACTCACCGGCCAGGGTACCGTCTCGGCCATCACCGCCGCCGGCGTCGTGGCGCCTATGGTTACGCAGTTTGGCATCAACCCGGTGCTTGCAGTACTGGTCTGCGCCTGCGCATCCAATACCATCACGCCTATGTATGACGGCGGCTACCTGCTGTTCCAGCAGTCGTTTGGCCTGTCGATGAAGGATACCTATAAGACATGGGGCCTGTTGGAGCTCGTCAACTCCGTTGTCGGCCTCATCATGGTTCTAATCCTGAGCCTGTTTATCTAGGCGAGAAACGCATAAGACAAGCGTGTCTCACCGCAAGCCCGCGGACAGTTGCCTATCAAACTGTCCGCGGGCCTTTGCTTTTAATACCACCGCCATGTCGCACCCGCCCCCCCCATAAGTTGCGGTGGAATTGTCCCTGTTTTTGCTGCTTACGGCTTTTAGCAGGAACTATTCCACCGCAACTTATGGGGGGACGGGGGATGCGATAGTATTGCATGGTGGTATTCGACTAACCGAGGGTTTATCCGAGGGCTTTATGGAACAGCACCAGCATTATCAGAGCCTGCAAGACCAGGCGTACAACGCATTGCGGTCCAAGATCATCTATGCCGAGCTCAAGCCCGGCACGCGCCTTTCGGCGATTGGTCTGGAAAAAGAGACGGGAATCGGGCGCACGCCCATTCGCGAGTCCTTTGTGCGTCTGCGCGAGCAGGAGCTGGTGGAAACGCGTCCCAAAAGCGGTACCTATGTCTCAAAAATCAGCATGGAGCGTGCCGAGAACGCCTGTTTCTTGCGCGAGAAACTCGAGAGAAGCGTACTCATTAAATGCTGTTCTGCCGCCACGCCCGAACAAAAGCATCGGCTCGAGCAGATTCTTGCCGAGTCCGAGTCGCTCGACCATAGCGAAACGCGTCGCTTTTTCGATCTGGACAACCTGTTCCATGAGACATGTTTTGAGATTGCCGGTCGTCACATGTTGTGGGATTGGATGAAGAGCATCAACACGCATTTTGAGCGATACAACTGGTTGCGTATGGTGTCGCAGGATCTGGATTGGGAGCCGATTCGTCGGCAGCATCGCCGGATTCTCGAGGCCATTAAGAGGGGCGATACCGACGCGGCGAGCTATCTGGCAGAGACGCACCTGCACCTGATGCCCGAAGAGCAGGGCCCGGTTATCGCCTTGCATCCCGACTATTTTGAGCTGTCCAAAGACTCGGCCATCTAACTCGTCCCCTTCATTAGTTGCGGTGAAATAGGGATTGTTTTGCGGCTCTGATGGTGTAAACAGTCCGTATCTCACCGCAACTGCCGGGGTACTATCGGGGCACAAAAAAGCTGCGGCGCCGCTTGGAGGAAAAGACCGGAAGCAAGGGTCCATTCCTCCAGACGGCGCCGCAGCTGTTTTGGTGGCTCGGCTTTTGTCGAAGTGTCTCAGTTGAGCGCGGTTGCCAGCCGAGTAGGCAAAGCGGCTCGGGGGCGTGTCGCTTCCGTCACGTTCTATCAGCATACAAGACGGTTTTGGTTCTTGTTCGTGACGGAAACGGCGCGCTTCCGAGCCGCTTTAAAAGAAAGGGGGCGAGGTCTAGGGCACGCCCCCTTTCACGATAGAGAGCTAAACCTAGTCGCGGACCTTCTTGACGACGTCCATGGCCTCGCGGGCGATCTGCTCGACCTTGGAGAAGTCGCCGTCGGCAAACAGGGCCGGCTTGACCATCCAGGTGCCACCGCAGGCGATGATGGCGGAGGAGCTCAGGTACTCCTCGACGTTGGCGGCGCTCACGCCGCCAGTGGGCATAAAGCGGTGACCGACAAACGGAGCTGCGAGGGCCTTGATGGTGTTCAGGCCGCCATACTGGGACGCGGGGAAGAACTTGGTGACCTTGAGGCCCAGGTTCTCGGCTGCGGTGACCTCGGAGGGGGTCACGGTGCCGGGAAGGACAGGCAGGTCGATGTCGATGCAGTGCTTCACGACGTCCTCGTTGTAACCCGGGGAGACGATGAACTTGGCACCGGCTGCGCGGCCCTGCTCAACCTGCTCGACGGTCAGGACGGTGCCGGCGCCAACGCACATCTCGGGCTCGGCCTCGGCCATAGCGGCGATGCACTCGGCGGCGCAGGCGGTGCGGAAGGTGACCTCGGCGGACTTCATGCCAGCTGCCATAAGGGCGTGGGCGAGCGGAGCAGCGTCCTCGACTTTGTCGAGCACGACGACCGGCACGATACCCAGGGACTCAAGCGTGGTGTAGAACTGATCGAACATAATGTTCCTTTCGATGTATGGCGCGCATAGGCGCGTGATTGCCAAATATGCTGGTCAGGAGCCGATTTTGGATTGGTTATCGGAGGCACTGCTTGGGGTTCAAGCAATTCCAAAACCGGCTGCTCGACCAGTCGTGTAGGGAATGCCAGACAAAACCGGAATGGGACTGGTGGTTTTGCCCGGCCGGAGGAATCGGGGAGCGGGCCGCAGGGGTATGGGATTGGAAAGCTGCGGCCCGCGGAATGGAGACGGACTAGCGCGCGACGCGGGTGCCACCGTCGGCGGCGGATGCCACGGCTGCGATCTCGTCTGCGGTCACCAAGTTGGAATCGCCCTTGATGGTGAGCTTGAGGATCGAGGCTGCAATCGCGTAGTTGACGGCGTCCTGCGGGTCAAAGTCGTTGATGAGGGCATGGACGAAGCCGGCGTTGAAAGCGTCGCCGGCGGCAACGCCCTCGAGCACGTGCACATCGTGAGCAGGGGAGAACCAGTACTCGCCGCTCTCGGCGTCAAAGAGCATGCCCATCCAGATGGAGCGCTCGACGCAAGAGATGTTGCGGACGACCGAGGCGACCTTTTTGCAGCCGTACTCGGCGCAGATCTGACGGGCCATCTCGACGTAGGTGTCGCGCTCCTCGATGCCATGGGCAAGGGAACCAGAGACGCAGGTCATGCCGAGGCCGGCGGGCGCATCCTCGTCGTTGGCGATGCAGATGTCGACGAGCGGCAGGAGTTCTTTCATGGTGGCCTGCGACTTCTCGGGCGACCACATCTTGCCGCGATAGTTCACGTCGCACACGGTGGTGATGCCCTTGGCGCGGCAGGCGGCGAGTGCCTCCTTGCAGGCGGCGGCCATCTCATCGGAGACGGCGGGGGTCACGCCGGAGAAATAGAAGACATCGATGCCCTTGAGGATCTCGTCCCAGTCAAAGACGTCGCGTTTGGCCATGTTGATGGCAGAGAACTTGCGGTCGTAGACGCAGCCGTTGCCGCGCTGCGAGGCGCCGACCTCAAACACATAGGAGCCAAGACGGTCGCCCTGACGCACGACGCGCGTTGTGTCGACGCCGTAGGCCTTCAGCGAGCGCAGCGCGCACTCGCCTAGGCGGTTGGCCGGGACAACGGAGACGTAAGCGGCCTTGTCGCCTTGGTAAGCCAGGGAAAGCGCGGTGTTTGCCTCGGCGCCGCCGTAGCGGACGTCAAACTCGGTTGCCTGCTCAATGCGCAGATGATCTTTGGGCGAGAGCCTCATCATGATTTCGCCGAAGGTAAGAACCGTTTTACCCATGGTCGCGCAGCTCCTTCTTGCTCGTGCGTACACCTTTGATATGGCGTTGGCGCGGAGGTGCCAAGACGGTAGGGTACATCTTTGCACCTCCGCGCCAACGCTTGCCGAAATCGGTTTACGAAATCGGTTTCGTTTCGAGTTGTAGTATACTCACCTACAACGTTTTGCAAGCGAGATTTTTAAAAAAATGCCTAAAATGGCTCAGACTGCTGACAATTGGGAAACGGGGTGCGCCATGGCGCAGATGAGAATCAAGGACATTGCCGCCGAGGCGGGCGTGAGCCCGGCCACGGTCTCGCGCTATCTCAACAACCGCCCCGGGCAGATGACCGAGGAAACCCGCGCTCGCATCGCGGCGGTTATCGAGCGCACCGGCTATCGCCCACGTGCTGCCGCGCGCAATCTGCGCAGCTCGCGCACCAACCTCATCGGCGTGATCCTGGCCGACATCGCCAACCCGTTCTCCAGCGCTATGCTCGAGGACCTTTCCGCCAGCGCCGCCGCGCGCGGCTGCTCGCTCATGACGGCCATTAGCGGCAACGATCCCGCCAAGGAGGCCGAGTCGCTCACCAGACTTATCGATGCCGGCGTGGACGGCCTGGTCGTCAACACCTGCGGAGGCAATGACGAGGCGATCGCCGCGGCAGCGGGACGTCTGCCCGTCGTGCTGCTCGACCGCGACGTTGCCGACGGCGGTGTCGATCTGGTGACATCTAACAACCGTGAGCTGGTCGCCGGCTTGGTAGACGCCTTGGCAGCTGCGGGCAGCGAGCGTCTGTGCCTGCTCACCGAGGCAAGCGACGATAGCCCCGTGCGTCGAGAGCGCGCCGAGGCCTTTGCCGACGAGCTTTCGCGCCGCGGCCTTGCGGGCGAGGTCGTCACCCTGGCCGACGGTGGCGCCACGGGCGTTGGCCGTTTGGACAAGACCATCCGCGACTACGCGGGCAAAAGGCTCGGCCTTATCGCCGTCAACGGCCTGGTTTTCCTGCGTCTGACCGAGGCGCTGGCGCAGCTTGGTCCCTCGCTGCCGGCGGGGCTCAAGATCGCGACGTTTGACGACTACCCCTGGAACCATGTGCTCTTTGGCGGCGTCACCACGGCCGCGCAGGACACCCTCACCATTGCCGAGCGCGTAGTCGAGCGCCTTTCCGAGCGCATCGACGTCGTTACCACCACCGTGGGCGAGGCCGCAAAGCTGGCGCCCAAACGCATCGAGATCCCCGGCCACATCGAACACCGCGCCTCGACCTCGCGCTAGCCGCTCGTTCGCAACTGCCTGTTCGCACACGTTTTTTGGGCGCTTGATACGCTTTAACCCTGCGGAAACATTTTTCTGCGATAGTATCTGCGATATAGACCAGTCGAAACCCGCCCGAAAGAAAGGGGAGCGACATGAACCAGCAGAACATCGATTACGTACTCCGCTCCGTAGAGCAGCGTGACATCCGCTTTGTGCGTCTGTGGTTTGTCGACATTCTCGGCCGCCTCAAGAACTTTGCCATTAGCCCCGAGGACCTCGAGGTCGCTTTTGAGGAGGGTATTGGCTTTGACGGCTCCGCCATCGAGGGCTTTGCCACGCCCGAGGAAGCCGACATGCTGGCGTTTCCCGATGCTTCGACCTTCCAGATCCTGCCGTGGCGCCCGAGCCACAACGGCGTCGCCCGCGTGTTCTGCGACGTGTGCACTCCCGATTGCAAGCCCTTTGCCGGCGATCCACGCGATGCGTTGCGCCGCATGTTCTATAAGGCCGAGAAGGCCGGCTACCTGCTCAACGTTGGTGCCGAGCTGGAGTATTACTACTTCCCCGACGAGCACACGCCCGAGCCGCTCGACAACGTGGGCTACTTCGATCTTTCGGTGAGCGATGCCGCCCGCGACCTGCGCCGCAACACGGTCCTCACACTCGAGAAGATGTCCGTGCCCGTGGAGTACACCTTCCACGCCGCCGGCCGCTCGCAGCACGGCATGAGCCTGCGCCACGCCGAGGCCCTGAGCATGTCAGACGCCATCACCACGGCCAAACTCATCATTAAGCAGCAGGCTTACGAGAGCGGTTGCCACGCCTCCTTTATGCCCAAGCCGTTGGCGGGCGAGGACGGCAGCGCCATGTTTTTGCATCAGTCGCTGTTCGACCACGACGGCAACAACGTCTTTTGGGGCGAGGACGACGAGAAGTACCATCTCTCCGATATCGCCAAGCACTATATGGCCGGCATCTTGGCGCACGCACGCGAAATCAGCGCCATCACCAACCCCACGGTCAACTCGTACAAGCGCATCACCACGGGCGGCGACTCCGTGCCGCAGTACGCCACGTGGGGCCTGCGTAACCGCGCGAGTATGGTCCGCATCCCGGTCTACAAGCCCGGCAAGCAGCTGTCCACGCGCATCGAGCTTCGTAGCCCCGACCCCATGGCCAATCCGTACCTGGTCAACGCCGTCACGCTGGCGGCTGGTCTCGATGGCATCGAGCGCAAGCTGGAGCTCCCGCCCGAGGCCACGGCCGAGACGCTCAAGCTCACCGACCGTCAGATGCTCGAGGCCGGCTACACGCCGCTGCCGCGCTCGCTCAAAGAGGCGCTCGACGTGTTTGAGGACTCGCAGTTTATGAAGGATGCCCTCGGCGAGCACATCCACAGTTTCTTCCTTAAAAAGAAGCGCGACGAGTGGCATAAGTTTGAGTCCACGATCACCGAGTGGGAGATCAAGCACTACCTGGCGAACTCCTAATCGCGCTGGCTTGTTCCAGTACGATTGAGCTCATTTCTTTGGAGGCCGATATGTCCGAAAAGAGTGCCCTGTTCATGGCGCGCACGACGCGCTTCCACGAGTTTGCCCGCAGCTTGACGACCACCCTGGGTGTCGAGGTGAGCCTGGCAACCCCCGATTCGCCGACTGCGGCGCACGACTTTGACCTGCTGATCCTCGACTCCGACGGCATCCGCAGCGACCGCATCGATCAGATTGCCAAGTGGCTTGACGATCGCGGCGGTGTCCCCATGTTGGTGATCGTCGACGACGAGGCGCTCGGTACCTTGCGCCTGCCCAATCACGCGCATGCCGACTTTGTATGCCCCACGGCGACGCCCAACGAGCTTAAGGCTCGTGCGCAGCGCCTGATGGGCGAGGAGGAGACCGTCGCCGCCGACGATGTGCTCAACATCGACAACCTCGAGATTAACCTGGCTACCTACCAGGTGACGCTCGATAACGAGCCCATCGACCTGACGCTGATGGAGTACTCGCTGCTGAGCTTTTTGGCGACGCATCCCAACCGTGCCTACAGCCGCGAGGTGCTGCTGCACCGCGTGTGGGGCTTTGAGTACTGCGGCGGCACGCGCACCGTCGACGTGCACATTCGACGCATCCGCTCCAAGGTGGGCCCGCAGATCGCGGCGCACATCACCACCGTCCGTGGCGTGGGTTATCTGTTTAAGGACTAGATTTCCACCACAAAGGGGACAGGCATCTTTGTGGTGGTTTTGACGCAGGCCGGGTCCTTTTGGGCCTGCAACAGAACTTAAGCCTTCCTAAAAGATTGCGTTCTCATACACGTGCACCCGCATATTGGGGTACAACTCAACGTGAACAATGATGGCCCGCCACATGTTTGGCGGGCCTTTGGTTATTTGACGAAAGGATCGCAGCTATGAGCGAGAACGATTCCCAGCGCCCCCAGGATGCGGGCAACGCCGGCGAGACCCAGCAGCAGCCGCGCGTGCAGGTGGAGTCGACGCCTGCCGACGGCAACATTCCCTACGTGCAGGCCTACGACACGCAGACCGGCAAGCCGCTGGGCGGCCAACAGGTCGTGAACAAGCACACGGTGGTCAAGACCAAGACCAAAAAGCTGCCGATCTTTATTACGGCGCTCGCCGGCTGCGCATGCGGTGCCCTGCTGGTCATCGCGCTCATTATGAGCGGCACGCTCGATATCGGCGGCGGCAGGAACGCCGTGACGGCGGGTGCTTCGGGTTCATCGACGCAAAAGATCACCATCGACTCTGAGGACACCACGCTGGCTGAGGCCGTTTCTGCCAAGGCCTTGCCCTCCGTCGTTTCCATCACTGCTACTTCGAGCGGTAGCCAGAATGGCTCGCTTTCGCAGTCTGCCGACGAGTCGGACGGCTCGGGCAGCGTCGGCTCGGGCGTTGTGCTCGATACCGAGGGCCATATCCTCACCAACAACCATGTGGTCGATGGCTATGACCAGTACGTGGTGACCATGGATGACGGCACCACCTACGAGGCCGAGTTCGTGGGCAACGATGCCTCGAGCGACCTGGCCGTCATCAAGCTCAAGGACGCCGATGCTTCCAAGCTCACCCCGATCGAGATCGGCGACTCCTCCAAGCTCAACGTGGGCGAGTGGGTCATGGCGATCGGCTCGCCGTTCGGCAACGAGCAGTCTGTCTCCACGGGCATTGTGTCGGCGCTGTATCGCTCCACGGCCATGAGCTCTACCAGCGGCAACACCATCTACGCCAACATGATCCAGACCGATGCCGCCATCAACCCGGGCAACTCCGGTGGCGCACTCGTCAACGACAACGGTGAGCTCGTGGGTATTAACTCGCTTATCGAGAGCTATTCGGGCTCCAGCTCGGGCGTGGGCTTTGCTATTCCCGTTAACTACGCCAAGAACATTGCCGACCAGATTATCGACGGCAAGACGCCGGTACATCCGTACATGGGCGCTACGCTTTCGAGCGTCAATGCGCTTAACGCCCGCACCAACAAGCTGAGCACCGATAGCGGCGCGTATGTGGCAAGCGTCGTCGAGGACGGTCCTGCCGCCAAGGCTGGCATCCAAGAGGGCGATGTCATTACCAAGCTGGGCGACGACGAGATTACGAGTGCCGATGGCCTGATCATCGCCCTGCGCAGCCACGAGGTGGGCGAGAAGGTCGAGATCACGCTCATGCGCGGCAAGGAAGAGAAGAAGGTCACCGTCGAGCTGGGCTCCGATGAGGAGCTGCAGAACCAGCAGCAGGATGACAGCGCGACCGACACCGGCAACGGCGGTATTACCGACGAGCAGCTGCGCCAGTATCTGGAGGAGCTGTTGGGCCAGCAGGGCCAGGGTCAAGGCTACGGTCAGGGCTACTAGCGAGCCGTATCGCGTATATCGAGGCCAGAGGGGGCTGTCCCATCAACGTGGGGCAGTCCCCTCTTTTCTTATTGATCCGTTGGGGATGGAGGAAAATGGATCATTTAGAGTTGATAAGAGCATGGTTTAATCGTGCAATCCATCCCGGTTCGTCGACTGCCGATTCGATGCGGTTCGAAAGGGTTATTCGGCGCCATGGTGACCGGTGGTACTCTAGTATCCGTTTGAAATCGAGCGAAGGAGTGCCGCTATGGAGCAATCGAGCCTGTTTGGTGACGGCGTGGACATCGATACCGAAACGCCCACGAGCACGGATACCGTTGCGCCGACCGATGCCCGTGCCCAGGCGGCAGCGCGTGCGGCCGAGCTGCGCCACGAGCTCGATTACCACGCCTACCGCTACTACATGCTCGATGCGCCCGAGATCACGGACGCCGCCTTTGACAAAATGCTCGTTGAGCTGCAGGAAATCGAGGCGACCTACCCCGATCTGGTAACGCCCGACAGCTATACCCAGCGCGTGGGCGGCTACGTGAGCGAGCAGTTTACGCCGGTCACGCACATGGCGCGCATGTATTCCATGGACGATGCTATGGATCTGGACGAACTCGACGCATGGCTCCAGCGCACCGAGGACGCGCTTGGTGCCGGCAGCGTCACCTATACCTGCGAGCTTAAGATCGACGGTCTGGGCGTGGCACTTACCTACCAAAACGGCACCTTTGTGCGCGCCGCCACGCGCGGCGATGGTACCACGGGCGAGGACGTGTCGCTCAACGTCCGTACCATCAAGGACGTGCCCATGCACCTGTCCGAGCCGGCGCTCGCTCACATGGGTGCCGACCGCGAGCGCACCATCGAGGTGCGCGGCGAGGTCTATATGCCCAAAGGCAGCTTTGTACGTCTGAATGAAGAGGCCGATGCCGAGGGCCGCGACCCCTTCGCCAACCCGCGCAACGCCGCCGCCGGCAGCCTGCGCCAAAAGGATCCCAAGGTCACAGCGCGCCGCGACCTGGCCACCTTTATCTATGCCATCGCCGATACCGACCCGCTGCACGTTCACAGTCAGCGCGAGTTTCTGGACTGGCTGCGCAGCGCCGGCTTTAGCGTCAACCCCAACGTGGCCCGTTGCGCCACGCCGGCCGAGGTTCACGAGTTCTGCGCCCAGGCGCTCGAACATCGCGGTGACCTGAACTACGACATCGACGGCGTGGTCGTAAAGGTGGACAGCTTCCAGCAGCAGCTCGACCTGGGCTTTACCGCCCGCGCGCCACGCTGGGCCATTGCCTTTAAGTTCCCGCCCGAGGAAAAGCAGACCGTCCTGCGCGAAATTCGCATCCAGGTGGGCCGCACCGGTGTGCTCACGCCGGTCGCCGAGTTCGACCCGGTGACGGTTGCCGGCTCCACCATCGCGCGCGCCACGCTGCACAACATCGACGAGATTCGCCGCAAAAACGTGCGCGAGGGCGACACCATCATCGTGCACAAGGCGGGTGACGTGATCCCCGAGGTCGTGGGCCCGGTGCTCGACAAGCGCCCGGCCGATTCGGTTGACTGGCACATGCCCGAGGTCTGCCCCGTGTGCGGCAGCCCCGTGGTCCACGAGGACGGCGAGGTCGCTTATCGTTGCGTCTCCATCGATTGTCCCGCACAGCTTAAGGAGCGCCTGCTCCACTGGGTGAGCCGCGGTTGCATGGATGTTGACGGCCTGGGCGACGAGATCGTCGACAAGATGATTGCCGCCGGGCTGATTCACGATGTTGCGGACTTCTACCAGCTCACGGTCGACGACATCGCCGGCTTGGACACGGGGCGCACCTATGCCAGCTCCAACAGCAAAAAGGGCGTCAAGAAGGGCGATCCCATTCCGGTAGGCCTCAAGACGGCCGAGAAAATCATCGCCGAGCTCAACAAGTCCAAGAGCCAGCCGCTCGGTCGCGTGCTGTTTGCCCTGGGCATCCGCCACGTGGGCAAGAGCGTGGGCGAGGTCATCGCCGAGCGATTCCTGTCGATTGACAAGCTTATCTTGGCGAGCGAAGAGGATATTGCCGAGTGCGAGGGCATCGGCCCCAAGATCGCGGCGAGCGTCAAGCAGTTCCTGGCCGTGCCCGAGAACCTTGCCGTGCTGGAACGTCTGCGCCAGGCGGGCCTTTCGCTCGAGGTCGACTTGGGTGCCGCCCATGCGCAGGCCGCGGCCGATGCCGGCGTAGCGGGCGAGCTCGCCGACGCCCAGCCGCTCGCGGGCCTGACGTTTGTGCTCACCGGCACGCTCGTCAACCGCACCCGCGACGAGGCGGGCGCGGCGCTCAAGGTGCTCGGCGCCAAGGTTTCGGGCAGTGTGTCAAAGAAGACGAGCTATCTGGTCGCCGGCCCCAAAGCGGGCTCCAAGCTCACCAAGGCCGAGCAGCTCGGCGTACCCGTGCTGGATGAGGCGGTACTTGAACAGATTTTGGCGACGGGTAGGGTCCCGGAGGCATAATGATTTGTTGAGGAACTGCGCAGAGGCTCAGTTCCTCAACATCTCCTTATAGTGTTTGCCTGTTCAATTTCGATATCGTTTCCCTCGTATGATCCAGATGCGTCTACCGACTCAAAGCGTGAGTAGGAAACTCTTGTCCCAACTTTGATTTGGGAAAGCTTGTCTTTGATTCGGCCAGATGAGGGGAATGTAATCCGGGTTTGCTTTCCAGCGTCGGTGTAGCGGGGACTGTTGTCTGTTTGGATTACGAGTTCCGTTCCCTCAATAGAATGAACGCTGCCGGCTCCAAAGACAAGGTAATCATCTCCTCCGCTATAGCGGGCTCTATCTGTGCATGAAGAAACGGATGCAAACATAGCGAAAATCACCAATATCGTAACCAGGGCAAAGGCCGTGGTGCCATAGCATTTTGATGGTGCCATCCGGTCTACCAAAAGACTGTTCCGTTCAATTTGACCATATTGGGCGTTGCATAGTTAATCGCTCGGGGATAAGTGTTCCATCCGTCGAATACTTCGAGCCACTGCAGTTCGATGCCAGAGCTTCCATTATGCCCAGTAAAATAGCCAGTTACCGTGACCGTATGACCTGATAGCTCGACGGATCCTTCACTGTTCCGGCTGTTGATCCACATATGATACAAGCCGATATTCCCTTGATCGATAGTTGCTCTGTACTGAGCGAATTGAGGCTGATAACCGAAAAATTGAGTATTAAGTGCTCTACCCTTTTGAGCGGCAAGACTTTTAAACGGAACAATTCCATCTGGGATGATCGTGCTTCCGTACTCGACGCCCTGATCATTGGTCTTATACGTTGTTGTGCCAGTGACGTTCCATATTTCTTTATAATAATCGGGATTAAATTGATTAGCGTTTGAACTGGTGAGACCGTAATGCATTGATACAGCGTACAAGGCAGAAACGACGCATGCATACTTATTAGTGCGGGCTTCAACTAATGATTCCGAGACTCCTCGGAACGGTATTCCGTTTAAATCGTCTATTTGGAAATGCAACATCAAGTCATCTTCATTGATAATGACTGCATCCCATGAAGTTGGGTTATTGCTTTGAGGTGCTATACCCTTTTTGGTGACAATCGGGACAGACCGTATATTGTTATAGTTGGTTACACAGTCTCTAGTTCCTGGCACCAAAGTTCCATATTCAATATCGTTGTACGAAATTAGTACGGTTGGGTTTGTGGCCTGTTGGCCGGAATAAGTTGAAATGGCGTTTGATAGAGAAGCTGAAATCGGAAGAATGGTATCGCCGAGGGTTATCTCCTTCAGAAGCCCAGGATATGATGCGTCAAGTATTAAATAACCGTAAGGGCTTCCTTCCCTTGTGACACTGATTTCATAGCCACAGATAAGGCCGATTTGTTGGCATACGGGAACGATTTGCTCGATCTCTAAGTTCGCGGATCCGTCGACGATGGGCAACAGGGAAAGCGCGTAGTCTTGTGCTAGGTCTGAAGTAAAAGCGACGGATGAGTTTGAGTCGGCAGCGAATACTCTTGTTGGGCGTGACGCGGATAAGCCGATGATCGAGGCTAGGCCGAGAAGAAACGAGCGACGTGATTGAACTCTGGGCATAATGTCTCCTGCCTATGGGGGGCAATATGCTGTCATTTTATTTGCTACAAAATACAATCTAATTCGGATTAAGGTAAATGGATGGAATTGCTCGATAAATGGTAGTGATTAGCGGACCGGTATCGCGATCCTCGTCACATACGCTCCCGGGTCGTCGCTGATGATGTCGTCGATGAGGGCGATTTCGCGCGAGGGACCGGCGGGGGACAGGTCGCGCTCGTGCATGTAATCGAGTAAGCGCTCATAGCGCGGGGCCGCCTGACCGTGCGTGCCGCGGAAGCTGACCGTCAGACACCGCGCGGCGGGACGTACTTCGACATCGCCCAGGTAATCGTCCGTGTCATCCAGCAGCAGAAAGACCTCGTCGTAGCCATCAAAGTCGCCGGCGGCAAAGCGTTCGGGCGCGATCCCGACGCCCAAGTTGCCCAGAAAAACAAACGTCTCGTGCTGGCCTTTCTGCAGCTGACGAATCTGCCACTCCAGCGCATAGGCGTCGGTAGGGTTGACGCGTTCGCGCAATACGGCGCAACGAAGCTCGGGCGCATCGATTGCGCAAATAGCATCGAGCTCGGTGTTCAACGCATCGTGCAGCAGAGCAAGCCGGTTATCGATCTTGCGCGACACACGCTCCAACTCGCGGCGCTTGCGCTCGATGAGCTTTTGCTGCTGAGCCAGCTGGCGCTGCATAAGGTTCACGTCGCGCGTGGTCACAAACTCACGGATTTGTGCCAACGGCAAGTCGAGAACACGCAGGTGGCTGATGGTGTTGAGGGTGGAGAGCTGCCGAGATCCGTAGTAGCGGTATCCACTCGCCGAATCGATGTGCGCCGGGTCCAGCAATCCCATCTGCTCGTAATGGCGCAACGTGCCCACACTCAGGTTGAACAAGCGCGCCACCTCGCCAATGCGGAGCAGGCCCTCGGTATGTTCAGTTGGCGAGTCGGTCATGGGACCGCTCCTTTCGGTAAAAAGCAGGGGAGAAGTGCCAGGCCTGCGTCGCCTCGCTACGCCATCAGTTTGTCAAAAGCTCCGCGGCGGTTGAGCATGGTAAATGCCATCACGCAAATAACCGCCGACAGAATTGACCCGCACGGCGAGGCGATGCCCATGGGAAACAACGTATCGGAATAGGCGTTCGACAGCAGCCACGCGCCGGGCACGCGAATGAGCGCCACGGCCAGCACGTTGTGCGCAAAGCCGATGTAGCTCTTGCCGTATGCAGCGAAAAAGCCGCTAAAGCAAATGTGGATGCCGGCAAAAATCGCGTCGAAAATGTAGCTGCGCATATAGCCGGTGCCGGCCGCGACCACCGCGGCGTCCTTGGCAAAAAAGCCGATAAATGCCGGCGCCACCAGCCACATCAGCGCCGTGATCAGGCAGCCGTACACCACCGAGATGGTCATGGCGTCCTTGAGCACCTGACGTGCGCGGTCGCCCTTGCCCGCGCCGGCGTTTTGCGCCGTGAGCGCGCTGACGGTGGCACCCATGGAACTCGGCACAATGAACAAAAAGCTGATCATCTTTTCGACCAGGCCCACGGCGGCGGCGTCGACGAGCCCTCGGTGGTTGGCGATGACGGTGATAAACATAAACGCCACCTGG
The DNA here is from genome assembly GCA_905212545.1 of uncultured Collinsella sp. Taxonomy (GTDB): domain Bacteria; phylum Actinomycetota; class Coriobacteriia; order Coriobacteriales; family Coriobacteriaceae; genus Collinsella. Next base: position 63,085 of record CAJMEW010000001.1, read on the forward strand.
ATGCAGCCGTCCTGCACGGCCACGGGCACGCCGATTTTAAGGATGCTGCCGAGCACCTCGGGCTGGGGGCGCAGGTCGCTACGCTTAACGTGGATGTTCGTGCGGCGGCTCTTGAGCCACACGAGCGCGAGGGCAACGCTGGCCGTCTGGGCGGTCACCGTGCCGAGCGCCGCACCCACGGGGCCGAGCCCCATGTGGCCGATAAACAGAAAGTCGAGCGCGATGTTGATGATGCATGCCACGCCGATCACGTACATGGGCGAGCGCGAATCTCCCAGCCCGCGAAAGATGGCCGAAAGAATGTTGTACGCGGCGATAAAGGGGATGCCCATAAAGCAGATACGCAGGTAGGCGGCGGTGCCTTCGACTGCCTCGGCCGGCGTGCCAATGAGTGCCACGATCTGCGGGCACAGTGTGAGCAGGACGGCGGCCAGTACTACCGAGACGCCCATAAAGAGCGTGATGGTGTTGCCGATGGCGGTCTCGGCGCGATCGAAGCGACGCGAGCCCACGGCGTGGCCGACGACCACCGTCGTTCCCATGGCCAGGCCCACGAGTGCCACGGTGATCATATAGAGCGTCTGAGCGCCATTTGCCACGGCGGTGATGCCGGCGGCGCCGCTAAACTGCCCCATCATGTACAGGTCGGCCATGCCGTAGAGCATCTGCAAAAAGTACGAGAGCATATAGGGCAGGGCAAAGACCGCGATGGTCTTAAGGACATTGCCGCGTGTGAGGTCGTGTTCCATGAGCGGGGGCACTTTCTGACTGGGTTTGTTTACGTACCAGTGTAGTGAAAACCCTATAACGATTGTAGAGTCAAGGTTTGTGTTGGCAGTGGGGCGAAAAAAGTCACGCGCACCATTATTCCGAGTGAATATGGACACACGTCACGAGAATTCGCCGCCGGCGTTAACCTTGCAGAAAACGATTTCGGAATACTTGACACCATTATTCGGCGCGCAATAATACGTGCGTTTGCGAACAACGTTTGATGGGGGTTGAACCTGCGTGCGCAATCTCAAAATACTGTTTTCTTATCTAGGGGCATACCGTCGCGATGCCATTCTCGGCGTGTTCTTTGTGTCGGTCGAGACGGTGCTCGAGCTGTTTATCCCGGTCATCATGGCCGACATCATCGATGTGGGCGTGCCTGCGGGTGATATCAACTACATGCTGCTGCAGGGCGCGTACATGTTGGTGTGCGCTGCGCTTTCGCTGGTACTGGGCTTGGGTTATGCACACACGTCCGCCCGCGTTGCCTCGGGCCTAGGCGCTAACCTGCGCGAGGCCGAGTACAAAAAGATTCAGACGCTCGCTTTTGGTAACCTGGACAACTACGACGCCAGCTCGCTCGTCACTCGCATGACCACGGACATCACCGTTATCCAAAATGCTGTGAGCAACGGCTTTCGCCCTATGGTGCGCGGCCCGGTGACGCTTGTCGTCGGCCTTATCTACGCGCTGATGCTGTCGCGCCCGCTCGCCACCGTCTTTGCGATCATCTTGCCCGTGCTGGCAATCGTGCTGGGTGTCATCACCTATCGCGTCAGTCCGCTCTACCGCCAACTCCAGACCTCGATGGACCACCTTAACGGCGTGGTGCAAGAGGACCTTACCGCCGTGCGCGCCGTGAAGGCTTACGTGCGCGCCGAGCACGAGTGCGACAAGTTTGACACCGTCAATACCGAGCTCGCCGGCACGGCGACCAAGACCTTCGGCACCGCCGTGCTCAACCTGCCGGTGTTTCAGCTGTCGATGTACGTGGCTGCGCTCTCCATCCTGTGGATTGGCGGCCGCATGATTCTCGCCGGCAAGCTGGGCGTGGGCTCGCTCACGGGCTTTATGAGCTACGTGCTGCTGATCATGAACTCGCTCATGATGATTTCCAACGTGTTTTTGCTGCTCACGCGCGCTCTCACGAGTGTGGGCCGTATCGCAGAGGTGCTCGATGAGGAGCCCTTTATCGCCAACCCTGCGGGAGACCTCGCGACTGCGGCGCCAGCGGACGGCAGTGTCGAGTTTCGCGACGTTTCCTTTAAATACCGCGCGGATGCAGCCGAGGATGTGCTCGAGCATATCGACCTTCGCGTCGAGAGCGGCTCGACGGTGGGCATCCTCGGCGGCACGGGCTCGGGTAAGAGCTCGATTGTGCAGCTGATTGCGCGTCTGTACGACGCCACCGAGGGCGTCGTACTTGTGGGCGGACACGACGTGCGCGACTACGACCTGGTCGCCTTGCGCGACGCCGTGGGCATTGTGCTGCAAAAGAACGTGTTGTTCACGGGCACCGTGCGCGAGAACCTGCAGTGGGGCAATCCGCAGGCGTCGGACGATGAGCTCCTCGCGGCTTGCCGCGCAGCGTGCGTGGACGAGTTCCTTGATCGCATCGGCGGGCTGGACGGCGAGTTGGGCCAAGGCGGCGCCGGTGTCTCGGGTGGTCAGAAGCAACGTCTGTGCATCGCGCGCACGCTGCTCAAGCATCCGCGCGTGCTCATTTTTGATGACTCCACCAGCGCGGTCGATATGGCGACCGACACTAAGATTCGCGAGCACATCGCTCGGATCCCTGATACGACCGTGCTCATCATCGCCCAGCGCATCGCGAGCGTTATGGATGCCGATCGCATTGTGGTGCTGGACGACGGTCGTGTCCACGGCGTGGGCACGCACGAGGAACTGCTAGCGGGCGACAACATCTACCAGGAGATTTACGCCTCGCAGATGGAGTTTGCGGGGAACGTAGACGTCGGCGACGGCAGCGACGATGGCTGCGCGAATAATCCGTTTTCCTCCGTCCCCAGCAGATTACCCTTGGAAGGGGGCGAGCGCCATGCCTAAGACCGCAGCCCAAGCGCGCCCGGCCGACCTCAAGCGCACTGTGCGCCGTTTGCTCTCTTACATGGGCCATGCCAAGTTCTCGCTGCTGGCGGTTGGTATGCTTGCCTCCGTCGCGGCCATCGCGAGCCTCGCCGGCACCTACATGGTGCGCCCCATCGTCAACGGCCTGGCCACGGGCGGTGAGGAGCTGCTCGCCAAGCAGGTCATCGTAACGGCGATCATCTACGCCGCGGGCGTGCTCTCGGCCCTAGGCTACTCGCAGATTATGGTGCGCGCGGCCCAACGCGTGGTGTCCGACATCCGTCGCGACCTGTTCGCGCACATTCAGACGCTGCCGCTCAGCTATTTCGACAGTACGCGCTCGGGCGACATCATGAGCTTTTTCACCAACGACGTCGACACCGTCTCCGAGGCGCTCAACAACAGCTTTGCCAACGTGATTCAGGCGACCATTCAGGTGATCGGCACCACGGCCATGCTCATCATCCTCAACTGGCAGCTCACGATTATCACGCTCGTGTGCGACGCGGCCATCGTGCTGTACGCGCGCTACTCGGGTATCCGCTCCAAGCGCTTTTTTGCCGCCCAGCAGGCATCGCTCGGCGACTTGGACGGATATGTCGAGGAGATGGTTTCGGGCCAAAAGGTCATCAAGGTCTTCAACCACGAGCAGGCCAACGTGGCAGGTTTTGACGCGCGCAACCAGGAGCTGCGCCGCACCGGTGGCGCCGCGCAGACCTACGCCAACTCGATGGTGCCCATGACCGTGGTGATCGGCTACGTCAACTACGCCATCGTCGCCGTGGCGGGCGGCATGCTCTGCATCAAGGGACTTGCCGACGTGGGTGCACTCGCGAGCTACCTGGTCTTTGTGCGCCAGGCGGCCATGCCCATCAACCAGTTTACGCAGCTGGGCAACTTCTTACTCAACGCGCTGGCCGGTGCCGAGCGCCTGTTTGCCGCGATGGACCTTAAGCCCGAGGTGGACGAGGGCTGCGTGGAGCTGGTGCAGACGGGCGACGCCGCGTGGGCGTGGAAGATTCCCGAGGGCAAGGGCGTGGGCGCCTATGGGCATCTGCACGACGTGGCTGCCGTTGACGAGTCGGGCCGTGCGGTGGCGGCCGGCGGCACCGAGCTCACGTGCGGCCTCGTCCCGCTTGCCGGCGATGTGCGCTTCCATGCCGTGGACTTTTCCTACGTGCCGGGAACGCGCGTGCTCACGGACCTCAACCTGTTCGCCAAGCCGGGGCAAAAGATCGCCTTTGTTGGCTCGACGGGCGCCGGAAAGACGACCATCACTAACCTCATCAACCGCTTCTACGAGGTCGATGATGGTGAGATCACGTACGACGGCATCGACGTCAAGCACATTGCCAAGGCCAGCTTGCGCGGGTCGCTCGGCATTGTGCTGCAGGATACGCACCTGTTTAGCGGCACCATTGCGCAGAACATCCGCTTTGGCAAGCTCGACGCGACCGACGAGGAGGTGCGTGCCGCCGCCGAGGCCGCCTGCGCCGACTCGTTTATCCGTCGCCTGCCGCAAGGCTACGACACGCCGGTCACGGCCGATGGCGCCAACTTGTCTCAGGGCCAGCGCCAGTTGCTCGCCATCGCGCGCGTGGCCGTGGCCGACCCGCCGGTGCTTATCCTGGACGAGGCAACAAGCTCCATCGACACGCGCACCGAAAAGCTCATCGAGCGCGGCATGGACCGCATCATGCGCGGCCGCACCACATTTATGATTGCGCACCGCCTGTCCACCGTCCGCGACGCCGATGCGATCATGGTCCTCGAGCACGGTCGCATCATCGAGCGCGGCACCCATGAGGAATTGCTCGCCCAGCGCGGCGAGTACTGGCAGCTAGCGCATGGCTTAAAAGAGCTGGATTAGCCCGTCGGAGTGCGGCTTGCTCTGGCCCTCCGACCTCTCACCTCGCCCCAAACCGTCCCAATAATCGATGTTTTTCTCGATATTGAAGAAAAGCATCGATTTTTGGGACGGTTTTTCTGTCGCTCGTACGGGTGGAATGCTTTCTTGTACGTGGAAGTGTGCGAATCCGTGAGCAGGGGAATAAGGTTGGTTATCCGACCCATTGGAGAGCTCATGGACTTGCCGATCGTCCTGTCCCATAAGACTGCCTGGCTGTACCACAACGCGGCGCGCCCGTTAGAGCCGCTCTCACGGGCAAGCAGCCTATACGACGAAGGCTCATTTGCTGGCGAGGTGGAGCCGACTGCGAGCCTCCCCAAATTGGGGCTCGATGCCAAGGGATTGAGGATATCTGCAGCGGTCGAGATTGTCGCCGACTATCTGGTCTCACTTGGTATTCCTCAAGAGGAACTCGGCCGTATTGATACGCTGGTTAGCTTCGATTTTGAACGCTCTCGGCCGGCGGGTCTCCGACGCCATGTGTTTGGGGCGCCCATACCTTCGGATCATCTTATCGAGGTTGCAGAGGGTCTTCTGGTGGTTGATGAGGCCATGTGCCTTGTCCAGGCGGGCTCGTGGATGAGCGAGCTCGAGCAGCTTGAGTACGGATTTGAAGTGTGTGCTCGGTATCACCTTAACCATCTGTCGAGCGATGATTATGTTGAGGCCTCGCAACGATATGCCGTCGCCGACCTGCGTGCTTTTTGCGAGCAGAATCCTTCGCGTCGAGGCGTGAAACGCGCGGCCTCGTTGCTCAAGCGTGTAAAGGACGCTGCTCGTTCGCCTATGGAGACGGCCACCGCAATCATGGTCGTCGCGAAGCGTTCTCAGGGCGGGCTAGGGTACACCAGGGTCGAGTTCAACCATCGGGTCGATGTTCCCAACGAGTTCAAATATCTCGCTAAGGCCGGGTATTTCGAGATTGATGTATATGCGCCTGCGAGCGGTACGGGGATTGAATACAACGGTTCGGACCATCTTGATAAACAGCGCAGCGCGTCGGATGCGGAGCGTATGACCGTGCTGAGCGCGCTGGGCTTTAGGATGATTGTCCTCACCGGGACTCAGTTTGCCCATCAGCTGCAATTGCACCGGGCGATGAACGCCATCGCACTCGCTTTGGGTCTCAAGTGCGACCGAAGCGAGACATTCCAGAAACGTCAGAATGACCTGCGAGAATTCGTGATTCGACACTGGGACGGCGGCCTTTAGGGGCGCTTTGGTCCTTCTACGGGGCGCTGCGGCAGGCAAACTATCACAACATTCGACGTTTTTTGCCAAAATCGGGAAAAGCATCGAATGTTGTGATGGTTTGTATGCTGAGGATGGGCTTGGGAAGCCGTTCTTGCTCGCAAAGGCCTTTCGTGTCGTACGTATGTCGACCCATTCTTCCCGTGCGGTACTATATTCCCCGAAGAATAAAGGCCAGCGCGAGGGGAGGGCTGCGTGGACGGGCCCGTGCAACATGACGGTTTTGGCCGCGATATCAACTACCTGCGCATTGCCGTTACCGACAAGTGCAATTTCCGCTGCATTTACTGTATGCCGGCCGATGGCGTGGCGCCCCGCGCGCACGACGAGCTACTCAGTGCCGAGGAAATCGCTCGCTTTGTGCGCCTGGTGGCGGGGGAGGGCATTCGCCGCGTGCGCCTGACGGGTGGCGAGCCGTTGGTCAGCCGCCGTATTATTCCGCTTATTCGTGACATCCGCGCGATCCCGCAGATCGAGGACATCTCGCTTACCACCAACGGCGCCCTGCTGCCCAAGCTGGCGCCGCAGCTCAAAGATGCCGGGCTTAACCGCGTCAATATCTCGCTCGACACACTCGACCCTACGCTGTTTGGAAAGATCACGCGCCTGGGCCGGCTCGAACAGACCATGGCTGGCATCGACGCGGCGCTGGCTTGGGGCTTTGAGCCCGTTAAGGTGAACTGCGTTGTTGTGCGCCGGCTCAACCAGGATGTGGCGGCCCTCGCACGGCTGACCGTCGACCGCCCCATCCACCTGCGCTTTATCGAATACATGCCCATCGGCGACGAACACACGAGCTCGCATTGCGCTGTGGACCCGCATGCGCCCGCGCTCAATCCCGAGCTGTGGGACGCGAGCGATACCGTGCCGAGCGACGAGCTGCGGGCGCGCATCAATGCCGGGGCCGCCGCGGCGGGACTGGGCGAGCTCGAGCCGCTCGACATCAACGACGCTCCTGCCGGCGCGGGCCCTGCGCGCTATTGGCACTTTCCGGGCGCGGCGGGAACGGTCGGCTTCATTAGCGCCATGTCCAATCATTTTTGCGCGAGCTGCAACCGTCTGCGCCTGACGGCAGACGGCAACGTGCGTCCGTGCCTGTTCAGCGATGCCGAGTATTCGGTGCGTGAGGCGCTGCGCCGTGGTGATGATATGCAGGTACTTTCGATTTGGCGCGATGCCGTGGCCCACAAACCGCAGGAACACGCGATAATTGAGGGCACGCAACGATTTATGTCCCAAATCGGAGGATGATCATATGGCCAAGAGCAGGTACGCCGATGCCACCAAGGCCGCTCGCGGGGCCGCGATGTCTGCCCATGCGGCCGCGGTGAATGCCGACAACGCCGACGCGTCCGCGCAGCCGACTGCCAGTGCTGCCATCGAGCCCGCCCGTGACGCCCGTCGCGACGAGCTGACGCACGTGGACGCCAAGGGCGAGGTACGCATGGTCGACGTGTCCGACAAGGCCGAGACCCATCGCATTGCCATCGCCGAGGGCACCATCCTCATGCACCCCGAGACGCAGACCATGGTGCTGCAGGACCGCGCCAAAAAGGGCGATGTGCTTGCCTGCGCGCGCGTGGCGGGCATTATGGCCATCAAGCGCACGAGTGACATCATCCCCATGTGCCATCCGCTGCTCATTACCAAGAGCAAGTGCGACATTGCACCCATCGCTCCGGCGGGGACGCCGGCCGAGGACGTGCCCGAGGGCTGGGCACCGGCGCGTGCAGACGGGCAGGTTGGCTTTCACGTGCTGGTCACGGCCGGCGTGACGGGCAAGACAGGTATCGAGATGGAGGCCTTGACCGGCGCGAGTGCCGCGTGTCTGACCATCTATGACATGTGCAAGGCGGTCGATCGCGGCATGGAGATCGTCGACGTGCGCCTGCTGCACAAGGAGGGCGGCCGCTCGGGCGTGTGGGATCGTGCAGAGCGTCAGGCCGCTGCTGTTGAGGCCGTGGGAGCCGCGGGCGACGCACCCGCGAGCGCACCCGTCGCCGTCGCGCCCGCAACTCCGGCACCGGCCGTCCCCGCGATCGCGTTTATCGGCTACCAAAACTCGGGCAAGACAACGCTCGTCGAGAAGGTTATCGCCGAGCTCACCCGCCGCGGCCTGCGCGTGGGTTCGCTCAAGCATCATGGGCATCACGGCTTTGATATCGATGTGCCCGCTAAGGACACCTGGCGCCATCACCAGGCCGGATCCAAGCACGTGGGCCTCATCTGCGCCACGCGCTGGGCGGAGTACGCCGACACGCGCGAGGAGGACGAGATGCCCGCGCGCGAGCTGCTGTCGCGCTACAACGATGTCGACGTGGTGATCATCGAGGGCTACAAGACCGAGGGCTTCGACAACATCGTGGTCGCGCGCTCCGGTGTCGACCGTCTGCGCGGCAAGAGCTCGCTTGACCTAGTCGACGGTCGCACGCTGGCCCTTGCCTGCAACGAGGCCCTAGCGCGTCAGGCCTTCGATGCCGGCTTTGCGACCCGAGCCGTCAACATCAATGACGCTCGAGCCATCTGTGATCTTATCCAAGACCATCTGGCCTAAAACCTGCCAAAAAAGACAGGTTAATTTGGCAGGTTTTATCTGGGCAAACGTCACTTCCACCACAAAGGGGACAGGCACCTTTGTGGTGGTTTTTGCTTTGGTAGATGTGTGGGACATGCCTTACAATCTACCAAGTAGTTCATGACGGGCGAAAAACGGAGAGAAGGGGCTTGATGCGTCCTTAATGTTTCATGCGGATAGATTGATTTGACAGACAGTGGCGAATGCCCACCGTCCGCATTCGTATGAAACAAGGAGTCTCCATGCTCGCCTCTCTTTTCTCAAAGCCTCAATCATCGCTGTCCGCGCAGGCCAAGCGCCTGGTGGCGATGCGCTTTCTCATCTACACCGGCTTTCAGACCAGCTACTTTATCGGCGTTATCGGAACACTCACCTATGCGGACGGCGCTTCGGTCGTCGCGACATCGCTGGCCGTCCTCTTTATGAACGTCTTTGTGATCCTGGGGTCCTTTGCGGGCGGTGCGGCGCTCGACGCCTGGGGTCCGTGCCGGCATTTCCGGGCGAGTATCGTCGGCACGTTGGCAACCGGCGCGGCAATTCTCGCCTTTGGCAGCGCGACCGGAACAGTCCTTGCCGGCGCGGTACTCCTGGGCTTTGTGATGGGATTCGCCCAGCCCATCGCCACGTCCTATCCGGCGTATCTCACCGACGACCCTGTCGAGCTCAAAGACATCAACTCCGCCATAACCATGTTCTCCAACGTGAGCATTATCGTCGGCCCCACACTGGGCGGCTTTGTCGCGGCGGCTGCATCGTCACGCGCGGTGTTCGTGCTCATGATGATCTTTACCGTACTGGCGCTCGTCGCCGGTTGGGGCTTTAGGCCGCAAGCAAGTCGCGTCGCCGCGCGCGAAAGTACTCCCGCGGATAGCAGCACAACGGCAAGTACTGCCAATCAAAGCCCCGACTCCAGTAAATCCACCCGCGCAACCTTCGCGACCAGCATCAAGACAGTCTTTACCAACAGCGTCCTCGCCCTACTGTTCTGCATTATCTTTCTTTCGAACTTTGGCTATGGCGCCTTTGACCCGCTGGAGTCGTTCTTCTACCGCGATATTCTGCATGTCGGTGTTGAGTGGATGGGCTGGCTCTCGTCGGCCTCGGGTGCGGGCGCGGTGTTGGGCGCCGTGGTCGCGCTCCGTTTGCCGCCGCACCTGGTCAACCCTAAAACCCTGCTCGTGGCGCTTATGTCCGTGGGCCTGGGAAGTATGCTCTATGTGGGGACGCCGTACGTGGGCGTGGCCCTCGTCGGTCAGATCGCCTTGGGCATAGCCTGGGGTGTCGTCAACCCGCTCCACAACACCATTGTGCAGACGACGGCACCGCTCGAGCAGCTCGGCCGCGTTAACTCGGTCATGGGCTTCGGCAATATGTTCGCTGGCGTGGCCCCGCTGGCGATTGCCCCCTGGCTGGCGGCGACGTTTGGTGTGCAGCAGACGCTCGTCGGGGCGGGTATGGTCGTGACGGCGGTTCCCGCGGCGTTGCTGCTGTTTGGCCGCCGGCATTTTGATCGTGCCGCGAGGCGGTAAAAACCATCACAACATTCAGCGAAAATCGCGATTTTGCCGAAAAACGTCGAATGTTGTGATGGTTTGCGCTCCGGACTAGGCCATCCTGCGAGTTCGGCCACCACAAAGGGGCCAGGCTCCTTTGTGGTGGTTTTGCGCCAAAGCGCCCCGTGTGCGCTTTGGTATACCATGAACGCCACTTCCAGATACACCCCACACCGCCGCACAACCCAGAAAGGCCCCCATGGACACCACCTTCAGCCACGTCAAAGCCGTGTTCTGCGATATCGACGGCACGCTGCTCACGAGCCAGCACACGGTGTCCCCGCGCACCGTGGCGGCGATCCGCGCCCTGCGCGAGCGCGGCGTGCTCTTTGGCCTGTGCACCGGGCGCGACGCCCACGCGACCGAGGCCATGTACGAGCTCTGGGGCATCGAAGGCCTGGTAGACGTGATGGTGGGCTGCGGTGGCGCCGAGGTCATCGACCGCGCGCACGACATCAACGAGCTGAGCTATCCGCTGCCGGGCGAGACCATCGCGCGCATCTGCAAGCACATGGCGGACCTTCCGGCAACGCCCGTCTGCCCCCGAGACGGCGTGTTCTACGTGCCCGAGAGCAACGCGTGTGTCGAGCATCTGTCGCGCGTCGACGGCGTGCCCTACCAGGTGGTCGATTTTGCCGAGTTTTTGCGCGAGCCTCAACCCAAGGTGATGTTTACCATGGCGCCCGAGGTAATGCCGCAGGTCATCGAGCGGGCGTCGACGTTTGCCGATGACACCGTCAAGGCGGCGGCTCTGCAAACCACGCAGCGACTCTACGAGTTCATGGATCCGCGCGTGTCCAAGACGCGCGGCCTTGTGCGCGTGGCGGAGCTCAACGACATGGAGCTCCAGAACATCTGCGTGTTTGGCGATGCGGACAACGACACCTGCATGGTGGCCGACGCCGGCGTGGGTGTGGCCATGGCAAACGGAAGCGACGCCACCCGTGCCGCCGCCGATTTTGTAACCGCCAGCAACGACAAAGACGGCATCGCGATCTTTATCGAGGAGCATCTGCTGTAGCGCAGGGGGAGAACCGCCACAAAGGGGGCAGGCGCCTCTGCGGCGGCCTCAGGCGATTTGGGCGAATTGATGCCTACAATCTGCGCGCAAATACAAATATGGTTGTCTGAACATTACGCTTCTAACCACCGATGAGTTAAAGATATTCTCATCAGTTTGGTAGGGTATTCCTCCCGGTAAATGACCTACTGCTCACGGTCGATTTCGACCGTTCGCAGGATGTTTGCTCTTGAGCAAAATGTTGTGCAAATAAATTAAATGCTATTAAAAAACTAATAACTAACTTAATTACCAGTAGAAACAGATATTTTATAGCGAATAAACGAAAGTAAATCTGAGTAAATGTCAAGAGAATTGAGAATTCGCTAAAAACTATCGGTATTTTTGCTTAGATGTTCAAACAATCGTTACAATATGTACTACAAGCGTGCGCAATTACAGATTGCGCAGATACGTTTGATAGTGAAAGAGCAAGATCGCGGTCTCTTGGGGAGGAGACATCGATGAAAGCGAATTCAGAAAAAACTAAGCAGAGTAAAAAAGCGAGGCGCCGTGTACTGGCAGGCGTTTTGTGCGGAGCCTCCGTGTTGAGCCTGGTACTGTCGCTCGTCATGCCTCCGATCTCGCAGGCCATTGCCAACGATGTCCAGACCGAAGAAACTGTGACGGGTGATTCCTCAACTAAGTCTACTGATGTAGACAACACCAACAACGGGGATACCAAAAAGCTGAATAGTGACGATGCCGGGAATGGCGCGGGCGAAGACGCCGCTGCCGCAGGCCTGCCGTCCGACGACACGGAGGCCGAGGGCGACACGCAGCCTTCCGACGTACAGCCTGCGGATGATGAAAATAACGATGAAAACGCTCCCGCCACCGTCAGTGCCGATGACTATACCGAGGTAAGCGGCGATGTTTCTGAGGCATTTACCATTGGCGGCAAGTTCCGACTGACGGATTATGCCTATTCGGATAAGCGGATCACTATCAACAAAGATACCACCATCGATCTTAACGGCAACATGCTCTGTAACCATTCTGGCGGCTTAGACTCCTTCTTTGTGGTCGAAAACAAAGCCACGCTCACTATCGAGGATTTAAGCAAAAAAACAAATGATGTACCAAGACCGGTCGATACGGCCAAGACGCCGGCGGGTCAGCTTGCGAGTATGGAGTGGGAAAGGGGAAGCGACTCTAATAAAGGCACTCCTAAGAGTCTTACTTACTATGAGACTAAGAGCACGCCCAGTACAACAGATGGACTTGGCACCACCGAGACTACGTACGAGCATGTTGTTACGGGTTTCGGCGCTATCGATGCGGCGTCGGACAGCGGTTCCGTAAAGTATGTGGTCAACGTTGAAGCGGGCAGCACACTCAATCTCGAGGGCGGCATGATTACCACGGCTGCCAATCTGAGCCCCGGCGGCCATGTGATTTATTCCGAGGGTACGGTCAAAATCGCGGGCGGTTACGTCACCAACGGCAACGGCGGTGGCTGGGGCGGTGGCCTGTGCATAGGGGGCACGAATCCCAAACTCGAAATGACGGGCGGTGTGGTCGCGGGAAACAAGGCGGCTGCTGGCGGCGGCGTCTTTGCTGACTTTGGAGCCACCCTGAATCTTGCAGGCGGAATTATCACTGGCAACGCTACGTATGGAAATACCATCAACAATGGTGACGACACCAACGCCGGTGGCTACGGTGGCGGTGTTTATACCAAGCGCGCAAACGTTACCATTAGCGGCTCTGCCTGTATAACAAACAACCGAGTCAACGATTGCGTCACTGATAACCTTTACAACAATGGCGTGCTCAGTGGCGGCGGCATTGCATGCACACACGACGGCACACTAACTATGACGGGTGGCTCCGTTACTGCCAATTATTCCCATGAGGCCGGCGGCGGAATCTACGCTGGCTTTTGGAACCAGGCGATTAAGTTTAAAATGACGGGCGGCATTATTGCAGGCAATATGTCCGAAAACGCCGAGGGCGGTGGTCTCCGTATTTCCACCGGTACTACCGGCGATATTGGGACTGAGCCGGGCAAGCCCAACAAGGTTTACATCACCAACAACAAGACCATGACGGGCAGCACTAACGGTCGCGGGGGCGACTGGGGCGGCGGCGGCATCTTTATCCAGCAGGGCGGCAAGCTCAATATCGTACAGACGTTGATTACCAACAATGAGGCCGGCGGCTGGGGTGGCGGCGTTGGTGCTTGCCCTACGGGCGAGACGATTGTCTCTCACTCAAATGGTGCTGCAATCTACAACAATGCGGATCACGGTGAGCACTTCTCTGCCGGTGGTCATGATAAGGATTTGGACAAAAATACTAATTACATTACTTCAACCTTCAAAGAAGAGGGTCATAAGGATTTCTTCTTGGTACGCAAGGACGACAGCCAAAATACGGTTGCGGTCGTTCTTGGCAAGATGCTCGGCGGTGGCTCGGCTGGCTGGAAGGGCACATGCGATCGTGAGAAGATAACCATCGATGCCAACGGCGGTGCCGAGGCTAAGTACATGTTTGGTCTTGAGGCTCATCCGACCAATGATGCCAAGACCGCTGCCCAAAACGCTGCGACCACTGTCATCAGTGGCAACTACTCATACACCCACGGCGGCGGCATCATGACCAACGGCGATCTTGTCGTTGGCAAGGTCGAGGCTTTGAACGCGTATCCTGCAATCAAAGTCAAGGCAAATAAAGTCCTTATGAAGGACGGTGCTAAGCGGAGTCTCAAAGAACATCCCTATCAGTTTAAGCTGTTGGGCGCACCTGCCAATTCAAAGAAGGCACCATGCTGGAATGAGAACGGCACGCTTAACGAAAACGGATGCGAGGCTATGCCCGCGGTTACCGTCGATGAAAACGGAGACATTCTCATTGATACGGGCGCGAACTACCAGTCGGGCAATTACGACCTCTACCTTGTTGAAGTTCCCCCTGACCCTGATAAAGTTCCTGTCAACGAAAAAGGAACAAAGTTTGATAAGTCTATTTACAAAATACATGTAGAGGTTAGCGATCAGCCAGTTGAAACAACGAATTTCTTGGGAATTGAGATTAAACGTTTTTCGGTCAATACAAGCGCTTCCATAGTCACCGTCAAAAGGAAAAACGAAAAGTCTTTCACTGATCCCGGTGCAGGCTTCTATAGCTGGAGTGAAGATCCGAAAGATAAAACCATCTCGACCGTAAGAATCGGCAATGAATCCAAACCTGCGTTTAAGAACGAACTTGCGCCCTACCAGGCTTCAGGCACTTGGACACCTCAGGTGACCAAGAAGGTCGATGGCGGCGAGATGAAGAAGTTCAAGTTCGAGCTGTACACCAAGGATGCCAGTGGCAATGAGAAGGTGCTCAATACCCAATGCACTAGTAAGGGGACGGGCAATGAGGCAACGGTGACGTTTGCTGAGCAGACAATTGGCCCACTTGGCGTCAAAGATCTCACTGAAGGCAAAGCAACAGTCACCTACTATATCCGTGAATGTGCCGCCAAAGAGAACGAAGGCACCGAGCACGAAGGCTACAAGAACGACACCAAGAGGTTCAAGGTCGTGGTAACGGCAACGGACAACGGTGACGGCACGCTGAAATGCACGCCGGTCTACTACGAGGTCGACGCCAACGATAATGTGAGCGCGAATTCAACCCCTAACCCCACCTTCACCAACACCTACTCCACCTCTTTGCCCCTTTCTGGTATGTCGGGCGTCACTCTGACGTACCTTGCCGGCGCGGCGGTGCTTTGCGCTGCTGCAGCCTGGATGCACATTCGTCGCAAGGCGAATGCGAAGGGAGGTAAGCGTCGTGAATAAGAAAGTTTGCTCCTTCCCGATCTTGTTTGCGCTGCTTGCCCTCCTGATCGGCACCTGCGCGGTTGTGTTCCCCGCTTCCGCGCAGGCCGCGCCGACCTCGACCGGTTCCATCACGGTGAGCGGCACCGTGGCGAGCAGCTACGACGCCTACCAGATCTTTAGCGCCAACGTCGTCGACGGCGGCAACGACGCCAAGATCGCCACCGACCTCACCTGGGCAAGCGACGCCGCGCGCGACGCCGCACTGCCTGTGCTGTACAGCGCCGGCATGCCCAATTCCCAGACCACCGCGCAGGAAGCTGCCGAGTGGCTCAACACCGATTCCCACCTTACGAGCGCGCTGAGCGCACAGCTCGCACGTTCCCTCCAGAGCTCTGGCCCCGTGTCCATGGCCCTTAACGCGGGCAGGGCGGCCGAGCTGTCCTGTGGCTACTGGCTCATCGTCGCCGACGACGCCATCGCCCAAGGCGAGGCCGGCACCGCGCCAATCATGGCCCTGGTGGGCGGCAGTGCCGTCACCGTCAAGCCCAAGGCCGCGACGCCCAAGGTCCAAAAGCATGTGCTGGAGGACAGCACCGCCGCATGGCAGAAGGCCGCCGACGCCACGGTCGCCGACGACCTGTACTGGCGCCTCTCTGCCACGGTCCCGGCGGGTCTTACCGCCTACGACACCTATACGGTACGGTTCGTCGACACCATGAGCGCGGGGCTCGACCCCTCCAAGGTGGCCGCGAGCATGCGCGTGTACGTGGCGGCGGGCGCGGACGGCGGCTTCGACGCCGTCTCGGCCGGCAGGGACGGCCGCGCCGGCACCGAGCCCGCGAAGGGCTGGACCGACATCACGGCCCAGTGCGCCACCAAGGTAGCGGCCGACGGCAAGACCTTCACCGTGCGCACCGGCGACCTCATCGCCGCGCTCGGCGGGGCCGACGCCTTTACCGCGGGCGCCCGCGTGGTCGCCGTGTACAATGCGCCGCTCACCAGCGCATGCAACCACGGCATCGCGAAGGGCAACCCCAACGAGGTCTACCTGCGCTACCCGCGCTCTCCCTTTGCCGACCAGTCCGGCGACGCCGGCTTCACCCGCACGCCGAGCGACGATGCGTGCGCCTACACCTGGGATCTCGCGCTCACCAAGCGCGGCAGCGACGGCGACAAGCCGCTTGCCGGGGCGGTCCTGAGCATCGCCGACGACCGCGGTCGCACGCTGGCGGCCGACGGCACGTGGGATGCGGAGGGCAAGGCCACCGTCACCACGGGCGAGGACGGCCGCGTGACCGTCTCGGGCGTGGACTCGGGCAAGCTGGAGGTCCGCGAGCTCAAGGCGCCCAAGGGCTACACCGCCTTTGAGGGTACGCGCTCCGTGACGGTCAAGGCCGAGGGTCTGGACGTCGACCAGGTGGCCGCCGCCAAGCCCAAACTCACCATCACGGCCGAGTCGCCCCTGCGCGCCGACAGCGCGGACGGGTCGACGGGCAGCCTGGAGGCGTCGCTCATCAACACGCCCACCGGCACACCCCCTAGCATTACCACCGGAGGCTTTATGCCCTCGACTGGCGATATGGCAATGTACGCCGCGGCCGCCGCAGCGGTCGCCGGAGCCGCGCTCATCGTGGTCGCGCTCCTGGTCAAGCGGGGAGGTGGCAGCCATAAAGAGTAGCTGGCAGCCCCACAGAGAGCGGGGCGAGACGTAGCGAAGTAGATGCTAAGACACAGACAGATGATGATCGATCGAATGAGAACCAACCGGAAAACGGAGGAAAAGAAGATGAGCATGAGCAAGAACATCGCACGCCTGGCAGTAACCGCCGGCCTCACGGCGGCGTTGAGCTTCGGCGGCGTCATGGCCCCGGTGACCATGGCGTTTGCTGAGGGCACGCCTGTGGCTACGACGAGCGGCAATGTGACGATCAAAGATGACGGCTACGCGGGTACGACTTTTAAGGGCATCAAGATTTTCTCCGCTACCGTTACGCAGGATCAGACAGGCACCGATGTTTGGGATTCTACCGATGAGAAGACGCTGTCCGATATTACGTGGGCATCGACTGAGGTGAAGGCCGCCGTCATGGGCGCGTTTACTGCTGATGACGGCAAGCCGGAGGGTGATAACGCACAGACGTGGGCAGAATGGATTAAAACTAAGACCGCGGGTGAGTATGAGGGTAGCACCGACCAGACTACCAAACTGAATGTGGGTACGACGCTCGACAGAATCGCCAGAGCGCTTGAAAACGAGAAGTGGACTAATCCAGAGAGCGGTACTGCGGGAACATTCAAGGGTATTGGTGCGGGCTACTGGCTCTTTGAAACGCAGCAGGTCGGCACTGGAGCAGATGGAAGCCATGACGCCTATACCTCGCCGATCTTCACTGTCGTCGGTGGTGAAGACGTAAATCCGGAGCCAAAGAAGAGCGTCCCCACGGTCGAGAAGAAGATTCTCGATGATAGCAAGGTGGCGAAAGACCTCAAGGCCGTGTCCGAGGGTGATTGGAAAGACGTTGCCGACTCCCAGATCGGCCAGGAGGTGAACTACAAGCTCACCGGCACGATTGCGGACAACTACGCCAGCTACGACTCCTATTCCTACGAGTTCACCGACACCCTTACTAAAGGCCTCAGCTATGTTGATGGTCAAACTAAAGTTTATGCTGTGAACAAAGATTCGAGCAACAAAGATAAATATATCGATATTTCCAGTTACTTTGATGTGAATTCAACCAACAATGCTGACGAAACTACCACCTTGACTGTTGTAGCTAAAGCGGGGGAGCACGGTAAGCACCTCAAGGAGATTTCAGACGTAAATGCCAACACTAAGATTGTTGTCTTCTACAAGGCGAAGCTCAACGCAAGCGCGGTAATTGCGGGAGCAAACAACCAGCTGAATGGCAACCTCAACACCGTTACGCTCAAGTATTCCAACAACCCCATGGTCGAAGGTACTGGCACCTCGGCACCCGATACGGTCAAGGACTACACCTACGGCCTCAAGATCAACAAGGTTGACCTTGGCACTGAGGAAGCGCTGAAAGATGCTAAGTTCACCATTACAACTAACGGTGACGAGAAAAGCACAGAAGTTAAATATGTCATGAAAAACGGTGCTCTGAGCGACGACGTGGTCGAACTATCGACGGGCGCCGATGGTGTCATTAAGCTTACCGGTCTCGATGCTGGCGTCTATACGGTCACGGAAACTTCTGCTCCCGAGGGTTACACCAAGGTCGAACCCTTCACCTTCGAGATTAAGCCAACCATGAACACCAATGATCCGGGTGCTGGCCTTGCTAACCTCACTGGCACGCTTGATGACAAGAATCAGGGTGACAAGGTCATCGCTGGCCTTACCGATAAGCTTGCCGGTGATAACAAGCTAACGGTGCGGACCGGCTCGGAGAAGGACACCGATGGCTACTTCAACATCACCGTCGGCGATACCAAGCAGGTTGGCCTCCCCCTCACCGGTCTTAACGGCGTGACCTTCACTTGGATCGCTGGTGGCGCGGTGCTGTGCATCGGCGTGGCTCACCTCATCCGCAGCCGTAAGCAGGCTGAGGAGTCCGAGCAGGAGTAACGCTCACTCACCCATCCCTTTGGCAGGTGGGATGTGATGGCCATGAGACTTGCGGACACTTTTCTCGTCCATCTACGTTCTTGCTTTGCCATTCTCTTTTCGGGGCAGACTCCGCAATGGAGTCTGCCCCGTTTTTTTGGACAACGCAGCCAGGCTCCATCGTCTGATGCGGGCACGTTCGTCATCGCGTTTCTTGACTCGTATGAGGTTCGGTTTAAGGTCCGTAGGCGCACGCGCGGTGCGGACGGTAGAAGGCATTTGCGCCGCAACAAGCGCAAATAAGAATGCCCGGGGGTCGGATCCCGGGCATTTAACAAAAGCTGAAAACTAGGCCGCCCGCGCTCTCGTACACTTACGCGGGGTGCGTCGTTTTCTATTGACATTGTATCCCGAATCGCTCTGCCGATTCGGGACATTTTGAAAACGCAAATGCTGGCTTATGCACGAAAGGAATCTCGTTAATTCCGAAAATTATGTATAATTCCAATATAAACCGGAATTAAACGAAAACGATGGAAATGAACGAAGCGCTAATCTACTTACAAGAAGCACTAGGCCTTTCCGCCAAGACCAAAACTTGGCCTGGATCCGCACGCTTGCCGCTGCATCTGCGGGCGATTGAGGTCCGCGCTGTTGACGCAAACGGTTTTTCGTTTTTGCTTGCAAGTTTGCCTACTGGCGTCGGGCTTCCCGAGGCTAAGAGAGTCTATAGCCAGCTAGCCTTGCGCGCGGAGACTCCTGTTGTCGTTTCGTTTCCTGATGCCGATGCACGTCAGCGCAAAGCATTGATCGCACAAGGGATTCCCTTTGTCTGCCCAGGTAGACAGGCTTTTCTTCCATTTATGGGCACAGCCTGCACGGAGAGGGGCGGTGCCCGGTTTCACAATAACGCGACCAAGATGTCACCCAACGCGCAGGCTGCCGCAATCTGGGGAGCAGCCCAGGAGCCATATCGTCCCTATGACCTTTGTCGTGCGCTTGGGATTTCGGCAAGCCGTGCGAGTGAGGCCATAACCGAGCTTGTCGACAGGGGGCTCGCGAGGCGCGAGCGTTGCGAGCGACGTGTCGTCGTGCTCCCTGTCGCCGTTGATCTTTTGCTCAGTGAGCACATGGCAGAGCTCTCCTCGCCAGTCTCGAAGGTCTGTTTTGCAAGGAAGACGCCGCAGATCGACTATCTTGCTGACGCCGGGGAGACGGCGCTCGCTGCGCGTTCGATGCTCGCTGCGCCGGGCATGGAACAAAAGGCCGTCTTAAGAAGTGCATGGCGTCAACTAAGCGACCTAGAAGTCACAGACGGGGAGTTGCCGGATAACGAGACGGCGATGATCCAAGTGTGGCGCTATGCGCCCGTGTTTGCCGACTCCTCCCGTGTCGACGACATTTCGCTTGCGCTATCTTTGGCGGCCATCGACGATGAGCGAATTCAGCTCGAAGTCGATCGCATGTTTGGAAAGGAATATCCATGGCAAGAAGCGCTGTAGAAGGTCTTCAAGAATTCGAAACGTAGGCGGTGCTTCGGTCCTAGCTGCGTTGTCCGGCGCGGAAGCTCGCTAATCGGCTATTATTTGTTTAGACAACTTGAGTTGTAGAGGAGTGACCGGCGATGGTGCAGGGCGCCAAACATATGAAGAACAATAACGCCGCGGCCAACGGCGGCTCAAGCCCTCAGCCCAAACCTCAACCAAAGCCCAAGCGCCGTCGCAAGCGACTGCCGCGTTGGGCCGACCGGCTCATCACCATTGTCATCATCCTTATTGGCGTGGGCCTTATGACCTGGCCGTGGATCTTGGACCGACTCGAGGCCTCGGGCGTGTTCAACCAGATCAGCACCGTGTCCAGCACCGTGGACGCACTGTCTGCCGAGGAGCGCGAGCGCATCCTGCTCCAGGCGCGCTCCTTTAACGAGCAGCTAGCGGGCGAGGTCACCGAGCTTCCCGCCGACCAGATCGAGCCCTACGCTCAGCAGCTCATCTTTGACCGCGACCCCATGATGAGCTGGATCGAAATCCCCTCCATCGACGTGAGCATGCCCATCTACCACGGCACGAGCGAGGAGGTCCTCATGGCGGGCGTCGGCCACCTGGAGGGCACGAGCCTGCCGGTGGGTGGCACCTCGACGCATTGCGTGCTCACCGCGCACTCGGGCATGCGCAACCTGAGCATGTTCGACGACATCCATTCGCTGGAGCCCGGCGACTTGGTGCTGCTGCACACCATGAACAAGACGCTCGCCTACAAGATGGTGGACTCCGAGGTGGTACTGCCCGAGGAGATGGAGTCGCTGACCATAGAGCCCGGCGCCGACAAGGTGACGCTCGTCACCTGCACGCCCTACGGCGTGAACGACCATCGTCTGCTGGTGCATTGCGTGCGCACCAAGTACAACAAGAAGGACGTCGACAAGCAAAAGTCGCTGGCCGGCCGCCACTGGGGCAAGCGTGAGTTTGCCGTGCTCATCGTGGTCGTGGCCATTGTGCTGTTGCTGCTGGACATCGTGATCCACGCGGTCCGCAAGCGCCGCAAGGCCAAGGCCTCGGCATAAGGCATCGTTTAGAACCACCACAATGGGGACAGGCACCTTTGTGGTGGTCGGGACTTCCGAACCATCACAACATTCGATGAAAATCGCGATTTTGGCGAAAAGCGTCGAATGTTGTGATGCTTTTCGTTTCGGGCGGGACGGTTTTCGTTGTGGTCGAGACGGTCTTCGTTGTGGTCGAGACGGTTTTCGCTATGGACGGTGCGGTTTCGCTGCAGAACCGCCGGCTCGCCGCCTGCCAGTCCGCGTCCCTCGTTACGTTTTCGCTGCATTTGGGTAAAGCGCCTGCTCCAAGCCGGCGTTGCCTTGTATACTAGAGCGGTTTATCTGTTATGCGGAAGGGAGCGCCTATGGCACTCAGCGAGAAAGACGTGCGCGGCATCGCCGAGTACGCAAAGATCGCACTGACCGATGACGAGCTCACCCAGATGACGTCCTACATGAACGACGCCGTCCAGATGCTCGAGCCCGTCTTGCAATATGACTTGCCCGACGTGGAGCCCACGTTCCATCCCATCGGAAGCCTGTCCAACGTGATGGGCGATGACCTGCGCGAGCCCGAGCGCGACCTGCCGCTCGACGTTGCGCTCGAAAACGCCGGCAGCGCGCGCGACCGCTACTTCCGCGTGCCGTCCATTTTGGGAGAGGGGGAGAGCGAGTAATGGCGCTAAGCTTCGATTCCCTTACCGCTGCCCAGATCGCCGCGGGCGTTGCCGCCGGCGACTTTACCGCTACCGAGGTGGCCCAGGCCTCCCTTGCCGCTATCGAGGCGCGCGAGGGCGGGGTCCAGGCATTCCTTCAGGTGGCGCCCGAGCTTGCGCTCGAGGCCGCCGCGCGCGTGGATGCCGACCGTGCCGCAGGCAAGCCGCTGCCCCCGCTCGCGGGCGTGCCGCTGGCAATTAAGGACAACATGAATCTCGTGGGCACGCGCACCACCTGCGCTTCCCGCATGCTCGAGAACTACCAGAGCGTCTACACCGCCACCTGCGTCCAGCGCATGCTCGACGCCGGCTGCCTGCCCATGGGCAAGGCCAACATGGACGAGTTTGCCTTTGGCAGCTCCACCGAGAGCTCGGCGTTCCACCGCACTAACAACCCCTGGGATACCGAGCGCGTGCCCGGCGGCTCTTCGGGCGGCTCCGCTGCCGCCGTCGCTGCGGGCGAGGTCGCGCTCTCACTGGGCTCGGATACCGGCGGCTCCATTCGCCAGCCGGCGTCGCTGTGCGGTGTGGTGGGCTTTAAGCCCACGTATGGCGCCGTGAGCCGTTACGGCGTGGTTGCCTTTGGCTCGTCGCTCGACCAGGTGGGCCCCTTTGGACGCACGGTCGAGGATGTCGCGCTGGCCATGAACGCGCTCACCGGTGCGGGCCACGATCCGTACGACTGCACCAGCCAGGATTGCGCCGTCGACTTTACCGAGCATCTCAACGACAGCATCGAGGGCAAGCGCGTGGGCATTATCCCTGCGTTTATGGAGGCCGAGGGCCTGACGCCCGAGGTCAAGGCCGCTGTTCAGCGCGCCGCCCAGGAGCTGCAGAACCAGGGTGCCGAGCTGGTCGAGGTCGACCTGCCGCACCTGGATGCCGCCATCGCCGCCTACTACGTCATCGGCCCGGCCGAGGCGTTCTCCAACCTGGCCCGCTTCGACGGCATTCGCTACGGCTATCAGGAGGAGGGCTGCGCCAACCTGTCCGACCAGAGTTCGCTTTCGCGCGCCCACGGCTTTGGCGCCGAGGCCAAGCGCCGTCAGATGCTCGGTGCCTACCTGCTGAGCTCGGGCGTGTACGACAAGTACTACTACGCCGCGCAGAAGGCCCGCACGCTCATCACGCAAGACTACGACGCCGCGTATGCCAAGGTGGACACCATCCTCATGCCCGCCTCGCCGCGCACGGCCTTTAAGTTTGGCGAGATCAGCGACCCCACGCAGATGTACCTTTCCGACCTGTACACCATCTCGCTCAACATTTGCGGCAACGGTGGCATCTCGGTGCCGCTGGGCCTGGGCGAGGATACTCAGCTGCCCGTTTCTGCCCAGCTGGTGGGTCCGGCCTTTAAGGACCGTCAGCTGCTCACGTTTGCCCGCGCCCTGGAGCGCGGCTTTGCCGATGCCGCTACGGGTGCGCCCGCGCTTTCCGTCGCGCCCGATTTTGCCGGGAAGGGAGGCGAGCTGTAATGAAGGAGCTTTCCGAGGTCCTGCAGGATTGGGAGGCCGTGATCGGCCTGGAGATCCATACCGAGCTCACCGCACTCGATACCAAGATGTTCTGCAACTGCAAGCTCAGCCACGATGACGAGCCCAACGCCAACGTGTGCCCGGTGTGCCTGGGCCTGCCCGGCGCCCTGCCGGTGCCTAACAAGCGCGCCATCGAGAGCATCGTCAAGGCCGGTCTTGCCACCAACTGCGAGATCCAGCGTCACTCGATGTTCTACCGCAAGCACTACTTCTATCCCGATATGGCCAAGAACTTCCAGACTACGCAGGGTCCGGTCGCTTTTGCCATGTACGGTCACTTGGACCTGGACGTGACCGGTCGCGGTGCCGCCGAGCGCCCCGACTGCGCATTTGGCGAGGCCGAGGCCCAGAGTCTGGCGAGCGCCTCGGCCAACGCCGAGGGCCTGTCCACGTCCATGACGTCGACCATGCGCGAGGGCAACCAGCGCGCCGGCCATCTGGCCAGCTATGATGCGTCCAACCTGCAGATGCCTGAGCGTCGCGAGGACGGTTCCTACACGGTGCCCATTCGCATCCTGCGCATCCACATGGAGGAGGACGCTGCCAAGATGGTCCATGTGGGCGGTGCCGAGGGCCGCATTACCGCCGCGGCCGAGTCACTCGTCGACTACAACCGCTGCGGCACGCCGCTGATTGAGCTCGTCACCGAGCCCGATCTGCGCACGCCCGAGGAAGCGCGCCTGTTTATGGAGAAGCTCCGTCGCATCTTTGTAACGCTGGGCATTTCGGACTGCTCCATGGAGAAGGGCTCCATGCGCTGCGACGGCAACGTCTCGCTGCGCCGCCGCGGCGAGACCAAGCTGGGCACCAAGACCGAGCTTAAGAACCTCAACTCGTTTAAGAGCCTGCACGACGGCCTTGCCTACGAGATTTGCCGCCAGGCCGAGGTGCTCGAGGAGGGCGGCATCATCTATCAGGAGACCCGCCACTGGGAGCCCAGCCGCAAGCGCACCGTGGTCATGCGTGTGAAGGAGACGGCCGACGACTATCGTCTGTTCCCCGATCCCGACCTGGCGC
This sequence comes from uncultured Collinsella sp., assembly GCA_905212545.1. Taxonomy (GTDB): domain Bacteria; phylum Actinomycetota; class Coriobacteriia; order Coriobacteriales; family Coriobacteriaceae; genus Collinsella. The sequence continues at coordinate 87,458 of CAJMEW010000001.1, forward strand.
CGTTTGATCTGGACGACGAGTTCATCGACCGCTGCCGTGGCGAGATCCCCGAGCTGCCCGATGCCAAGCGTGCCCGTTTTGAGGCCGACTTTGGCATTAAGACCGCCGATGCCGAGCAGATTGCAGGCGACCCCGAGTTTGCCGAGTTCTTTGAGGCCGCCGCTGCCGGTATGGCTGGCAAGGAGGCTCAGACGGTCGCAAACCTGCTGGTGAACGAGATGATCGCCTACCTTAAGGGCGCAGGCGTGTCGCTCGCCGAGTCCGGCATCGCGCCGGCTCAGGTGGCAGCTCTTGCCAAGTTGCTCGCGACCGATGCCATCAGCTCCAACCAGGCGCACGAGGTCTTTGAGGCCATGGCCCAGACCGGTGACGACCCCAACAAGATTGTCGACGAGCGCGGTATGCGTCAGGTGAGCGATGCCGGCGCGCTGCAGCCGATCGTGGACGAGGTGCTGGCGAACTGTGCCGATCAGGCGCAGCAGTATCGTGACGGCAACCAGAAGGTTATCGGCTTTTTGGTGGGCCAGTGCATGAAGGCGAGCCGCGGCAAGGGCAACCCGAAGCTCTTCAACGAGTTGCTGAGAACGTCGCTCTCGTAGCTGTGAGGCCGGGGAAGCCCCGAGTCGCCGGGGTATTTCCTCCAAATTTCAAACAGTCCTATGCAAGACGAAGGCCACATTTAGTGGCCTTCTTTGCATGCGGAACTCATTTGGAGCAAACACCCCGGCGACTCGGGGCTTCCCCGGCCAGACGACTCGGCCGTTCGGGTCAGGCGGGCTGATATAAATAGAGTGAATGGGCGCGCCGTTGGCGCGCCCATTTTTGTGCGGGTGACAAAGGGACTGTCCCTTTGTCACATTGCAATAAATGTGATGAAAGTGTGGCGAAATAAGCTAAAACTTCCGTAAATGTGATAAATGTCACGTTTTACCTAGGGTAAAATGTGGGAAATATCACGTTTACGGAAGTTTCTTTGCGGGAGGTTCGGCCATGCAGCGAGATATCATTGCCAAGCTTAACGCTTGGAAAGCGTCAGAATATCGTAAGCCGCTTATCCTTAAGGGGGCGCGCCAGGTTCGCAAGACGTTGGCGCTTAAGGAGTTCGGCCGAACCTCGTACCTCAATTTTGTGTATCTGACGCTCGAGGAGCCGTCACCTGGGGTACAGAGCGAGTACGCTCAGTTTTTCGAAGGTACGCGCGATCCTCGACGGATCATCTCAAATCTTTCCCTGGCACTTGGACAGCCTATCGATCCCGGCGAAACGCTGCTTATTATTGATGAAATCCAGGATTGTCCTTCTGCAGTCGGCGCCCTTAAATACTTCTGTGACGAGGCCCCCGAGTATCACGTCGCATGCGCAGGGTCTTTGTTGGGCGTTCGCTTGTCCCGTGAGACCAGCGCTTTTCCGGTGGGAAAGGTCGAGTTCATGGAGATGCGCCCCATGAGCTTTTCCGAGTTTCTGAAAGCCGAGGGCGCTGCAAACTACGACGAATACCTTGGCGGCCTTGATCAGATCGAGACAGTGCCCGATTTCTTCCATGTCCGTCTCGTCGAGCATCTTCGTCGTTATTTTGCATGCGGCGGCATGCCAGAGGCTCTTGGCCGGTGGGTGGAGACGGGCGATATCGTTCAGGTCGATAAGGTGTTGTCTGATCTCTTGGATTCCTACGAGCGCGATTTTGCCAAGCATGGTGGCCGTGCGCAGTTCGCCAAGCTTTCGCAAATATGGAACTCGATTCCAGCTCAGTTGGCGCGCGAGAACAAAAAGTTCGTTTGGGGTGCGGTGCGCGAGGGGGCTCGTGCTCGAGAATACGAGGATGCTCTGGAATGGCTTGCCGATGCTGGGCTCATCACGGCGGTTCGCCTTAATGCTGCCGGTGGTGTGCCGCTCTCTGCGTACGATGACCTCAAGGCATTTAAAGTCTACTGTCTTGATGTCGGCTTGCTGCGCCGCATGGCAAGGCTGGATGCGTCCGCTTTTGCCATCTCGGATGCGCTATTTTCGGAGTTCAAAGGTTCGTTCGCCGAGAACTATGTGCTTCAGGCATTACTTTCACAGTTAGATGCTGCTCCGCGTTATTGGACAAACGAGAAGCCGAAGCACGAAGTCGATTTTTTGATTCAAGTCGGAAACGAAATCGTTCCCGTCGAGGTCAAATCGGGAGAGGTCGTTCACTCCAAGAGCCTTAAGTACTATGCCGACAAGCATGCGGAGACGACTCCATTGAGGGTCCGCTACTCACTTAAGAACCTAAAGCTCGACGACGGGGTGCTCAACATTCCGTTGTATTTGGCTGATCGATCTGTCCCTCTTATCAAAAAGGCGCTTGATTGTGCGCATCTTGACGTTTAGATCCTGGGTGAGCTGACGGGCGGCGGTTAATTAATCGCTCCGTTACGGCCAGGGAGCTTGGGCCTTAGCGATGCTTGCTTCGCCAAGCCGTGGGGGCGGTGCCGGTGTGTTGCTTGAAGGCTTGGGCGAAGGCGGCCTGCTGAGGGTAGCCTAGACGCTCTGCCACCTGCGCTATCGTGAGCGCGCTGTCGGCCAAAAGGTCCTGTGCTCGCTCCATACGGCGTCTGCGAATGTAGGCGCCCAGGGACTCGCCAGTTTGGGCCTTAAAGGTGGCGCATAGTTTGGAGCGGCTTGTGTAGAGCCTCTCGGCCACCTCGTTGATACCCACACGCCTGCCTTTGTCGAGCGCGCGCTCAATCATCGCCGTTGCTTCTTCGGCAATGGTTATGCTGACGCGTGTGTCTGCCGCTTGCCGCGCTTGCTTGTGGGCCGCGCGCGAACAGGCGAGCTCCGCGACCATGGTCTCCACGATGCCCTGCATATAGACGTGTCCGCCTACGGTGCGGGCGCGTTCCTCGTTAATCCGGCGCAGCGTGTGGCAGATCGCAGACGTCGCTTCCTCGTGCCATGACTCGGCAAACGCCTCAAAGATTCCCGCGAACTCGGTGGGATAGCGGTGCTCCAGTTCTTCAAAATATCCAGGCAAAAAGACCACCGAGCGCGAGTGATAAAGCTCCCCCGCAAACAATGGGCTTAATTCCTCGCCACAGCTATCTTGGATAAAGCTGCAAACGGCATTGTTTGGCCACGGTCCATGCAATGGTTTAAGGTTTGCGGGCGTTATGCCAGCCTCGGGCATGCATGTAAGTGTGGGCGCGCTGACCTCGCTCACGCAGGCGTATGGCTCGGGTGTGTATTCGGCCAGGTACATATCGCGCGTCGGGGTGATGAAATGCTCCATGACGATGCAGGCAGGGGAGAGAGGCATGATCCATGCGCGGCCGTGCGCCCGGTCGTTTGCCACCTCGCCGGTAAAGACGGCGCCCTTGCCGGTAAGCTCCAGGCCAAACTGCTCGAATTGCGGTGCGTAGAGCTCGGTTATGTCGGTCGCGGCCCGATGCATTTTCAAAAGCGTCCCTTTCCTTTGCAGAAACGTCCACGCCTGGCTCGATTGTGTGCCTTGGCTAACATATCGATGATAAGTTGAATACGGTTAACTCTCAAGCCGTTAGAAAGGAATCTCATGGCAAAGGGATCAAAAGGGGAAGGTGGAGGCATCGGCGAGTTGCTCGCGTATGCCGGTGACCGCAAATTCCTAACGTATTTGGGCATGGCGCTCTCGGCGCTCTCGCAGCTGCTGAGCTTTGGCCCGTACGTGTGCATTTGGCTTGTCGCGCGAGACCTTATCGCTGTGGCGCCTAACTGGAGCGAAGCCTGCGACATCGCGACGTATGGCTGGTGGGCCGTGGGTTTTGCCCTGGCAAGCATCGTAGTTTATTTCGTGGGGCTCATGTGCACGCACCTGTCTGCGTTTCGCTGCGCGTCCAATATCCGCAAGACTACGAGCGAGCACCTGCTTAAGCTGCCGCTTGGCTACTTTGACACGCACGCCACCGGTGAGCTGCGTCGTGTTGTAGACGGATGCGCCGCCTCCACCGAGACTCTGCTCGCGCACATGCTGCCCGATATCGCCGGCGCCACCGCCATGGTCGCAGGCCTGCTCGTGTTGCTGTTCGCCCTCGATTGGCGCTTGGGCGCGGCATGCCTTATCTCGGTCGTCGTTTCGTTTGGCGCCATGGCCACCATGATGGGCGGCAAAGGCGCCGAGTTCATGAAGGCCTACATGGGAGCGCTGGTCAAGATGAACAAGACCGGCACCGAATACGTACGCGGTATTCCCGTGGTCAAGGTGTTTCAGCAGACGGTTTACTCCTTTAAGGCCTTCCACGATGCGATCGCCGAATACGCCGACATGGCACAAAACTATGCGGGCACGTTCTGCCGAGGTCCGCAGGTACTCAACCTTACCGCGCTCAATGGTCTTGTGGCATTCCTGTTGCCCGTGGCGTTGCTGTTGGCGCCGGGCGAGACGGACTTCGCGCATTTTATGGCCAACTTCACGTTTTACGCGATTTTTTCGGCCGTGGTACCGACGGCCATGACCAAGCTCATGTTTGTGGGCGAGGCCTCTCAGATGAGTGCCGATTCGCTGGCTCGTATTCGAAGCATCATGGATTCCAAGCAGCTCTCCGTGCCCGCCCAACCCAAGCACCCTGCCGGCGGCGACGTGCGATTTGAGGACGTGAGCTTTACCTACGAGGGCGCCGAAGCGCCTGCCGTCAACCATGCGAGTTTTAGCGTTCCCGCGGGTAGCACCCTCGCCCTGGTGGGTCCTTCGGGTGGCGGTAAGTCAACCTGCGCAAGCCTGATCCCGCGTTTTTGGGATGTTTCCTCGGGTCGAGTGCTCGTAGGCGGTGTGGACGTTCGCGATATGGATCCGCACGAGCTTATGGACCAGGTCGCCTTCGTGTTCCAGACCAACCAGCTGTTCCGGCAAACACTTGCCGATAACGTGCGCGCCTCCAAGCCTACGGCCACTGACGACGAAGTGCGCGCGGCCCTCTCCGCAGCTCAGTGCGACGACATTGTGGCCAAGCTCCCACAGGGCATCAACACCATGCTCGGCGCCGGCGGAGCATATCTTTCGGGCGGCGAGGTCCAGCGCGTGGCGCTCGCCCGCGCGATCCTTAAAGACGCGCCTATCGTGGTGCTCGATGAGGCCACGGCGTTTGCCGATCCCGAAAACGAGGCGCTCATTCAGCGCGCCTTTAGCAAGCTGGCGGCGGGTCGCACGGTCATTATGATTGCGCACCGACTCTCGACTGTAGTGGGCGCAGACCAAATCGTGGTGCTCAACCAGGGCAGCGTGCAGGAATCGGGTACCCATGCCGAGTTGCTGTCCCAAAACGGTCTGTATGCCAAGATGTGGGCCGAATACGAACAGGCCGCGAGCTGGAAAATCACTGCAGCGACTGCGGATGCCGCCGTCACGAAGGGAGGCGAGGCCTAAATGTTCGCCTCATTCCAAAAGAAGTATTTCCTATCCGATAAAGGCGTCGCCGGCGTAAAACGCGGCATTTTCTGGACCACGCTCACCAATCTCATTACCATGGCCGGCATGGGCTTTTTATTTCTGGTCATGGCCGGTTTTGTCGAACATCTCGCCACTGGCGCCGACCTGCCGGATGCCCTGCCGATCGTGGGCGGCCTCGTGGTCTTTTTCGTGTTGCTCTTTGCCTCTAACTGGCAGCAGTATTACTACACCTACTGCATCTTTTACGAGGAGTGCGGCAAGCAGCGTATGGAGATTGCCGAGCGCTTGCGCAAACTGCCGCTGTCGTTTTTCGGTCGTCGTGATCTGGCCGATTTAACCGAGACCATTATGGGCGACGTCCAGGCCATGGAGCACGCCTACAGCCACGTGCTGGGAGAGCTTTGGGGCGCCATCATCGCAAGTGCCATTGTGTTCGTGGCGTCGCTGTTCTTTTGCTGGCAGCTGGCGATTGCGGCGTTTTGGAGCGTTCCCGTGGCCTTTGCCGTGCTGTATCTAACACGCGGCCCCATGACCCCGGTGTTCGATCGCGTGCGTGCCGAGAAGGTCAAGGTTACCGAGGCTATTCAAGAGACGCTCGACTGCGTTCGCGAGATCCGCGCCACCAACCAGGAGGCCCATTATCTTGAGGGGCTCAACGCCGTGATCGATGCCGAGGAGCGCGAGACCACCAAGGGCGAGCTTGCTAACGGGCTTTTGGTCAACTCCGCCTTTGCCATCCTGCGTCTGGGCATTGCTACCACGCTGGTCACGGGTGCCGCGATGGTCGCCTCCGGGCAGGTCGACTTTTTGGTGATGTTTGCCTTCCTGCTTATGGTGAGCCGTATCTATGCACCCTTTGACCAGGCGTTAATGTTAATGTCCGAGCTGTTTGTCGCCGAGTCCTCTGCCAAGCGCATGCGTTCCATCATGGAAGAGCCTGTGGCGCGGGGCAGCGAGAAATTTGAGCCCGTGGGCCACGATGTGGTGTTCGATCACGTGGCATTTGGCTATGGTGCGGGCGAGGACGGCCGCGCCGGCGAGAAAGTTCTTACCGATGTGAGCTTTACCGCCAAGGAAGGCGAAGTTACGGCGCTGGTCGGTCCTTCGGGTTCCGGTAAGTCTACGGTGAGCCGCCTGGCCGCACGCTTTTGGGATGCCACCAAAGGCACGGTCACCGTGGGTGGCGTGGATGTTGCGAGCGTCGATCCCGAGGTGCTGCTGCGCGACTACGCCATTGTGTTCCAAGACGTGTTGCTCTTTGACGATACGGTGATGGGAAACATCCGCCTCGGACGTCGTGATGCCACCGATGAGGAAGTGCTTGCGGCCGCGCGTGCCGCCAACTGCGACGAGTTTGTGAGCCGCATGCCGCAGGGCTACGACACCATGATCGGCGAGAACGGCTCCAAGCTGTCCGGCGGCGAGCGCCAGCGCATCTCTATCGCCCGCGCGCTGCTCAAAGATGCACCCATCGTGCTGTTGGACGAGGCGACGGCGAGCTTGGACGTGGAGAACGAGACCGTGGTACAGCAGGCACTCTCCCGTCTGCTTGCAGGTAAGACGGTTATCGTTATTGCCCACCGTATGCGTACGGTGGAAAATGCCGACAAAATCGTTGTACTCAAGGATGGTGTGGTCGCCGAGCAGGGCGCTCCGGCGCAGCTCAAGGCGGCAGGTGGAGAATTCGCCCGCATGGTTGCGCTGCAAAAGGAAGCGGCGGACTGGCGGCTATAGGAATGTGACAAAGGGACAATCCCTTTGTCATATTGAGTTCATCCCCATAGTTTCCAAAAAGTTAGCCATTGTTGACCAAATAGTTATACTAAACTATTTTCAAAAGCGTGCTCGAGCAAACTAATGAACTCGGGTGCTAAGGCACCATGCCGCGCTTGTGCGGCAAAAGGGAGAAGCAACATGAAGAAGTCGACGTTTAACACTCTGCTTGTCGGTGGCGGTTTTCTGCTTGGTACGGCCGGCATCAAGCTGCTCACCAGCGCTCCGGTAAAGAACGCCTGCGTGCAGGGCATCGCGTGCGGTATGCGCGTCAAGAACTGCTACCAGGACATGGTCGAGCAGGCCAAGGCCAATGTCGATGACATGGTTGCCGAGGCTGCCTACATCACCCAGAGCGAGGCCGCTGCTGACGAGGCAGCCGAGTAACGCTCCCAGGCACAAACTATGAGATTCTCGATTATCAGCGAGATCCCCGGCAGGACCCGTCTTCAATTGGCGGGTCCTGTGCCAGAGAGCGATCTCGATGCACTTCTTAAGCTTGGCGGCGACATCGATGGCGTGCACAAGGTGCGCGTGTATGGCCGCATTGGCCAGATGGCGCTGGAGTACGACGAGCCGCGCCGCGCGAGCGTGCTCGATGCCTTGGGCGCGCTCGATGCTCAAGCTATCGCCGATGCCAAGTCGGGCTACGTGATGCAACTCGAGCCGCGCAAGCACAAGCTCGTCATGGATCTTGCCACACTTATCGGCGCCCACTACGCGCGCCGCTGGTTCCTGCCTACGCCGCTGCGTGCGGTGTTTGTCGTGGCCGGTTACATGGCATTTTTGCGCGCTGCCCTTCATGAGCTGGCGCAGCCGCGCCTGACCGTTCCTGTGCTCGACGCTTCGGCCATCGGCATTTCGTTCGTCAAGCGTGATGTCGACACCGCGGGCCAGACGATGTTCCTGCTCAACGTGGGCGAGCTGCTCGAGGACTACACCCGCGCCATGAGCGAAAACGAGCTCATCAACTCGCTGCTCGATGTGCCCGACAAGGCGCAAAAGGTCGTCGGCGACACCGAGGTAAGCGTTGCCGCCACCGAGCTTGAGCCCGGCGACTTGGTAGCCGTGCGCACCGGCATGTCCATCTGCATTGACGGCGTGGTCGAACAGGGGAGCGCCATGGTCAACCAGGCGACCCTGACCGGCGAACCGCTGGCCGTCGAGCGCAGCGTGGGCGACGACGTGTTCGCCGGCACCGTCGTGGAGGACGGCAGCATCTTGGTGCGCGTGCGCGCCAACACGGCGCAGACCAAGCTCCGCTCAATCGTCTCGCTCGTGCAGACGGCCGACTCACTCAAGTCCGAGGGCCAGTCGCATATGGAGGACCTCGCCAACAAGATCGTCCCGTGGAACTTCCTGCTCGCGGGCCTGGTCGCGCTCACTACGCGCAGCCTCATCAAGACCTCGGCGGCGCTGATGGTCGACTACTCGTGCGCGCTCAAGCTCACGGGTTCCGTTGCCGTCATGACTGCCATGAGCGACGCCGCCAAGATGGGCGTCATGGTCAAGGGCGCGAAGTACTTTGAGTCGTTTGCCAAGGCCGATACCATTGTCTTTGATAAGACCGGTACGCTGACCGAGGCCCAGCCGCGCCTAGCTTGCGTGCTCACCACCGATGGCTGGAGTGAGGACGAGATTCTGCGCCTTTCCGCTTGCTTGGAGGAGCATTTCCCGCATCCGGTGGCACGCGCCGTGGTCAATGCGGCGCGCGAGCGCGGGCTCGAGCACCGCGAGCGCCATGCCGCCGTCGAGTACATCGTGGCGCACGGCATCGCTTCGTCCATCGAAGGGCGTCGCGCCATCATCGGTTCGGCGCACTTTGTATTCGAGGATGAGGGTGCGCAGCTCGAGTCCAACATTAAGGAGCAAATCGAGTCCCAGATGCAGGGCCTGTCGCCGCTGTATCTGGCGGTCGACGGTACCGTTGTGGGTGTGCTCGGTATCGAGGACCCGCTTAAGCCCGGGGTCCGCGAGGCCATCGCCGACCTGCATGCGTTGGGCGTTAAGCACGTGGTCATGCTCACGGGCGACTCGGAGCGCACAGCCGAGCGCATTGCTCGCGAGGCAGGTGTCGACGAGTTTAAGGCCGAGCTGCTGCCCGAGGACAAGTACGCGTATGTGGAGCGCATTAAGGGCGAGGGGCGCCACGTTGCCATGGTGGGCGACGGCGTCAACGATTCGCCGGCGCTCGGTTTGGCCGACGTGGGGCTGGCAATGGGTGGTGGAAGCGACATTGCCAAGGAGGTCGCCGATATCATCCTGACCGATACGGATCTCGCCGCGATCGTGCGCCTGCGCCGCATGAGTCAGGGGCTTATTGACCGTCTGACGAGTTCGTATTCCAAGGTGATGCTCACCAACTCGGCGCTGTTGGCATTGGGTATTACCGGCATGATTACTCCGCAGGCGTCGTCGCTGCTGCACAACGGCTCAACGATCGCCTACAGCCTGGGCAACGCAAAGGCTTACCTGCGCTAGCGGACGTGTTCGCCCACGTTATCTGGCCTGCGCCCAGACGGCATCGGTGTCGTCCGGACGCAGGCCTTTTGCATTTGACCATTTGCTAGCTTCTCTATATAGTGTTGCTAGCTGTGCTAGCATTTGAAGGGAGCGGGATCAACGTGGGTGCTGTTAGCGGCATGGCGCAGGTGAACGTTCGCGTGGATCGCCAGGTCAAGGACCATGCGGAGGAAGCGTTGCGGCTTTCGGGCGGGTCACTGCCCGAGCTCATAAAAAAGGTGGTGGCCAAGGTCGCACAGGGTGGCGGGCAGTGCGAGGAAGTGCTTGCGGCCGTCGACGATCGGCAGCAGACCGTCGCGCCCGATACGCCGTTCGCCGCGTCGTGGGCAGCGGCAGACCGGCTTTATGCAGATTTGGGCATCGCTACGTCGCCCGTATCTGATGATCGCGATTGGGACGCAATCTATTCCGAAGCCATGGATGAGCATTATCGCCAAAAGGGGATGATCCAGTGAGCGGAGCCCCTCTTAAGATCATGGTGGATGCGAATGTGTGGGTCGATTCGTTTTGCGCCGACCATGCCGAGTCGCTTGCCGCGCGTGCGTTTATTGGGCGGGCGACGGAGGCGGGGGCATTGCTGTTCTTTCCGGTGCATATCGCCAAGGACGTGCTGTACGTTGTCCAACACGAGCTGAAGCGTAGCGTTCTTGCCAGCGGGGGAGCGCTCGACGAGACATCTGCCCGCGCAATTGGCGATGCGGCGTTGGCGTTTGTTCGGAACATGACCGAAAACGCCACGGCCGTGGGTGCAGATGCGTCGGACCTTTGGCTGGCCGACAAATACTTAGCGCTCCATTGCGATTACGAGGACAACTTGGTACTCGCCGCATGCAAACGCGCCCAGGTCGATTACTTGGTGACCAACGATCGCAAGCTGCTCGAACATGCCGATCTTGCAGCAAAGACGCCTCGTCAAATGATGCCGATTCTTGCTTTGGCCGAACGCGGCGGTGCGGCTATCGGTTGACGCGAACTGTTTGCGGGCCTCTTGGACGACGATGCGCCAAGGGGCCCGCGTCTGCTATTTACAAAAGCGGGCCTTAATGGCGGGACTTTCTGCGAGCTGCTCGGCTGCCTTTTCGTCGGAGCTGTCGAGTGCTGCCAGACTGCGGTAGACCCACTCGTTGACCTGGGTGTTCTTGACGCCTGCGGTCTGCATAAGGGCTCCTACCTCGCGGATTGCTGCGAGCAGATCGGCTTTGGGACCCGCGAGCTCGACCTCGATGCCGTGGTAGGCGGCCACGCCGCGGTTCTCGCTCACGTGGTCGATAAAGCCCTCGACGGTCTCAAGCTGCTGGGCGAGAGCTGCATCATCGTCAGCGTCCAGCGCAACAAGGGCGTTCGAAACCGTGAGGGCGGGATGCCCGCAGGGGACAAAGCCTTCGATGACATCCATAGCTTCGGTAATGGTTGAACCCAGGCCTGCGAGGGCATTGACGAGTTGCTGCTTGGTATCCATAACGGTCCTTTCGACGGGTCAATTTTGCTTGGCGAAAATATACGTGACGCGATCGGTAGCAAAAGTGCGAAGTGCGTCGCACATTGGGGTCTTCACAGCTCGTGCATAGAACAGCTGCCTGCCTTTAGAACGTGGTAAGATAGCTATCCACGAGCGGGGTTCACCCCGCGTGTTCCTTGAAAAGTCGACGGTTATCGGGTGTTTGCAGGCCTGATACCATCCAGACTTTCCCAACATTCGGGGGCGACTGGTTTCGACACGATAGCTCTGAGAGAGGAAGCAAGCCGAGGTCTCCTCGCCTCGTTAAACAGGGGTACCGTCAAATTGAATTGACAACAACTCTTCTTTTGAGCCTATGGCTCTCGCTGCTTAGTTTATAGCGGCGCGTCAACCCGGTGATTTCCCCGACACCGGCGCGACGTCATGTTAGGGGAATGCTCCTGCGCACGTAATCGGTATGGCGCAGGCTAAGACCGAACCGGTTAGGATGCCGCGAGCGTGTCGCTGAGCGCAAAGCGTCCGAGACTAAACCAGCGACTGAGCTTGGAGATGCCAATCAGGGGGCTTTCGTGGACCGGAGTTCGATTCTCCGCGCCTCCACCATAAGTAACAGGCAGGTAGATACTCATATCTACCTGCCTATTTATTTCTAGTCCGTACCGCGGAGAATCGAACTCTATGCAGGGCGCGAGCGTAAAGAAAACGCGTAAGCGTTTTTAGCCCGCGGGCAAGGACGCCGGCAGGCGTCCGAAGCCGGTGCGTATTTGCGTAGCAAATACGCGGATTCTCCGCGCAAAGCCCCAACCCAAAACAGATGCGATGTTTATCGAATCTCAGCCGGTCATGCGCCGCATCAACGGATCCCCCAAACCGCGGAGAATCGAACTCTGCTCCAAAACCTGTGCGCCCTCCATCCCAAAACTGGGTAGAAGAAAGCCAAAACGCAATCGCAGGAGGTCAATATGACTGCAGAAGATAAGGCAAAGAACGCCGGCAAGGTCGCGCTCGTTTTGGAGGGCGGCAGCTTCCGCGGGCAATTTACCGCAGGCGTGCTCGACGTTCTCATGGAGGCCGGCGTCGAGATTCCGGCTGTCTACGGTGTATCGGCCGGCGCCCTCAACGGCGTGAACTACAAGTCGCACCAGATCGGCCGTGCCAACCGCATCAACCTGGCTTTCTGCAACGACAGCCGCTTCATGGGCGCCGCATCGTTTGCGTCCACGGGCTCCATTGTGGGTTACGACTTTATCTTCAACGATGTCCAGGACCGCCTGGATCCCTTTGACAACGAGACGTTCGACGCGAGCCCCATCGAGATGTACGCCGTCGCGACGGACATGCTGTTTGGAACCGCCACGTACCTCCCGGTCAAAAGCGCCGTGCTCGATCTCGACGCCGTGCGCGCCTCGACGTCGCTGCCGCTGGTGACGCCGCCGGTCGAGATTGACGGGCACAAATACGTCGACGGCGGCGTGGCCGATTCGGTTCCTATCGAGCATGTGCTCGAGGAGGCGGGCTTCGACCGTGCGGTTGTCATTGTCACGCAGGACCGCTCGTACGAGAAAAAGCCCTACGACTTTATGCCGGCCGCGCGTGCCCGCTATGCCGACTACCCCTATCTGCTCGAGGCTATCGAGACGCGCCACGACCGCTACAACATCCAGCGCATGCACCTGTGGAAGTATGAGCGCGAGGGCCGTGCGTTGGTCGTCGCTCCGCAAAAGCCGGTCGAGGTCGGCCATGTCGAGCACGATTCGGCAAAGCTTTTGGACCTGTATATCCAGGGCCGTCAGGAGGCAAAGCGCCTGCTCGCGGAAATCCAAGAGTTCGTTGAGCGCTAACGACGGCGAACCCTCAAAAAATGACAACAGCTCAAGAGCTGGAAAAATCACGGCTCGTGGAAGACATGTGCAGAAACTCTGGTCGGAGCCAAAATACCTGTTGACTCGTACGGCGAGCGGGGTAATATGGACGAGTTACTTGCAGAGCCCCGTGAATCTCTGTAACAACACGTACTGTACATGGAGGAGTCTAAGTGATTTCGAAATCGACTCACTACGCCAAGCAGGGCGAGGTCCAGCGCAACTGGGTTCTCGTCGACGCCGATGGTGCTGTCCTGGGCCGTCTTGCCACCCAGATCGCAATGATCCTGCGCGGTAAGAACAAGCCCCAGTTCACGCCCAACAGCGACTGCGGCGACTTCGTTGTCGTCATCAACGCCGATAAGGTCCAGCTTACCGGTAACAAGGCCGACACGAAGACCTATTATCGCCACAGCGGCTACAACGGCGGCCTCAAGGCTGAGAGCTTCCGCCAGGCTATGGAGAAGCACCCGGAGAAGGTCATCGAGCGCGCCGTTCGCGGCATGCTGCCCAAGACCACCCTCGGCCGTGCCCAGATGACCAAGCTTAAGGTCTACGCTGGTGCCGAGCATCCGCACGCTGCCCAGAACCCCACGAAGATTGAGCTGGAGGCTTAAAGATGGCTGAGAACACCGTTGTCTACCAGGGTACCGGCCGTCGTAAGAACGCCGTCGCCCGCGTCCGTCTCGTCCCCGGCACCGGCAAGGTGACCATCAATAAGCGTGATGCCGAGCAGTATTTCGGCCGTCATCAGCTCGTTGAGAACGCCCTTGCTCCCTTCAAGGTGACCGACACCGCCGGTCAGTTCGACGTTATCGCTCTGTGCGATGGCGGCGGCATTTCCGGTCAGTCCGGCGCTCTGCGCCTGGGCATCGCTCGCGCTCTTCTGAACGCTGGCGACTACCGTGCTGACCTCAAGAAGGCCGGTTTCCTTACGCGCGATGCTCGCGTGGTCGAGCGCAAGAAGTACGGCCTCAAGAAGGCCCGCCGCGCTCCCCAGTTCTCCAAGCGCTAAGGTTTTATCTCCTTTCGAGATACAATGTACAAGCGGGGCCTGCCGATTCCTCGGCGGGTCCCGCTTTTCTTTTTCGACTAGGGTGGGCGGTTGCATATCGCCTGCTAGGGAAGGAGCGATCCTATGCCCCAGAACATCTTCGGTACCGACGGCGTCCGTGGCGTCGCCAATGCCGACCTTTCGTGCGACCTCGCGTTTCGCCTGGGCCGCGCGGCGACCAAGTTTCTTGGTCCGGACATCTGCATCGGCCGCGACACGCGTCTTTCGGGCACCATGCTCGAGAGTGCTCTGACCGCCGGCATTATGGCCGAGGGCGGCCGTCCGCACTGCTGCGGCGTTATCCCCACGCCCGCCGTGGCGCTGCTCACTGTTCAAAACGAGCTCGATGGCGGCATTGTCATCTCTGCTTCGCATAATCCGCCGGAGTTCAACGGCATCAAGTTCTTTAGCCGCAAGGGCATGAAGCTTCCCGATGCTGTCGAGGAAGAGATCAGCGCCTGGGTCATGTCCGAGGAAGCCATGGCTGCCGACACGCTGCCGACCGGTGCCGGCGTGGGCCACATCATCAAGATGAAGGACGCCCGCAAGGCATACGTTGACCACGCCATCGATACGCTTGATGGCCTGAGGCTCGACGGCCTGGTCGTTGCTGTCGACTGCGGCCACGGTGCTTCTTGCCAGACCACGCCCGCCGCGCTGCAGCGCCTGGGTGCTACGGTCCATGCCATCAACACCGATTATTGCGGCACCGACATTAACGTTGAGTGCGGCTCTACGCACCTCGAGCCCCTGCGCGAGCTCGTGCTGCGCACCCATGCTGACATCGGTCTGGCCCACGACGGCGACGCCGACCGCGTGCTGTTCGTGGACAGCGAGGGCAATGAGATCGACGGTGACTACATCCTGGCTATCTGCGGTTCTGACCTCGCCGCTCGCGGCAAGCTCGCCAACTCCGAGATCGTCTCGACCGTCATGTGCAACCTGGGCTTCTCCATCGCTATGAAGGAGCAGGGCTTCGAGATGGTTCAGACCGCCGTGGGCGACCGCTACGTTCTGGAGCGCATGCTCGCGGACGGCGCCGTCATCGGCGGCGAACAGTCCGGCCACATCATCTTCCTGGAGCACAACACCACCGGTGACGGCCTGGTGACGGCTCTGCAGCTGCTGGCCGTGCTCAAGCGCACCGGTCGTACCCTCACCGATCTTGCCGGCATCATGAAGAAGTACCCGCAGGTACTCGTCAACGTGCATTCCGACAACAAGGCCGGTCTGGACGATTGCCAGCCCATCTGGGATGCCGTCGCTGCTGCCGAGAAGGAGCTTGACGGCCGCGGCCGCATTCTGGTGCGCCCGAGCGGTACCGAGCCGCTGGTCCGCGTGATGGCCGAGGCCGAGACGCACGAGCTGACCCAGCGCGTTGTTGACGACATCGTCGAGGTTGTCAAGCGCGAACTTCCCTAATGGTCAAAAACCGTTGCCAAGTGGTAAACTGTCAAGGTTATTTTGATTGATTGGTATGTCCGAGGGGGAGCATGTTCACTAAAGTCCTAAGGTCTTTTGGTATGCGTGGTCGAGTCCTTACGCTGGATGCTCCCATCTCGGGCGACGTCATTCCGCTTTCCGAGGTAAACGACCAGACGTTTGCCACCGGCCTTTTGGGCCAGGGCGTGGCGATTCAGCCCACCGGAACGCGTGTGATTGCACCGGCTGATGCCAAGGTCGAGGCCATTTTTCCCACGGGACACGCCGTGGCGCTTAACACGGTCGATGGCTTGGACGTGCTCATCCACGTTGGTTTGGACACTGTTCAGCTCGAGGGCAAACACTTTACCGTACATGCGCAAGTGGGTGACATCGTCCATAAGGGCGATGTACTCATTGAGTTCGATCGCGAGGCAATTGCTGCCGAGGGCTACGATGTGACGGTTCCCATCTTGGTATGCAACTCCGTTGAGTTCTCGAGCATCAAGGGCTCCGTTGGCGTGCATGTCGAAGAGATGGACCAGCTCATCGTTGCTCGCGAGCGCTAGCAAGTGCACGTGGCCATTAGCCTACAATTCAAACACGTTTACGGAGGGCGCCCTTGAAAGAGGACGCCCTCCGTGGCAAGATGGGAAATGTCCGAGGCTAAACAGCTTTGGGTCACCGTGGACGGGCAGGGGCCTCGACGCGGTTAGACACGAGACACATACATTACGCGACCTCGCCCTGGTGGCCGCACACGTTGGTTGCGGCCGACGCGGGCCGCGGGCAAGTGCTTGTAAGGGAGCCTTGCCTCTCTTGTACGAGAAAGGACGCGTAATGAAGATCATTAAAGCTAAAGACTACGAGGATATGAGCCGCAAGGCCGCCAATATCATCTCGGCCCAGGTTATCCTCAAGCCCGACTGTGTACTGGGCCTTGCCACCGGCTCCACCCCGATCGGTGCCTACAAGCAGCTCGCTGCTTGGTACAAGAAGGGCGACGTCGACTTTGCCGAGGTCAGCACCTACAACCTGGACGAGTATCGCGGCCTTTCGCACGACGATCCCCAGAGCTATCACTACTTCATGCGTGAGAACTTCTTCGATCACATCAACATCGACCTGAACAACACGCATGTGCCCGACGGTTCCAACCCCGACGCCGCCGCTGCCTGCTCTGAGTACGACAAGATCGTCGCCGACGCCGGTTACCCGGATCTGCAGCTGCTCGGCATTGGCAACAACGGCCACATCGGCTTCAACGAGCCCGATGACCACTTCTCCAAGGGTACGCACTGCGTCGACCTCACCGAGAGCACCATTCAGGCCAACAGCCGCCTGTTCGACAGCATCGACGATGTTCCCCGTCAGGCTTACACCATGGGTACCCAGACCATCATGTATGCTCGCATGATCCTGGTCGTCGCCAATGGCGAGGCCAAGGCTCAGGCCGTGCATGACATGTGCTATGGTCCGGTTACGCCCGAGTGCCCGGCTTCGATCCTGCAGCTGCACACCAACTGCGTTGTCGTTGCCGACGAGGCCGCCCTTTCGCTCTGCGAGTAGCGCGAATCCTGCAGCTCGACATAGCCTTGCCTAAGGCCTCCGCTTTGCGGGGGCCTTTTTGTTATCCCTTTCTGTCCACTTGACCAAAATCTTGCCGCAAGCTTGACGAATGCCGGATGTCCAACAGCTTGATTCATTCTATACCAGATTCTATGCAAAAATGCCACTAGAAGGTCGTAGACGGTAGCGGGTGCTAGGCGAGTTGAATGACATGGCTGAACCTTGTTCATCTGCGTTACACTGCCGCTTAGATGGGACAAGCTGACAAGCTCATTTACCTGCTTGAAGACCGATTAGTCGGGGGATTAATAACAATCGGCCCTCGCTGTACAAAAACTTGCCGCTTGCGTACCAAAAGACAACCTAAAACACAAGGTCGCTCTATTCATAGCGCGGCTTGTATGGTCTTGCGGCTACAGTGTCCATACGGTCGAGTTGAGGAGCGGGCATGGTAAACGATTTGAGCGGTATAGACGACCTCGAGCTGATGCCGCTGGGCGGAGGCTATATGGTGCGACGCGAACGCTTGATGAATGAGCTTATCGCCAAGGGCCGAAAGGCCGGCATCGTGGTTCTTTATGCACCCGACGGGTTTGGGAAGACCTCGGTGCTGCTGCAGTACACCCATGAGGTTAAATGCGACCCGACGCGAGGCCCCGTGCGGATTATCGAGGCCGATCGTGCCATTGGGCGCGAAGTGTTTATGCAGCTCGAGGTGGTTACCGAAGAACTCAAAGACAAACCGCACTCTCTTGTCGCGATTGATAATGTGCCAAATCTCGATCAGCACGATACCGAAGACCTCATCGACAGGATTCGCGGCCTGCGCGCTATGGGGATAGGGGTCTTTATTTCCTGCCGTCCTTCAAATCGTCAGCTGATTCATGGGCTGGGCGATTCGGTTAAGATCAATGCGCAGATGCTCAAGGTACATGCCTATGAGTATTCGGCGTGGGCATCGGCGTTTTCGATCAGCACATCGCTGGACTTTTATCAGCTCACGCAGGGCGTGCCCGAGCTCGTCTCGGCATTGCAGACGGGTCTGTATGGCCAAGGCGACGTAGCCGGTCTGCTCGAAAACGAGATTGTCAACGTATATGGCGCGGCACTTGTCGATCTGGCTTCGCTCGACAATAATGCGCTGTTTTGCGTGGCATGTCTCATGGTTTTGATGGGCGAGGGCAATATCGCAGAACTCGAGGCTTGCGGGGTGAGGCTGTCGATGGTCGACCAGTCCTACTTTGTACGCGACTACCCGATCTTTGGCTTGGATCCCGCCGAGCGGAGTTTTACGTGTCTGGGCACGGAGGATAACGGACGCTTGCGCTTGCGCAAGTTGGTGGCCGAGGTTCGCCCCGAACTTGTTCCGAGGGCGGCCCGGATTTTGCTTAAGGCGGGTCGATGCGATGCGGCGATGGGCCTGGCGGACGCCTTTTTGGACCGTGAAGCGGTCCTTGAACTTGCTGGGCAGTATGGGGTTGATCTTGCTCTGACGGGGCACGGGGCCGATATCTGCCGAGCAGCGCTGGGCACGATCGATGCCGACGATCCGGCTCCAGAGCCAACGCCTGCCGAGGCACTCGGCGTATATCTGGCGGCGGTCAGCGTGTCCAATACAAAGCTCGCTCGCTATATGGCATCGGTCATCGAGCACGGGGGCGAACGGGCGGCCTGCGAAATAGACCCTGTTTCATGGAGGGTGGCCCAGACGCTGACGGCTGTTTGCTATGGGGACAACGGGCTTGGGCTTCCTACGAACCTGGCCGTGCCAGAAATCGAGACATCCCATATCGCACTCGATATGTTGTCTGCGCATATCGAGGTCAAGCGCTGTCTGACCGAGCGGGGAGATGACGGCGGCGTTCTACAGCAGCTCAAAACGAGCAAGGCCTACGACTGCGAGCTCGACATCGCGTGGATTGTTCTACGGGCCGATAGTATGCTGGTGGAGCTCTTTGACGGGTCGTTTGTGGGAACCGACGAGCGCGATGACGAGATGACGGTGGTGCGGGAGGCGCTCGACGTACGTGGGCTTAAGGCGATGGCTATCTGGGTGCGCATGGTGTTGGCGGCACGGCGGCTCCTTTCCGGCTTGCCGGTAACCGACGACGCGGCGTTCAACGAGCTCGATCGTTTTGCCGTGCGCATGCGCGACAACCAGATTCAGCTGTTTGGCCTGTTGCTAGAAGGCTGGCAGTCACTGGCAGAGGGACGGCCGGTTAATGCAAAATTCCGTGCGGTCCAAGTGCTCAAACTTGCCGAGGAGTCGATTGCGTACATGCGCGATAACGCATTGCTGCTGGAGCGCGCAGCGTATCTGCGTAACACCTCGATGGTTTCGGTGCGCGAGGAAGCGGAGTTGCTCGATATAAGCCAGACGCAGGTTGGTGGCGCAGAAGCCTGGATGGTGGCGCTGCATTTGGCCTGTGCGGGCCGAGACAGCGACCTTGCAGCCTGGATGTCCATGAATCGCGCGGGGATTCTAGAGCCATCGTATCGGCTCTTTGCTCGTCTTGCCATGCATTGTCTGGGCGAGCCGGCGGGCAGGATACGCAAGAAGCTTCCCGTGCGCGAGCTGTCGCGGTACTCGCTGCGCGACGATTTGGAAGGGGAGGGCGAGCGCCTGTTCCAGGCCGGCGAGGTTGAAGCCGTTGATACCATCGACCATATCGAGATTCGCATGTTTGGTGCGTTTCGCGCCGAGCGCGACGGGTTTCCCATCACGGACAAAATGTGGCGCCGCAAGAAGGCGGCGACACTTGCCGAGCGGTTAGCGCTGGGCATGGATGCGCTCGTCGATCGTGAGACGCTGGCCATGGAGCTGTGGCCCCATGCCGAGTTCAATAGCGCTCGCAACAACCTGTACTCGACGATATCGCGCTTGCGGTCGGCTTTGGGACCGACGCCGGATGGCAAGTCGTGTGTGCTCATCCAAAATGAATGCATCGGACTCAACGGCGACTACGTCAAGACCGATGTACGGCTGTTTGATCAGATAAGCCGCGAGGTTTTGGGAAATCGCACGGGTGCGCGCGGGCCCCATCTGGTCGAGTTGTGCCTTAAGATTGAGCAGCTTTATGCCGGACCGCTGTATGTTCCCAATGGCTGTAATCCCACCTACTTTTTGCGTATGCGACGCATTATGCAGTCAAAGTACATCGATTGCATGATTAAGGGAGCAAATGCCGCTCTAGAAGAAAACGATCTGCAGTCGGCGATTTGGCTGGCGGAGTCGGGGCTTCGGCAGGAAACGGCGCGTGAGGATATGGTGTGCTGCGCCATGCGCGTCTACAGTGCGGCGGGGCGACGGCGCGATATCGTCGAGCTGTACAGCGGGCATATGCACCATCTGAGGGAGCAGGTCAATGGCGTGCCCGAGCCCGAGACGCGGCGTCTATACGAGCGCTTGGTGGAGGGGCGGCTCAATCGCGTGCTTGTCGAGCGATAAAAAACGGGTGCCCGAAGTATTCGGGCACCCGTAAGCTTGCTATGTATTGGCTCGCCGGATTATTGGCTCTTAGACGAGCTTGATCTTCTCGATGTCCTTGCGCGAGGACTCGCGATACAGCGAGAACTTGCGGCCGATGACCTGGACGACCTCGGCGTGGCAGCGCTCAGCGAGCTCTTCGGCGGCCTCACGGGCGGAAAGACTGGAGCCATCGAGCACGGAGCACTTAACGAGTTCGTGCTTCTCCAGGTAGGCGACCGTCTGCTCGACGGTGCCCTCGTTGACATCGGACTTGCCGATGATGATGGCGGGGTTGAGGTGATGGGCCATGCTGCGAAGCTGCTTGACCTGTGCTCCTGTCAGTGCCATGGGTTCTCGCTTTCTATGTATGGGGCGCCCCCGCGACGGGGCCTTAATCTACGTGAGCTGTCCCACGATAGCGCAGGAACGGCGCGGTGTGGAGCGCGTTTGCCCAGTTCAAAAAGAATGCGGATGCCGAGTGAGTGGGCGGTGCGGGCTGCGGGCAGGCTATGAGCTGGGCACAGAGACCGGCTCCCATGCAATAAACGCCCAACGAACCTTGCGGACATGATCGAGCATATAGCGCCCCTGCGGCACGCCTTTGGAGCCCGGCTCACCGGCATGGGGGTTCTCAATCATGTGTTGGGCGATGTAGTCGCGCAGATGGTCGATCTTATCCTCGTTGCCATGCTCGAGCATACGGGAAAAATCCGCCACACCTGCCTCAAGGCTATCGAAGGTATCGCGACGAGGCGATTCAAAGTACGTAACCTGCGGCAGGGCACCCATCTGAATGAGGATATTAAAGGCATACACAAAGCCATTACTGCAGGTAACCGAGGCACCGATGGCGTTCATCAGGTGCAGGTCATAGCGCGGGCTGGAGTTGGCGACCATCGTGACAGCACAACGCCGACGAGCCGTTCGATCAAGCTTGGCAAGCGCGCCCTTCAGGTCGTTCGTAGTAACCGAGCGACTCGCAAAGGCAACATCCACAGCCTTGGCAACCGGCCCCACCAGATCCCAATCATCATCCCAAGCAAGCTCAAGCGGCGTAATCTGGTCCTCAAGCCCGTAATACTCAATACCAGCATCAAGGGTGCCAAGCATAGCAGGGGAGAAGTCGGCAGCAATCACAGGGTGCCCCGCCTGCGCAAGCGGAATAGCAATCGACCCAGCCCCACACCCCATATCAAGCACCGACTCACCAGGCTGGAGTGCCAGCAGCTTCACAAAATCCCGAGCATACGGAGCAGTCTCAAGCGGCCGAAAATGCCGAGCCCGCTTATCCCACTCAAAAGAATCATCAGCCCGCCGCCGACCAGCCTGCAAGCGCATCCATTCGCCATTCCAATCAGCAGAAAGAAGCTCAGAACGAGCATCCTCATCAACCACGGGCCAACCTCCTAGCAACAAAAAAGCGACTCCTCCCAAAAGAAGAGCCGCAACCAGCATATATCAGAAAGAACCGATCCAACGCCAAACCGCCATACCAGCAAAGTAGGGCAGAAGCGAAGCGACTGCCAAAGGGATAGAACCCAACCGAGGTCCCGTTGTGCGGGAGCCCCGGGGAGGGCAAATATATAAGGTCGATCGCGAGTTCCGCACGAGCCGGAGAGCACTTAATGTGCTCTCCGCGCGAGTCAGGACTGTCCGAGCAGGCGACCTTATATATTTGCCCTCCCCGGGGCTCCTCGCCCGAACCCCTCAGCTAGTTCTTCAGCGAGTTCAGCGGTGCCGGGAAGCGCCCACCGCGGTGGGCAAGCACGGTGCCGGCGTTGGGGTTCACCGGCATGATGGGCGCACGGCCGAACAGGCCGCCGTACTCGACGCAGTCGCCCACGCCCTTGCCGATGGCGGGAATCACGCGGACGGCCGTGGTCTTGTTGTTGATGACGCCGATGGCCATCTCGTCGGCGATGATGCCGGCGATGGTCTCGACCGGGGTGTCACCGGGGATGGCGATCATGTCCAGGCCGACGGAGCACACGCAGGTCATGGCCTCGAGCTTCTCGAGCGAAAGCGCGCCGGCCTCGACGGCGGCGATCATGCCGGCGTCCTCGGACACGGGGATAAAAGCGCCCGAGAGGCCGCCCACGCTGGAGCTGGCCATGACGCCGCCCTTCTTGACGGCATCGTTGAGCATGGCGAGTGCGCAGGTCGTGCCGGGGCCACCGCAGGTGCCCACGCCGATGATCTCGAGGATGCGCGCGACGGAGTCGCCGATGGCGGGCGTGGGGGCCAGCGACAGGTCGACGATGCCCTTCTCGACACCCAAGCGATGGGCGGCCTCGCGGCTCATGAGCTCGCCGGCACGGGTGATCTTAAAGGCGGTCTGCTTAATCTTCTCGGCGACTTCCATCATCGATGCGGAATCGGGCAGCGTCTCCAGGGCTGCGGCCATAACGCCGGGGCCCGAGACGCCAACGTTGATGACGGCGTCGGCCTCGCCACCGCCGTGGACGGCGCCCGCCATAAACGGGGAGTCCTCGACCATGTTGGCAAAGCAGACAAACTTGGAAGCGCCGACGGAATCCTGGTCGGCCGTGAGTTTGGCAGCATCGATGATGGTCTGGGCGGCCATAAGCACGGCGTCCATATTGATGCCGGCGCGCAGGCTAGCGACGTTGACGCTGGAGCAGACACGACTCGTGGTGGCAAGCGCCTGGGGGATGGACTGGATGACGCGGCGGTCGGCGTCGCCAATGCCCTTCTGGACGAGTGCGGAGAAGCCGCCCAGGTAATCGATGCCGAGTGTCTCGGCCGCGCGGTCGAGGGCATGCGCGATGGGGGTGAGGTCCTCATCCTTGCAGCACGCGGCAATCTGCGCCACCGGGGTGACGGAAACGCGCTTGTTGACGATGGGGATACCGTACTCGCGCTCGAGGTTCTCGGCGGTCTCGACCAGGTGCTCAGCCGTGTGCGTCACGTGGTCGTAGATCTTCGTGCACATGCGGTCGAGGTTCTCGTCGCCGCAACCCATGAGCGAAACACCCATGGTGATGGTCCTGATGTCGAGGTTCTGCTCCTCAACCATGCCGCGGGTTTCCGCGATTTCTGCGGGCGTAATCGCCATCCTTGCGCTCCTATCTGCCAAAACGAGCATAGTCTTATCTATTCTAACGTGCCGCACGTGCCAAGTGGCGCATGCGGCACGTTTTGGTGCTCGGTTGTTTCCGTTGTGTTACTGCCCAAAGACCTCTTCGGCGATGCGCGCGCTTTCGGCGGCGTCCTTGGCGTAGTAGTCCGCGCCAATCTGCTTGGCGTATTCGGGGGTGAGTACGGCGCCGCCTACGATGATCTTGACGCCCGGCACCTCGGCATGAAGCAGCTTGATGGTCTCCTCCATGGCGACGACCGTGGTAGTCATAAGCGCCGAGAGGCCGACGAGCTTAATGTCGCGCTCCTTGACGGTCTTGAGCACCTCCTGCGGATCGACGTCGCGACCCAGATCAAAGACGGTATAGCCGTAGTTATCGAGCAGCATCTTGACGATGTTCTTACCGATGTCGTGGATATCGCCCTTGACGGTGGCCACGCAGATCTTGCCCTTGTCGGCAATCTCGCCGGCGGGCATCAGGCGTTTGATGGTATCGAAGCCCACGCGCGCGGCCTCGGCCGAGGCCATGAGCTGCGGCAAGAAGAACTTGCCCTGGTCAAAGAGGACGCCAACCTCGTCGAGGGCGGGGATAAAGTGATTGTTGATGAGGTCCATGGCGTCGTAGTCTGCCAGCAGACGCTCGGTCTCGGCCGCGATCTCGCCTTTGCGGCCCGAGACGACCATGCGACGAATCGGGTCGTCGTTGCCGTCGGTGCCGGCAGTGCCAGCAGCGGGCGCGGCGTCGGTCGATACCGCCTGGGCCGCCGCCGGGTTCGCGGCGATCTTGTACGGATCGGTCCAGCCGGCGTAGCGCTCGATGTATCCGGTCGAGCCCTCGTCCTCAACGCTCAAGACGCGATAGCTGTAGACGGTATCCATAAAGCGCTTGGAGCCCGGGTTCATGATGGGGGCGTCCAGGCCCGCGCCAAAAGCGGCAGCCAAAAAGACCGAGCCCAGCAGCGGGCGGGCAGGCAGGCCAAAGCTGATGTTCGACACGCCGAGCGCGCATTTGACGCCCAGGCGCTCCTTGCACAGGGACATGGCGCGCAGGATCTGTTCGGCCTGGCGCTGGTTGGTTGAGGCGGTCATGACCAGGCAGTCGATGAGGATGCGGTCCGGTCCGATGCCGTAGCGGGCAGCCTCGGCCACGATGCGCTCGGCGATGGCGAAGCGTGCCTCGGCGGTATCCGGGATGCCGCCTTCGTCGAGCGTGAGGCCGACGACGTTGGTGCCGTAGTGGGCGACCAGCGGAAAGATCTCATCCATGATCTGCTGTTTGCCATTGACCGAGTTGATGATGGGCTTGCCGGCGTAGCGACGTACGGCGGCCTCGACGGCGGCGGGGTCGGTGGAGTCGATCTGCAGCGGCAGCAGCGTGGAGCCCTGGAGCTGTTCGGTCGCCTGTTGAATGATCTTGACCTCGTCGATCTCGGGCAGGCCCACGTTGACGTCCAGGATGTCGGCACCCTGCTCCTGCTGGCTGATGCCCTGACTCACGACGTAGTCCAGATCGCCGTCGCGCAGGGCCTGCTGCAGACGCTTTTTGCCGGTGGGGTTGATGCGCTCGCCGATGACGGCGATCTTGTGGCCGTCGCAGGGAAGGTCCACCACGGTCTGGGCGCTTGTGACCGACATGCTGGGCTTGCGGTGGCGCGGGCTGGGCGTGTGGTTGTCGATAAGCGTGCGCAAGGCCGCCATGTGCGCCGGCGTGGTGCCGCAGCAACCGCCCACGACGCTCACGCCGTCCTCGATCATGCCGGCGACGGCCACGGCGTATTCGGGCGCCTGGATATCAAAGACGGTGTTGCCGTCGTCGTCCACATGGGGCAGTCCCGCATTGGCCTGCACCATGATGGGCTTGTCGGTAACAGTGAGCATGCGCGCAGCGAGTCCTCGGAGCTCGGCCGGTCCTTGGCTGCAGTTGATGCCCAAAACGTCGGCGCCGATGGCATCGAGCGTGATGGCGGCAACCTCGGGACTCGTGCCCAGGAAGGTGCGGCCGTCCTCCTCAAAGGTCATGGTGGCAAAGACGGGCAGGTCGGAGTTCTCGCGGCAGGCGAGGACGGCCGCCTTGATCTCGGCAAGGTCGGTCATGGTCTCGATAATAAAGAGGTCCACGCCCGCGTCGACGCCAGCGCGCACTTCCTCGGCAAAGAGGTCATAGGCCTCGTCAAAGCTGAGGGTGCCTAAGGGACGAAGCAGCGCGCCGATGGGGCCGATATCGCCGGCGACGTAGCGGGCGCCGGCCTCGCGGGCGCAGGTGACGGCCACGGCAAAGACGTCTGCCACGGTGGCGGCACCGTCGAGCTTGTGGGCATTGGCGCCAAAGGTGTTGGCGGTAATCACGTCGCAGCCGGCCTCGACATATTGACGTTGGATATCGGTGATAACCTGGGGCTCCTCAAAGTTGAGCAGCTCGGGCAGGGCGCCGGCCTTCATGCCGGCCGCTTGCAACATGGTGCCCATGCCGCCGTCGAACAGCAGGTGTCCCGTGCCCTCGATGGCCGCACGCAGGCGATCGTCCTTAATGCGCAGATCGTCGATCGTGCGCGTCTTGTACGTGGCACCGTTGCGACGTGCGGCATCAACGGGTGCCGCCAATGCAGTGCCGTCAGAATCATGAGTGATAAGCGGAGTAAACATCGAGGGCTCCTAATGGCTGGAATAGCAGGTGGTGTGGGCGGCGCGGAAGCGGCAGTGCTCGCGCATGCGGCAGATATTGCAGGTGGGGCGGCTCTGGGCGTCGTGGACTTCGCCGTCGAATAGGCCGATCACCGCGGTCACGCTTTTGGTGGGCATGAGCAGGCTGGTGGGTGTGACGGTAAGCCCGATGAGCCGCGTGGCGTTGAGCGCATTGACGATCGAGCGCTGGGCCGAGAGCGGGCAGTCGCCGTAGCCGGGACTAAAGCGCCAGTTGCCGGCGAGCCCATGAACGGCGGCGTCCGTCTTGACCTGCTGGTCCATTTGCTCAACGGCGGCTTCCACGTAAGCGGAGCACGCGGCGTCGAGCACGGCGCCCTCCAGGGGCTGCTGGGCTCCCGTGGTGCGCAGGCGACGCTCGGCGTCCATGCCGAGGGTGCATGCCATGAGCGCGGCAAAGCGGGCGTCTTTGAGATGTCGATAGATATCGCGACCGCGCAGCTCAACGTTGGTGCCGACCAGGCGAATGCAAGGTTCTCCCTGCTCGTCCACACCCGTGGCATCGACGGCAAACACGCGGCGCACGCCACGGGGCTCAATGTCCAATTCCAGACGCTCGACCACAAGCTCAATACGCTGCGACAGCTCGGGCTCAATCTGCTGGCCGCCGTAACCCAGATACCGCAGCATCTCGGCACGGTCGACACGGGGATGGTGCGCAGCATCGACACGGTAAAGCGCCGGCGACGCAAGGTCGGCCGGCACTTCGACAGCGGTTGTATCGATGTGCGGTTTTTCCATTACCCCAGGCGCTCCATAATGGTCGCGGCGATCGCAGGACGGTTCATAGTGTACAGGTGCAGGCCGTCGGCGCCGTGCTCCTTGAGGTCGCAAAGCTGGCGGGCGGCATAATCTACACCGGCTGCCTGCAGGCTCTCGGGGTCGTTCTCGTACTTGGCGAGAATCTTGATGACGGGGGAGGGCAGCGACGCGCCGCACATAAAGACCATGCGGCTGATCTGCGACTTGCCCATAAACGGCATGATGCCCGCGGTAATGGGCACGGTGATACCGGCCTTGTCGGCAAGCTCGCGGAAGCGATAGAAGCACTCGTTATCAAAGAAGAGCTGCGTCACAAAGAAGCTCGCGCCGGCGTCCTGTTTTTGCTTGAGGTATTCGACCGAGGCGTTGAGATCCTCACAGGCAATGTGGCCCTCGGGGTAGGCTGCGGCGCCCACGCAAAAGCCGGCGTCGACGAGCTCGGGGATGAGGTCGCGGGCGTAGGCGTAGTCCGAGGCGGGCTTGTCGTCCTCGGTCGCGCCAGCGGGAAGATCACCGCGCAGGGCCAGGATGTTTTCAACGCCGGCGGTGCGATACTCGTCGATCTTGGCGGCGATATCGGCGTGGGTGCGGCCCACGCAGGTGAGGTGCGCCACCGAGGGCGTATCGAATTCGCTCGTAATCATATGCGCGATGGGGGCGGTGGTGGCACCGTTGCCCGAGCCGCCGGCCGAGCAGGTGACCGAGACAAAGCTCGGCGAAAGCTTGCACAGATTGCCAGCAACCTCGCGGGCCGTGTCGAGGGTCAGCTCGCCCTTGGGCGGGAACATCTCAAACGAAACGGGCGCGGTGCCCTGGGATGCTGCCTGCTTAAAAACCTCGTCGACGCGCATATCGTGCTCCTTTAGATACATTAGTGTGATGTGTTGTAAGGATTCTACAGCACCACTGCGCTGCGGTGGAGTTTTACTCGCTATTTGGGGATACCAATCGAAAATGCTTCGCTATCGGCATTTCCTATAACAGGGCGGTCAATGTAGGATGGGGCTATATTGAATGGTATTTGATGCGAAATACCAGTTAATAAAGCCCCGTTCCAAATTGACTACCCTTAAACCATGGGGAGAGGTCTGCAATTTATGCAGTTGATTGGCTGTTGAGGGTGGCAACGCCGCCTCGATAGGGTAACCTCATTGATTGGTTTCGCGACAGCAACATAACGGTAATGTCGCGGAAACACGGCGAGTCTAAGCTATGACTCGTTCGTTAGTAATCAACACCGCTTCTCACGCGGTGCCGATACGAAGGGAGTTCCGTATGGCCGAACTTACTGACCGCTTCGGGACCATGGTGTTCTCTGAGGAAGTCATGAAGGACTACCTCCCCAAGGACATTTGGAAGCGCCTTGCTGCAACCCTCGAGGGCGGTGAGCCGCTCGACCTGGATGTGGCCAACGCCGTTGCCCACGCCATGAAGGTCTGGGCCATCTCCAAGGGCGCGACGCACTACGCGCACTGGTTCCAGCCGCTTTCGGGCATTACTTCCGAGAAGCACGATAGCTTCCTCGAGCCCAACCACGACGGCACCGCCATTACCAAGTTTACGGGCAAGAACCTCATCCAGGGCGAGCCCGATGCTTCCAGCTTCCCCAACGGCGGCCTGCGTGCCACCTTCGAGGCCCGTGGCTACACCGCTTGGGATCCCACTAGCCCCGCATTCATTAAGGACGATGTCCTGTGCATCCCCACGGCTTTCTGCTCCTACACGGGCGAGGCCCTGGACAAGAAGACCCCGCTGCTGCGCTCCATGACCGCGCTCTCGCGTGAGTCCAAGCGCGTTTTGGCGCTGTTTGGCAAGACCCCCAAGAAGGTCGTTCCTTCCGTGGGCGATGAGCAGGAGTATTTCCTGATCAAGAAGGACGCTTACCGCAAGCGTAGGGACCTGGTCATCACCGGCCGCACCCTCTTTGGTGCTGCTCCCTGCAAGGGCCAGGAGCTCGAGGAGCACTACTTTGGCGCTATCCGCCCCACCGTCTCGGCCTATATGAAGGACCTGGACGATGAGCTGTGGGCGCTTGGCATTCCCGCCAAGACCAAGCACAACGAGGTCGCTCCTTGCCAGCATGAGCTCGCCCCTGTCTATGGCGAGGTTAACGAGGCCATCGACCAGAATCTGGTCATGATGGAGAAGATGAAGCTCATCGCCTCCCGCCACGACTTGGTCTGCCTGCTGCACGAGAAGCCCTTCGAGGGCATCAACGGTTCGGGCAAGCACAACAACTGGTCGCTTGGCACCGAGTCCGAGAACCTGCTCGACCCGGGCGACACCCCGCTCGACAACCTGCAGTTCATCGTCTTCCTCACCGCGGTGATCGAGGCCGTCGATAACTATCAGGAGCTCCTGCGTGCTTCCGTTGCCTCGGCCGGCAACGATCATCGTCTGGGCGCCAACGAGGCCCCTCCGGCGATTATGTCCATCTTCCTGGGCGACCAGCTTACCGAGGTCGTCGAGAAGATCATCGATGGCAAGGCTTCCGTCCATGCCACGCGCGGCGTGCTCGACCTGGGCGCCGATACCCTGCCCAAGCTGATGCAGGACAACACCGACCGCAACCGCACCTCCCCGTTCGCCTTCACCGGCAACAAGTTCGAGTTCCGTGCCTGCGGCTCCGAGCAGAACGTCTCCGACTCCAACCTGGTGCTCGATGCCGCCGTGGCCAAGTCGCTCAAGTCCTTCGCTGACGCGCTTGAGGGCACGCCCGAGGATAAGTTCCAGGACGCCGCGCTCGAGTACTGCAAGAAGGTCCTGACCGACCACCAGCGCATCCTCTTCTCCGGCGATGGCTACTCCGACGAGTGGCCCGTCGAGGCCGAGAAGCGCGGCCTTGCCAACAACAAGACCACGGCCGACGCCCTGCCCGCCTTTGTTTCCGATAAGGCCATTGCGCTCTTTGAGGAGACGGGTGTCCTGACCAAGGCCGAGGCCCAGTGCCGCTACGACTGCAAGCTCGAGAAGTACAACAAGCTCATGAACATCGAGGCCACCACGATGGTTCGCGAGGCGCGTCGTACCTATCGCCCGGTCATTACTGCCTATGCCACCAAGGTCGCTAAGGGCCTTGAGACTATTCGTGCCGCCGGTGCTGAGGCCGCCATGCAGTGCGAGCAGAACACGCTCAACAAGCTCTGCAACGGTATCACCGCCATCAACGACTCCATCAAGGCGCTCGACGCCGTGCATCAGAAGGCCGAGTCTCTCGATGGCCAGGAGCAGGCCAACGTGTACGCGCACGAGGTCGTTCCCGCTATGGATGCGCTGCGCGCCGCCGTGGACGCCATGGAGGAGATCGTGGCAGCCGACTACTGGCCGGTCCCGACCTACGACGACATCTTGTTCTACGTGTAGAGCGTAGCTGACATATCGTCACGGTATTGAGCCGGGGTCCGCATCGCGCGGGCCCCGGCTTTTTGATTGCGAAGGACGTTTAGGAGTCCGTTTTGCAACTGATTCGCCCACGTAATAAGGGGCCGTGGGCAAAAAACGTCAAATATGAGTACTGTCACAAGTCCTGTAGCATTATCTTTTTGCAAAATATGCAGTATTACGCAACATATGTCCAAGTACTTAGCTGATAAACGCCTGCAATTCTTTCGCCGTAGGACCCCTGGCGTCTAAATCGCCTTCTGATGGCATGAAATCGCTGTAACTAAAATGGTAACAGTACTCATATTTGCCATTTTTTGACCACAGGCCTTGCGATGATGCCGGGATCCGCACCCTGTCGGGTTCGAATCCCGGCGCATGGGTAGCAAAAAGCCCGCTACCGAATTGGCAACGGGCTTCTCAGATTCTGTGGTGCCCCGTTCGAACAACTTCTCGAACCGAGATCTGCTCGTTCGGGACGATCATTCTTCTTAGGATACCACGCACTAGGCTTGCGGCATAATCGCCTGGTCACCGTGCTCGTCGAGGTACGGCATGAGGTACACGCCGCCCTCGTCTGTCGTGAGCAGAAGGTACTCGCGGTTGATCTTATCGCACACGATTTCCTGATGCACGCCATCCGGCAAATCGTAAATCGGGCCATCGGTTCGCGCGGGCGATACCGTCATGTCCTGCGCCCCCATGGCCTGCCTGGCGCACGAGGCGGCGGCAAACACGATGAGCAGCAGGATCACCGCCGCCACAAGCGGGCCGCACCCGCCGTTGCGGTCTTCGTCGGCAGGGCTTGGGTACGGCATCGCCTACACCTTCTCTGCGTACTTCTCGCCGGAGGCGGTTTCCACGGCGATCCAGCGCTTGTAGCCGGAACCGCCCGTATAGCGGCCCCAAACGTATCCGTCGGCCGATGCAAACGTGCCGTCGAGCGTCACAGTCTCCCCGCGATGGTAGGTTGCGACGGTCGAGTAACCGGTGCCAGCACCGGAGCGCACGTTCAGGGCATCGACGCAGATGCGGTACGTTCCCGCCGAGTTGCTGGTCTGCACCTGCGCGGTGCCGACGCGCACGAGGTAGTCGTTCGGGTCGTAGCCTCCCGTGGGCTTGCCGACGGCGATGTAGCGAGTATGACCGCTGTCGCTGGTGTAGCGTCCCCACACGTAGCCGTCCGCGATGCAATACCAGTCATCGAGGTTGACTGTCTCGCCCTTGCCGTAGGAGGCTACCACGGAGCCTGAAAGCGCCGGCGCGTCTCTGACGTTCAGACAATCGACTGTGCAGCGGTAGGTTCCGT
The DNA here is from genome assembly GCA_905212545.1 of uncultured Collinsella sp. GTDB lineage: Bacteria > Actinomycetota > Coriobacteriia > Coriobacteriales > Coriobacteriaceae > Collinsella. The sequence goes on from CAJMEW010000001.1 coordinate 119,230, forward strand.
TGAAGCCTGTACCCTCCTTGCCGGCGGCGCTCGGCTGCTCTGCCGGTACCGATGGCGGGACGGTCGGGGCGCTGCCGCCGTCGAGAATCGCGTTCACCTCGGATGCGAGCTGATCCATGCGGGCATGCAGCCACGCGCCGGGGCAATCGGTCGAGGAGAACATGCGGTGCTCGGTGAGCGTGGCGTTTCGCGTTCCGTCGTATGCGAGGCGGAAGCCGTAGCGGCGGCAGATGTCGGCGCACAAGTTGACGAGCGCGGCCCACGTGGCGTCGGTGAGCGAGGAGTCTGCATTGTTCGCGCACTCGATCGTGATGGCGCGGTCGTCGTTCCACTTGCTAGCGGAAGTCCAGGCGCGGTCGCCCTCGTCCACGCTCATGGCGATGTCGCCGTCGTAGCCGATGCAGTAGTTCGAGCTTGCCTGGCGCGCGGTCGCTGCGAAGTAGTCGGCGCACTGCCTGCCCGTCCAATGGGCCGCCATGTAGTGCGGCGTGATCTTGCAAACGCGATTGCCCGAACGCCCGCTGTTGCGGTTGCCAGTGATGTTGGCGTAGGTGCAGAGGCTACTCTTCGTCATCGTCGCCCCTTCCGTCGTTAAGCTCTTCAAAGGTCTCGTCATCCATGGCTAGCCCTCCTTCTTCACGTCGCCGAGCGCCAAGAGCGCGTCGAGCCACTTGTCGGTAACGCCAACGCTCTTGAAGGCGGCGTAGGCCACCTGCACGCCGCCTACCGCGGCGAAGATGGACGTAACCCACGCCGTGGGGTCAGTCGGCATACCCCCGGCCATGGCCGTCAATGCGCCGCACAGCGCCGATACTGCAATGGCCGTCCAGCGGGCAACATTGCCAGTCATCGCCTTCGTCTTGATAGCCTGCACGATATAGGGCACCACGAGGACGGTCAGCACCGTGAGCCCTGCCTGTATATCAGTCATCTCTATCTCCCTGTCTCCTTGTTGTACATGAGGTCAACTCGGTCGTAGATATGGTCGACCTTCTCTGCCATGCCCTGGCTGCGCGCCTGGCTGTGGACCAAGTCTGCGTGAAGGACGTCATTTGACGCGACAACCGACTCCATGAGCGTTTTCATTCCTTCAATCAGGGTGTTGCTGCGCTCCATCTGGGCGGCGATGCGCCCCTCCATTTGGGACCGCTCGCGGTCGCGCTGCGCCCTCTCGTCGACTTCGGCCTGCTTGCGCTCCTCGCGTTTCAGGTCGAGCTCGCCCTTCCGCTGGTTTTGGCGTTTGTACTCCTCGAGAAACTGTCTCCCGAAGTAGAACGCAACGAGCGTCAGGAGCACGCCTCCAAGCCAAGCCGGTCCGTAAGGCGCAAAAAGTTTGAGCACTTCCATCCTGGGCGCCCTCCTTCCGCCTATTCGGCCGTGTACTCCTCGCCGGTGATCTCCTTGTACTCGTCGGCGGTGATCCACTTGCACTTGACGGCCTTATGCACTCGCGCCTTACTCCAAAGAGGTCGGTCGTAGTACTTCTTGACGAGCGCGAAGTGCTCGGAATGCTCTTCGGTCTTCTTCGTCGGCATTACTGGTCACCTCCGACCGTCATGAGCAGGTAGTCGATGTTCGCCGTGTTCTGCTCGGTCTGCGTCGGCTTCGACGCCTGCTCGCGCATCTGGCCGAGCAGCGCCGGCACGTCGGGCGTCTCGCCTCTGTCGTAGGCGGCGAGCGCCGCCGTATAGGCCATCTTCTTGGCCTTCTGCTCGATGTGCAGGTCGTCGTCGATGACGCCCGCCTCATGGGCCGCGTCGGGGTCGCCCAGCTGCGAGAGCAGGTTTCGCAGCGCGTTCACCTCGGCTTGCGTGCCGTCGTCCACGGTGTCGGGACGCGTCTCCTCAGTGTCCATGCGGACTCCTTTCGTGTCGGGGGATGTGCCGCCATCGTATTAGCGCCGTGAGATTGCCGAGCTTCCTGAACGCGCGCAAAAAAGAGGGCGCGCCGCAGCACGCCCTCAATACGCTGGTTATTTCGTTTCCGACCTGTCTAGGCCGCCGTTTTGAGCTGCCGCCCTTCCGCTATGGCGAGGGCGTTCCGCTCGAATCGCCTTCCGGGTTTGGCTGCATTGAGCAACCCCCCCCGCGCGCGAGGTTTTCGAACAGACTACGGTACAGCGCGTCCATGGCCAGCACGCTGCGGTGCGCGTCCAAATGCGCCATGCCGCCGCGCCAGCTCTGGTAGCTCTGCTGCACCTGCTCGGGGGTCATGACGCCATCGGCGACCATGCGGGCCATCTTCTTGAGCTTGCGGCGCTCCCGCGTTATGGAGTCTCGGCACGGCTTCACGACTATGCGGCCCGTATCCGTGTAGAAGATGCGCTTCTTCAGCCACGTGAAGCCGCGCGACAGCTTTACCACGCGGGTCTTGCGCGGGTTCAGCTCTATGCCCAGCTCGGCGCACTTGCGCCCTATCAGCAGCAGGCATACCTGCAGGTACTCCTTGCTCTCGTGTATGAGGTAGAAGTCGTCCATGTACCGCCCGTACGCCTCGGGGCGCAGCATCTCGGTCACGTAGTGGTCGATGCGGTTGGGGTGCGCCACCGCGCATATCTGGTTCGGCTCGCTGCCCAGCCCCAGGCCCACCTCGCCCTGCGCGTCAATCAGGCGGTGCTCAAGGGCGATTACTCGCGGATCGAGCAGCGCGGCAGCCACCTGCTCCTTGACGGGGCCGTGCGCTATGCGGGCGAAGTAGTCGGAAAAGTCGCCGAGCAGTATGTAGCCATCGCCGCCGTGCCTCCTCCAGTTTTCGGCCAGGTGGCGCTTGAGCAGCCTCAGGGCGTAGTCGGTGCCGCGCCCCTTGATGTTGGCAGAGTTGGCGGTCACGAGCGTGGGGACGATGGCGGGCACGAGCGCGTTCTGGGACAGCGACTTCTGCACCACGCGCTCGGGGAAGTGCACGGCGCTGATGTGCCGCAGCTTGCCGCGCTCCCACAGGTCGAAGCGGATGAAACCCCGGCATATGTCGCGGCCATCCAAAAGGTCTTGGCGCGATTTCACGGCGTTTCGCAGGTAGTCCTTCATGTACCGCTGCGTCGAGGCCTTCCACATGACGCCACGCGCGGCCTGCTTGGAAGCCTTGCACAGGCTGTTGAGGTCGGCCACCGTCTCAAGGGCGCACGCCTTGACGCGCTCGGCCTTGGCCCTGGCGCGCTTCTCCTTGCGGCGCTTCCGGCGTGCGGCCCGCCTTTGCTCCGAGTTCATAGAAGGCACCCCGCACGGCTTGCAATGTGGCTCTGACAGCCGCTTGAGGTATGGCCATGAAACGCGGCGAAGCCACGGAGCGCCGCGCCATGCAAGCAGCGTCCGGCCACCCTCGCGGGGTGCGTATTTACGGGCTCGCGCCCGATGGTCGCGCCTTCCTTCCTCTCCGCGCTCTGCTTTCGGCCCGCTGGCCTACTCGGTCTGGCAGTAAGGGAATCCGGGGCGGGGGCGAACCCAGGTGTTCGTCGCCGAGTTGTAGTTGGCATTGCCGTTGTTGTTGACGTAGCACACGTTGGACGAGGAGCCACCCATGACGGAACGCAGCCACCAATTGTACCGATATACAAGACGGGACCGCCGCCCATTATAGCGAACGCAGGCGCTCTAGCTCGGCCTCGGCCTCGGCTATGCGCTCCTCTGTCGACTTCTTGCCGGTGATGCGCACGTTCTTGCGCGCGCCCTTGAGCAGCTTGATCTCCTCATCGACCATATTGGCCAGCGCCTCGAAGCGGTTGGCGTTCACGGGCAGGCCTATGTCCATGAGGCACTGCATATCCAGCATCAGCTGCTCGCAGTCGGCTATCGCCAGCGTCAGGTACCGCTTGCGCTCCAACGCGTTGAACGAGCTGTTGGGGTAGAAGCTGTCGGCGCGGTTGACGTTGTACACGATGCTGCGCGCCGTCTCCACCGTTGGCACGGCGTTAAGCAGACGGTAGGCCTTCGGCACCACGGAGGACGAGGCCATCAGCTTGTTGACCTCGACGCGGATGGCGATGGCCTGCGTGAAGAACTTGTACTCGGAAACGGTTCGGTTGCGCTGGTATACGCCGCTCATGGCACCTCCCGGAAAACACGGCGGAAAAAACGGCCCGCTGCGCGGGCAAGGATGCGACCGCGCAAGGCGGTCGCATCAGAAGCCAAAGTATAGAGCACTCGGCTGACTAGCCGACGAGGAAGCCGGGGCGGGGGCGAACCCAGGTGTGCGCCGCCGAGTTGTAGTAGGCATAGCCGTTGTTGTTGACGCAGCACACGCCGGACGAGGAGCCACCCATGACGGAACGCAGCCACCAATGGTACCGAGTTCCGTTGAGGCGGTGCGCCGTGTCGCGGAACAGGTCGAACTGGCAGTCGAAGCCCACGCTGTAGCCCTTGGTGCCCCACACTGGGCAGCCGTACACCTCCATCTCGGAGGGCGACCACACCTTGCCGATGTCCTGCCAGCTCCAGCTGTTGGAGTCGCTGAGCGCGCCGCTCGCGCTGTAACGCTCCTCAAGCAGCACGCGCTGGGTGAGCAGGTACTTGGTCAGCCCCTCGGGCAGGCACGCCTCGAAGAGCCTCTCCCACGCCTTGAGGTTGCTGTTCAGGTACGGGTTCTTCACGTCTGCGGTGCCCTGGTTGGTGTTCGCAGTGTTCCACATCAGGTAGCTGTCGTTGGCCACGCCGGTGACGGTCTTGGCCACGGCGACGGGCGCGGACGCGATGAACGCGATGTGGTGGCCCTTGGCGCTGTCGCCGCACTGGTAGTACGGGTCGAAGTGCGCAAGCAGGAAGCGCACGGACTGCTGGGCCGCCACGTTTGACGCGCTCACGAGCGGCACGTCGATGTAGTCGCCCACGCGCATGCCGCTGAAGTTCGCGGCCTGCACGCGCTTGTGCAGCGCGTCGTAGATGGTGGCGGAGCCTGAGACCTCGCCCGCGAGAAGCGTTGCGAGCGACTGGCCCGGGTACTTGCCGATCAGGCCCTGTCGGTTGTACTCGGCGTTGTTGAGAGCCGTGGTGGCGTTGGTGCGGGCGGTGTCGTCTATCATCTCGTAGTTGGCGCCGCCCACTGTGAGGATCTTAGCTTGAGCCATTTCGTTTCCTTCTTAAATCAATGTGATGGTATTGCCGCTTGCGGAGCATGTTGAGCCGAACGTTACGGTCACCCCGCTCGCCGATGCCTTTGAAGCCGGGCAGTAGACTGTTCCGCCCATGTATATGAACTGACCTGTCGAGTTCGCCAAAAGCGTCGCGAGCTTCGCGTTCTGGGCACGCAGCTCCGCGACGTCCGAGCTTCCTGCGCTGCCTTGCGCCACGGAGTTGGCGATCTGCAACGCCTGGTTCGCCGCTGCGTCCGCACGCGAAGCCGCGCCGTTCGCCGCAGAGGTCGCGTTGCTCGATGCTTGTTGGTCGGCGATATGCTCGTCATGGCGCTGGCTTTCGGCCTTTTTGCGTTCGATCTCGGCGTTCGATCGGCTCGTCTCGTTGTTCTGGCGCGTGGTTTCGGCATTCTTTCGCGCAGTTTCGTTGTCTTGACGTGTTGTCTCGGCGTTCTTGCGCGACGTCTCGTTGTTCTTGCGGGTTGTCTCGTTGTTGCCGCGCTCGGTCTCAGCCGTTTTCCGAGCGTTCTCGTTGGACACGCGCGTCTTCTCTGCCGCTTCGGCGCTTTCAGTCGCGGTGTTGCAGTTCGCCGCTGCCGTCTTGGCCTCTTCGGCGGCCTCCATCGATAGCGTCGACTCGATGCGGAAGATCGAGCCGTCGGTGGCTCTGGCGCGGTCGATGTTACCCGCATCGTTGAGCAGCAGCGCCGCGCCTTTGTTGGTATCTGCCATCGCACCTCCTTTACTTAGCTAGCACGCCGATCACGATGGCGTGCGGGCCGATTGCCTGGATGATGCATCGGTCGCCTGCCTTGGCTCCCGAGCATGAGGTGGTGTACGGGAGCTTCAGGGATGCCCCCTTCACCGATACGGCCATGGTGGCTCCGGATACGGAATTCACCGTTCCGTAGCACGCCTGCTGGCCGGGAGGGTCGTTGGCGGTCGCATCGGCCATCGCGGCGCCGTATCGGCGCATGGCCGACATGAGTTCATCGCTCATACCTCTTCACCTCCATCTCGATTGGGCATCCTCCCACGAGCGTGAGAGTCGCAGTCCTCACCGCGAACTTGCCGCTGATGCCGGCGCTTGCCCAATCGACCATCACGGTATCGCCGCACGCGATAGGCGCGTACGTCCGCTTGACCGTGACTCTACGGATAGCGCTCTGCTGTGTTCGCAGCATCTCGTTAGCCTTGGCATCGGCGTTCCTCTGTCTCTCGGCATCGGTAGACCCCTCGGGCAGGTCGCTGTAGCTGTACGTGGCCGTCTTGCGCCAACCGCGCGAAACCGTGGAGTAAGGGTTGCTCGGGTCTGAGTCGATGGCCGTGCCACGGTAGAAGGCGTCCTGCGTTTCGTAGTCGCAGTGCACCACGTTGGCGACGCCCGAGCGGTCAAGCTCGTCGACTACCTCGTTGATGAAGCGTGCGCCAGAGCCCTCTCGAAGGGTCATGGAAACGGGCCTGTCCTGCGGCTCCCTATATCTGCGAAGTACGGGCCTTCCGTAGGCGTCCTCGTCGACGGCGCGGAAGCCCGCCACGTCGAGCAGCGCGTTGCACGCCGCCAGGCGCTTCGACAGCCTCATGTCGCCAGAATCGATTCCGAGCGTCCAATCCTGCGCTAGCTTGTAGTCGGAGCCTTCGGCGATCACGTCAGCGAAGCCAGCCGCCTTGAGCAACTTTACGACGTAGGGGGCAACCACGGTTCCAGCAGCTACCGTGAATGGGGCATCGAATTCGTCCTCCGCAACCTCCGACAGCCTGCCCGACAGGACTGCCGTGCCGGTTGAGTTGACGCCGCGTCTGGTCCTTTTCGGCGCTGAGACAACGAAAGTCCCCAGCGCCTCACTGACTGACGCGCCACCGAAGTCGGCATCGAGGTACACCCGCAGCAGATCTGCCCCGATATCGAGCGCCCCGGAGTAATCGACCTGCCCTGTGGTGTAGTCCTTGTCCTGGTTGCGCTCAATGCACCCGCCGTTCTTTATGTTCGTGATTCTCTCGACCTCGTTGCCGCTTGCGCGGTCTACGCGCATGAAGCGGAACGAGGTGAGGAACGGTTTTCCCCAATCAGCCATTTATCGGCTCCTCGAAGACGTTGTGCGTGACGTTGGCCGAACCCTTCCAGATGCCTGCACCCTTCACAGACATATCGAAGTCCATGGGGCCGTATGCGCGTTCGCCCGCATGTCCGCGCCACCATCCCCTCCACTGCTCGTCCATAATCCGTATGTACCTGTCGTGGCCGTCGCGCTTCATCTCCCATGAGAGCGAGGTCTTTTTGTTCAGCTCGTCGAGCATGTACGAAATGGGCAGGTCGCCGTTCTCGCCGCCATCGGCGAAGTGGTATGTCTCTACGGATCGCTGAGAGCTTGTCGAGTAGTCGCCGTTGTAGTCGAGCACAAGCACGGTCGATGCATCCTGGCCGAAGTTAAGCGCCATCCCGTGCGCGAACACGTTGGCATCGGTCACGGTCTGCGACGAGGTGCCGTTGTCGGCGTACCCGGTGACCTTGTACTCGTAGTCGGTGTTTAGCGGCGGCACGCGGTCGATCGTCTCTTGGGAGTCAAGCACGCCGGATGCTATGACGGCATCGCCGCCGTACGCCACGCGCTCCACCGTGAAGGCGGAGCAGCGGGAGGCGTTGCCGAGCACCAGCGCGTCACCATCGACTGTGATCGTGCCTAGCATGGAAAGCTCATTGCTCACCTCGTCGACCGTCATGGGGCCTACGAGCGTGGTCTGCTCGATCTCGTATGACGAGAGGCCGTTGCGCACCTTCACGTGACACGCCAGCGTATCGTCGTACGACAGCGACACGTCTGGGATGGCCGGTTCCGCCCAGTGCGTCTTGAAGCGGCGCATGGCCGTCTTGGACAGGCCGGAGCCGCCCTTGACCGTGAGCATGAGCAGATAGTCGATGCCGTTGCGTATGGTGACGTAGCTGCCGAAACTCACGGGCTTCAGGTTCGTGACGTCTGCCGTGGCGACCGTCGCGCCGCCGACCTCTGCGAGCGTGAGCGTTGCCTGCGCGATGCCAGTTTCGTCGGTTACGGCGACTTGCACCGTGAGCGGCACCGCATCGACGAGCATGCCGTCGGTAGCGGGGGAGGCGACCCAGCACTGCGGGTAGTCGGCGACCGTTATCGCCGCATAGCCAGACCAAGCGCCCCAATCGGCGTGCAGTCCCTTCGTGCGAACGCGAGCTTTCCAACTTCCCTTCGTGAGTGTGACCGATGCGCTTTTCTCGGTCGTGTACGACTTCGTTATCGTCTCGCTGCCGACGAGCTCAAGTTGCGCGGCGGACTGCGCCGAGCCGTCGGGGTGGTTGGGCACCCACGAGAAGGATGCTGCCGACCCCGTTGGCGCAACATGGTCGGCGGTGACCTTCGGTGCGAGAGGCGGCGTGATCGTGGTCACGGAATTCGATTCGACCCACGAAGACGTTAGGCTACCGCGCTTGGCCCTGACGCGGTAGACGATCGTGCCGGCAGGCGCGGAGGTGTCGTGCAGGTCTACCCATGCGGGGTCTTCGCCCTCGGTGGTGGTCGAGACCGCCGCCCACGTATTCCCGTCGTCGCCTGATCGCTGAACATCCCATGCGCTGGCGTACCACCACGCCCCGTAGACGCGCAGCGTCACCTCGGACGCGCCGGCCTTGATGGCATCGATGCGCGAAGGTGCCGACGGAGTTGTGTACGTGGTTCCGCACGAGACGTGCGTGGAGTTGCCGCCCGGGCCGTGGGCGCAAAGGCGGTACTCGTACTTGTGTCCTGCGGTCGTCGAGTTGTCGGTGTAGTTGGTCACGTCCCACGAGACGTCGGCGATGTTCACCCATGAGCCGTCGTCGGTGCGGCGGTCTACATACACGCCAGCCCAGGGATACGCGCCGTCCATGCCCGTGTAGTCGACGTCCCACGTGATCTTGTGGGATGTGTCGGAAACGCGGGCCAGCTTCGGGTTCTTGGGCGGATGCGGTTGCGAGTACCCGCGCTGGGGAATCCAAGCGTACTCTGTTGCCCAGGCATCTCCGCCGGCGCTGCCGTAGTAGTTGTTGTACGTCTTGCCGTAGACGTGGATCTGCACGGAGCAGTTCCAGCCGCTGGCCCCGCGCCCGACGTCCACGGTGAAGGTCACGGCGTCGCGCGTGGCCCAATTCCCGTAGTTGTTGAGCAGCACGTCGCGCGAACTGTAGGTGATGCCGTTCACGATCACGTCGTAGTGCGTGCCGTACTGTGCCGCATACTTGTCGTCGATCGCGGCGGTGATTGTTATGCGCGAGGTGGTGTCGTTGACCGTGCTCACGCCGTCAACGGAGATATAGCCGCAATACCAGCGGTTGCGCCCCGCGATCTGAATCTCCCTTGTATAGGTTCCCATTGGCTACCTTCCCGAACCTGCGGACCGCTTGGCTGCGGAGACCAGAACGTCAACCGCCTGCATGATCCGCTGGTCTGCGTTTACACTTCCTCCATTGACCGTGACGTTGTAGGTCGTGCCGGCGGCACCTGCCCCGGCAACGGTAACCGACGGAGCGACCGTGATGCCCGAGCCGATAAGCGAGCTCGCGGAGGCTAGCGCCGACGTGATGGCGGAGTTGACCGCCCCCGTGCCGCTGCCGATGCCCTCGGCCCATCCCTCCATGAGCGCCTTGCCCGAGTAGGTTGTATAACCGTGGCCGCTGAATGGGCCGCGCTTTGCGGGCGAGAACGGGAAGAACGAGCGGATCTGCGAGACGGCGCCGGACACGGCGGAAAGGGCGCCGCCGATTGCATTCTGGATGCCCTGCGTGAAGCCGTTGATCAACGCGCGACCGGAACCGACGAGCCACGACCCAGCGCCTGCGAAGAAGCCCATTACCTGGCCGGGGATGCTGGAAATGGTGTTCATGAGGCTCCCGATATGGCCAGACACAGCGCCGACGAGCGCCGAGAAGGCACCCGTCACTGCCGCGTACACCTGCTGCGCCGCGTTCGCCATCGTAGACACCATGGTCGAGAAGTACCCGGCGATCGAGGAGACGAGGCCGGACACGAGCGAGAGCGCTGAGGACACCAGCGAGCCGACGAACGCCACTACCGCGTTCACGCCGCCTGAAACGGCGGCGACCACGGTAGCTATCCCGCCGCCGACAACGGATACGATCGAGCCGATGAACGTGGTAACCGCAGTCACGAGGCCGCTCACGACCGACATGACGAGGCCAATGGCCGAGGCTACGACGGATGCGGCGTTTACCACGACCGAGATCACCTGGCTTGCCACCGTTATCACGACGGACACGATTGAACCAACTACAGACAGCACTGTCTGGATTACCGGTATGAGCATCTGAGCCACGGAGAGCACTATCTGCATGCCGCTAGCCAATATCGGCAGCACGGCGTTGGCGAGGTTTGCGAGCGCCGTGCCGATAGACGTGATTGCCGGCATGAGCGCAGCGCCCACCTGCGACACGAGCGGGCTTACCGCAGCGAAAAGCTGCATGGCGACGCCGATGACCTGCGAAATGATCGGGACGATCATCGCGAAGGCGTTGTGTAGCACGGGCAGGATGGCCTGGCCGACGTTCAGCAGCGTCGAGCCAAGCTGCTCTATGACAGGCCGCACGGCGCTGAACGCGCCGACTGCGCCAGATGCATATGACGCGATGGCGGGCAGCATCTGCGATGCGAAGTACGTCACGAACGGCGACACCGCCGAGATGATCGTCGTCATGGCTCCGCCAATAGTCGAGACGATGGTGTCCCAGATGCCCGGTATCTGCTCGCCAAGCTTCCCGAAAGCGGACTTGCACGTGCCTACGACGGATGCCGCAGCGTCGGCGATCGCTTGGAACGCCCCCGTTATCTGGGAAGCGTCGACTGTCGGCAGCTGTATGCCAAGCTCAGCCAAGGCTCCTACGGCGATGTTCCAAGCAGTCGCGAGCGCTTCCGAGAGCACTGGGCCAAGGACTGGGCCAAGGCCAGACAGCACAACCGGGAACGCCTCGACGATTCCCTTGCCGATCTGCGCAACCCTCGGAGCCACGTTCGTAGCTACCGCGCCGATCGACTCAAGCAGCTGCTGCGTGAGCTGCGAGAAGTCGACGTCGTCGCGCCCGAGTCCGGTGATGAAGTTCTCCCACGCGGCCTTCGCCATGCCGATGGAGCCGCTGATCGTGGTAGCGGCCTCCTTGGCGGTGGTGCCGGTGATGCCCATGTTCTCCTGCACGGTATGGATGGCCTCGACCACATCGGCATAGCTGTCGATCGTGAGGTCGGCGTTCTTGCCCTGCTCCTGGCGCAGCTTGTTGGCATCGGCGATAAGGCGCTTCATCTCAGCCTGCGTGCCGCCGTAGCCGAGCTTCAAGTTGTCCAACATCGTGTAGTTCTGCTTCGCAAAGCCTTGGTAGGCGTTCTGCACGTCTGTCATGTCGGAACCCATCTTGTTCACGTTGTCCGACATGTCGCCCATGGCCATGTTCGCGTAGTCAGCCGCCTTGGCGACATCGCCGCTGCACGACGAGACGAGCGAGGCCGCGAAGCTCGTGGCCTGCGTCATGTACTGGTTGGCGGACATTCCGCATGTCTTGTATGCCTCTGCGGCATAACCTTGCAGTGTCTGCGACGCGGAGCCGAACAGGGTGTCGACGCCGCCAACCAGCTGTTCGTAGTCTGCATATGCGGAAAGGGCCGCGCCGCCAATCGCGGTCACGGCCCCTGTGAGCGCTGTGAACCCGGCCACCGCCGCAGTGGCGACGCCCTTGGCTACGGTTCCAAGCCCTGTCAGGATGCCCGAGGACTTCTTGGCCCCGCCGTCGATGCCGACGGTCATGGAGTCGCCGAAGGCCTTGCCTGCGGCGTTGCCCTGGCTGCCGAACTCCTTGCCGATTTTGCTCGCGAAGCCATCCATCGACGGCATCAAGGACACATAGGCCGACCCGACACTAGTCTCCATCTTCCCCTCCTATCCCCAGGATCTTGTCTATCTCTTCCTTGGCTTCCAGCGCGTTCGCGCGGTGGCGCTCAAGCTCTGCGAGCTGCGCCGGCGTCTTGATAGGCTCGGGAGGCTCCGCGCTCCTGTCCTTCTTGTCGGCCATGCCCCAGGCGATGCACCGAAGCTGGTGCTCGATACGCCAGAGCATGTAGTCGGTCGTGCTCCACCTGAGTTGCGGGTACTGCGCCTTGGCGAGGCGCGAGTTGTCGGGGAGGTGCTGCCAGAGAAGCGCCATCCGATCGAGGTCTTCGGGCGCTCCATCCAATGGCAGGGCTATGCCGTAGAACTGCTGGAAGTCTGCTATCGCTTCGCCGCGCCTGTTCTCGAGGTCGCTGGCGAAGCCTATTAGTTTTTTGCCTTTGCAGCCTCGAATGCCGCGTCGCACAGGCGGCGCATGTCGTAGGAGGTGCCTCCGAGCGCTTCGATGTACTCCTCGTCGCGGCCCATGAAGATGCGCTCCATGGCGTCCATCATCCCCGCCGGGTCGGTTTCGCTTCGGGCGAACTGCTTCACAGTCTTGTAGGACTTCAACTCGTCGAGGTCTGCGGCGAACTCGCCGTCAACGCCGTCGACGGAAAACTTGATCTCGGTCATCTGCATTCCTCCTAGGCGCTGGCGGTTTCGGTCGACTCGATGTAGTCGTAGCAGGTGTTTCCGTCGCTATCGACCAGGTACTTGAGCGTGATCTGACGCCCGGCGATCTCGCTCACCGCGAGCTTGAGGTCGTCAAGCTCGGATAACTTGGCGGAGGGCACGACCTTGCGCCAGCGGCGACCGTTCTTGAGCACGAGTTCGAGCACGATCGACCACGCCTCGTCCTTGTTGCCGTTGTGCTCGACGGTGATAACGCCATCGAGGTCGGTCACGTTTTCGGCGCCATACATGACCTTGAGTGTTTGCGCCTTGATCTCCGCGAGCGTGAGCTTCGCAGACTCCACGCGCGAGGTCGTGGCGGAGTCCATGAGGTCGCCGTTCATATCCTTCAGCTCGTTGGCGTCGGTCTCCTCGGACTCGGTGTAGCCGTCCTCGGAGATGAAGCCGAGATTGAGGAAGGCTTCGGCGAGATTGGTCTTGATGTCTGTGGGGAGGGTGGTGCCGGCCGGAGCCACGAAGATGTATCCGCCCTTCACGCCCTTGGTGGACGAGACGTTCTTGGTCTCGTTTTTCTTGAAAAGTGCCATGTCGGCTCCTATTCGCAAATGGTTACGTTTACGTTGGTCTGGTATCGGCGCTGGCGGCTGTCTGGGTCGTCCCAGCGGTACGTGTCTCCGCACGTGGCCTCGAACACGCACTCCTCGTCCATGAGACTCGGCACTGCGTGCTCCACGGCTTCGGCGATCTCTGCGGCGCGTCTGCGGGTCTTCGCCCATGACTGCGCCACGAGCTGCACACGGTTGATGCAGCCGCTGCGGCTAGATCCGGTCTGCGACACCGATATGAACTCGCTGGGCCTGTCAGCTGGTACGTCGAGCACGGCCTCGATGCCGGTCTCGTCCATGAGCCGCTGCGCCACCATGCGCTCCACGTCCATCACTCACCGCCTCCGAACATGGATCTGAGTCGGTTGTGCTTGCGCTCGCTCGCATGGGCGTGCGGAGTCGCCGTGGTAACCACGAAGCCGTTTGCGAGCTTGCCCTTGAACTTGCGGACTATGTAGCCGGCACCCTCGCCGGGGTGCCGGGAGAAGGACGAGTTGCACGATGCCGCTGCGGCGTCTGCCTTCTTCTTAAGAAGCGTTTGCACCGCGCCTGAGTTCATAACCTCGGCATAGCCGCCGCGCTTCCAGCCCTTCCACTCGAACTTCACCTTGCACTTAGCCATCGGTGCGCCCCACTTCCACGGTGAGGTTCCAATCGCCTGGGGTGTTTTCCGGGTCGTAGCGCTGCGGGTCGCCTATGACGCGGTACTCGGTGCCTCGAACGTTCACGCGGCACCCCTTGAGCGATGCAGTGAAGCTCTTGGGGAAACACAGCGTGTAGGCGACCTCAGTGCCATCGGGGCGCGATGCGTCGAGTTCCGACGTGGCCCCCGGGCACACGACCACGCCCTCTATGGCGGTGTTCACGCTGCCGCGCTCGATAGGCTCGCCGAGCGAATCGAAGTCGACCACTGGTGTTGTGACCGTCACCGATTCGGTGCTTATGAGTCCCATTCGGCATCACTCCCAACCGGTTGGAGCGCCCCGATGCGCTGGTCGAGCAGCCCGAGGCACTTCAGCTCCGTCTTTCCCAGGTACATTTCGCCGAGGGCAGACCCGTACGACACGCTGGCCGTGTAGCCGCCTGCGCCCTGGCTGTACTGCATGGCACCCGCCAGAGCTGCTGGCGCAGACAAGACCCTGTTGACCACGAGGCAGCACACCGCTGCGGCAGATCGGTCGAAGGCGGCTACCTTGCCGCGCTCGTAGTCGCCCACGTTTGATTCGTAAGCGCTCATGAGCAGGTCTGACGCGTCTGAGAGCAGGGTCGCGGCGCGTGCCTCGTCAGTCGGGTCGCCGTACCTCGCCCTATAGTCTTCGATGGTCGCTAGCGGCTCCATGCGCCTACTCCTCGCTGGCAGGCTCTTCGGCCTTGCCGGAGTCAACCGGCTTCGCGGCATTCTCGCCGGCCTTCTGCTCGGATGCCTCGGAGGTCGCGGCCATCACGCCAGCGTCGACGAGGCACTTGACCACCTTGGCGATGGTCGGGTTCGCACCAGGGTTTGCGGCCTGTTTGGAGATGCCGACAGGCTCGCCGTCGGCGGTCACGAAGCAGACGTGCTGCGGGAGGATCGGGGATGCCTTGGATGCGTCCTCGACGATGAACTTCTGCACAAGGTTCGCCATGGTTACCGCCCCCTAGGCCGTCTTCAGGATGGCGAAGGCCTTGGGGTCGAGAACCGCGTAGGCAAGGACTGCCTCGGTGCGGTACGCGACCTGGTTGTATCCCTTCAGGTCCTGACCGGTGTTGTCGGGGTCGCCGTACTCGATGATCTCGGAGGTCATGTCGCGCACCATGCCCCACTTGATGGTGGAGAAGTCGCCCATGATGCCCGCCACCTTCGGGTCGATCTTGCAGCGGCGACCGTTGACGGTGCCGGAGGTCGCGGCGGGGATGCCGTCGATGTTGCCGACGTTGAGGGACAGCGGGATCTCCGGGTAGAGGCGCTGGCCGGTGGCGGGAATGCGCAGCTTGCGGAGGTCTGCGGCGAACTTGCGGGAGAGCGCGAAACCGTTGATGTCGTAGTCGATAAGCGCGTCGGCCAGCGCGTCGATGTCGTCGACTGCGGATGCCGAGGCGGTTACGGCGTTGGCCCCTGCGGTGAGCGCGGTGTAGCCACCGAGCGCGGTGCCCGTCTTGGGGGACACGGCGTGGTAGACCACGTAGTCGAGCGCTCGGCCGATCGCGGCGGTCTGGTCGGCGATGATGTTGGTCACAATCTCAAGCTGGTTGTCCTCGTCGGCCCAGCGCAGCTCGTCGGAGACGCGTGTGGTCGTGACTACCTTCACGCGCTTTGCGACGATCGGCGTGGTGGAGACCTCGGAACCGCTCTTCTTCGCGCCCTCCGCAACTACCTCGGCCTCGGTTGTCGGGTTGAACACGATGTAGGTGGTGTCGGAGAACGTCTGCGGGGTGCTGGGGGACAGCGCCGCGATGGTGGAGGTGTCCTTTGCCTTGTTGATGATGGAGGTCACTACCTTGTGCGGGAGCTTGACCTTGCTGGTGTCGTTAGCCATTTCGGCTCCTTACTTGTCTCTAGTTGTTACCGAGGAGCTGGCGCGTGAAGTCGCGCAGCTCAGATTTGTCGCCGTCGCTCGGCTTCGGGAAGCTTCCTGGCTTCTCGACCTTGGGCGCGGGCGGCTTTTTGAACGCGGCGAGCATGTCGTCTGCCCACTTGGACATGCTTTCCTCGTCGTCGCCGACGATCAGGCTCGCCGGCACGCCCTTCTCCTGCGCGACCTTGGCCGCGATCTTCGACCGCTTCTCTTCCTTCTCCTTGTCGTCGAGCCTCTTCTTGAGGTCGGCGATCTGGTCTTCGGCGGTCTTGTTCGCGTTGTTGGCCTCCTCAAGCGCCGCTGCTGCGGTTCTGTTGGCCTTCGCCTTCTTCTCCCACTCGCGCGAGTGCTTCTTCTCGGCCTCGTACAGCGCCTTGTAGTCGACGGGCGGCTCCTGGTTGGCGCCATCTCCGCCTTCTGCTCCCGGCACTTGCGTGGGTTCGTTTGCTTCTGCCATGTCGCGTCCTTTCCCGTGCCGTGCGGCACGCCTGAGCTGCCGTGCGGCTGCTCAACGGTCATCAGTTGGGCCGTGCGGCCCGTCCGCGACAGTTTCTTATGAGCGTGAGATTCGGCATGAAAAAGGCCACCTGTAGGTGGCCCTTGCTGTTTTTTGCGGTTATAATCTGGTTAGCCAGCGGGTTGTTTGACTCACCTATAGAGACATGCAGCCGCTGGCTATTTCTTTATTCGCAGGAGTTTCCCATCGTGCCCGAGCATCCTGACCTCGCTGATGTGATAGCGGGCCATGTACTTGCTGATCCACTTTATCGCCTGCTCGTCCGTCACCTTTTCGTTCTCGCTCACGTCGACGACGGTGAGCTTCACGCCATTCTTGCCGGGTATTGACTTGATGTGAGACTTGAACGTGTTCTCAGACCCAGCTCCGTAGATCGTCTTGATTTCGATACCCGTTGATAAATCCGCTCGGCTAATCGTTGTCTTCCCATCGGAGTTCGGTGCTGTCAGATGCGATTCGTCTTCCCAGAACTCCGCCTTATAGCCAAGCGCGTTCAACTTCTCGGCGGTAATTCTTTCGCCGGGGTCTTTCTTCCAGCGCTTTAGCTTCTCGCCTTTCACGGCGGAGTCCGTAAACTCGATGCCGGAATGTTCTCCCGATGCGTACCACTTCGGATCGCGCAGTTCGATCTCCTCGACCATGCGCTTGTTCACGTACTTGTCGAAAGCCTTGCCGGCCTTGTTTCCGTGGGCCTTGATGTACGCCTCTCGCTCCGCGTCGGGCATGGCGTCCCATTCCGCCCGCAGCCCGTTGCGACCGCCCAATGTGTCAAGGCACTCGTTGAACCTGTCGTACATGCCGTCGGGGTCGTAGCCCTTGACCTTTGATCCCTTGCCGAAGCTCGGCACGACGCGGCAGTCGCACTTTGGGTGCGAGTGGCTTGCGGCCTCCTTTGTCTTGTAGTTGAAGCCGAACGAGGAGAGCATGAGGCAGAAACCGCACGTCTCGCCAGACGGCACGCGTGCGTACCTCGGTTTCGCCGGGTCTTTGGAGACGTTGTGCGCCACGCACATGTTCGCGGCCTTGCGGATCTCTGCGTCGAGGCGGCGAACGCACGCGGCAACGAACATGTCGGTGGCTCCCTGCTTCACCACGCTTGCCATGAACGCCTTCACCGAGCCGTACGTCGCCTGGGGGTCGCGCAGCGACTCGGCGACGGCGGCGTACTTTCCGGGCGCTTCCTGCGCCTTGCGCACGGCGTCGTAGAACTCGGCGGCGCGGCCAGCCGCAACGGTGTCGGCGTAGTAGCCGCAAGCCGTCTCGATCACCTCGTAGGCCGCCTCTCGCAGCGCCGCTATGTCGCCGTTCCCGCTCGCCTCCCAGTCGGCCACCAAGCGGGTGAGCGCGTCGCCGGCTTGGCGCTGCGCCATTCCAGATAGCGCGTTGATCTCGTCCGTAAGCTCGTTAAGCAGGCTGCGAGGTATCTCCGCCATCCTCGCCCTCCTTCGGCTCGAACAGCGAGGCCACGGCAGCGCTCGCCTGTGCCTTCTTGTTGTCGCTGTTGATGCGCTGGATCTGCTCGTCTGTGTAGTCGAGCATTTCGAGCATCACGTCGGAGTTGGCGAGCTTCGGCAGACCCTGCACCTGCTTCAACGCGGCGTCGGACAGGCTCACGATTGACGGGTAGGCCGGGGACATGAAGCGCGGGTTGAGGTTGTAGCCGGCATCGCGCTCGGTCTCGTAATCCGTGCCGTTCGCCACAGCGAGCGCCATGTAGGCCACGTTGCGCAAAGCGTTGCCATTCTCGCGGTTGAGGTTCTTCGCATCGATCACGAGCGGTTCGAGCGATGCAGCGATGGCATCCGAAGAGGATGGGTTGTCGTTGCTCACGCCGAAGAAAGACACCGGAACATTGGTGACCGCCGACATTTGGCATGCTAGCTGGCGCAGGTACTCGGTGAGCGGCGCCATCTGCAACTGGGCCGACTGCCACACGGTCGGCGAGTCTCCGTCAGGGTCTTTGGTGATCTCGTTGACCGCCCCCATCGACGCGTCGTACTTGTTCTGCCCGTTGATCATCTTCTTGTATGTGCCGAGCAGCCAGGTCTGCGGCAGCGTCGCGGCCTCAGACGCCACCTCCATGCGGGCGCGTTGGCGTATGGCGTCGTCTGTGATGCTCATGACCGAACGGCTGATGCGCGAGGAGCCGAACGGTCGCTCAAGCGTGGCATCGTAGGGCATAGGCTCCATGAGACAGCGACCCATGCCATGCTCCATGTAGTCGGCCACCCAGTGGCCGCTGCCGCGCGTAAGCACCACCAGCGCGTCTTCTGTGAGCAGGTGCACGACGGTCGGCACGCGCTCGGTGTCACCTGGCATCTTCTTCGACTCGGCCACAACGAGACCGGCCTTGATGCGCTTCTGCGCGTCATCCCAGATTGCCGCCGCTGCGGTTGCCGGGTACGCGGAGATGATTGGCTTGCCGCCGCCGTCCGTGACAGTCCAGAAGCCGCAGCAGTGCTTCAGCTCACCGATAAGGTTCTTGCGGTAGAGAGCTTCGAGCTGGTTGTCGGCACATATGTCGCGCAGCCGCATGGTAGCGGCATTGTCGTCGGCAGTGAAGCCGTTGAACACCGAGCGGTCTGCCAAGGCGTGCACCGCCTTCTTGGGCCAGTCAACGCGCGGGTTGATCTTCTTTGCGAGGGCTTTCGGCATGGCGATGCCTAGGTCTTTGACGCCGACGTGTCCGAGGTAGTAGTCCTCCCGCAACATGTTGCGGGATCGGTGGGTGCGCCACGTGTCCATAAGCTCGCGCACGAGCGCCTTGTCCTCGTGTCGCAGGCCTTCCGCCGCCGCGACCTGTCCGGCCAGTTCCATGTTCACTGCTGCCATCAGAAGCTTGCCTCCTGTTTACGTCTCGGGTCTCTCTTGGTTGTCCTCGCCGCCCATAGGGCCAGCGATGCGCTCTCGATCGGCGCTGACGAAGAGTCGGGGCCGTCGCCGAAGCCCCAGCCGTCGCGCCCGATGTCGCGCTTGATCGACTTCGTTGCGGAATCGTCCAACGCGGGCGATTCGATGTGGCTCGTCGTCCCGGCGTTGACCTCGTCGGCCAGCATCGTCGCAGCGGCCTGCACGATCGCGGTGCTGCCCATGACGATCGCCGACTTCGGCATCCTGCCGTCCAGAAGCCGCTGCTTCAGCGCGTCCGCTCCGCTCTTTCCGTCGATGCAGACGCACGCGATCTCCTCGCGGTTGCGCAGCAGCATGTCGGATATGCCGACAGTGCCGCCCTCAGCGCCCATGAGGTCGTAAAGCTCGACGTAGGAGCCGGCACCGCGCTCTGCCTTCGCCCAGGACACGGCAACGCGCGACCCGTCGGGCGAGAACTTCACGCCGAACGCGAGTTTGCCTTCCTGCATCGGCCCCGCCGCCTCGCACGCCTTCCACTTGGCGCTCGAAAGCGCGTATGAGTCGGCTCCTCCGATTGGGCTCCACCAGCCAAGGCGCTCACGCGCGAAGACGTCGGGCTGCATCTGCTCGGACTCGCCGCGTACGGCCTCTATGTCGAGGATTGTGCCGAGAGACGGGTTGTACTCGAACCATCGCGACTCGTCGTGCACGTCGCCGATCTCTGTAGCGCCCCACTCGATCCATCCCATCTCAGACCTGCCGTTGTGAACGTCCTCGTGGAGGTCGCGGAACACCGTGCCAACGTTGTCGGGGCCTGGCGGCGTGCCCAGGTAGATCGTCTGCGGGTTGTGCTTCGACCCTGCCGAGATGGCGGGCAGAGAAGCCGCCTGCTGCTTGGCCGTAAGCTCCTGTGCTTCGTCGTAAATGAGCACGTCGTAGGTCTTGCCTCGCGCCAGCGAGTCGGTGCGCGTGGTGAAGCGGATAAGGCCGCCGTTCTTGAGCTTGATGGCCTGCTGGCCGTTGGTCTTGCGCACGGCGAGCAGCAGGGCGTTAAGCTCAGGCTCGTCCTCGTCCTCGAATGGCCTTGAAAGCTCTTGGAACATCTGGTCTGAGGTGTCGCCGTGCTGGCATGTGTACAGAATCTTCTCGCCGTTGAGGGCGCCGTGGAAGCAGCGGGCGCGAACGTCCCAGCTCTTGCCGTTCTGTCGCGGGATGGATATGCCGATCGAGCGCAGCAGGTACTTGTCGCGTCCATCGCGGGCGAGCATGGCGTCGAGCAGGTGCGGCTGCCACGGCAGCGGGTCACCGAAGTACGCGGATGCCAGTTCTGCCGCCATGGGGCCGTCCCCGTCGAGCCTTTCTGGGATGTTCGCCTCGTATGTCGGGGTCTGCCTCGCCTGCATCACGCGCCTGCCGCCTTGGCACGCGTCTCGCGGTCGTCGAACATGAGCGTGAGCAGCTTGCCGTGGGCGCTCGCGGGTCGCGCCTGCTGCACCGTGACGTTGCGGGCCGACTTGGACAGGCCGAGCTGGTCTGACAGCGCTCTGATCTCGGTGCTGGCCTCCTTCAGCACGGTCAGCGCCGGATTCTTGCGCATCATCTTGAGCCGCTTGCCGCCCTTGCCTCTGATCGGCTTGTATGCGGTGGCGTCGAGTATTTCGATCTCGTTGCCCCCGAGGGCCATGGCCTCGCGTGCCTGGTTCGCCACGGCGTGCCAGTAGCAGAGCAGCGCCAGCGTCGGCGCATCCTCCTGCGCGAACGTGCGCCTCGCGGTCAGCTGCTCCCAGATGGCGGCTTGCACGGGGTCGCTAGCCACTTCCTGCGGCATCTCGATGTTCTCGGTCATGATTCCCTCCTTCTTCGCGGGGAATCGTAATGGCGGCGTGAGATAGCGAAATCGTTCGGAACGGGCGGGGGGAAATCGGCCCTAGGCGGCCGGAGTGGCCTTCCGACCCGGGGAGGGGCGACCGCCCCGCCTCATTTCGGCGGCTTCGGCTGCCAAGGCCAAAAGAAAGGGCGCGACCGCCTAAACGACCGCGCCCGCATGGGTGCATTGCTATGTTTTCCCTCAGAACAGCCGCGTGCGGCGTATCTGGTACTGTTTGGCGTCGCCCGGCATCCTGTTGCCGCGCCGCTGGTTGCAGATCCTGTGCGCGGCGTCCACGTTGGAGTAGTCCAGCGGGTTGCCCCCGCGCGAGACTGGCAACAGCTCGTCTACCTCGAAGCTCCACGGGTCTCCGCTCGGCAGGCTGTAGTCTATCGGCTGGCCGCATATGTGGCATGGCCTTCCCTCCGCCCTCAGCCTCGCCCTCAGCTTGCGCCGCGCGTTGCCGTTGCGGTTGCGCGGGTTGCCGCTCATGCCAGCATCGCCGCTATCCCGCCTATGCACCACACGATGCCGTAGCACACGAGCAGCACCAGGAAGAGCATCACGAGTATGGACACGACAGCACTGGCTGCATCCATTAACTTCTTGTATCCCATGTCAACCTCCAATGATCATGCGGGCCAGCGATACCGCCGCCCACAGCGTCAATCCGTCTATTAGCAGGGATGCCGCTATTATGAGCAGGCATCCCCGGTTGCATCCCGGGCGGCTCATTCGTCCCACCTTATCGTTCCGTCGTCGTATTCGGCATGCAGCCACGCCGCGTACTCCTCGAAGGACGCGAACTCGCCGACGCGGCGCGAGTGCTTCGCGCACCTCGTGTGCGGGTCGACCTCGTCCACGACTATGAGCAGCGGCCACGTCATCATGCGCACACCCATGCGCATGGCGGCCTCGGGCGAACCGAAGTAGCGTTCCCAGTTTGTCAATCTGCCACCTCCTACCCGCAGGCGAGCAGGGCCAGAACCACCAGCCCCGCCGCCAGCATGCGGATCACATAGAACTCAAGGGCCAGCACCGCCAGCAGCAGCGCCACGGCCAAGGCGGCTAGGGCTTGAAGTGCTCGCAAGCGATCTCATCCCCGTCCTTCAGATGGTCGAGCGCCCAGTCGACGGCCTTGTTGGCCGCGTCGGCCATGCTCTTGCCCGCAAGCTCCTCGTTGGCTATAGCCGCCTCAAGCTCAAGGCCGCACACGCCGTCGTCGCCGTCGGTTGGCTTGAACCACCTGCACTCGCAGCATGGCTCCGGCTCCTCCTGGTTCCACGGCGCGTTCGGGTCTCCCTCGAAGCAGCCGGGCGGAAGGTTCCACCCGCTGGGTGGTTCGTAGACGACCATGCTCATCGGGCACCGCCCGTGCACGGGATGTCGTGGCCGATGATCTCAAGGTCGTATGCCACGGCTGCGGCGCGCTCAACCCTGCAACCCC
This sequence comes from uncultured Collinsella sp., assembly GCA_905212545.1. GTDB lineage: Bacteria > Actinomycetota > Coriobacteriia > Coriobacteriales > Coriobacteriaceae > Collinsella. Next base: position 141,705 of record CAJMEW010000001.1, read on the forward strand.
TGGCGTTCTCCCATCCCTCGCAGAGGAACACGGCGTCGCAGCAGGCCATCTTCGCGAGGCTCTGGCTTAGGTAGTACAGCGGCTCGTTCACGACCTTGTGCGGCACCGCGAGGCATCCGGGGAATGTGCCCGTCAGGTCGATGCACGTGCCGTCATCGTCGACGGCGAAGCACTGGTAGCTGTCCTCGGTCATGGCCTCGACCTGCTTCAGCGCGTCCTCTCGCGTCTCGGCCTCGCCGATCTTAATGCCAGCCCTGTAGGCGCTCGCGTAGCTCTGGCAAAGCGAGCGCTCGTAGATTCCTATCATTCCTGGCCCGCCTTCCACTCGTTGACCAGCTCGTCGTACTCCTCTCGGAACTCTGGCTCGAAATAGGCGATGAACTCGCTCTTGGTCATGCCGCAGCGCAGGCTTGAGTAGCCGACGTGCTCGATGCACCAGTCAGAGAACGGAATGAGCTTGCCGCCGTCGTCCACGCTCGTGCGGTAGCCGGTGCCGTCGCGGTAGAGCTTACGGCGGCCTTCCTTGCGGATGGCCTGCTCGACCTTCGAGGCATCGCGCTCGCCGCGCTCCATGAGCTTGCCGCGCAGCTCCTCTGCCTCGTCCTGCGCCTGCTCAAGCTTGCCGCGCAGCCAATCGCGCTCAGCCCGCGCCTGCTCCAACTGGTCGAGCACGTACTGCTCGCATGTCTTGATCTCCATGGGTTACATCCCTTCACGTATCATCTCGTTGCGGTCACGGTCTGTGATCAGCCAATATCCGTATTCGTAGAGGCCAGGGCTGTGCGGCTCGTAGACCTGCAACAGCTGGCCCGTCCACCAGGCCTCCTCGTAGACCGGATGCCGCCAGCGCCACTCGGCCTTGAGCCGCGCTCCGCCGTGGAACTTGTCGTGGCACCCGGTCGTCCCGCTGCCGCAGAGGCAGAACAGCGGGCTTCGCAAGTCCCAGGCGCCGCACGGCGTCACCAGGCGGAACGTCTCGCCCCAAGACCGGTGCGCCACGTGGTGCACGCTTCCGGCACGCCTGCCGCAGACGCAGCACCGGGGCGAAAGCGCCTCGTAGGCCTTTCCGTGGGTGTAGTGCGCCCCCAGGTGAGGCTTGCCGTAAAGCTCGGCTCGCTCCTTGGGGTAGCCGCGAAGCACCCCCGCATCGAGGATCATTGCAGCCTCCCGTCCGGGCCATCGAAGTGCTCGACCCTCGCGCCGCCCCTCAGCCGCGACACTATTGCCTTCGCGGTGTCGGGGTCTCCCTGCTCGGCGAGCCTGCGCACGAGGTCGCTCGGCTTGTACTGCGTGGTCACCAGCGTGGGAAGCATCGCCGAATAGCGCTGGTCGATCAGGCTGAACAGGCTGTCGAGCACGAAGCCCGTCGGCCTGCGCTTGCCCAGGTCGTCCACGATCAGGTAGCGCACCTCGGCGTAGCGCTTGAGCGGGTCGCCGCCGTCGTGGAAGCTGCGCTGGATCTCGTCGAGGATGCGGTACATCGGTGCCATGAGCACCGACCGCTTGCCGCCGGCCAGGCGCTTCGCCACGGCTGCGGCGCAGGTGGTCTTGTGAGTTCCGACGTCTCCCCAGAGGTACACCCACTGGCCGCGCTTCATGCACTCGGCGATCTCCGCAGCCAACGGGTGGTCGAGGCTCACGTAGCGATCGGGCACGCCCGCCCTCTTCCAGTCGTGCATGGCCTTGTCGAGCTCGGCCTTGCGAGCCGCATCGGCCTCGGCCTGGCGCTCCTTCTCGCGCTCGGCCTCGGCGCCCGCGCAGCCGCACTGCTCGTAGCCGCAGAACAGCGTCCGCCCAGCGAGCCGCGTGGTGCGGGCCTTGAGGGTCGCGCCGCAGTGCGGGCACTCAGTCGTAGGCCGAAAATCCATCGTCTGGCACCTCCTTTGCCATGCCGTTTTTTGGCTTCGAGGTGCGCAGCCAGTTGCGCACCGTTGCCTTCCAGTCCTTCATGTGCGATCGCCCGACCATCCAGCCCTTCTGGGCGTAGAAGTCGACGAAGCGCTCGGGGTCGAAGTCGAGGGCGGTGAGGTCGAGGCCCTTGTCCGCAGCGAACTGCTGGGCGTATTCGGCGACCTCGGCGGGAGAGGGGGCGCGGAAACGCGCCGCTTTCCCTCTCTCCTTAATCCCTTTTCCTAACTCCTCTTCCTCTTCCTCTTCGCTTGCCCGTTTGCTCTCGGGTTTGCTTGCAGCTTTGCTTGCCGCTTTGCTCTGCGTTTTGCTTCCGCTTTTGCTTGGCGGTTTGCTTCCCGTTTCGCTTGCCCGTTTGCTTTCGGGTTTGCTTGCCGCCTTGCCGCCCGATCCTCCCGCCACGATGCGCTTGCGCGAGGTCTCCATGACGGGCTGCACGGCGAACAGCACGGCCTCTTGGGCGTCCGTCCGAGGCTCGGGCTGCTCGCCAGTTCGCAGGTACCGGACGATCATGCCGATAAGCTCGTCGCCCTCCCTGCGGTTGCGCAGCCTAAGCGGCCCGTCTATGAGCGAGTCCAGTACCTGCATGCCGCCATCGCCCCTAAAACGGGATGTCGCCGTCGTACAGGCTTTCCTGGGCGGGCGGCATGGGCGCTTGCTGCGGCGCCGCCTGCGGGGCGGGCTGCGGCGCGTACTGTGCGGGCGCCTGCTGGTAGCCCTGCGGTGCCGCCGGGGCTTGCTGGTAGGCCTGCTGCGCGTTCCACTGCTGCGGCGCCGCCTGCGGGGCGGGCTGCGGCGCGTACTGCTGCTGGTAGCCCTGCGGCGCTTGCTGGCCCTGCTTCTGGCTCATGAGCTCGATCTCGTCCACGATCACCTCAAGCTTGGATCGGCGCTGGCCGTCCTTGTCCCAGCTCGAATAGCGCAGCTTGCCCTCGATGGCCACCTTCATGCCCTTGTGCAGGATGCGGCCCATGCTCTCGGCGCGGTTTCCGAACATCGTGCAGTCCACGAAGTTCGGGTAGTCCTCCCACTCGCCGGTTTGCTGGTTGCGGCGGCGGTCGTTGACGGCCACGCCGAAGCCAAGAACCTGCATTCCGCCCTGGGTAGCCCGCAGCTCGGGGTCGCGCGTGAGGTTCCCGCTGATGTTCACTCGGTTGATCGACATTTAGTAACTCCCTTCGCCCGTCCCGTTGGACCAGGTGCGCTTTATGTCCTCGTCGACGGTTCGGATCTTGAGCTTGTACACGTTTATCGCCTCTTGGCTCGCCTTGTAGAGCGCTTCGGAGCAGTCCCTACGCTGCTTCAGCTCGGCTATGTCATTCCGGCCTCGGCAGAGGTCGCTTATCACTGTCACAGGCGTTCCCTTGGATCTCTCCTCAAGGATCGCGACGCGCAGCGCCTTGCGGTACTCAGCTTCGTTCTCGGCGTACTGGCTTCCGCTGTTGCGCAGCGCCTGAAGCTCGTCCATGAGCCTGTCGAAGAGCTGCATGCGCTCGGCGTAGAGGTCTTGCATGGCCTACACGACCTGCCATGCGGGGGACGGGCAGCACCCGGGGTTGGCCTTGAACTGCTCGTACTGCTGGCGGCTCTCGAACTGGTAGGAGGTGCCGCAGCTCTTGCACTTGGCGATGAATTGGCCGAACTCGGGCGGCTCCTTCTCGGCGGGCTTGCCGTCACCCATGAGGGTGTCGGGGTCACTCGTGCCGTCGATGTCGAAAGCTCCGCAGAGCGCGTACTTGCGGGCATAGCTCGATGCGCTGCCCGTGACCTGCGCCTCGTTCATGCCCTTCTGGCTCAAAGGCTCGCGGGCGTACGCATCGATCTCCAAAGGCTCGCCGTGGCCGTCCTCGAAGAACAGGCGGCACGTGGCCTTGACGTAGTAGCGCTCGCCGATCTGCTCGATCGAGTCGTTGAGCGTGAAGGCGATTCCCGCCGCCTTGCACGGCTCCTTGAGCGCCGCAACGATGTCCTCCATGCTGCGGTAGTAGAAGTTGCCGTGGGCGTTGTAGCGTGCCTTGGGCACCACCACGGATCGCTGCACCTGGGCCACGGCCTCGGCCAGCGTCATGTGCTTGTCTTCTGCCATCGTCTACTCCATCCTCGCTGCCACCTGGGCTGGCGTGCCCCGGCGGATGCTTCCGGTGATTCCCTGCGCCTTGAGCAGGGATGCGAGCGCCTGCATCTGCGATCGCGTGGCGCTCGGCACCTCGACCGTCCACGCCTCCAAAGGCTCCGCGACCGGTGCTGGCATGGGTGCCGGCATTGGTGCGGGCATTGGCACTGGCGCGGGCATCGGCTCAGGCTCGGGCGCTGCGATCGGCTCTGGCTCAGGCTCTGGTTCAGGTTCAGGCTCCGGCTCAGGCTCGGGTGCCATGGCCGCCTTCAGCTCGGCGATTCGCTGGTCTTCCTCGTCGGCCAGACGCGCCGCGTTCAAGGCGGCTCCGAGGTCGAGCGTGCGGAAGAACTCGCGCTCTGCGTCGGCGTAGTGCGGCATCGCCTCCTGCTGGGCCTTGAGCGTTTCCCAGTCTCTGGCCACGTCGGACACCTTGGCCTCAAGCGCCTGCTGCGCCTTGATCTCGCCGAAGGTCTTGTTGAGCCACTGCGGCTCATGCAGGCGCTCGTAGGGGACGACCGGCGCGAGCAGCCCCGCGAACTCCTCGTAGTGCTGCTGTAGGCACGAGTAGAGCGCGTCCTTGCGCGTCTGCTCGGCCTCGTCAAGCTGCGCCTTGATGGCGTCGGTTGATTCGTCGATGATGGCCGTGATCTGCTTGCAGCGCCTCTCGAATGCGTCGAGCGGCTTGTTGTACTCGCGCTTCACGGCCTTGCGGCGTTCGTCGATCTCCTTCTTGATGCCGTTGAGGTAGCTGCGGTCGTGCTTGGCCTCCTTGATGGCCTGGGCGCTCGTGAGGCCGTAGGTGGCGCCCTCGTAGTCGGCCACGACCTTCTTCACGTGGGCCTCCAACGCGTCCATGTTCGAAGCGATAGTGGCCTCGGTGTAGGTGACCTCAAGCGTGGTGGCCTCGGCCTCGATGACCTCTGCCTCGACCTGCTGCGGTTCGGTTTCCTTAGCCATAGATCTCGCCCGTCTCGTCGTCGAAGTCCATGGCCTGCTGCTGCTCAGCCACGGTGAGCAAAACCGTCTTGCCGCTCTGCTTGATGATGCGGAAGGCGTCGGCGTTGTCGGTCAGGATCTCGAATTGCAGGGTCGCAACGCTGCCCTTCACGGTGGCCTGCTTGAACTGCGCCTGGATGGTGGCTTCGTTGATCATGTCGTTACCTCCTATTTGATGCCGAGAACGGCGGCAAGGAACGCGCGACCGAACTCGCGCTCTTCCTCGCTGACGGGCTTGATCTTGTCGGCGATGAACTCGCGGCTCTTGGCGACGCACTTCTCGTCGATCCTGGAAAGCCCGGCCTCGCAAAGCGCGATCATCACGTGGTAGGCGTTTGCCGCCGTCTCGCCGTCGTTGTTGTCAGGATGCGTGGCGTCGAACATGAGGTTGTTCGCGATGCAGGCGGCGTGGTCGAGCACCGCTTTGTGGAACTTGGTCCCGTGGAAGTCCTCAAAGCCGTTCTCTTCGAAGTATTTGGCGTTCATTTCTTCTCCTTCACGTACTCCTCGACGAAGTACTCGATGTAGATGTCTATGCGTGGTTTGGTGCCGTATGGCGACCTCGGGCGCTTGGTGACGGCTCCCATGTCGACCTGCGAATCGTCCTTGAAGGCGATCCCGTTGAGCGCGTCGCAGGCGAGCTTGCCGAGGTTGTCCCAGTCGGGCTTGCCGAGGTCGGCGCGGCCCTCCCAGTACTTCGGGTTGCTCTTCGCGAGCGGCCTGGTGGTCGAGATCCGCATCACAACCGGGCCGTCGTGGTTGGCGAAGGTCTCGCCGTATGTCGCGCGGAACGCGTCCTTGATGGCCTTCTCGGCCTTGAGTGTCTTTGTCGGCGTGTAGGTGCGGTGGTTGCGGTAGTCGGTCATGGGGCGCTGCTTTCCGGCAAGCTGGGCGGGGTGCATGGTGATGTGCGCCGGTGCCGCAAGGGTTCGCCGCCAGCTCATTCGGAAAACCCATCGCTCTGGCTGCGGTGCTTGTTGAAGGCTCCGCGCAGCTCCGGGTATCGCGCCTCCATGATGCGGGCAAGGGCGGGGGCTATGCCGTTCTTGCAGCCAACGTGCAGCTCGTTGCGCACCATGTTCACCAGGTAGTTGATCGACACGTAGCCCTTCTCCTTGAGGCGGCGGGCGTTGGAGAGCATGAACTGCCACGCCTCGGGGTTGGCCTCGATCCACTTCTTGGCCTCGGCAACGTCCTGCTCGCCCGCCATGCCCAGGCCGAAGATCTCAAGCTGGTTGCTCTGCGGCTTGGGGCGGTATCTCTCGTCGTTACGCATTGAGCACCGCCATGGTTCCCGCCGCACGCTGGGCGTCGGCCACGGCCTGGTCCATCGTGGGGATAACCCAGAGCCAGAGCACGGCGAGGAAGATCATGAGGGCCGCGAGGAAGCCGACCATGACGCCCGCCCTGAACTGGGAGCGCTCAAGCTGCTCCTGCGCCGTCGGGCGCTTGCCCTCGAATGGTATGATGGATGCAGTCTCGTAAGAGACCGCGTTTTGGCGGGTGCCCGATGTGTGGAAGCTGGGGGCGCTCGCTTTCTTTTTGCTCTGCATATCCGTTCTCCTTTCGGTGTTGTCGCAGGTCATTGCTAGGGCGCTTTTTAGGGCCTCTTTTTTGCCGCCTTTTTCGCCCTGCTCTTCTGGCTGTAGTAGCGCTGTCTCTCGCGGTCGTTCCTCTTCTCCCTGATCGCCTCCTCCTTCATCGCGTTGGCCTGTTCGGCGAGGTCTGCCATGTGAAGCTCCTTCGTGCACTCGATGCACCAGCCGCTGATCCTGTTCAGCGGGCGGAACGTCCATTGGCCGCAGTGTGAGCATTGGCGGCGCTTGCGGAGTGAGAGTCCGCACTTCCGCGCCATGTGCTTCACCGAGTCGATGGAGCGCCCGAGGTCTTTTGCTACCTGCTTGGCGCCGTCTCCGGCGTGCTCTTCGAGGTATCTGAGCTCACGTGTAGACCACTGCTTCACGCCTTCGCTTCTCCCTTCTGCTGGCGTTCCCATTCGCGGTATGCCTGACGGATCGTCGAGCACATGCCATCAAAGGCAACTTCGCGGGCCGTCTTCTGACGCTGCTCCTGTTGCTTCTCGTCGCTCATTAGGCCACTGCCAGCTCATGCAGCTCGTCCAACGAAACGCCGAGGATGCGAGATAGCGCGTAGGCTTCAGACAGACTGAACTCGTACGAACCTCGAACTTTGTTAAAGAACGAAGATCGGCTCATACCGAGACTGTCTGCCAGCGCGTCACGTGTAACGCCATTCGTTTCGGCGTACTCGTTGACCTTCTCCGACAGGTTCATGCTTCTCCTTTCTCCCGTACAAAACTTTGTACTCCTACAGTATTGTACAAAGTTTTACACCGTGCAATACTTTGTACGTGTAAATATTTGGACTGTAAGGGGAGGCCATGGAGTACCGGTTTGTTCTCGCACATTACTTGGAGGAACAGGGAATGACTCCAGCTGAGCTTGCTCGCGCTATTGGTTCCCCTAGATCGACCATTTCTGCTCTTTTGAGCGGAAGGGCAAAAGAGCCAACACTTGGTAAAGCTAAGGCGATAGCGGACGCTCTTGGCGTGTCCCTTGAAGAGATGGCTCGGATGACATACGAGGAGGAATAGGCATGGGACTTCTTGGTGATATGGCTAAAGCCGCTGCGAAGGTCGCTATAAATCAAGTTTCAAACACTGCGCACGAGAAGGTTTCCGAGATGTTCCCAACAAAGGAAATCGTTCTATCCGGCTCACACGAACGCGATGTCTACACCTACTACGGTGGGCCATTGAAGGGAATAAGGGTCGGGCAGACATTCGATGCTGAGGTCGCCAGGAAGCCTGTCACCCTTGTAAGCGAGTTGACGGGGACAGAATGGAATACTGCCGAACACGGAAACAACGCGCTTATGTATAAAGGCAAGCCATTTGGCTCTTTTAGCCCAATGAGCAAGAGCATTCGAAAAATGATCCGTATGGGATACCGGGTCAAGATCAGGTGCAAAAACGTTGGATGGTACGCGCAGGGGATACCTGAGATTGTTGCCATGATTCCAGATCCAGAAGCTGTGTTCTCTTGGCTTGACGAGTGCGAGAGAAGTGGCGAGGAGGTTCCGTTCAATGCCAACAGCTAAAACTGCGGTGATATACGCCCGCTTTTCGTGCAACAAGCAGCGCGAGGCCTCCATCGACGACCAGCTGCGCATCTGCCGCCAGTGGTGCCAGCGCGAGAAGTACGCCATCGTGGCGGAATACTGCGACTATGCCATAAGCGGTCGTACCGATGACCGCCCCGAGTTCCAGCGCATGGTAGCCAACGCGGGTGAGAGCGACATAGTGCTTGTGTACATGATGGATCGCTTCAGCCGTGGGGAGTACGACGCGCCCATATACAAGCGCGAGCTTGCCCAGCACGGCGTGAAGCTCGTCTCGGCGCTTGAACAGATACCAGACAGCCCGGAAGGCATCATCTACGAGAAGCTGCTCGAAGGCCTCGCCGCGTGCGAGTCGAAGAAGACCGCGATCCGCACGAGGCGCGGCATGGAGGGCAACGCGCTCAAGTGCAAGACCAACGGCGTGCGCGTGTTCGGCTACGCCAGCAACGAGGCCGACGAGTACGTGATCGACGAGGACGAGGCCGCTTTCGTGCGCGAGGCGTTCAAGCGGCGCATAGCAAAGGAGACCACCAACTCGATAGCTCGCGACTTCGCGGCACGCGGGGTCAAGACCTCGCAGGGAAACCCGTGCGGCTACTCGATGGTCGAGCGGATGGTGAAGAACCGGAAGTACACGGGGCGCTACGAGTGGGGCGGCGTTGTCAAAGAGGGCGGCATGCCCGCGATCATCGACGAGGTGACGTTCATGGAGGCACAGGGCATACGCGCGGCCAAGGAGCGCAGCGCGGAGAGCTGGGGCGACTTCGCCCTTTCTGGCAAGGCGATCTGCGCGGGCTGCGGGCGCAACCTGCAAGGCGTGAGCGGGCGCGGGCGCGGCAACCGCAAGTACGAGTACTACCGCTGCCACGACGGATGCGTTAAGCCCGTCAGGCGCGAGGAGCTTGAGGGCGAGATCGTCAAGGCGCTGCGGGCTCTTCTGCAAGACCGCGAGGAGGCCTTGAGGATAGCCCGCATGGTGGCGGAAAGCTCGGACGGGGCAGAGGTGGCGGCGAGGCGCAAGCAGGCCGCCCAATCGCTCTCGGCCGCCGAGCGCGGCCTGAAGAACATCCTGAACGCCATCGAACAGGGCATAATCGCCCCGGGCGCGAAGGAGCGCATAGCGGAGCTTGAGCATCAGCGCGACCGCGCCAAGCTCGACCTTGAGGCGATCAGGGACGATCAGATAGACCCCGAGCGGCTGGCCGACTTCCTGCAATGCGGCTCCGCCCTGGACGACGCGACTCTATTGAAGGCGTTCGTATACCAGGCGAGCGTGAGCGACGAAGAGTGCATAGTGACGCTGAACTACGACGTGGAAAACAACGAACCCGCCAGACTTGACATCCAGCGGGTTCGTACAAAATGCAAATGGTGCCCCCAGCGGGATTCGAACCCGCGATATCCACCTTGAAAGGGTGGCGTCCTTGGCCGCTAGACGATGGGGACAGCGGGAAAGAGTATAGCAGACTTTTCTATCCGTTCACATATCGTTGGCAGATTGAAAAACCACCACACAGGAGTGGGTTTCTATTCCGATATTCAAATATCTCAATCTGTAACATCTGGGCGGGCAAATCGGCTCTATCTGTTACAGATCGAGACAGACGGCGGGCGTCGGGACGAATATCTCAATCTGTAACAGTAAGACGACTTTCAACGGCCTAGATGTTACAGATCGAGACAAACCGCTGGGACGGGTCAAAACCACCACAAAGGTGCCTGTCCCCTTTGTGGTGGCGAGGCGTTAGGGGAGGAGCTTCATCGCGGCGTCGTGGGCGGCGTGCTCGTAGGTGTCGTCGAGGGGCTTGAGCGGCAGCAGGGCGGCGGCCTGCGCATCGCCGCGGCGCTCGAGGGCGTGCGCGATCAGCCAGTCGGCGAGTTCGGGGTTCTTGGGCAGCGCCGGCCCGTGCAGGTACGTGCCGATGACGCCCTTGTAGATCAGACCCTCAAGGCCATCGTCGCCGTTGTTGCCGGTGCCCGTGACGACGGACGTTCCGAGTGGCGTGGCCTCTGCATCGAGCAGGGTGCGGCCGCCGTGGTTCTCGAATCCCACAAAGGGCTCGGGTGCCAGGTCGGTTTTGACGGCGACGTTGCCGATCAGGCGATCGGAGCCACGTACGGTTTCGGCGGCAATGACGCCCAGGCCCTCAATGCGATCCTCGCCCATATAGTACGAACGGCCGAGCAGCTGATAGCTGCCACAGATGGCAAGCAGCGTGCCGCCGTCCTCAACATAGGCCGCAACCTTGTCTTTTTGAGCGAACAGCTCGTGTGCCACGGCCAGTTGGTCGCGGTCGGAGCCACCGCCCATCATGACGATATCGGCATCGGTCAAATCAAGCGTTTCGCCCATACGGACCTCGTCTACACGCGTGGGAATGCCACGCCAGGCGCAACGGCGCTCGAGCGCGATAACATTGCCGCCGTCGCCGTAGAGGTTAAGGGCATCGGGATACAGGTAGACGATGCGCAGCGGGCGCGAAAGCTCGACTGGCGCGATGCCGACAGGAAGAGCGCTGCCGTCGGCACGGGCTACGGCGCGCCCAGCAACAGCGTCGGCGGTGCCCTTCAGTCCGTCGAGCTCCTTGACCAGCGGCGGGAAGGCCGTGTAGTTGGCGACGGCGTAGAAGGTGTCATCGGTGGCCTCGTCTGCCACGGCGCCAATTGCCTGCGCGACGTCCGAGATAATCGCGGCATCGATGCCGGCGTACTTGAGGCGCACCTGCATGTCGTGTGCGCGTGTGCCGCCGGCAAAGGCGACAAGACCCGGCGTGTCGGCGATGCGCTCAAAGTCGACGTCGTAGATCCACGAAACATCGTGGCCGTCGGCGTCGTTGTCGTTAAGGAAGAAAGCGCAGAGTCTGCCGCCCGCCGTCTTAATGGATTGGATCTGTCGATCGAAGCCCACGGGATTCTTGGCCAGGTTTGCCTCGACGGTGCGGCCGGCGATATCCCAGCGCCCCATACGACCACCGGCGGGCACATAGGCATCGAGCGTAGGCTGTAGAAGCGCCGTGTCCACGCCCAACTCGTGCGCGGCAAAGAAGGCGGCGGCAACGTTATAGACCATGTACAGGCCATTGTAGCGTGTGGCGATGTGTGCGGCAGCCGCGTCGGGCGCAGATCCAAAGATCAGGTCAAAGCTGTAGCCGTCGCAGCCGAGCTCCACGCCCGTCACGCGACGGACAAGCGCGGGGCGGGCCCAGCCGCACGAGGGGCAATGGTAGGCGCCGAGCTGGCCGTATTGCACGTAGTCATACTCCAGCGGTGCGTTGCACTGCGAGCAAAAGCGCGAGTCGCTAATACGGTCGGACTCGGTGTTGGTGGCGCCGTCGATGCCAAAGGCAATACTCGCGTTGGGAACGCGCGCGGCAATCGAGGCGCACAGCGGGTCGTCGGCGTTGTAGATAAGCGTTGTTGTCGGCGAGAGCTCCAACGCATGGGCGATGACCTCCTGGGTGTGATCGATCTCGCCATAGCGATCCAGCTGGTCGCGGAACAGGTTGAGCAGCACAAAGTACGTCGGCTTGAGCTTGGGCAGAACGCGTACGGTGTAAAGCTCGTCGCACTCAAAAACGCCCACGCGCTTGCCGCTGCTGGTGTGCTTAAGGCCGCCGCGGGCCTCGAGCAGGGCACCCACCACACCAGGCTCCATGTTGTTGCCAGCGCGGTTGCATACCACGGTGGCGCCGCTGGCGGCAACGGCGTCGGCGATGAGGTTGGAGGTGGTGGTCTTGCCATTAGTACCGGTGATCACCACGCTGCGGTCGACAAGGCCGGCGAGGTCGCTCAGCAGCTCGGGGTCGATCTTCATGGCGATGCGGCCGGGGAGTACGCCGCCCTGGCGCTTAAGGACGGAGCGCAGCCCCCAGCGGGCGATATCGCTCGAGGTACAGGCAAGAGATGAGCGGAGGTTCATGAAACCGTTCCTAACGTAAACGACATGGTCGGGTCGAGTGCGTCACTAAAAACCGTAGCGGCGCGCAAATTCCTGGGCAAGCTGCGACACGTCTTCGCAGGCATTGGCCCAGGGGGCAAAGTCGGGAGTGTCCGAGATAATGCCGTCCGCTTCCCAAACGGCCTGGTGCGAAAGATCCCAGGGATCGCGTGGCTCGGGCCGGCAGGGAAGGTACGGCGTCTGGTACATGGGGTTCAGCAAGAAGAACGCACCGCCCTCGCAACGGTTGGCAAACTCACGCAGCGCGCGTGTCGCCGGGCGCATCTTGTTTGTTTTGAACAGCAGAATCGTGCGGGCGAGCAGATACCAAGGAGAGTTCTCGAGCGCGTCAGCCCCGATCTCTTCCTCGAGCTGGTGGGCCAGGGCAAAAAAGCCGTCCTGGTCTTCCAGGCGAGCGAGGGCGAGCAACACGGTGCCTGCGGCTCGGGTGGGGTAGCCTTCCGCCTTAAGGACGCGGCGGGCGTAGTTGGCGGCAGCACGGTAGCGGGCGCTCGCCATGCACAGCTGCGAGATGGCCTCGAGCGTGTGGAGCCACCCGATAAGAGCCGGCTCGCTCACGGTAAGGTCTGCTGCGGTGATACCATCGGCCAAAACATTATTGGCCCAGTAGTGCGGGGCTTCCATGTCGAACCCGGGCACGCTTTGCTGCAGGTAATCGGCCGTGGTCGCCTCGAGCTTCATCAGATCGCCCAGGCAGGCGTCGACGGGCGTGTCCGCCAGGATGATGGCGAGCAGCTGCGCGTCGAGGACATGCACATCGATGCGGACGATCTTGAGCAGCTCATCGCGCATGTCGTCGAACAGGCGATTGCGCGTCTGCTCGAACTCCTCGTCGCTGCCCATGTCCTCGATGCGATGGAGCTCGTCGAGCAGGTGGCGATGAACACCGGCATAGGACAGCAGCGCCTGGGCATGCTCGGACTGCGCATACTTTTGGGGATTCGCGCTAATGTCGTTATGGACAAGCTCGCGTGCTGCATCGGTGAGCTCGGGGTGCGACGCCAGATAGGTGCGCTCCAAGTAGGCGGGGATGTAGACGCTCGGATCCATTAGAGGTCCCCTCCCTTAAATGGAAGCCCCTGCTCGGCTGCGCGCAGGATGCGCTCGTCGATCTGGGAACGCACGATGTCGTTGGTGGCGACCCAGGCGGCAAAGCTGGCGTTGTCGGGAGCGCCCAGGCCCTCTTGCAGTACCGGCGTCGCCTCGGACAGTGCAAGGACGAGCTCGTCGGTGGAGCCTGCACCTACGTTGACGCGGGCATAGACGCCATCGGGAAACTCGGTTTGGAAGTAGAGCGCCTCGGCTGCGTGCGGGCACGAGCGTGCAAGGATGCGCAAGTAGTGCTCGGCACCCTCGTAGTCCAGCTCGCGCCAGGCAGTGCTCATCAGCGCGATGAGCGTCCACGGGTCCAAGTCGCGCTCAGCGTCCTTGGGACGACGGCGTAGCGGCGTGTTGGCGAGATAGGGGACGGAGTGGGCAGAGCGAAAGCGCTTGAGCTCCTCGGCGGGGTATTCGAGCTTTGCCATGGCGAGCATCGCGGTGTGGCGGACGCCGGCAGGGTCGTTGGGGGCAAAGTCGAGGCTGCGGTTTGCGGCTTCTAGCGACATGCGATAACGGCCGCTAATGAGGGCGCGCGATGCCAAGGCGGCAAGCCAGCGCAGATAGGGGCGGCGCGTAAGGTCGCCTGCGGCCTCGCGCTCGTAGGGGTCCTGGGCCGAGGCGATTTTGAGCGCTAGGTCGTGCTCCACCTCGTCGCACTTGGACACCAGATACTGCACGTATTCCTCGTTGGAGCTGGCGGTGAGGGCGGTCAGCATGCGCTGAGCGTCCCAGTTGGCCGGATCGAGCGCGGCTGCCTCGCGGAGCATGTTCTCGGCAGCTGCCTCTTCCTGCTCTGCCTGGGTATCGTCAGGGATAAAGGGAATGCGGTAGTCGACAGCCTCGACCACCTTGGCAATGAGGTGCCCGGCGCGGTCGCGGTCGTGCACGATGAGCGGTGCGGGGTTGCGGGTGAATTGTTCCATCAGATGCTCTACGGCGGCAGCGTCGGTGAGCGGGATATTGTCGCGGCGCAAGGCCTCAAGAACGAGGCGATGGCAATCCTCTTGAATGGGATCGAATGCCATGGGGCCTCCTTTGCTGCGGTTAGGGTTCAAATGTCTCTATATAAGGTTCTAGTTTACCCGCATGTGGCACACCGGGGGTGCCGCACTTGGACTTGCACCTTTGCACCACGAAGACGGGTGTCGCACAAATGTCGGCACCTTGGACGACCGAGTGGTATTACGGCGCCGCAAACGGTCGATTTTTGGCGGCGAACGGTGCGTGTTTTGGAGAGGCACCGTCCTGCCCGGGATATGTAGTCAACCTTGATAAAACGTTTGCCCAGCTTGGGACAATAACCGCAACGCTAGAGGTTCCAGGATAGAAAAAACGTTTCATCATTGGTAACTTTGGATGAATAACTGACCAACCAGAACGGTAAAATAGTGTTTGTCTGAGCGTTGAGACGTTTAGACATCGCGCATTGTCATCGCCGGCAACGCGCAAAATGGTCCTAACGGAGCCAATCGGGTGCTCCGTTATATACGCAAGTCTAAGAGGGGCTTGTTTAGGAGGCACAGTATGGGACGTTTTACCAATCCTCGCGATCTGTACTTTGGTGAGGGCGCTCGCCACGAGGTGAAGAACCTCAAGGGCAAGAAGGCCATCATCGTTTCTGGCGGCAGCTCTATGCGCCGCGGCGGGTTCTTGCAGGACGTCGAGGCCGACCTCAAAGAGGCCGGCATGGAGGTCAAGCTTTTCGAGGGCGTCGAGTCCGATCCCTCCATCGAGACCGTCATGAAGGGCGCAGCCGCTATGCGCGACTTCGAGCCCGACTGGATCGTTGCTATCGGCGGCGGTTCGCCCATCGATGCTGCTAAGGCCATGTGGGTCTTCTACGAGTATCCCGAGGAGTCTTTCGACAACATCATCCAGCCGTTCAGCTTCCCCGAGCTGCGTCAGAAGGCTCACTTCTGCGCCATTTCCTCTACCTCCGGCACCGCTACCGAGGTCACCGCATTCTCCGTCATCACGGATTACGAAAAGGGCATCAAGTACCCGCTGGCCGACTTCAACATCACCCCTGATGTCGCCATCGTCGACCCCGAGCTCACCTACACCATGCCCGCCAAGCTGTGCGCTCATACCGGCATGGACGCTCTGACCCACTGCATGGAGGCCTACGTTTCCACCTGCGCCTCTATGTTCACCGACGCCAACGCTCTGCACGGCATCCGCGAGATCGTCGAGTGGCTGCCCAAGTCCTATGCTGGCGACCATGAGGCCCGTCAGCACATGCACGAGGCTCAGTGCATCGCCGGTATCGCCTTCTCCTCGGGCCTGCTCGGCATCGTTCACTCCATGGCTCACAAGACCGGTGCTGCCTTCGAGAACGGCCACATCATCCATGGTGCCGCTAACGCCATGTACCTGGGCAAGGTCATCCAGTGGAACTCCAAGGACCCGCGTGCTGCCGAGCGTTACGCTTACGTGGCCAAGGAGATCCTGCACCTTCCCGGCGAGACCAACGAGGAGCTCATCGCTGCGCTCGTCCAGAAGATTCGCGACCTCAACGATCAGCTCAACATTCCGCAGTCCATCAAGGATTACGCGAATGGTGGCGTGAAGGTCGACGCCGAGAACCCGCAGATGGTTTCCGAGGAGGAGTTCCTCGCCAAGCTGCCCGAGATCGCCGCGAACGCCGAGCAGGACGCTTGCACGCCCGAGAACCCGCGTGAGACCAAGGCTGCCGACTTCGAGAAGATCCTCAAGGCCTGCTACTACGACACCGACATCGATTTCTAATCGACTCTTGTTATCGTAACGAGGGGCTCCGCACGTATCCGTACGGAGCCCCTTTCTTTTTACTGATTAGAGAATGGGATAAAAATGGCTGCAATCTTCAATAGCCCCAGCAAGTACATCCAGGGCCCGGACGAGCTGGCCAAGCTCGGCTCCTATGTCGAGCCGCTCGGCGCTAAGGCCCTCGTCATCGTGACGCCTTCAGGCAAGAAGCGCGTCGGTGCCAAGATCGAGGGCGGCTTTGCCGAGGCTAAGGCCGAGCTGCTGTTTGAGGACTTTAACGGCGAGTGCTCCAAGGGCGAGGTCGATCGCCTGGTTGCGCTCGCCCGCGACAACGGTTGCGACATCATCGTCGGCGTTGGTGGCGGCAAGATCCTCGACACCGCCAAGGCCGTTGCCTACTACCTGGAGTCCCCGGTTATCATTTGCCCCACCATCGCTTCGACCGATGCACCGTGCTCGGCACTTTCGGTGCTCTACACCGATGACGGCCAGTTCGATAAATATCTCTTCCTTAAGGCAAACCCCAACATTGTCCTGATGGATACGACGGTTATCGCGGCGAGCCCGGTGCGCCTGACGGTTTCCGGTATGGGCGATGCGCTCGCAACCTACTTTGAGGCCCAGGCGACGCACGATGCCGACGGCGGCACCTGCGCTGGCGGCAAGGGCGGTATGGCTGGTCTGGCACTTGCCAAGCTCTGCTACGAGACGCTTATGGCCGATGGCGTCAAGGCCAAGGTCGCGCTGGAGAAGGGTGCGCTGACGCCTGCCGTCGAGCATATCATCGAGGCCAATACGCTGCTCTCGGGCATTGGCTTTGAGAGCTCGGGCCTTGCTGCTGCTCATGCCATCCACAATGGCCTGACGATGCTGCCCGAGTGCCACGGCATGTATCACGGCGAGAAGGTCGCCTTTGGCACCATCGTCCAGCTGGTACTCGAGGATGCCCCGACTGAGAAACTCGAGGAAGTCTTGGGCTTCTGCATTGAGCTGGGCCTGCCGGTCACGATGAAGGAACTTGGCGTTGCTGAGCTTACGCGCGAGCAGGCCATGATTGTTGCCGAGGCCGCGTGCGCGCCCGATGACACCATGTGCAACATGCCGTTTGAGGTGACGCCTGAGATGGTCGCCAACGCCATCCTGGGTGCCGACGCACTGGGTCACTACTACCTTATGGATGAGTAAACTAAGGTAAGGAAGGGGCAAAGCCGACAGATGGCTTTGCCCCTTTTTGCTATGGTGCAAAGGGGTCAGGTTACTTTGCACCAATTGTTGTTGATGAAAGGGCGGATTCTCGTATGGCGCTTCCCATGGTTTATGGAGGTCCCGGCCGGTATGTTCAGGGGCCGGGTGAGCTCTCGCGTCAGGGCAGGTATTTGTCATGGTTGGGCTGCGCTGCCTATGTCTTGTTCGACCAGGGCACCGATGATCGGCTGTGTAGGCAGATTGTCGATGGATTTCTGGACGAAGATCTAAGCGAGCCGTTCTTTAAGATTTATGACGGTCCGTGTACGGAAGAGGCCGTTGTCGAAATGGCTAAGGAAGCCCGGGCCGAGTATTGCGACATGGTGGTGGGCATTGGCGGCGGCAAGATGCTCGATATCGCCAAGGCAGTAGCGTTTTATGCTGAGTTGCCGTTGTGCGTATGCCCCACGGCGGCTTCTATGGACGGTCCGTGCAGCGCGATTTCGGTGCTGTATCACGAGGATGGGTCGTTCGACCGCTACCTGATGCTCGAGAAGAATCCAGACCTGGTCGTGGTCGATACCAACGTGGTCGCGGCGGCCCCACTGCGTATGACGGTCGCTGGTATGGGCGATGCACTGGCAACGTACTTCGAGGCGCGTTCGTGCGTCGCAGCGCACGGCACTAACGAGCACGGTGGTGCGCCGGGGCACTTGGCCCTGGTTGCGGCTCGTGCCTGCTACGACACGCTCATGGAGTGCGGTGTCGCTGCCAAGCGCGATCTCAAAAAGGGCCGTATATCGCCGGCGGTTGAGCGTCTGATCGAGTGCAATATTCTGCTTTCGGGCGTTGGCTTTGAGAGTGGCGGTTTGGCGCTGGCGCATGCGATCGCCAACGGCCTGACGATTTTGCCCGAGTGCAAGGCCATGCACGGCGAGGCCGTGGCATTTGGCCTGGTGGTACAGCTGCGCCTGGAGCGTGCGCCCGAGCTTGATCAGATGCTCGAGTTTTGCCAGCGCGTTGGTCTGCCGACGACGCTCGAGGAGCTGGGCCTTGGCGAGATTTCCGATGCCGACCTGCTGAGCGTTGCGGACGCAACTTTTAAGAACGAGCGCAACATGGCCAACGAGCAGGCCAAGGTGACCAAACAAAAGCTCGTGCAGCTCATGCGTGAGGCATAGCTTGGCGCTTGATTGGCCTTGTGCAATCGAGGCGGCGATAGCCCGTAGGCTATTTGCCGTAAAGATGCGCCGCATGTAATTTGCCCGAGGCGTGGGCCGATGGCGTATCATTATCTCTTGCTTGTTTGCACTGCTCAGGGAGGGGCCGCGCATGGCGCAGGAACACGATCTGTTTGATGACATCATCGAAATCAGCAAGGGCTTGGATTTTTTTAAAGACCCGCTTGGCGGTGTGACCGACGCGCTCGATCCGTCGGCTCCGCAGTGGAATCCTGCTGACTACAAGGAGCGCCCGCGCGGTAACACCATACCGTGCCTGGCTTGCAAGAACGAGAAGAGCGGCTGTACCGCGTGCATGGACGTGTGCCCGGTGAACGCCATTGAGATCGAGGAAGATGCTATCGAGATTCTCGACAGTTGCCGTAAGTGCGGTCTGTGCGCTGCTGCTTGCCCGACGGAGGCGATCATCTCTCCGCGCCTTGCACCCAAAAACGTCTACGACGACATCGTCTCGGCGGCTACGAGCCACGAGACCGCCTACGTTACCTGCACGCGTGCCCTTAAGCGCATGCCGCGCGAGAACGAGGTTGTTGTCGCCTGTGTGGGTGATATTACGGCCGAGACCTGGTTCTCGGTGCTGGCCGATTATCCTAACGTGAGCGTGTACCTGCCGCTGGGCGTGTGCGATAAGTGCCGTAACACCGGTGGCGAGGACATCCTGGGCGAGGCCATTGCTACCGCCGAGGAGTGGGCGGGCACGGGTATGGGCCTGGAGGTCGATCCCAAGAGCCTCAAGTGCCATAAGCGCCGCGAGTACGAGCGCAAGGAGTACATGGAAAAAATCGCCCGCACCACGGGCCTTACCGTGACCAAGCTCAACCCGGCAACGGCGGCGCTGGCCTCGGTGACGCAGAAGCTCAAAGCCCACCGCCATCAGATTACCCAGTTGGAGCGTACGCTCAACACCATGTGCGGCACCACGACGACCAAGCGTCGCCGTTCGCTCACGCACGGGCGGCAGCTGGTGCTCTCGACGCTGCAAAACCACCCCGAGCTTGCCCAGAACATGCAGGTGAGCACGCCGGAGTGCGATTTTGACAAGTGCACGTCGTGCGGCGAGTGCGTCAATGTATGTCCCACGTTCGCCTGCGATTTGGTGGGAAGCGGCCGCTTCGCGTTGGAGTCCACGTATTGCTTGGGCTGTGGTGCCTGCGTCAAGGTGTGCCCCGAACATGCGCTCAAGCTTGTTGAGCACGATGCGTCCAACTTGGTCGTCGTCGACCCCGAGGCCGAGGAAAAGGCCGCCCAGAAGGCGAAGGCTCACGAAGAGGCTGAGAAGGTCAAGGCCGAGGCAAAGGCCAAGCTCGACAAGATGCTCGACCAGGTGGAAAAGCTCGCGGACTAGTCAGCGAGCTCTATCTCTGCTTCATTCGTGCCGCCGTGGTGTCCGGGTTCGCCCAGATGCTGCGGCGGCGCTATACTTATGCAGTTTGAAATGCTTGTACCAAAAGGAGCTGTCGTGTCCCTTTCCATCGGTATCGTGGGCCTGCCCAACGTGGGCAAGTCGACGCTGTTCACCGCGCTTACCAAAAAGACCGGCCTTGCCGCCAACTACCCGTTCGCCACGATCGACCCCAACGTCGGTATCGTCGACGTGCCCGATAGCCGCCTGCAAAAGCTCGCCGACATCGTCAACCCGGGCCGCATTGTGCCGGCGACGGTCGAGTTCGTCGACATCGCAGGTCTGGTGAAGGGCGCTAACGAGGGCGAGGGCCTGGGCAACCAGTTCCTGGCCAACATTCGCGAGACCGACGCCATCTGCGAGGTCGTGCGTTACTTTAAGGACCCCAACGTCATGCGCGAGGTGGGCCGCACCGGCGAGTTCGTCGATCCCGCCGGCGATGCCGACACCATCATGACCGAGCTTATCCTGGCCGACATGGGCACGCTCGAGAAGCAGCTGCCTAAGCTCGAGAAGGAGGCCAAGCGCGACAAGGAGCTCATGCCCAAGTTTGAGGTCGCCAAGCGCCTGCTCGACTGGCTCAACGAGGGTAAGCGCGCCGCGTCCATGGAGATGACCGACGAGGAGCGCGCCGCCGCCAAGGGCCTGTTCCTGCTCACCATGAAGCCCATCCTGTATGTGGCCAACGTAGACGAGGACATGCTCAACGAGGACCTGGCGCCCATCGATGGCGTCAAGCCACTGCCGATCTGCGCCAAGATCGAGGCCGAGCTTTCTGAGCTCGATCCCGAGGATGCGGCCGACTACCTGGAGAGCCTGGGCCTGGAGCAGCCCGGTCTGGACGTGCTCGCGCAGGCGGCCTATAAGCTGCTCGGTCTGCAGTCGTTCTTTACGGCCGGCGAGATGGAGGTCAAGGCCTGGACGGTTCGCCAGGGCGCGACCGCCCCGCAGGCCGCCGGCGTCATCCACACCGACTTTGAGCGTGGCTTTATTAAGGCCGAGGTCATTGGCTATGACGACTACATCGAGCTCGGCGGTGAGCAGGGCGCCAAGGCCGCCGGCAAGCTGCGTATTGAGGGCAAGGACTATGTCATGGCCGATGGCGACGTCGTGCACTTCCGCTTTAACGTGTAAGGGCGACGCATATGTTTAAATACGGCAAAAAAGCTGGCTACATGGGCATTGCGCTGCTCGTACTTGCGGTGATTCCGTTGGTGGTCGCAGCGTTTGTGATCCCCAACATTGGTCCCGAGGTGGCAACGAAGTTTAACGTAGCCGGCGAGGTGACGCGCTGGGGCAAGAGCTACGAGCTGCTGGCACTGCCGGTGCTCAACCTACTGCTGAGCGTGGCGACGTACTTTACGGCAGGACGCCAGGCTAAAAACAATGATGACTCCGCCGCCATGGCACGCATCGTGTGCGAGCGCTACCTGCGCAACGGTTGCATCACGGGTGTATTCCTCAACGTGATCAACGTTTACTTTATGTACTCGGCGATTACCGGAACGGGCTTTGGCTTTGGTTTCTAGCTTGTCCTTTTAGACAACGAGCCTGCACGCATATTCAATGGCTGCTGCGAGGCCGCCGCTCGATCGTGGTTTAAAGACCATGTCGGCGGCGGCCTCGTTTTCGTATCCGGCGCCGCGAAGGGCGAGTGCGGTACCGGCTTCTAAAAGGAGCGGCAGGCCGCGCTGGCTGGTTACGATTACGGCAGCCTGATTGAGTGAGCAGCTGTGCGCCTGGCATTGGATGGCAAGTTCGCCTTGCGCCGGGCAAGGGACCAGAACGGCGGCGACGCGACTTGATAGCAATGCAAATGCTGTGCGCTCATCGGGTGAAAGGCATTCGGCTTCAACGACGACGAGCTTGGGCGGTGCGCTGTTTGTGCGAAGCGTAGTTCGGTGCATGCGGACCGAAGAACCCGACATAGAAAACTCCTGTGTATTCGGCAAAACGTAAACTATAGTTTACGTTTATGTTCGGCCCCATTTCAAACTCGTCTGCATGGACGAACGTGCGAAACAGATTCTTGGCAGGCGGGTTGAAGAGACACGCAGGGACCTTGGTATCTCCAAGGTTGATTTTTGTGTGGCGACAGGAATCAGCCGACCCTACCTCGACCGAATCGAAGATGGGACGGCAAATTTCACGCTCAAGGTTCTATTTAAGATCGCGCCCGCACTCGGCATGACGGTGTCAGAGCTTCTCGAGGGCATCGAATAGGGGATACCCGTCGAAAACTGAATTACGCCATCGGGATACGGTCGTGGTTGACTTGGCTGTAGAACAGGCGCTGAATCTCTGCCGCATCGCGTGACTGGCCGAGCGCCCACATGGTCTTGGCCACGAGCGTCTCGGTGGTCATGTCGTCGCCGCGCAAAATACCCGGATGATCGGCGTAAGCACGGCCGACCTCATAAACGCCCAGATCGAGGCCCTCTTCGGGGACCTGCGTGGTCATAACGACGGTGCGACCCGAATCGACCCAGCGGAAAATTGCCTCTTGGAACGAATCGCCGGACTCGCCAAACTCGGGAATACCGCCAATGCCAAAGGTCTCAAGGATTACAGCATCGTAGCTATCGGCAAGGGCGTCGAGGATGCCCGGGTTTACGCCGGGCGTAAGCTTGAGTACAAATACGCGCGGGTCGATGCTGTCGTAGAAACGCACCGGGTTTTCGCCCTGATGCGTGCCGTGAAGCCCGTTGCGCACGATGCGGTCATTGCGGATGTAGGCAATGGGCGGATAGTTGACGCTAATGAACGCGTTAAAGCTCATGGTGCGCTGTTTGCGGGCGCGCGTGCCGGCAATGGCGACGCCGCCAAACACGATCGAGACGTCGTGCGAATGCTCGTCGAGCGCATAGAGCAGGCTCTGGTACAGGTTGAGCTTGGCGTCGGTAAAAGGATTGCCCATGGGCTTTTGCGAGCCGGTGAGCACGATGGGCTTGGGGCTGTCCTGAATCAGGTGGGAAAGCGCTGCCGCGGTATAGCTCATGGTGTCGGTACCGTGCAGAATCACGAAGCCGTCGTGGTCGGCATAACCCTCGACGACGACGTCGCGGATACGCATCCAGTCACTGGGGCGCATATTTGTGCTGTCGATGTTCATGGGCTGCATGACGTCGAGCTCGCAGAGGCCCGAGATCTCGGGGACGCTCTGGGCGAGCTCCTCACCGGTCAGGGCGGGGGAGAGGCCGTTGCCGTCCTCGGTCGATGCGATGGTGCCGCCCGTGGCGATGAGAAGGATGCGCTTCATGCTGGTATTCCTATCGTATTTGCCGCCACAGAGGCGGAGTCGTTCGGCAGTATTGTGGCACAGGGCGTCCAATGTTCAAACGTATTACATCATCCGTAACGTTTGGTAACACTTCAATTGCCGTCAAATAGGGGCCCAGGTCGTGCGTTTGCCGTGCGCTGATGGCTGCGAGGGGCAAGAAACCCCATATAACGTGTACACTATGGAGGTTATTTTCGTTCATTCACGCGGGTGGGCACCGGCTCCCCGCCAACAAGAGGGGGAACCATGGATCAAAAGGCTTCCGCAAAGGTCCTCGTACTCGACTTTGGTGCGCAGTACGGTCAGCTCATTGCCCGTCGCGTCCGCGACCTCAACGTGTATTCCGAGATCGTCCCCTGCGACATCTCGGCCGACGAGATTCGCGAGATGAACGCCTCTGCGCTCATCCTTTCCGGCGGCCCGGCCTCCGTGTACGCCGAGGACGCTCCGTCCATCGATCCTGCCATCTTTGACCTGGGCCTTCCCGTCCTGGGCTTTTGCTACGGCCATCAGATCACGGCCGTGACGCTCGGCGGCAAGGTCGGCCACTCCGAGGTGGGCGAGTACGGCCGCGCCACCATCACGCGCACGGCAGGCGCCAAGCTCTTTAACTCCACGCCCATGGAGCAGACCGTGTGGATGAGCCATCGCGACGCCGTTTCCGAGGTGCCCGAGGGCTTTACCGTTACCGCCAGCACCGACGTGTGCCCGGTTGCTGCCATGGAGTGCGTCGAGCGCAAGATCTTCACCACGCAGTTCCACCCCGAGGTCAAGCACTCCGAGTACGGTCAGCAGCTGCTGAGCAACTTCCTGTTTGAGATCTGCGGCCTGGAGCCCAACTGGAGCATGGACAACCTGGTCGAGACCATGACGGCCGAGTTCCGCGAGAAGGTCGGCGACGACCGCGTGATTCTGGCCCTGTCCGGTGGCGTCGACTCCTCCGTCGTGGCCGCGCTGGGCGCCCGCGCCGTGGGCAAGCAGATGACCTGCGTGTTCATCAACCACGGTCTGCTGCGCAAGGGCGAGCCCGAGCAGGTTGAGGAGGTCTTCACCAAGCAGTTTGACGTTGACTTTATCCACGTCCACGCCGAGGACCGCTATGCCGAGCTTCTGGCCGGCGTGACCGAGCCCGAGGAGAAGCGCCGCATCATCGGTACGCAGTTCTGGAAAGAGTTCTTCGCCGTGGCGCAGCAGCTCGAGACCGATGGCAAGCCGGTCAAGTATCTGGCTCAGGGCACCATCTACCCCGACATCATCGAGTCCGGCGCTCGCAAGACGGGCGGCAAGACGGCCACCATCAAGAGCCATCACAACCTGATCCCGTTCCCCGAGGGCGTACACTTCGACCTCATTGAGCCGCTTGATCACTTCTTTAAGGACGAGGTCCGCGCGCTTGGTCTGGCACTGGGCCTGCCGGGTCACATCGTGTTCCGCCAGCCTTTCCCGGGCCCGGGTCTGGCCATCCGCATCATCGGTGCGGTCGACAAGGAGAAGCTCAAGATCCTCAAGAACGCCGACGCCATCGTGCGCGAGGAGCTCGATGCCTACAACCAGCGTCTGTTTGAGCAGACCGGCGAGCGCAACTCCGAGCACAGCTGCTGGCAGTATTTCGCGGTCCTGCCCGACATCAAGTCCGTTGGCGTTATGGGCGACGAGCGCACTTATCAGCGCCCGATCATCCTGCGCGCCGTCGAGTCCAGCGATGCCATGACCGCCGACTGGGCCAAGCTGCCCTACGACGTGCTGGCCCGCATTTCCGGCCGCATCGTTGCCGAGGTTCCCGGCGCCAACCGCGTGTGCTACGACATCACGTCCAAGCCGCCCGCGACCATCGAGTGGGAATAGTAAATAGCTCTTTGCGAGGGAGGTCGGATGCGGCCTCCCTCGTTTTTTATTTGCGTGCCATGGATGCTTGTGCATTGTGGTGTATGTGGTACATGCAAACCAGCCACGCAATCTCTCAAGCTGTTTAGCTGTGATTATTGTTTGCTGGTATTTTTTAAAGTGTTTTCAATTACCGAAGCAACGCCATCAATTTATTTCAATTAATGCTGACCGGCAGATCGCGTCCGCCCGCAAGAGGCCGCTCGGACTGGTACTCAAAATGTACTCACGACGTTTTGAGTATCGATTTGCTGGTACTCACAGACGGTAAAAACGACTGTCTACCTCGATATATTCGTTATCCCCAACGATTCGTCAACGAATACTGACTAGTGATTGAGTGATGCATGGCTCAAATTGGCATACGTAATTACGTAATTACTTATTCTGAAGTAAAATGATTTCGGTCAATTAAGGAACGTAGAACAGGTCAATTCGGAGGGGCGATCATGGAGGAAGATCAGGCTGTTCATGCCGAAAGGGAGCTAGATAAGTTCACGCTCTCGATAACCCGCGAGGATAAGCGGGCTCTTAAGTCCTATGCCGCGCGCCAGGATAAGACGGTGGCTAAAGTCCTGCGCGAATGGATTGACGAGAAGTGCAAGGGGGAGAAGTGATGTCTCAGACGGCGCAAGCGGTCGTTCAGAACCTTGTTGATCGCGCTGTCAAGCTGGGCGATCGTCAGCTCGCTGCCGACATCCGCGCCTTTGCTGCGCAGCGCCAGTTTGGGCTTGTATTTGAACACAACCGTCCAGAGCGACTTCGCCTTTATGGCAAACCTATCATGGAGGGCGATGTCGTACAGGTGCTTCCCGAGCGTGGTAAAAAAGAGGACTCTAGCTCCCAACTGCTATGGTTGGTAAATGCCGTTCGGGGGGGGGTTGCTGATCTAAAGCCATATCAATCGCCCTCATATGACGAAAACGAATGTGAGCCCCGCTCCGTTGCTGTCGACGATGTCGTGCCTGTTGCTGAATATGACCAGCCGATTTATGCTGGCCTCAAAGAGACTGGGCGTGTCGAGCGCGGTGGCGATAAGCCCTATCAAGTAGTCATCAACGGCGAAAACTACCATGCTCTTGAAACCTTGGCCTTTGCCTATGCAGGCAAAGTGGACTGCATATATATTGACCCTCCCTATAACACTGGCGCCCGCGACTGGAAATACAACAACGATTACGTCGACGGCTCCGACGCCTATCGCCACTCCAAGTGGCTTGCCTTCATGGAGCGCCGCCTCAAGCTCGCCAAGCAGCTGCTCAACCCCAACGATTCCGTACTCATCGTGACGATCGACGAGAAGGAGTACGCAAGGCTTGAGCTTCTTTTAGAGAGCGTTTTTCCCAACGCGACCGGTATCCAGACGGTTTCAATCACCATAAACAAGAACGGGGTTGCCCGCGGCAACCAGTTCAAGAGAGCTGACGAGTACGCTGTCTTTTGCTTTTTTGGCACCGCCGCGCCGTGCCAAGTGGACCGCAGGCTCTATTCCGTTGAGTTCGGAGAACTTGAGGAAAAAGTGGCTGCTGAGGGGCGGTCCCAATGCCGCTCGCACCGCAAGGCCGAACCTCTTCTATCCCATCTATATCGATGAGGAGACCGCGACAATTAAGGAGCTCGGCGCTTCTCTCCCCCTTGAACAAGACTGGACAAAGATACCGACAAAAACGGGTCTCAGGGCAGTTTGGCCTATTAGGACCGATGGCCGAGAGGCGACTTGGAGGATCTCCCAGAATGCTCTACAGGCCAAGCTTGATCGCGGGTGCGCAAAAGTAGGTGAGTACAACAAAAAGAGTGATCGGTACTCCCTCCTTTACCTAGGAGATTTCCAAGAGGAGCGTCTCAAGAATGGAGAAATTAAACTCATCGGGAAGGCTGAGGATGGGTCCTTGCTTCTCGAAGAGCAGGGAGAGCGCTCTGCCATTCCAACAACTGTTTGGAGTGGCACGCAGTTCTCTGCCGGTGAATACGGGAGCCGATATATCAAAAAGTTCATCGGCGATAGGCGCTTCACATTTCCAAAGTCCCTTTATGCGACCGAGCTCTCAATCGCTTCCGTTGTTGCCGACAAGCCCGACGCCCTTGTAGTCGATTTCTTCTCAGGATCGGGCACCACGGCACATGCCGTCATGCGCTTGAACCATCAGGACGGCGGGCGCAGGCGCTCCATCAGCGTAACGAATAACGAGGTCTCCGAGGACGAATCCAAAAAGCTCACCAAGCGCGGTCTTCGCCAGGGCGACCCCGAATGGGAGGCGCTGGGCATCTGCCAGTACGTTACCAAACCACGCGTCACGGCGGCCATCACGGGCAAGACGCCCGAGGGCGATTCCATCAAGGGTGACTACAAGTTCACCGACGAGTTCCCCATGGCCGACGGCTTCGAGGAAAACGCCGTCTTCTTTGACCTCACCTACGAAGACCCGGACGCCGTCGAGCTGGGCGTGGCCTTCGAGGAGATCGCGCCCCTGCTCTGGCTGCGCGCTGGTTCGCGTGGCAGCATCATCAAGCACGAGCAGCCGGGCTTTGCCATGGCCGACGCCTACGCCGTCCTCTTCGACTTTGCTTCGGTCGGCGCTTTCATAGACGCCGTCAAGCAGAATGCCAGCATAGGGTGCGCCTATGTGATCACGGACGACACGGCTCGATACGCCTCCGTCAAGGCACAACTGCCTGGGCTCGACGTCGTCCGCCTGTACGAGAACTACCTGCAATCGTTCAAGATTGCCGCCGAGGATGCGGTGAGGTAAACATGAGAGTCGAACTTAAGGATTTCCAAGCCGGTGCGGTCGCGACCCTGGCGAACAAGTTGCAGTCGATGCGCCGACGCTACGAGCAGGACGGCGAGCTGTCCTCGATATGCCTCGCATCTCCCACGGGGTCGGGCAAAACGGTCATGTGCGCAGCGACGATCGAAGCGCTCTTCTTCGGAGACGACGATCTGAGCCTCATGCCCGACGAGAATGCCGTCGTTCTTTGGCTCTCGGATTCCCCGAGCCTGAACGAGCAGACGAGCGTGCGTTTCTCAAACGTGGCGGACAAGCTGGCAGACAGCATCCTTGACAGGCGCCACCTGGTCACAATTACCAACGACTTCGGAGCCGCGCACGACATTCTCGAGCCGCGCCACGTCTATTTCCTCAGCAAGGACCTACTCAGTAAGAACGGCCTGCTCACCAAGGGTAGTGAGGCCAACTCCGGCCGCGTGTTCTGGGACATCCTTGACCGCACCATCAGGGACCCGGAGCGTAACCTCTATCTGTTCATAGACGAGGCCCATCGCGGTCTGGGGGCCAATGCCTCGAGCGAGCGCGGAACCGCGACGATCTACGCCAGCCTCATTGATGGGCTCGACGGCCGTGCAGCGATGCCCATCGTCGTCGGGGTCTCTGCCACGCCGCAGAGGTTCGAGGCGGCCATGGACCAGCGCGCCGATCGCGTACGTATGCCAAAGGTCGCTGTGACCCCTCGCGAGGTCCAGGAGTCAGGTCTGCTCAAGGACATCATCGAGTTGCGCGTGCCAGAGAAGGACGACCCGGTCGAGCACCAGTACCTCACTATGGCGTGCGAGCGCTATGCCCTGACTTGCCGCGAATGGGGCGAGTACTGTGCCCGTGAGGGCGAGAGCCCCGTCAACCCGCTGCTGCTCATCCAAGCGGCGGACAACGTGAGCAACTCGGCCCTGGCTGAGATGTGCGACCAGATCACGGGCCTGGTCCCCGGCCTTTCCGAGGCGATGTCGTTCGCCAACGTCTTCGGCGAGCATAAGGACATCGCGGCGGGAAAATACCTTATTCCCTATGTCGAACCCGAGTTCGTTCAGGACGCCTCGCGCATTCGCGTGCTCTTCGCCAAGGAGGCTGTCTCCAACGGATGGGACTGCCCGCGAGCGGAGGTCATCTTCTCGCAGCGCAGGCGTTCGGACTCGACCTATATCGCACAGCTCGTGGGACGTATGGTACGCACTCCACTTGCGCGGCGCATCGAATCCGATGATCTTTTGAACTCCGTCGCCTGCTACCTGCCCCAGTTCAATCCCGAGAGCACTCAGGACGTGGTCGACTACCTCATGGGCCGCAAGGACGACATGGGCGAGAGCTCCATCGGCAAGCAGAACATCGTTCTCAACCCCGTGACTATCACGGCGGCTGCGCCCAAGTCCGAAGCCGACTACCAACAGGAGCTCAAGGCGTACGAGGAGAACGAGAAAGCCATCGAGGCGGCGCGGCAGGCACAACCCGGCTACCAGGCGCCGCTTGCCGGCATCGCGATTCAGGAGCCGTTGGACATGCAGGGAGCGCAGCCCTCGCTTGCCTCGGCGGTCAGGCCCGTCGACGTCCCGGCGCCAGAAGCGGAGCTGGCGCCTCGGCCCGCAACGGGCAACTACGTTGCAGCGTCTGCCCCGCAGCAACCTGCGACACCTGAGCCAAGTTCCGCACAGACCGAGCCGACCCAGCCCGTCTCGGTCGTAATACCCGTGCCCATGGCAAAGCCCAAGCCGCCCACCAAGCGTGAGCAGTCTTTCACGCATCAGGAGTGGCAGGGCATCCGCACAGCCTTCGATTCCATCCCCGTGCAGCGCATTCCGAAAAAGGCCAGGAACGAATTCCAGAGCCTGGTTAAGACGGCGACTCTGCTTGTCGAGACTGGCCTCGATGTCAATGCCGCGGCCGACGTGAAAAAACAGTTCGTCCAGAAGCTCAAGGGATACATCGTTGCTAACGAGGACGAGTACCGCGAAGCCAAACACGACGTAGAGGTTGCCGAGACCGTCAAGATCACACTCGACAAGCTCAACGAGACCGAGGACCAGGAGCAGGAGGAGGCCCGCACGGACGCCGAGGGCCTCAGAAAGGCCGCCCGCGACGCCGACATGCATTTCACTAAGGAGTTTGCGAATGAGTATCGTCGCGCCAACTTCAAGGAGCTTGGGCGGCCCGAGTGCGACCTGCGCCTTGCCGCAGCGGTGCGCACGCAGGCCATCGTTGATGCGCTCGAGGGCTGGGCGGCTCAATGCCGAAAGGAATACTTCGATAAGGTCGATGGATCTGGCGATTATGACTACCTTAACGACGCGGCAAAGCAGCGCTACGACGAGCTGGCCCGTGAAACCGAGGGCAAGCGCCTCACAAAGATAGAGTGGCCCACGTCTACCAGCACGTCGGACGACTTCGCTAAATATCCGTGCCATATCGTGCAGAAAGAGGACGGCCTCTGCCCGCTCGACCTGAACCCGGCGGAAGACTATATCGTTAGGAACGAATTGGCAAAGAATCGCACGGTTGCCTTCTATCGCAATCCGTCGGGCAGCATGTCTGCTAAGGCGTTTTCGATTCCGTACATGTCTTCGGTGGGACGCAAGGCCCTGCATCCAGACTTCCTCTTCTTCGCGAAGGACGGTGACGGGACAATCAAACCGTCAATCGTCGACCCGCACGGTGATTTCCTCAGTGACACGCTTGCCAAGCTCAGGGGTTACGTTGCCTATCTGCGTGAGTATCCCAACGTATTTAAGCAGGTGCTTTTCGTTGGGGACATGGGAGGGGGCGTATACAAGGTGCTTAACCTCTTGCGCGCCGATGTACAGGATGCTGTTATGGACTACAGCGATGTCGATTGCAAGGCGCTCTTCTATAGCTCGTATGCAAACGACTACCAATAGAAGATTGATTGAATACCGGCTCCGAATTGTACTCAGTTTAGGGCTACACAAAACAACAAAGGAGGAAAACGAGGAATCAAGGCGGTCGATACGTCAACCGAACGGTTCGCAGCTTATTGACGGCCATTTTTATAGCGATTTCTGCCCCTTCGACGAGCGTTTCAAGAGGGGGTATGCGCTTGCTTAGCAAGTGCTTCCTTTGTTGACGAGTCGGAGCATATTGCTTCGGGACATGCCGTTAAGAAGGATAAAGGATATGAATAAAGAAACAAAATTGGGCGACGGAGTCGCTAATGAGGTAAAGAAAGAAATCAATCGCGAGTTGTCTTCGATGGCCAAGGCCCTCATTCGGATCTTGTTCGCATACCTTAACGATAAAGTTCAGGGCATCGATATTGATGATATTCTAGGAAAACTTAGCAAGAAAGACGAGGATGAGATCATCTCCCTATGGTCTTCTCAGCTCGTAGAAGAAGGCTTACTGCCAAGTGGATATGGCGGCTTGCCAAATGATTTACTTAGGCTCTTCGGTGGTTTCTGTGGGAGAGATTCCGGCATAGGCCCAGCTCAGCGGGCGAAAACAACGATCTGGAACTGAAACGGCCCCGGGAGGGGCCGTTTCCGCGTCATCCGCCTATGATTGCTAAGCCAAATTCAGACAACCGAAGAGGTGTGACGCATGAAGAGTCTACTACTTCTCGCCCTCGGTCTGGCCCGCACGGTCGTCCTGGGCGCGCGCATCGAGGCCGAGCGCATCGTCGTGAGCGTCCGGCCCTACAAGCGCGAGCAGCGCCGCTGCCCCGTATGCGGCAGGGCCTGCGACTTCTACGACATGGCGAAC
>CAJMEW010000002.1:0-156095 GCA_905212545.1 uncultured Collinsella sp.
GGCCCCGAGAAGAAGGGGGAACCCGTGAGCAAGGAGTTCGACGACCTGCCCGATGACATCGAGCAGCTTCAAGATATGCTGCGAGAGGCGAAGATGCAGCTCAGAAAGGTGCAGCTTGAGCTCGACGTACGCCAGGCGACCCTCGAGATAGTAAAAAAAGACCCGGGCGCCGACCCGGACCGCCTGGCCAACGCGGAGAAGGCGGCGATGGTGACGGCGCTGAGGACCAAGTATAAGCTCTGCGAGCTGCTCCCCGTGGTGGGCATGGCCAAGAGCAGCTACGAGTACGCGAGGAACGTGCAGCTCAAAGGCGAGGCCGAGGAACGCGCGGCCGCCAGGGAGGCGGTAATAGCGGCGTTCGAATCCAGCGGCGGCACCTACGGCTACAGGCGCATCGTCGCCGAGGTCAACGCCGGGTCTGGATCTGAGAGCCGAGTCGGCGAGTGGACCGTGCGTGCCATTATGGCCGAGGAGAACCTGGTCGCATGCGCCGCCAAGAAGAAGCGGCGCTACAGCTCCTACGAGGGCGAGACGTCCGCAGCGCCTCCGAACCTACTGCTAGACGAGCGGGGAAAGCACCACTTCCGCGCCGACAGCCCGAACGAGGCATGGATAACGGACGTCACCGAGTTCCGCATCCCCGCCGGCAAGGCCTATCTCTCGCCAATCGTCGACTGTTTCGACGGAATGCCGCTGAGCTGGTCGATCTCCACGTCTCCCGATGCCGAGATGGCGAACTCCTCGCTGCTCGGAGCGTGTGAGTGGCTCGACGAGGGCGACCACCCGGCCGTGCATTCGGATAGGGGCGGTCATTATCGCTGGCCAGGCTGGATAAAGATATGCGAAGAGAACGGCCTGGTCAGATCGATGTCGAGGAAGGGCTGCAGCCCCGACAACGCCGCGATGGAGGGCTTCTTCGGCCTGCTCAAGAAGGAGTTCTTCCACGGGAGGGACTGGTCCGGCTGGTCGCCCGGGGAGTTCATCGAGGCCCTCGGCGCGTGGATAGGGCGCTTCAACTCCGAGCGGGCAAGCGACGCGCTCGGTGGCGCGACGCCGGACGACTACCGGTCGTCGCTGGGGATGGCCGCGATTTAGCGGTCCAGAAAATCGTCCGCAGTCCCTGGCAATTCCGGGACGCAGTTTCCGCTCCAAACAAAAGGCCCCGACTCGCGATGGAGCCGGGGCCAAAGGCGCAGCGTATGTAGTTGATGCTGAGCGCGAACTGCCCGTCAGCAATGCCGTCCGCGCTCTACCCTACCCGCGGTGACGAGCGCGGCTGTAGGGCGTATCCACCATGGGCAGATCCGGACGCAGCTTGCCGTCAAATGCGCGATAGGCGTTCTGTACGGCGGGCGCCGTGGGGATCGTTGCGATCTCGCCGATGCCCTTGCCGCCGTATGCCACGGGCAGCAGCTCGTCCTTCTCCACGTAGATGGCGTGGATATCCGGTATTTCGGGCGCACGGAACAGCCCGAGCGTACCGTACCTTGCCTGGGGTACGCAGTCCTTGAGCGGCCAGTCCTCGGTAAGCGCATAGCCCATACCCATGAGCACACCGCCTTCGATCTGACCCTGGATGGAGATGGGGTTGACCACCTTGCCGGAATCGTGCGCGGCATAGACCTCGCTCACGCGACCGTCATCATCCAAAATGACCACATGCGTGGCAAAGCCGTAGCAGATGTGGCTCTTGGGGTTGGGAACGTCGGCGCCCAGCTTGTCGGTCGGCTCCAGGTACACGTAGCCAAACTCGCATCCCTCGAGCGCCTTGATGGCGGCCGCGGGATCCTGAGGATGCATACCCTGACCAGCGACGAGCTCCTGCGTGTGCAGCTGATAGGCGCGACCGTCGTCGTACTCGATCTTGACGCCGTCGCCATGTGCATTCACGGGAGCGGCGGGCGCAGACTTGCCGGCCTCGATGTCAAGCATGGCATCGCGCAGCAGGAAGGCGGCACCGCGCACGGCCTCACCGGTCACGACCGTCTGACGCGAACCAGACGTGGTGCCGGAGTCGGGAGCGTTCTCGGTGGAGCACTCGCCGTTGGCAATGCAGCGAAGCGGCAGGCCGCATGCCTCGGCAACGTCCTGCAAAAAGACGGTGTTGCAGCCCTGGCCGATGTCGGACGTGGCGGCATAGACCACAGCCACGCCGTCCTCGATGCGAATCTTGCAGCGGCCGGCATCGGGCAGGCCCACACCCACACCGGCGTTCTTCATGGCGCAGGCGATACCGGCATGTCCGGGATGCGCATAGTAGGCATCCTTGACCTCGAGCAGCGTCTCCTTAAGCGCCGTGGAGCAGTCGGCAATCTGGCCGTTGGGCAAAACCTCGCCCGGCTCGATGGCGTTTCGGTAACGAATCTCCCACGGATCCAGGCCGACCTTCTCTGCCAGCAGGTCGATCAGGCTCTCGAGCGCAAACTCGGACTGGCAAACGCCAAAGCCGCGGTACGCGCCGGCGGGCGGGTTGTTGGTGTAGTAGCCAAAACCGCGAATGTCAGTGTTCTGGTACTTGTAGGGGCCGACGGCATGCGTGCAGGCGCGCTCGAGCACCGGGCCGCACAGCGACGCGTAGGCGCCGGTGTCAAAGTTGATCTCGCAGTCCAGACCGGTAAAGTTGCCCTCGGCGTCGCAGCCCAGCGTAAAGGTACCGTCCATGGCATGGCGCTTGGGATGGAAAGCGAGCGACTCGGCGCGCGTGAGCTTGCACTTCACAGGACGCTGGAACTTATATGCGGCGAGCGCGGCCAGGTGCTGGATCGAAACGTCCTCCTTACCGCCAAAGCCGCCGCCCACGAGCATGGTCTCGACGACCACGCGCTCGGGCTCGTTGTCCCAGCCAAACATGTGGGCACACTCTTTGCGCGTGTCGTAGGCACCCTGGTCGGTCGACTGCACCTTGACGCCGTTCTTGTACGGGAAGGCAACGGCGCACTCGGGCTCCAAGAAGGCATGCTCGGTAAAGGGCGTGGTAAAGCGCTGCGTCACGGTGAACGCACTCTCCGCCAGCGCCTTGGCGGCGTCGCCGCGCGTCACATGGCGGCTCTGACACACGTTGTCCTTGAGCTCCACCGTGTTGCCGAAGGCAAAGAAGCTGTCGTGCAGGCGAGGGGCGTCGGCAGCCCTGGCCTCGACAATGTTACGCACGGGCTCCAGCGGCTCGTAATCGATCTTTACGAGCTTCTTGGCCTTCTCGAGCGTCGCCTCGTCCTCGGCAACCACCAGTACGATGGCGTCACCCACGCAGCGGGTGATATCGCCCGCCGCGATCATGACGTCCCAGTCCTGGATAAGGTGGCCGACCTGGTTGACCGGCACGTCCTCGGCGCGCAGGATGCCCACCACACCGGGCAGGGCCTCGGCCTTGGAGGTATCGATGGAGAGCACACGGGCGCGCGGATACTTGGAGCGCACGGCGCTGGCATAGGTCAGGCCCGGCTGATCGAGCTCGTCGATGTCGTCGGGATACTTGCCCTCGCCGAGCACCTTCTTGCGCACGTCAATACGGAAGGCGCGCTTGCCCACGCCGTAGTCATCGCCGCGCTCCAGGTCCTCGTCGATCTGCTTTTCGCCGCGGAGCACCGCAGCGGCCAGCGAGATGCCCTCGATAATCTTTTTGTAGCCGGTGCAGCGGCAGACGTTACCGCGAATGGCGTACTTGATCTGCTCCTCGGTGGGCTCGGGGTCCTCGGCGATGAGCGCTGCGCCCGCCATGACCATACCGGGGATGCAAAAGCCGCACTGCACGGCGCCCACGGCGCCAAAGGCGTACACAAAGGCCTCGCGCACGTCCTCGGGCAGGCCCTCGACGGTCACGATGTTGCGGCCGGCGGCAAGAGCGGTGGTCAGCACGCACGCCTTGACGGCCGCACCGTCCACATGGATGGTGCAGGTACCGCAAGCACCTTCGGAGCAGCCGTCCTTGGCGGAATGGATATGCAGGTCGTCGCGCAGGTAGCGCAGCAGCGGTTTATTCTCCGTCGTCGTGCGCTCGACGCCGTTAACGGTAAAAGTGAATTCCTGTGCCATGGTGATTCCCTTCTACACGCCGGCGGCGATGCCGGTGCGGTCGTGGATGGCGCCATGCGGGCAGACGACGGCGCACATGCCGCACGACAGGCAGTCCACGCCGTCGATATGGGCGCAGTTGTCCTCGATGCGGATAGCGCCGGCAGGGCACTTTTTAGCGCACATGCCGCAACCGATGCAGCTCGTGTCGCAGATCTTGCGAGCGATGGCGCCCTTATCGGTGTTGTTGCAGCGCACCAGAATGTTCTGGTAGCCGGGGACGAAGGCAATCACGCGCTGCGGGCACGCCATGCCGCACAGGCCACAGCCCGTGCACTTGGAGCGATCCACGCGGGCGATGCCATCGACCAGCGCAATGGCGCCGTGGGGGCAGGCCGTGACGCAGGCGCCACAGCCAATGCAGCCTTCGCTGCAGCGGGCGTCGCCGCCTGCGGAAGCGCAACCACTTCCGCAGGCAACGTAGGCCACGTTATGTTGAATGGATTTGGCCATAAGAGACTCGCCTATTTCTTAAGAAGGTACGGATAGTTGTCGCGCACGGCCCTGATGGTCAGGCGGACGGCCTCGGGAAGACCGGTGTTGACGGCATCGACCGAGACGGTGCGGACCGTGCCGGCGACGCGGACCTTAAAGTGGTCCTCGTCCACGGCCAGGAAGCCCTCGTTCTCGGAGTTCTCCATGTCCTGCTCGCTCCAGAACAGGGTGAGCTTGTCCTTGTAGGGACGACCCTCCTGGTAGGGGCAGAACACGGCGCAGTTACCGCACTCGTTGCACATGCCGTCGACATGGACGACCTGATGCTTGGCCAGGCCCGGCACCTTAATTGCCACGTTGGCGCGGTTGGGGCACACGTCGCAGCAGACCTCGCACACCGAGCCGCAGCCCAGGCAGCGGGTCTTGGTGCAGTTGCGCTTGTCGCGGCACAGCGACCCCTTGCGCTCGTAGCAGGTATCCTCGCGGCCGGCCTGCTCGTTGCAGTCGGCGTACTTGTTAAAGTCCACGCCGGCGATGGCACGGGCGACCTCGGCGGCGTCGGCGATAGCCTCGACCACGGTGGCAGGACCGCGACGGCAGTCGCCCGCAGCCCAGACGCCCTCAACGCCGGTGGAGGTGGCGGCAAGACGGCCGCGACGGTCGTGCTCGACGCCCACGGCATCGTACAGGCTGGCATCGATGCCCTCGCCCACGGCGCAGATCACCGTGGTGGCGGAAAGCTCGACAGTCTCGCCCGTGGCGACGGGGCTGCGACGGCCGCTTGCATCCGGCTCGCCGAGCTCCATAACGTCGCAGGTCAGCACGGAGCCGTTGAGCGCCTTGGGCGCCAGCAGCTCGCAGAACTCAACGCCGTCGGCAAGAGCAAGATCGAGTTCTTCCTCGTCGGCGGGCATCTGCTTCTTGGTACGGCGATACACCAGGCGCACGTTCTTCACGCCGGCCAGGCGCTTGGCCACGCGGGCCGCGTCCATGGCGGTGTTGCCGGCGCCAATGACCACGACGTCCTCGCCCAGCTCGAGTTTCTCGCCCTTCTTGGCGGCCTCGAGGAACTCCAGCACATCGAGCTCGGCACCCTCGCCCAAGCCCGCAGAGCCGGGCATCCAGGCACCGGTGGCCACGACCACGTCAGTAAAGCCTTGAGCCTTGAGTTCGTCGATGGAATCAACGCGAGCGTTGAGCTGCACCTTGGCGCCAAAGGCCAGGCAGAGCTCGGCATCGTGGGAGATATCGTCGCTGGCGATACGGAACTCGGGGATCACGTGACGGACCACGCCTCCGAGCGAGTCGCGGGCCTCAAAGATGGTGACGGGCACGCCGGCACGCGTCAGGAAGAACGCCGTCGCCAGGCCGGCCGGGCCGCCGCCGATAACGGCAACGTTGCGCTCGCCGACGTTGGCAACAGCCTGGGCGCGCAGCTTGGGCAGCACGGCGGTCATGGCCTCGCGGGCGGCCTTGAGCTTGCTGGCGCGAATCTGGGCGCCCTCGGGCTCGTAGAACGCACGCTCGCAGGCACGGCCGCAGGGATGCGGGCAGATGGTGCCGGTAATGAACGGCAGGGCATTGCGCTCGATGATGATGTTGAGTGCGTCCTCGTAGCGGCCCTCGTCAACAGCCGCCAGGTAGGCGGGAATATCCTGCTGGATGGGGCAGCTCGTACGGCACGGCGTGGTAAAGCAGTCGGAAAGCGGGCTCTTGCCGGCAACCTTGCGGTCGGGCAGCGGGCGCAGCGGCTTCTTGTAGAGCGGGTTGGTGAGCGAGTCGGTCTGGATCGCAGTCACGGCCTCGAGAGAGACGCCCGCGAACGGCTTGCCATCCAGGTCGGTAAACTCACCGGCCATCTGGCTAAAGCGCTCGTAGCCACCGGGCTTGAGCACGTCGGTCGCCAGGGTGACGGGCCAAATGCCGGCATCGTACAGGGCGCGGATGTTGTAGACCGTAGCACCGCCGGAGTAGCTGATGCGCAGCTTGCCATCGAACTGCTCGGTAATGCGACGGGCGGCCTCGATGGTCAGCGAGAACAGCGAACGGCCGGACATGTACATCTCGGTGGAAGGCAGCTCGTTTCTCGTCACGTCGACGGGGAACGTGTTGGTCAGCTTGACGCCAAACTCCAGGCCGCGCTCGGCGCACAGGGCAATCAGGCGCTCGAACATAGGCACGGCATCGGCCCACTGCAGGTCCTCGCGGAAGTGCGTGTCATCGAAGACGATGTAGTCAAAGCCCAGCTCGTTCAGACGCTGGCGGGCAAACTCATAGCCCAGCAGCGTGGGGTTGCACTTGATGTAGGTGTTGAGGCTCTTCTCGGTGATCAGATAGGTCGCGATGCGCTCGATCTCGGCCGGCGGGCAGCCATGCAGCGTGGACTCGGTAATGGAGTTGGAGACGCGCGCCGGGATGGATTCGACAAATGCGGCGTCGACATGCTCAAACTTGTCCAGGTTGGCAAGCGCCCATGCGCGGCACTCATTCCAGACGTCAGAGCCGCTGGCGTCCTTCATGCCCTCGATGTAGGCATCGACCTTGGGGCTCTTGATGCCTTCCAGGTCATAGCCCACGGACATGTTAAAGACAAAGCCGTCCGGGCTGCCCAGGCCGTACTCGCGAGCGATCAGGTGGCAGGCAAACCATGCCTTCACGTACTCGGCAAAGGCCTGCGGAACCTCGAGCTCGGTCGACCACTCGCAGTTGTAGCACTCGTCCTGCGCCACGATGCAGGGCTTGTTGACGCACTTGGAGAGCTCCTCGCCGTCCATAACCTGAACGGTCTTAAGCTCAAAGAAGCGGGAACCGGCCACATAAGAGGCCACGATGTTCTGGGCAAGCTGCGTGTTGGGACCGGCGGCCGGGCCAAACGGAGTCTCGATGCGCTCGTCAAAAATGGGAAGCGCACCCTCCTGGTTGGTCGTGACCATCTTGCGCACGCCAAAGACGGCGCCCTGAGTCTTGTGCTCCTCGATGATCCAGTTCATCAGCTGCGAAAACGGGATCGGCCTCATGATGTCGCTCATAATGAGCTCCTCTCTGTAACGCCCGGCGAGACCGCGCGGCGGGCGCAAATACGGTGTAGCGCTAGCACAGCGCCGGCGACCCCGCGGAGGCCGCCTATACGCGCGTCGGATG
Source organism: uncultured Collinsella sp. (assembly GCA_905212545.1). GTDB lineage: Bacteria > Actinomycetota > Coriobacteriia > Coriobacteriales > Coriobacteriaceae > Collinsella. Next base: position 7,648 of record CAJMEW010000002.1, read on the forward strand.
CGGCGAAACATCCGACGCGCGTGAATCTACTTGTAATTAGTAGGCGCGATCGTTGAGCGTGCTCCAGAGCTTCTTGGACTCAGCCATGGTCCACGCGTTGATCTTGTCCTCATCAATACCGACAAACTCGCGATCCTTGTACAGGACGCGGCCGTTGATGATGGTGGTGCGGCAGTTTTTGCCCATCATGCCAAAGAGCATGTGGCCGTCGATATTCTCCTCGCTCAGCGGCGTAAAGGGCTTGTAGTCCATGACGATGACGTCGGCGGCAGCGCCGGCCTCGAGCACACCGAGCTTGCGATCGAAGTACTTGCTCGCCATCTTGGCGTTGTTCTCGAACAGCATGGTCATGGCCTCGCACCAGCCCACGTTGGGCATGGCGGCGTTGTGACGCTGAATGATCAGGAAGACCTTAAGGCTCTCGAGCATATCGTGGGTGTAGGCGTCGGTGCCCATGCACACGGGGATGCCGCGGCGGAAGAACTCGAGCACGGGGGCGCAGCCCACGGCGTTGCCCATATTGGATTCGGGGTTGTTGACGAGCCAGGTGCCGGACTCCTTGACGATATCCATCTCGGCAGGCGTCACGTGGATGCAGTGGCCCAGCATGGTGTCGGGACCCAGCAGGTTGTGCTGCAGCAGGCGCTCGACCGGGCTGATGCCACCGCGGTTGAGGCGGGAATCCCACACGTCGTTCATGCCCTCGCACACATGGATGTGGAAGCCGGTCAGGCCGTTGTTGGCCTCGGCCATCTTGTCCATGGTCTCGTCCGAAAGCGTAAAGGTGGCATGTCCGCCAAACATGGCGGCGATCATGTGGTTGTCGTTATCGCGACGCTCCTTGGCGGCCCACTGGGCAAATTCGGCGTTCTCGGCAATGGCCTGGTCGCATTTTTGCTGGCCGCGGCGATCAGAGACCTCGTAGCACAGGCACGAACGCATACCCAGCTCCTGAGCTGCGTCCTTAATGGTGAAGAGGCTTCCCGGGATCTCGCAGAAGCTCGCATGGTGATCGAAGATCGTGGTGACGCCATCGCGGATGGAGTCAAGAATCGTGGCGTAGGCGCTGGCCTTGGTGCCGTCGAGCGTCAGGTTGTCGTCAATCTTCCACCACTGCTGCTCAAGATTCTCCAGGAAGTTGGTGGGGTTGCAGCCCTTAATGGCAAGGCCGCGGGCCAGACCCGAGTAGATGTGGGTGTGGCAGTTGATGAGTCCGGGCATGATGAGGTTGCCCTGGGCGTCGACGTACTCGGCATCCGGGTACTTGGCCTTGAGCTCGCACTCGGGGCCCACTTCGACGATCGTATCTCCGTCAATGGCGACCGCACCGTTTGGAATGAACGGGGTCTGAGCGTTGCGGGTAAAGACGGAACCGTTAGCGACCAGAAGCATGGATGCTCCCTTCGACATCAGGGGCGGGGTTTGACACCTCTGACATGGCGGAGTGCGAAGCGCCGGCCTACACCGGAAACGGGCCCTCTCCCGTCAACGCTTCACCAAAGGGACAAACCCTTTGAAGTGCGGCTTGGCGCCGCATGACGTCGGCGGACGAGGCGATGCGTCCGCCGACGAATAGCACCGAATTGGTTACTTCTTGCTCTCGGGCAAGACCAGATCCACGGCAGCGTCCTTGGCAGCATCGATGTGCTGAGCCACGACCGGCGTCTGCGGAAGAATCAGGTTAAGGACAATGGCCATGATGGCGGTGGGGGTTACAGCATTGGAGCCGATGACGGTGGGCACCCAGGTGGGCATACCCTCACCGGCAAGGCAACCGCTTGCCATCCAGATACCCAGGCCAAAGACGACGGAGGTACCGACGATGGTGGTAGTGCGCTGCGTGAGGCCCTCGCGGGTGAACATGCGCACGCCGTTCATGGTGATGGTGCCAAAGACGCCGACGGTCGCGCCGCCGATGACGGGCTGCGGGATAGCGGAAAGGACGGCAGAGAGCTGCGGGAACAGACCGGCGATGGCAAAGACGGCCGCGATGATCACAAAGACCCACTTGTTGACGACCTTGTTGGAGCAGATGATGCCCACGTTCTGGCCAAGGGCGCTGGTGGGAAGACCGCCCAGCAGGCCGCCGACCATAGAGGTGAGGCCCTGGGACACGATAGCGCCGGAGAGCTCGCGCTCGGTGGGCATACGGTCGATGGAGCCCAGGCAGGCGGCGGAGACGTCACCGATAACCTGAATAGCAACCATGGGGAACACGACGGCGAGGGTAATGCAGACCTCGGGATCAAACTCGAGCGCGTAGGGCATGAGCTTGGGAAGGGCGAAGACCTGAGCGGTGGCGACGCTGGAGAAGTCGATCATGCCAAAGGGGATGGAGACGATCATGCCGACGATCATGCCAAAGAACACGGATCCCAGCTTGAGCGTGCCCTTGCCAAAGTTGGCGAGCGCAAAGACCACGGCGAAGGTGATAAGAGCGACACACCAGGCCTGCGGGGTGCCCCACAGCGGCGTACCCATACCGCCGGCCATATACTTGACGGCCGTGGGATACAGCGAAACGCCGATGGAGAAGATGACCGTACCGGTCACGACGGGCGGGAACAGCCACTTGATCTTGCTGTAGGCCAGACCAAAGAGGACTGCGACGGCGCCGCCGACGATCTCGCCGCCCAGCAGCGCACCAAAGCTAAAGCCCGAGGCACCCATGGCCTGCAGGGCCGGCAGGAACGCGAACGAAACGCCCATGACGATGGGCAGGCCGCCGCCGATGCGACGGAAGGGAGCGAAGGCCTGAAGGGCCGTATCGATCGCCGAAAGAATGAGCGCGACCTGGATGATGTCGGTGCTCTGCTGGCTATTAAAGCCGTAGACGCCGGCCATGATGACCGCCGGGGTAATGATGCCGGCAAACGATGCCAGTACGTGCTGAAGGGCACACGGGATCATTTCCTTAACGGGAGGCATGCCTTCGCGAGTGAACAGGGCTTCAGTGCCGTTCGTAACCGTCTCCTGGGTCATTTGACCACCAATCCTCGAAGTAGTTGTTTTCGCATCTAACGCTCTATTGTGACGCAGCGCGGGGTTGAGGTTGTGCCTTCATTGCATATCGTATTAAAGATGATTCTCATTCTCAATAATAATTTTTTGTTATCAGACTATTCTTCAGCTGAAATAACGCATTTCCGCAGGTCAGGAAAGTGTCTAGTCAAAATAACATCTAACTTTTCTTTTGGTCAACCGTTTACCGCCAAATATCTACCGCTCATCTGTATTACGCAATGTACCTGCGGATATACGAGATGATGGGCAGCGTGTTACCATGAGAAAAAATTGTTATGAACATTTCCGATTTCACCCAAAGGAGTTGCCCGTGAACGAGACCGTACGCCGCTTTTTGCCGATGGTCGATTTTCTGGAGCAGATACTCGGCAAAAACAGCGAAATCGTGCTGCACGATTTCTCGGATCCCGACCACGCCATCGTCGATATTCGCAACGGCATCGTGAGCGGCCGCAAGGTCGGCGGCCCCGCCACCGATCTGGCGCTCAAGATCATGCACGACCCCAAGTATCGCGACCTGCCGTTTATTACGGGCTACGAGGGGCGCGGTGCCGGCGGCAAGACGTTGGAGTCAGCGACGTACTTTATCCGCGAGCATGACGAGATCGTCGGTATGCTCTGCGTCAACACCGATCTCTCGACCGTGCGTTCCATCAACGCCATGGCGCAGCAGCTCATGGCGTGCTTCGACGCAGCGCCGACGCGCACGGAGCCCGCCCCTATCGAGGTCGAAAGCCTTTCGGAGTCCACACAGGAGCTCATCGACCGCAGCATTGCCGAGTTGCTGAGCGCGCGCGGGCTGGACGTAGCGTCACTTGGTCAGAGCGACCGCGTGGACGTCATTCGCCACCTCAACGGCAACGGGGTGTTCATGCTCAAGGGTGCCGTGGCCTGCGCCGCCACCGCGCTGGGCATCTCGGAGCCCAGCGTCTACCGCTACCTGCAAAAAGTTCGCAAGGAGGGCTAACGAGCAAAATGGAGCGCGGCTCCACAAGCGACCCGTCACTTGACAAAAGACCCTGCAGCTCGCACGCGCTGCAGGGTCTTTTTGCATGTCATGTTTAGTTGTTGCCAACGCCTTAGAGAGCGGCGACGACCTCAATCTCAACCAGACCGCCAGCCGGAAGGGCGGCAACCTGGAAAGCGCTGCGCGCGGGGAACGGAGCCTCGAACTTGGAGGCATAGATCTCGTTCACGGCAGCGAAGTCGGCAATGTCGGCCAGGTAGACCGTGGTCTTGACGACATCGGCAAAGGTGGCGCCGGCAGCGGTCAGCAGGGCCTCGACGTTGGCGAGGGACTGCTTGGCCTGGGCCTCGACGCCCTCGGGCATCTTGCCGGTTGCAGGGTCGATGCCCAGCTGGCCGGACAGGAACACCATGTTGCCGGTCTGGATACCAGGGGAATACGGGCCGATGGCTGCGGGTGCGTTATCGGAAGACACGACGGTCTTGCTCATGTTTATCTCCTTACGATCAGTTGAGAAAGCGTGAGCGCGGCGTTCACACCGGGAGGCACAGTTCGGTCTGAACACCGCGCTTGATTGGGATGGTACTCAAGGTTTCTGTTTGATGCAAGAATATTATCAGCTTGCGAGAATATTTTATCGCCCAACGGTCTCCCCGAACCGCTGAACGGTTCTCATGTGGAGCAGCCAGTCCAAGCTGCTGAAGACTTTATCCCGCTTGGAGCACGGGCATCGCCTGCCGCAACGGCGCCACTATACTTTTGAATATCTGAGCATTTTGAAAGGCAGGATATGACCGCAACCGCCAGTCGAACCACCAACCGCAGACCCGAGCTTTTAGCGCCCGCCGGAGGGCCCGAGCCCTTTGCCGCCGCACTCGCCGCGGGGGCAGACGCCATCTATTGCGGCATGGGCAGCTTCAACGCCCGCCGCAAGGCCACCAACTTTACCGACGAGGCCTTTGAGCAGGCCTGCCGCGCCGCGCATCTAGCCGGGTCGCGCGTCTACGTCACGGTCAACATCGTCATCAAGCAGTCCGAGATGGGCGATGCGCTGCAACTCATCCACCGCTGCTCCACGCTGGGCGCCGATGCCTTCATCATCCAGGACTGGGGTCTGTTCTTTGAGGTCAAGCGCACCATGCCCGGCATCGAAACCCATATCTCGACCCAGGCGAACATCCATGACGACCGCGGAACGCTTTGGTGCCGCGAACAGGGCGCCGACCGCGTGACTCTCTCGCGCGAGCTCTCCATCGACGAGATCGCCGCCATCCACGACGCCGCGCCCGATGTCGACCTTGAGGTCTTTAGCCACGGCGCCATCTGCTTTTGCTACTCGGGCCTGTGCCTGCTGTCGAGCTTTGCCATGGCAGGCCGCTCGGCCAACCGCGGCATGTGCGCTCAGCCCTGTCGCCTGCCTTACGAGCTGATCGACGAGAACGGCCGCTCGCTCTCCCCTGCCGGTCGCGAGCGCGCGCTGTGCCCGCGCGACACCAACACGTCGCAGCTTGTTCGCCGTCTGTATGACGCCGGCGCCGCATCGCTCAAGCTTGAGGGCCGCATGAAGGCCCCCGATTACGTGTATTCCATCGTCGACGTGTATCGTCATCAGATTGATGACATGCTTGCCGATGTTTCGACCTCTAAGGATGAGGACGCCGCTCGCCAGCGCCAACTCAAGCGCTGTTTTAACCGCGACTTTACGCACGCCTATCAAGACGGCACCTCGGGCGACGAGATGATGAGCTACGAGCGCTCCAACAACCGCGGCCAGATTGTGGGCACGGTGCTGGGCAGCCGTCTGGCCAACCGCGATGTACGCGGACTCAAGCCCGACGACCGCCGTCGCCGCGCCGCCATCGCCCGCATTGAGCTGTTTGAGCCCGTGGGCAAGGGCGACCTGCTGGAGCTTCGCCACGATAACGAGTTTGACCAGTTCCTGACCACCATTGCCGCCGATGATGCCGCTGCCGGCGATGTCATCGAGTGTCGCGTGCCCCGTAGCATGCCCGAGGGCTGCCGCGTGCGCGTGATTCGAAGCCAGCGCGCCATTGACGCCGCCGGCGCCGCGCTCAAGCGCGATGTGCTGCGCCGCCGCGCCGTAGACGTGTCCGTTGTGGCGCGTCTGGGCGAGCCGTTTGCCGTTACGCTCACCTGTTGCGACGATCCTTCGCTTACGGCCACGGCCACGGGCTTTACCGTCGAGGCTGCCAAGACCCGCGCCGTCGAGGCATCCGATCTGGTTGAGCACGTCGGGCGCATGGGCTCCTCTCCCTTTGAGGCCGCAAGCTTTGACGTTTCGCTCGACGCCGGCTGCGGTATGGGCTTTTCCGCCGTGCACAAGGTGCGCGCCGCCGCTTGTAAGGCGCTGGAAGAGGCCATTCTGGCACCGTACGAGGAGCGCGCGAAAACGCTCGAGCTGCCGGCGATTGTAACCAGTGATTCCCGCCCCGCGCTCGAGCACTACCGCGATGAGCCGCAGATCTGCGCCACCGTCACCTCGCTCGAGGCCGCCGAGGCCGCTCGCGCCGAGGGTGTAACGCGCATCTACATGACCACCGATGCACTCGATGCGACCGAGCTCTCCCCCGCCGATGCATTTGAGCAGGGCATCGTACCCGTGCTCGACGAGGTCTGCCGCGCCGTTGACCACGTACGCGTCGACCCGTGGGTTGTTGCCGGCGCCACGGTCGCTATTGGCAACATCTCTGAGCTTGCCCTGGCCGCCCAGGTTGGCGCCACGGCCGAGATTCGCTCTTGCCTGCCGGTGCACAACACGCCCTGCATGGAGGCGCTTGCCGAGCGCGGAGCCGGTGCGCTTTGGCTCTCGCCCGAGATCACACTCGACGAGATTGTCTCGCTCGGCGCCGCCGCGCCCGCGGCTCTGGGCATCACCGTCTTTGGCCGCCCGCGCGTTATGACGAGCGAGCACTGCATCCTGCAGGTTGCCAACGGCTGTATCCACGATTGTGCCAACTGCCGCCTGCGTGCCCGCAAGCTCTCGCTCAAGAATATCGACGGCAAGATCATGCCGGTGCGTACCGACATCCACGGCCGCTCACGCCTGTACGACGCCTACCCCATCGACCTCACGCCGCAGGTACCGCAGTTGCTCGACGCCGGCGTCCGTCATCTTATGGTCGACGGAACCCTGCTCGAGGCCGATGAGATTGGCCGTGCCGTCGCTCGCGTCCGTCGCGCCGTCGAGGCGGCTCAAGCCGGCCGTAAGCCCGCCGCCCGCCTGCGCGGCGCCACCTCGGGCTGCATGTTTGTGGGAATTAGCTAACCGAAAGGCTTACACGTGAACGAAGAACCTCAAGTCCTCTACTGCGACGCCTGGCTTATGGCCATCGACAAGCCCGCCGGCATGATTGTCCACGGCGACGGCACCGGCGAGCGCACGCTCACCGACTACGCCAGCGACCTGCTGCTGGCGATGGGCGACGGCTTTGCCGCGACCGACATGCAGCCGCTCAATCGCCTGGACCGTGACACCACCGGCGTGGTGCTGTTCTCGCTCGACAAGCAGACGCAGCCCGCCTTTGACCAGATGATTATCGACCACGCGTTCGAAAAGCACTATCTGGCGCTCGCCGAGGGCAAGATCGACTGGAACGAGAAGCTCATCGACAAGCCCATCGCCCGCGACCGCCACGATAGCCGCAAGATGCGCGTTGGCGCCAGCGGCAAGCCGTCTCAGACGCGCGTGAAGGTGCTCAAGCGCCTTAAGAGCCGCCGAGGCCTTCCCGCGCGTTCGTATATCGATGTCGAGTTGCTCACCGGCCGTAAGCACCAAATCCGTGTGCATCTGGCGAGCGAGCATCATCCCCTGGTTGGCGACGACCTGTACGGAACGCCGCGCCCCTGCGGCCTGATGCTCCACGCCCACAGCGTGTCCTTCACGCATCCCGTAACCGGCGAGCACATCCACATAGAAGCCCCCTGCCCCTGGGAGCCCTAAAACCTGCCGAAAAGGGACAGGTTTATTTTGGCAGGTTTTATCTGGACAAACGTCAAAACCACCACATAGGTTCCTACCCCTTCGCGGTGGTTTTGGCGCTTGCCCGTCCCCTGCTGTTAGACCGTGATGACGTTGTCCATTGCCCGGTACTTGGCGGGGACATCGCCTGCGGTAATAATCGTTGCGTCGCGGAAGTCCGCGAACTTGACGGGCGCCACCATGCCAAATTTACTGGCGTCCGAGATTACGAAGCGCTTGGCCGTATGGCGCATCGAGATACGCTTTACTTGCGCCTCCTCGATATCGGGCGCTGTGAAGCCCTGCTCGGCGGCAATGCCGTTAGAGCCCCAAAAGCCACAGTTGAAGTTGTAGCGGTCTAAGGTTGCCAGGGCATCGGGGCCAACGAGCGCCTCGGTCTCGGGTTTGAGCTCGCCGCCCAGCACCACGGTACGCATGCCGCGCAAAGCAAGGCGTTGAGCATGGAGCACGGAATCGGTCACATAGGTGACATCTTCAAGGTGTGGAAGATGCTCGATGAGCCTGAGCGTCGTCGAGCCCGAGTCGATGTATACAAAGCTCTCAGGCTCCACAAGCGCCGCCGCACGGGCGCAGATACGCTCCTTGTCATCGTTATGGAGGTCGCTGCGCTCATTAAGCGTTAGGTCGCGCGTCACGTGCGCGCGCTCAAGACTCGTCGCCCCACCGTGGACCTTGGCGATGCGGTGCGCTCGATCGAGCGTCTGCAGGTCGCGCCGAATGGTAGACGCCGTCACGCCCAGGGCCTCAGCAAGCTCCGGCACGGTAACCGAGCCGGCCTGCTGAACCATCGACACGATCGCGTTGAGCCTATCTTCCGCAAGCATCGCTTACTCCTCCTCGGGGTACACGACTCCCCAGTCGGCGCGAAGCTTGGTCATAAGCTTCATAACATCAGAAGCATAATCCAGCAGCTCGCGCTTAGAGTCGTCGCCGGCAACGGCCTTCTCAAGATCGGCCATCTCATAGCAAAGGGCGTAAGCCTCGGTGCCGGCGTGGACCTCCTCGCGGTGGCCGTCCGCAGTCCACACGATGGTCGCGTGATCGGCGCGCGGATACTCGTTGACCTCGATATAGCACTTGTCGAAGCTAATGACCGAACGCTTGGGCTGCTTGGAGTGGAGCGTAAGGCTCACCACGCCCAGCTGCTGTTCGGCATTACGGCAGACGATGCCGCCCGCAACGTCAACACCGGTCTCGCAGGTGTTGCCCAGCGAAACGACCTCAGCGGGCTGGCTTGCCATAAAGAGACGCATGACGGACAGGGCATACACGCCAATATCGAGCATGGCACCGCCAGCAAGGTTGCGGTTGTAGAAGCGATTGGTCAGATCGCCGTACTCCTTATAGCTACCAAAGTTGAGCTGAGCAAGGTTCATACGGCCAAAGTCGCCCGCATCCATGCGACGGCGCAGCTCCTGATACAGCGGCATGTGGAGCACCGTGGTGGCATCCATAAGAACCACGTTGTGCTCGTCGGCGATGGCACGGGCCTCGTCAAGCTCGGCGGAATTGAGGGTAATGGCCTTCTCGCAGAGCACGTGCTTGCCGGCGGCCAGCGCAGCACGCAGATAGGTGATATGCGTGTTGTGCGGCGTGGTGATATAGACGGCGTCGATGTCCGGATCGGCGTAGAGGTCCTCGACCGTCTCGTACACCTTCTCGACGCCATACTGCTCGGCAAAAGCCTGGGCTTTGGAAAGCGTACGGTTGGCGACACCCGCGAGCTTGCGGCCGGCCAGCGCGAGGGACTGGGCCATTTGGTTGGCGATAACACCGCACCCGATCACTGCCCAACGAAGCTCGGAAGCCGTAAAGATGTCGTTTGGGAACGGCTGATTCTGGACCGAGGCAAACGCCGCCTTTGCGGCTGCCTCGGCGTCGAGCGGAGCCTGTTTGGAATCTGCCATGATGTGCCTCCTGAGTCATCGGAAGTCCTTCATTTCTAACAACCCTATAGTCGCACAATTGCGCGCGTATCTGCTCGTGTTTGCGTATTTATTTGCTTATCGGTCATTATTTAGCCATAGTTGGCAGATGTTTGCGCAGTTATGCGCATTGTCGCGCAAAACTATGCGCATGAATGCGCATGCGACGATCCTCGTGAAGCATAAAGAGGCGGAACACCAAAGCCCTAAAGAACAGAGTAGGCCGTGATACTCCACCCCTCTGAGGGCATCAGACATCAAAGGACCGTCCCAAACTGCCGGCAAAAAGGGAACGTCCCTATGTGCCGGCACCTAGAGACAGTCCCTATGTGCCGCTTTCGTTGAAGCCTATCCCAGATGACCAGATAAACAAATCTAAAGACAGTCCCCATCGACAGGTCGTTTAAGAACGTCCCCAACGACTACTCATTTAAGTCTGTCCCCAATGAGTAGGAATAGAAAAAGGCCCGGGTGCCGTGGCATCCGGGCCTTTACTAGCAACTTGATGTTGCGGGCAGCTTAGAACTTGTGGCCGCACTTCTTGCAGACGCGCAGCTTGTTCTTGCCGTCCTTCTCGTGACCGACGCGGGTAACCTTACCGCACTCGGGGCAAACGAGATTGACGTTGGAGGCGTCGATGGGAGCCTCCTGCGAAACGATGCCGCCCTGCTGGTTGGCAGCGTTGGGCTTGACGGCCTTCTTGACGACCGAAACGCCCTCGACAACGACCTTGTTCTCGGCGGGGAGAGCACGCAGGATAACGCCCTGCTTGCCGCGATCCTTACCAGAGAGAACCTGGACCTTATCGCCCTTCTTGATATACATATATCTCCCCTAACTACAGGGTCTCGGGAGCGAGCGAGACGATCTTCATGTACTTCTTGTCACGAAGCTCGCGAGCGACGGGCCCGAAGATACGGGTGCCGACGGGCGAACCATCGTTGTTGATGACAACGCAAGCGTTCTCATCAAAGCGAATGTAGGAGCCATCCTTGCGGCGGATCTCCTTAACGGTGCGAACGACGACGCAACGGACAACGTCCTTCTTCTTGACGTTGGCGCCAGGGGTAGCCTCCTGGACAGCACCGATGAACACATCGCCGATGCCTGCATAACGACGCTTGGAACCGCCAAGCACCTTGATGCAGCGAATCTTGCGAGCGCCGGAGTTGTCGGCGACGTTCAGCATGGTTTGCATCTGAATCATGGTAGATGTTCCTCCGAACTAAGAACCGAAGAGAGGTGCGCAGCCTTTATACGGCCTGTGGTATGCAAGCCAGGCATACGCACATCTTCGGAAACGTACAAGTCGTAAGAGCGACTGCTTATTTAGCGCGCTCGACGACCTCGATGAGGCGCCAACGCTTCATCTTGGACATAGGACGGGTCTCCATAACGCGGACGGTGTCGCCCACGCCAGCCGTGCACTCCTCGTCGTGAGCGTGCAGCTTCTTGGAGCTGGTCATCATCTTGCCGTACTTGGGGTGACGCTTGCGCTCGGTGATGGTGACAACAATGGTCTTGGCACCGGAGACGGAGGTAACGACACCCGTACGGACCTTACGCGAGTTACGCGAATCAGTCATGTTCTCTCCTTAGGTCCTACTCGGCGACAGCGGACTTCTCCGCTGCGATCTCGCGGGCGCGCTGCTCCGTGAGGACGCGAGCGATGTCCTTCTTCACGGTGTTGACGCGAGCGGTGTTGTCCAGCTGGCTGGTGGCCATCTGGAAACGAAGGTTAAAGAGCTCGGCGCGCATTTCCTTCAGCTTCTCAACGAGCTGAGCGTCCGAGAGCTCACGAATCTCTGCGGGCTTCATTAGTTCTCCTCCTTGGCGGCGGCGGCGTCCTCAGCAGCCCACTTGGCCTCGAGAGCGGCCTCCTCAGCCATCTCCTTCTCGATGCGCTGCTCAGCGTTCTTGGCAGCAACAATCTTGGTCTTGATGGGAAGCTTGTGCTGTGCAAGACGCAGAGCCTCGCGAGCGACCTCCTCGGGCACGCCCTTGACCTCGAACATGATGCGGCCGGGCTTGACGACGGCCACCCACTCCTCGGGGTTACCCTTACCAGAACCCATGCGAGTCTCGGCAGGCTTCTTGGTGATGGGCTTATCGGGGAAGATCGTGATGTAGACACGACCGCCACGCTTCATGTAACGGGTCATGGCAATACGAGCGGCCTCGATCTGACGGTTGGTGATCCAATGGGCCTCGAGAGCCTGGATACCAAACTCGCCGAAATGCAGCTCGGTATTACCCTTGGCCTGGCCCTTCATGGAGCCACGCTGCACCTTGCGGTGAAGAATACGCTTAGGGGCAAGCACTACTGACCCCTCCTCTCGGAGTTACGACGACGAGGACGGGAAGAGCCCTCGAGTGCAGGGTTGGGAACAGGCTGGCCCGGGAGCTTCTCGCCCAGGTAGATCCAGACCTTCACGCCGCAAGCACCCATGGTGGTGCTGGCGACAGCCGTGCCGTAGTCGATCTTGGCACGGAGGGTGTGCAGAGGCACGCGACCCTCGCGGTACCACTCACGACGGCCCATCTCGGCACCGCCGAGACGACCGGAGCACTGGATACGGATACCCTTAGCGCCGGCCTTGCGGGCAGACTGGACAGCCTTGCGCATAGCGCGACGGAAGGCAACGCGGCCCTCGAGCTGCTCGGCGATAGACTGAGCAACGAGGTTGGCGTCGAGCTCGGGGCGCTTGATCTCGACAACGTCGACGGAGAGCTGGCCCTTGGAGACGCCAGCGACCTTCTCGAGCTCGGTGCGGAGGGTATCGATCTCGGCACCCTTCTTACCGATGACAACGCCGGGGCGAGCGGTGAGGATGATGACCTTCACCTTGTCGCCAGCGCGCTCGATCTCGACGCGGGAGACAGCTGCGCGGGAAAGACGCTTCTCGAGGTACTTGCGGATCTCGAGATCGTTACCGAGGGTCTTAGCGTAATCCTTCTCTGCGAACCAGCGGGAGCGCCAGTTCTCGGTGATGCCAAGACGGAAGCCGGTGGGGTAGACTTTCTGACCCATACAGCTTTACGCCTCCTTTCGAGGAGCAACGACGACGGTGATGTGGGAAGTACGCTTCAGAATGCGAGAAGCGGAACCCTTGGCGCGGGGACGGATGCGCTTAAGCGTCGGACCCTCGTCAACATAGGCAGCGGCGACAACCAGGTTGTCGGCACGCAGACCGTTGTTGTTCTCGGCGTTCGCAACGGCGGAACGGAGAACCTTCTCGACATCCACGGCGACGGCGCGGTCGCAGAAGTGGAGGATGTCGAATGCCTGAGCGACAGGCTTGCGGCGGATCAGATCGACCACCAGGCGGGCCTTGCTGGGGGAAACACGCACGTACTTAGCGACGGCGCGAACCTCGGTGGCCTCAGTTTCAATAGACTTAGTTGCCATTTACGGTTAACCCCCTATTTGGCCTTGTGGCCACGGAACGTACGAGTCGGCGCGAACTCGCCGAGCTTGTGACCAACCATGGACTCGGTAACATACACGGGCACATGCTTGCGGCCGTCGTGGACGGCGATGGTGTGACCAACCATCTCGGGGAAGATGGTGGACGCGCGGGACCAGGTCTTCACGACGTCCTTCTTGCCAGCCTCGTTCATCGCGGTGATACGCGAGAGAAGGCGAGTCTCCACGAACGGGCCCTTTTTGAGACTTCTGCTCATAAGTGCTTTCTCCTAAAACTCGGTATCCGAAATTACTTCTTACGGCGACGAATGATGTGCTGGTTCGAGACCTTCTTCTTCTTGCGCGTACGAAGGCCCTTCGTCGGCTTACCCCAGGGGGTAACGGAGGGACGACCAGAGGTGTGGTTCTTGCCCTCGCCACCGCCGTGCGGGTGGTCGACAGGGTTCATGACGGTACCGCGGACGGTCGGGCGCACGTTCATGTGACGCTTACGGCCGGCCTTGCCGATGACGATGTTGGAGTGATCGGCGTTGCCGACCTCACCGACGGTGGCGCGGCAGGTAACGAGGATGCGGCGCATCTCGGAGGAAGGCATACGGACGATAGCGTACTTGCCCTCCTTACCCATCAGCTGGCAGGAGTTACCGGCGGAACGGGCGATAGCAGCGCCCTTGCCCGGCTGGAACTCAACGGCATGGATGAGCGTACCGACGGGGATGTCGGCGAGGGGCAGAGCGTTGCCCGGCTTGATGTCGGCGTCAGAACCGGACATGATGGTCTGACCGGCCTCGAGGCCCTTGGGGGCCAGGATGTAGCGCTTCTCACCGTCAGCGTAGTGCAGCAGAGCGATGCGAGCGGAACGGTTCGGATCGTACTCGATCGTGGCAACCTTGGCGGGCACGCCGTCCTTGTTGCGCTTGAAGTCGATCACGCGGTAACGACGCTTCACGCCGCCGCCCTGATGGCGGGTGGTGATGCGGCCGTTGTTGTTACGACCGGCCTTCTTGGGCAGGGGCTCGAGAAGAGACTTCTCGGGCTTGGTGCAGGTGATCTCGGAGAAGTCGGAGATCGTCTGCCAACGCCTACCAGCGGAGGTCGGCTTAAGGTGCTTTACAGCCATTACAATCCCTTTCAATAGGAATCCGTTAGCCATCGCAGACAGGGATTCGAGGTTCTGCCTCGGGTGCGATGACACCGGACGTATACACGGTTCCGGGCGTGTCCATTTTATACGCCCAAAACCTTGAGCTCTCGCCTCCCCTATTTGGGAGGCATGAGCTCACTCAACAGCAGCGAGTCTTAGGCCTGGTTGCCAAAGACCTCGATGGTGTCGCCCTCGGCCAGCGTGACGATGGCCTTCTTCCAAGAACGGGTCTTGCCGGCGACATAGCGCACGCGCTTGGTCTTGGGCTTGACCGTCAGGGTGTTCACGCGAACGACCTTGACACCGAAGATCTCCTCGACAGCGTCCTTGATCTGATACTTGTTAGCATCCTTGGCGACCTCGAACGTGTACTTGTTCAGCTCCATGCCGGAGAAGGAACGCTCGGACACGATCGGACGGATGATGATCTCGTGGGCGGTCATTTATGCAAGCACCTCCCCGAAGTGAGCGGCGATGTCGGCGGGCATCAGCACAGCGTTGTTGTTGACGAGATCGTAGGTGTTGGCCTCGTCGGCGGTGATGATGAACGTCTTGGGAATGTTGCGGAACGACAGGTAGGCGTTGACGTCCTCATCGCGAACGATGATGGTCAGACGCTTGCCCTCAAGGCCGAGAGCCTTGAGCATGGCGACGGCAGCCTTGGTGGAAGGCTTCTCGAAGCCGTAGTCGTCGACGAGCACGAGCTCGCCATCGGCCAGCTTGGCGGACAGCGCGGAGCGCATAGCCAGCTTGACCTCCTTGTTGTTCATACGCTTAGCGTAGGAACGGGGCTTGGGGGCGAAGACGACGCCACCGTGACGCCACTGGGCAGCACGGATGGAACCCTGGCGGGCACGGCCGGTGCCCTTCTGACGCCAAGGCTTCTTGCCGCCACCGGAAACCTCAGAGCGGCCCTTAGCGGACTGGGTGCCCTGACGCCAAGAGGCCATCTGGCACTTGACGATGTGGTGCATAACGTGGATGTTCGGCTCGATGCCGTACACCTCAGCGGCGAGCTCGGCCTCGGCGACCTTCTTGCCCTCGCTGTTCTTTACTTCAAACTTTGCCATTTAAGTGTTCTCCTTGGTATGACGCTGGGCTAAATGGGCTGGGCCCTTAGGCCATACGGATGGCGACGAGACCATTCTTGGCACCCGGGACAGCGCCCTTGACCAAGATGAGGTTCTGCTCGGCATCGATGCGGACAACGGAAAGGTTCTTGACGGTAACGCGCTCGTTACCCATGTGACCGGCCATCTTGACGCCCTTGAGGACGCGCGCAGGATAGGCGCACTGACCGATAGAACCGGGGTGACGCTGGAAGTGAGAACCATGCGTCATAGGACCGCGGCGCTGACCCCAGCGCTTGATGCGACCCTGGAAGCCCTTACCCTTGGAGGTACCGATGACGTCGACCTTCTCGACATCAGCGAAATCAGCGACGGTGACGACCTCGCCGACCTTGTGCTCCTCGCCGTTCTCGACGCGGACCTCACGAAGGAAGCGGACAGGCTCGACGCCAGCCTTGGCGAAGTGACCAGCCATGGGCTTGTTCACGTTCTTGGCCTTGATGTCGCCGAAACCGATCTGGACGGCATCATAGCCGTCGGTTGCCTGAGTTTTAACCTGCGAGACAGCGCAGGGGCCAGCCTGGATGACCGTGACGGGAACGACGTTGTCGTCCTCGTCCCAAACCTGGGTCATGCCAATCTTGCGGCCGAGAATCATGCTGATCAAGATATGATCCCAACTCTCGCGTGGTCTTGGGACAATGCGTACGCCACCGAGCGTACGCCCCTAGAGGACCACTACTTACACGACGTGCTCCCCAGCCTTGTATTTCGCCCGGACTACCTGACAACCCTATTAAGCAGGCATTTTGTCCAGCCAGAATACTCCCCTGGTTACACACAGCTGTTTAGTATACACGGCTGCGGGCGTATCCATCGAGATTCATATTTCACTCACATTGTTTACGCAGGTAAAGTGCGTGGCACGTTCCCAGTGTGCGGCGGAGGGGGCGGGCCTGAGACATATTAAGGTTGTCGCGAGTTCCGCACGAACAGGAGAGCACTTAATGTGCTCTCCGTCGTGAGCAGGACTGTAGAGCAGCAACCTTAATATGTCTCAGGCCCGCCCCCTCCGCCGCACACCGGGAACGCCACGTTGATGTCTGCTAAACCTTGCTCGCTCAGGCTAATGACTTTGTTGGGGGTCCACTATTTGCTGGAGGGTGAACTTGCATTGGGACGGTTCGCCTTCTGCTTGTGGCTTTGCCTCATCGAAATCGAAGATCATGATGGCGCAGTTGGGGAGTTTTGTTGGGAGCTCGAAGCCCTCTGGGGCTGCGGCCTTGATAAATTGGCGGCTGGCGCTGCCGTGGCTTACTGCTAGAAGGGTTTCGATGCCCTCGGAGCCCATGATATTGGTAAGCGCATCCACCATACGTTCTTGCAGCGCCTGGCTTCCTTCTCCTCCGAAGGGGACCAGGTCCTCGCCCGGATCCCAGACGTCGGTGGGCAGCGCGCCGTGCGGGCCTTCTTCGAAGGAGCCGTAGCAGCGCTCGATAATGCCTTCGCAGGG
Organism: uncultured Collinsella sp.; assembly: GCA_905212545.1. Classification (GTDB taxonomy): domain Bacteria; phylum Actinomycetota; class Coriobacteriia; order Coriobacteriales; family Coriobacteriaceae; genus Collinsella. Next base: position 24,718 of record CAJMEW010000002.1, read on the forward strand.
CTCGGCTGCTGCGTCCGGGCCGAGGAGCTCGCATGCGACGAGCTGAGCTGTGTCCATGGCTCGGCCTAAGGGCGAAGAGACCACTTTGTCGGGGACGACGCCGTGGCCCTTAAGCCATGCGGCTGCCATCCCGGCTTGCTGACGGCCCAGATCGGTCAGCGGCGAATCGCAGCGGCCCTGGACCAGCTTTTTGACGTTGAACTCCGTCTGACCGTGGCGGAGTAGATACAGCTTCTTCATGCTCTCCCCTTCTGCATAACCTGCTTTGCCGGCACAGCCTTACTCGTGGGTATGCCCTACGTAGTCTTCGTCGATCGTAATCTTGGCAATCGACTTGGGAAATTCCGATTCGACCCGTTGTGCCAGCGCGTGCTTTAAGTCTTCGGCACTCATCTGCAGATCCGAGGGACGCACGCAGTCAAAGATCACGTTGGTGTGCGTAGGACCCGGCACACAGCGTAGGTCATGAATCGAGAGGCGGTTATCGATCTCCTGAGCCATGGCGTGAATGCGCAAGCGCATGCTCGCCACCTTGGGGTCATCGGTCACGATGGGATCGTAGTGAAGCGTGACGATCATGCCGTCTTCGTCCCTAAACGACTGCTCGATGTTATCGAGCGTGTCGTGGCTTTCCAGCGGGCTGGCCTCGGCCGCCATCTCGGCGTGCGCACTTGCAAACTTCCTGCCCGGGCCGTAGTCGTGAACCATCAAATCGTGAACGCCCAAAACGCCGGGATAGCTCATGATCTTGTCTCGAATGTGCTTGACCAGCTTAGGATCGGGTGACTGGCCCAAAAGCGGGCTCACCGTATCTTGAATAAGTTCAAGGCCGCTCCAGCCAATATAGGCGCCAACGGCAAGGCCAACCCATGCGTCAAGATTGATGTGCGTCACCTGCGAAACAATCGCACATGCCAGCACGGCGCCTGTGGCAAGGACATCGTTCTTGGAATCCTGCGCGGTCGCATGCAGCGTCTCGGACTCAATGCGATCGCCGAGCTTTTGGTTGAGGGCCGCCATCCAGAGCTTTACGACCGTCGAAAGCACTAGAACTGCCACCAGGGCAAGAGAGAACTCGACAGGTTCGGGGTGGATGACGCGCTCGACCGAGGACTTCACCAGCTCAACGCCAATCAGCAGCACGAGCGCCGCCACGACCAATCCCGAGAGATACTCATAGCGACCGTGGCCGTAAGGATGCTCGGGGTCGGCCGGCTTGCCCGCCAGCTTAAAGCCCAGCACGCTCACGATATTCGAGCTTGCATCGGACAGGTTGTTCATGGCATCCGCCACAATCGAAACCGATCCCGACAGCACGCCAATTACGCCCTTCGCAGCGCATAGTGCCACATTGGCGAGAATACACACCACGCCAGCTAACGTGCCCACACGCGCACGGTCGCCCTGCGCACGCTTAACAATCCACTCGACCATCTACATCCGCCCCCACGGTACTACCTATATATCTATTGCTCAAACGGATTGTAGTGTAGCCACTTTGTCCCCCAGATACAAAAAAGGCCGCAACCCACACGGGCCACGGCCTTGGAATATGGCAAAGGAATCGTCCTTGTGTCGCACAGGTTTACGCGCTTGCTTCGGCCACGCTCTTCGAGGTTTCGGGTGAATCGGCTCCGTCCCCCGTCGTCTGTCCCTTCGCCGGCACCACGCCAAAGCAGTAGCTCAGCGCCGCAGACACCGCAAATGCCACACCGCCGGCAGCGCAGCACCACAGCAGGTTCGAGATGCCGCCCGTGGCAAAGCCAATGACCATAAGGACATTCGTCATGCCGATGGTATAGGCCGCAACGTGGCCCACGGCCGCAACAAGGCCTCCGACGGCGCCGCCAATGGCCATGCACGTCAGGCACCTGCCATATTTAAAGCCGCAACCGTACAGCGCCGGCTCGCTTACGCCGCCAAGAACACCCGAGATTGAATAGCCCAGCATGAGCGCCTTCTCGTCCTTATCCGCAACGCGAAGCGACGCGCCAAAGGGCATGCCCCAAACGGCGAACGTTGCCATCGTCGCGGCGATCAGGATGCACGAATCCGTTCCCACACTCATAAACTGCGCATAGGCGAGCGATAGGACAACGTTGCTGACGCCGGCGATCTTTAGGAACTCCCAGCCCGCAGCAAGCCCCATGAGCGTGAGCAGCGACACGATGCCACCGGAATTGCCAAGCATAAACATAAGCTGGCCCAACAGCATGCCCAGATAGCTGCCCGCCGGCGCCGTAATACACAGCGAAACCGGAACCATGACAAGCATGGTCGCAAACGGAACGAACGAAAACGCCACGGCCTTAGGGATAACGCGCTTAAAGAAACACTCCACTCGCCATAGCACGGGCACCGAGATGAGAACCGGAATAACAGTCGTCGTGTAATCGTTGACCGGCGCAGGAAGCAGACCATACACGGAAGTCATCGATGCCCCCGTCGTCGATGCGGCATCGACAAGCTTGAGTAAATCGGGTGCAATCAATACGCCGCCCAGCATCATGCCCAGCTGCTCCGAGCAACCGAGCTGGCGGGCGGCCGCCCAACCAAGATAAATGGGCAAAAAGTAGTAGCCGGCGTTATAGAGCCAACTGTAGAACAGGCGATAGATATCGGAATCGGCAGACCACAGGCCCAGCATGCCTTCGCCCATAATGACAGCGACGGTGCGGAACAACGCCGCGCAGACAATAAACGGCAGCGCCGACATCATGCTTTTGGACAGATAGTCCACCACGGCCATGGCGTTTGATGAAACCGACGTTGTAAACGAGGTGTTAGAAACTTGTAGCATGGAATGCCTTTCCCAATATGACATGCGGGCTGTCCCTTTGTCACATCGTGCGGTATCGACCGATTGCGCGGTACTTTTCGTAGCGGAGGTTTGTGAGGGTCGCGTCGTCGAGCTGCCCAAGCGTATCGAAGGCATCAAATGCCGAGGACATGACGGCACCGGCGATCTCCTCATGCGACAGGCCCTTATCGTCAACAATGCCGTCGATGATGCCGAGCGCCAGCAGATCGGGGGCCGTGAGCTTAAGCGCCTCGGCGGCCTCATCCGCACGCTCGGTATCCTTCCACAGGATCGACGCACAGGCCTCGGGGCTCACGACTGAATAGGCCGAGCTCGAGAGCATCAGGATGCGGTCGGCCACGGACAGCGCCAGCGCGCCACCAGAGCCGCCCTCGCCTGTCACCACCGAGACAATCGGTGTCTTAAGGCCGCTCATCTCCATGAGATTCTGAGCAATCGCCTCGCCCTGGCCGCGCTCCTCGGCACCGATGCCGCAAAACGCGCCCGAAGTATCGACCAGGCACAGAACCGGTCGACCAAACTTTTCGGCCTGGCGCATAAGGCGACGCGCTTTGCGGTAGCCCTCGGGATGTGCCATGCCAAAGTTGCGACGCATGCGCTCTTTGGTCGTGGTGCCGCGCTCGATGGCGATGACCGTTACGGGGCGCCCGTCTTTCCAGCCAATGCCAGCCACCACAGCGGCGTCGTCGCCAAAGTAGCGGTCGCCGTGCAGCTCCACAAATCCATCCAGGCCCAGCGAGATCATCTCGCCTGCCGTGGCGCGATCTGCCGAGCGGGTCTGTTTGACAATCTCGAGCGCGGTTTTTGGTGCGCCCGAGCGCTTGAACAAGTGTCCCAACTTTTTGCCGTGGCGACCCGTATGCACAATCTCGTGCGGTGCCCCCAGGCCGGGCACGTGCCCTTCGTGCAGCGCCAGCAGCTCGCCCACCGTGAGCGCAATCTCGCCACGCGGAACGACGGCATCGCAAAAGCCGTGCTCCAGCAAAAACTCGGAGCGCTGGAATCCCTTGGGCAGGCGCTTGTGCATGTTCTGCTCGATCACGCGCGGGCCGGCAAATGCCGTCAGGGCATCGGGCTCGGCCAGGATAATATCGCCCTCCATGGCAAAGCTCGCGGTTACGCCGCCGGTCGTGGGGTCGGTGAGCACCGTGATATACAGGCCGCCCGCCTCACTGTGGCGCCTAACCGCCGCAGAAATCTTGGCCATCTGCATAAGCGATGTCACGCCCTCTTGCATGCGTGCACCGCCCGAAACGGTAAAGCCGACAACTGGCAATCCCAGCTCGGTCGCATGCTCAAATGTGCGACAGATCTTCTCGCCCACCACGGAACCCATCGAGCCCATCATAAAGTTGGCGTCCATAAAGAAGAGCGCCGTATCGCAACCGCAGATTTTGCCCTTGCCGCACACAACGGCATCGCGCTCGCCCGAACGCTCGCTCACGCTCTTAAGCTTGTCGGCATAGCTGGGAAACGAGAGGAAATCCTCCGACGCCAGATTGGCATCCCATTCCTCAAACGTGCCCTCGTCGACCGTCATGCGCATGCGCGCGCGACCGCTCACGCGAAAGTGTTTGCCGCAACGAGGGCAGACCTCGAGGTTGTCGTGCAGGCGTGCCTCATCGATCACGCGGCGGCACTCCGGACACTTGATAAACACGTGGCGCGCGGGAAACTCGGCGCACGACTCGGTCATCGGCCCCTCGAGGACGTTGACCGTCTTCGCTTTTCTATTCATCAGCATAGAGATGCCCCATCAGATCGGTGTGGTACATGCCCGACAAGAACTCATCGTTTGCCAGCACGTCGAGCTGCAGTTCGCTGTTTTCGCTCACGCCCTCAATCACGAGCTCGCCCAGGGCCGAGCGCATCTTGCGAATGGCGCCGTCACGCGTGGGCGCACACACGATGAGCTTGCCAAGCATGGAGTCGTAGTACGGCGGAACTTTAGCACCGGTAAACATGGCGGAATCCCAGCGCACGCGCGGACCACCCGGCACACGCAACGCGGTGACCGTTCCGCATGACGGCAGAAAGTCCGGCGTCTCGGCATTGATGCGGCACTCCATGGCGTGGTTGCGGACCGGCATGTCCTCCTGCTCAAAGGGCAGAGGCTGGCCGGCTGCCACGCGCAGCTGCCACTTGACCAAGTCGGTATCGGTCACAAACTCCGTAACCGGATGCTCCACCTGCAAGCGCGTGTTCATTTCCATAAAGTAGAAATTGCCGTCGTCCGAATACAGGAACTCGATGGTACCGGCTCCTTCGTAGCCGACGGCACGAGCCAGGTCGCGTGCCGCCTTGTGCATGCGAGCACGAATGTCGTCGTGTCCGTCGAGGCACGGCGCGGGGCTCTCCTCGATTAGCTTTTGGTTGCGCCGCTGCACCGAGCACTCGCGCTCGCCGAGCGAAAACACATGGCCCTGCTTATCGGCCATAATCTGTACCTCAACGTGATGCGCCGGCGCGACGAACTTCTCCATGTAGCACTCGCCGTCGCCAAAAACGGCCTCGCCCTCGGCGCGTGCTTCAATAAAGGCCTTTGCCGCATCTTCCGCGCGCTCGACCTTACGAATACCGCGACCGCCGCCGCCCGCACGCGCCTTAATAAGCACGGGGCAGCCAATGCGCTCAGCCTCGGCCGTTGCCTCCTCGGGACTTTTGAGCAAATCGCAGCCCGGCACGATGGGCACGCCCGCCGCGGCAGCCGTTCGACGTGCGGCGTCCTTGTCGCCCATGCTGTCGATCACCTTGGCCGAAGGACCAACAAACGCCAGGCCATACTTGTCGCAGTCGCGCACGAAGCTCGCCTTCTCGGAAAAGAAACCGTAGCCAGGATGGATCGCCTTTGCCCCCGACTTCACGGCACAGGTGAGCACGGCATCGTCGTTGAGGTAGCTCTCGGCAAGACGCGGGCCGCCGATGCAATACGCCTCGTCGGCAAGCTGCACATGCAGCGCGTCCGCATCGGCCGTGGAATAAACGGCGACGGTCTTGATGCCCATATCGCGGCACGCGCGGATAACACGGACCGCGACTTCGCCGCGGTTGGCGATGAGCACTTTGTCGAACATGAAGCCTTCCTTAACTTTCGTGCATGAGTGCAAAAGACATATCGGCGCGGCAGCAAACCTCACCGTTGACGCTCGCAGTACCCGTCGCAAAGCGGAACGGCCCGCGCGCACGCGTGATGGTGCACACCAGATCAACCGTGTCGCCCGGGCGCACCGGACGCTTAAAGCGCACCTTGTCCAGACTCGTGTAGAACGGCGTCGCGCCGCGCGCTTCCTCATCGCCCATCAGCAGCACGCAGCAGTTTTGGGCGAGCATCTCGCACTGAATCACGCCGGGGACCACCGGGTTTCCCGGAAAATGCCCCTGCAAAAAGTACTCGTCACCCGTAATCGTGATCTTGCCGTGGGCCTCGTCGCCCACCAGCTCGGCTTCGTCGAGCAAAAGCATCGGCTCGCGATGCGGCAACAGCTTCTTGAGCTCTTCTTTGTTCATGGATATCACCTATCCGATTCTCATGAGGCAGCTGCCAAACTCCACGAGGTCGCCGTCGGCCACGCAGATCTCGAGCACCTCGCCGTCTGCCTCGGCCGTTACCTCGTTGAGAACCTTCATGGCCTCGATGATGCAGAGGGTCTCGCCGGCCTTGACCTTGGAGCCCACGCGCACAAACGGCTCGTCGCCCGGCGCTGGGGCAGCATAGAAAACGCCGACCATGGGAGCGGTCACCTCGGTGCCCTTGGGCTCCGGTGCGGCAACAGGTGTCTGCGCGGCGGGCTCCGGTGCGGCAGGCGCGACTGTGGGAGCTGCAACTGGAGTGGCCATAGCGCTCGGCATGGGCATGGGCACGGCAACCGGCTGTGCGGCGCTCGCGCGCTCGAGTTCGACCGCGGTGCCATCGGGCTCCTCAACGCGCACGCGCGTGAGGCCGCGGTCCTCCATCACATCGGCTATCTCGGCAAGTCTTTTGGAATCCATGCTCTAGCTCCTCGTATATCTACGCAGCGCGATGGCGGCGTTGTGCCCGCCAAAGCCTAGGTTGGTCGAAAGCGCCCAGGTAAGGTCGGCGCGAACCGCGCGATTGGGCGTGTAGTCAAGATCGCAGGCGGGATCGGGCGTGTGGTAGTTAATGGTCGGAGGCACCACGCCCTGCTCGAGCGCCATGGCACAGGCCATGACCTCGATGGCACCCGTGGCACCGATCATGTGGCCGGTCATCGACTTGGTCGACGAGACGTGCGCGGCGCGCGCCGCGTCCTCGCCGAGCGCTCGCTTGATGCCCGCCGTCTCGGACGAATCGTTGAGCTTGGTCGAGGTGCCGTGGGCATTGATGTAGAGACCCTCGGAAGGCTTGACGTCACCCTCGGCAACCGCCAGCGATATCGCGCGGGCAATGCCGGCAGCCTCGGGATCGGGGCTCGTGATGTGATAGGCATCATCGGTGTTGCCGTAGCCCACGACCTCGGCATAAATGTGCGCACCGCGCGCCTGCGCATGTTCCATGCTCTCGAGCACGAGCACGCAGGCGCCCTCGCCCATCACAAAGCCGTCGCGGTCTGCATCGAACGGACGGCAGGCCGTCGCGGGATCGGGGTTGGTGGTCAATGCGCGGCAGGACGTAAAGCCCGCAACGGCATCGGGGATAATTGCGGCCTCGGCGCCGCCGGCGAGGATCGCGTCGGCATAGCCGTGCTTGATGGCGCGGAACGCCTCGCCCACCGCATGGGCCGAGGTTGCGCACGCGGTCACCACGGGCAGGGTCGGGCCCTTTGCCTTGTGGCGGATTGCGATATTGCCCGATGCCATGTTGGGGATCATCATCGCGATCATATAGGGCGATGCGCGGCGGGGCCCACGTTCGGCAATCGTATGGACGTTGTCGACGAGCGTCGTCATGCCGCCCACGCCCGAGCCCACGTAGACGCCCAGGCGCTCGCGATCGATGGCGCCTTCGACATCAAAGCCCGCATCGTGCATGGCTTCGTCCGAAGCCGCCATCGCAAACTGAACGCAGGGGTCGAGATGCTTGGCGTCACGCTTGCCAAAGTACTCGTTGCCGTCAAAGCCCTTGACCTCGGCTGCCACCTTGACGGCAAACGCATCGGTATCGAAGTGCGTGATCGGGCCGATGCCGCACGTGCCGGCGCACATGGCCGCCCAGGTGGCAAGCGCGGTGTTGCCGAGCGGCGACACGGCACCGATGCCGGTGATTGCAACTCTCTGTTCCATCATGGTCTCCTCATTCAAGCCGTTGTTCGGCCCTGGTTTCTACATCGCCATTCCGCCGTCGACGCGCACGACCTCGCCCGTAATGTAGGCAGCCGCATCACTCGCCAAAAAGCGCACCACGCCGGCCACTTCCTCGGGGCGCGCCATGCGCCTCAGGGGAATCTGCTCCTCGCACGCCGCACGCACCTTATCCGATAGCTTTGCCGTCATATCGGTCTCGACAAACCCGGGTGCGACCGCGTTCACTCGTACGCCGCGGGGCGCAAGCTCGCGCGCCACCGCCTTGGTCAGGCCGATCACGCCCGCCTTGGAGGCAGCGTAGTTGGCCTGCCCGGCATTGCCCATCAGGCCCACGACCGAGCTCATGTTGACGACGCAGCCGCCGCGCTGGCGCATAAAGGTCTTGGTGAGTGCGCGCGTCATATTGAATGTTCCCTTGAGATTGACATCGAGCACGCGATCGAAGGCGTCATCGCCCATGCGCATGAGCAGGCCATCGCGGGTGATGCCAGCGTTGTTGACGAGCGCCCAAATGGGGCCAAAGTCGTTGAGGACCGCTTCCACGCACGCGTTGACGGTAACGGGGTCGGCCACGTCGCATTGATATGCGCGTGCCGCGGCGCCAGCCGCCTCGCAGGCGTCGCACGTCTCGCACGCCGCATCGACGCTGCCGGCATAGACGACGGCAATATCAAAGCCGTCCTCCGCCAGACCGATAGCGCAGGCGCGGCCGATACCCCGCGAGCCGCCCGTGACCAGTGCCACGCGACGTGAGTCGTTGCGCTCGAGCGCGCCGTTGTTCAAGTTGCCCATGTCATTCCTTTCGGGTTACAGCCCTGTGGACTATGCGAGCTCGTCGGCAATAGCTGCGACCTGCTCGGCCGTTTCGCACGAATACACGCGAACGTCGCTCAGCGTACGCTTGACCAGGCCGGACAGCGTTTTGCCGGGGCCGACCTCAATAAATGTGTCGATGCCTTGATCCTGCAGAGCATGCAGCGTATCGACCCAGCGTACGGCATGGCTCACCTGATTGGCCAAGACATCCGATGCCGTCTGGGGGTCCGCCGGATAGGGCGCCGCTGTCATATTTGCCAAAACAGGAATGAGCAACGGGGACGGCGCGTGACCGGCCTCAATATATGCGGCAAGGCCACAGGTCGCCTCGGCCATATAGGGGCTATGAAATGCACCCGACACCGCGACCTTCATGGCGCGGCCGCCAGCCTCTTTTACTAGGACGTCGAGGGTCTGCAGCGCATCGGGCGCTCCGGCCACAACCGTTTGCTGGGGACTGTTGTAGTTGACCGGCCAGCAGTCCTCGCCGGCCTGTTTTGCCAGGCCCTCGACTTGCGCCGCATCGAGCTTGATGACGGCGCGCATGCCGCCCGGATGGCGCTCGGCAGCCGCGGCCATCAGCGCCGCGCGCTCGCACACGAGCTCAAAGCCCGCTCGCGTATCGAACGCCCCCGCAAAGGTGAGCGCGGCGACCTCGCCCAGCGAGAATCCCGCACAGGCGGCAGGTACCACGCCGCGCTCACGCAGGGCGGCAGCCGCTGCCAGGTCGTGAACGAACACGCACGGCTGCGTGTTCTCGGTCTGCGAGAGCTCCTCCTTGGAGGCACTCCGGCATTGCTCGCTGGTCCCCGGGCGCACCTCGTCGGCAATGGCGAACACCTCGGCGGCCGCCGGCGATGTCTCGATCAAGTCGACGCCCATCGCGGGGTGCTGGGCACCCTGGCCGGCAAACAAAAACGCTACGCCACCCATGCGCACGCACCCTTCAGGACGCGCTCGGCGCCATCGACCAGGTCGTCAACGATTTCGCGTGCGCTCTGGCGCTCGTTGACCATGCCGGCAATCTGTCCACACAAAAACGAACCCTCTTCGTAGTTGCCGTCCTTGGCGGCCTTACGCAGCGCACCGGTTCCCATAGCACCGAGCTCCTCGGCACTCGCGCCGGAACCCTCGCTCTTGGCATAGGCGTTGGTGAAGGGGCTCTTGAGGGCGCGCACTGGATGTCCCGTCGAGCGACCGGTCGCACGCGTTGAAGTGTCGTTGGCCTTCAGGACCATCTCTTTGTACTGCTCCGAGACGGTGCACTCGTCTGCGACCAGAAAGCGCGTACCCACTTGCACGCCTTCGGCGCCCAGCATAAAGGCGGCCGCCACGCCGCGGCCGTCGGCAATACCGCCGGCGGCCACAACGGGAATGTCGACCGCATCGACGACCTGCGGCACCAGTGCCATCGTCGAGGTCTCGCCAATATGGCCGCCCGATTCGGTACCCTCGGCAACAACCGCCGTGGCTCCACGACGTGCCACGAGGCGCGCCAGCGCCACCGAGGCAACGACCGGGATGACCTTGATGCCCGCCTCGTTCCACGCCTTCATGTACTTGGTGGGATTGCCGGCACCCGTCACGACGACCGGTACTCGCTCGTCAATCACAACCTGGGCGACCTCGTCGGCGAACGGGCTCATGAGCATGACGTTGACGCCAAAGGGCTTATCCGTCCTGGCGCGCAGCTTATGAATCTGGTCGCGAAGCCAGTTGGCGTCGGCGTTCATGGCCGCGATGATGCCTAAGCCACCCGCCTCGGACACTGCGGACGCCAACGAGGCATCGGCAATCCAGGCCATACCGCCCTGGAACACGGGCTTTTCGATGCCGAGCAGATCGCAGAGAGGAGTCTTGAGCATCTCTACTTCTCCAATGCCGCCTCGACCGTATCGGCGAACTCGCCGACCGTCTTGGGGTTCTCCTCGGTATCGAGCTGGATGCCAAACTCGTCCTCGACGGCGACGAGGATCTCGACGGTGCCCAGGCTGTCGAGACCAATCTCCTCGAGCGTGGACTCGGGCTTCATCTCGACGTCGTCAAGGCCGGCGGTCTCGCGGATAACGTCGCAAACGCGCTCGAAGGTCTTCTGATCTGCCATGGTAGTTCTCCTTTGGTTGTGCCCTAGGGCGTTTTTATTTCCTATGTGCGACTACTTCCAACGAAGCAGATAGCCACCTATATCCAGACCGGCGCCAAATCCAACCAAGGCGATGGTGTCGCCTGTGTGAAGTGCACCGGCGTTTGCCAGCCGGTCGAGGGCAAGCGGAATGCATGCGCTCGAAATGTTGCCGGTCTCGCGCAACGTGCGAACCACGCGCTCGTCCGGCACGCCCAGGCGCTTGACCGCCTGGCTCAGGATTCGTTCGTTAGCCTGATGGAATACAAAATGATCGATGTCTTCGACCAAAATGCCCGCATCGATCGCAAGCTTATGGACCGTGTCGCAGATGGCGTTGACGCCGAACTTGAACACGCGGCGGCCATTCATAGACAGCACGCTCGCGCTATCTGCGGAAGCCTTAAACGGCGAGGTACCGACCAGACCGGGAACGCGCAACGTCTCGACGTCGGGCACCGTCGAAAGCTCAACGGCAAGGGGGTTGTCTCCCCCAGCTTCAATCACTGCGGCGCCTGCCCCATCGCCAAAAAGCACGCAGGTGGCACGGTCGGTCCAGTCGAGCGCGCGCGTCATCTGCTCGGCAGCAACAACAAGCACGCGCTCGGCACGGCTGCGGGCGATATAGCCCTCGGCGACATCGAGCGCAAATACGAAGCCGGCACAAGCCGCCGAGACATCGAAGGCAGGGCACGTCGCGCCTAGTCGCTCAGCAACGGCACACGCCTCAGCGGGAACAAGGTGGTCACCCGTCGTCGTCGAGCAGACGATCAGATCCAGCTGGCTCGCGTCGATTCCGGACACCTGGAGTGCCCGCTCGCTCGCCGCTACGGCAAGGTCGTCAAGTGACTCGGTGGTGCAGACGTGGCGGCTCTTGATACCTGTGCGAGTAAAAATCCACTCATCCGAGGTATCGAGGAACTCAGACAGCTCGTCATTGGAAACACTGCGCTCAGGAAGTGCCGAACCTGTTCCAAGAATCGTGAAACCCATCACTAACCTCCTTTGAGTTGTTGACGTGTTTACATCGACCAAGAGAGGATAACGCATTTCAGTCTTTGTTGACGTGTTAACATTAAATTGTCCAAATGCGACAAAGGCTTCACATTGTGTCTATCTCTCGACACCATTACGCGATTGCCTTATTAACTTAGGAGGTAGCAACCATTATGGATGCCAAATTAACGATAGTCGACGTAACCGGATCGACCAACGATGACCTGCTCGAAGCAGGAAAACAGGGAGCGCCGCACGGCACAGGACTTGCCGCCCGGGCTCAAACAGCAGGACGCGGCCGGCGCGGGCACAAGTGGGACTCAACCGTCGGCAACTTATTGCTTTCGCTTGTCCTGCGCCCATGCGTTAATCCTGCAAAGTTCTCTGGTCTTGCCGCCGTCAGCGGCCTAGCGGTGCTCGAAGCACTCGAAAAGCAGGGTCTTGCAAACGAGATTCGCCTTAAATGGCCCAACGACCTTGTCGCGCGAGGACGCAAGCTCGGCGGCATTCTGGTCGAGGCCGCACGCGATAACGAAGGCAAACCTTTCGCCGTCTGCGGCATTGGCGTCAACGTAAACTACACGCCCCAAGAGGTGCCCGATGGCGGCCTGGCGGCAATTGGCCTCTCGGACCTCAACGAGAGCGTTCCCGCCGTCGACATGCTCCTCGATGAGGTCTATCACGCAGTTATAGACGCTGTAGATGCCTGGGCAGAACGCCTCAACGCCAAGGAAGAAGACGCCGGTCCGCTCGCGCCCGTCCACGACGAATATATCGCTCACCTCAATTGGATTGGGAAGCACGTTATCGCCCGCTCCCCCGCTGGAGACGAGCTGGCACGAGGCATATTTAGAACGGTCGACGATTGCGGCCGCGCATGCATTGAGACCGAGAGCGGCTTGTGCGTCTTCCACTTCGAAGAAGCATCCTTGCGCCCCCTGAGCGAATAGGGCGCCGCAGCCGTCGGCTCGGCAGACGAATTCGCTATCCCAAAATCTAAACTCAAAACAAAAGGGCCCCGCTACCGTAACGGCAGCGGGGCCCTTTAAGCTATGAGCGATATCGCTTAGAGCTTGATGTCGATGTCGACGCCAGCGGGGAGGTCGAGACGCATGAGCGAATCAACGGTGCCCGAGGTGGGGTCGAGGATGTCGATGAGGCGCTTGTGGGTGCGCATCTCGAACTGCTCACGGGAGTCCTTGTTCACGTGCGGCGAGCGGATAACCGTGTACAGGTTGCGCTCGGTGGGCAGGGGGACAGGACCGGAAACGCGAGCGCCGGTCTTCTGAGCGGTCTCGACGATGAGCTTCGCGGACTGATCGACGACCTCGTGATCATAGCCCTTGAGGCGAATGCGGATCTTCTGGGTAGCCAACTTAAACCTCCAAAGAGTGCGAGAGATGTTCTCGCAGGATTACGTAACAGGGAGCTCGAACTTAGGCGTTCTTGCTCATGACCTCGTCCACGATGGACTTGGGCGCGGGCTCATAAGAGTCGAACTGCATCGTGTAGGATGCACGGCCCTGGGTCTGGGAGCGAAGGTCGGTAGCGTAACCGAACATCTCGCCCAGCGGCACCTTGGCACGGATGAGCTTGCTGTTCTTGCGATCCTCCATGCCCTCGATCTTACCGCGGCGACCGGAGAGGTTGCCCATAACGTCGCCCATGTACTGCTCGGGGGTCTCGACCTCGACAGCCATGATCGGCTCGAGCAGCTGCGGATCGGACTTCTTGAGGGCGTCCTTGATAGCCATGGAACCGGCGATCTTGAAGGCGGCCTCGGAGGAGTCGACCTCGTGGTAAGAACCGTCAAACAGGGTGACCTTGACGTCGAGGACCGGGAAGCCGGCGATAACACCGGTGTTCAGGGCCTCCTGGATGCCCTTGTCGATGGACGGGATATACTCCTTGGGCACGACGCCGCCGACGATAGCGTTGACGAACTCGTAGCCGAAGCCCTCCTCCATCTTCTCGAGCTTGATGACGGCGTGGCCGTACTGACCGCGACCGCCGGACTGACGGACGAACTTGCCCTCAGCCTTCTCGACGTCGTGACCAGCGGTCTCGCGGTAGGCAACCTGGGGCTTACCAACGTTAGCGTCAACCTTGAACTCGCGGAGCAGACGGTCGACGATGATCTCGAGGTGCAGCTCGCCCATGCCGGCGATGATGGTCTGGCCGGTCTCGTGGTTGGTGGACACCTGGAAGGTCGGGTCCTCCTCGGCGAGCTTGGTCAGAGCCAGGGACATCTTGTCCTGCTCGGCCTTGGTCTTGGGCTCGATGGCAACGTCGATAACGGGCTTAGCGAACTCGATCTTCTCGAGGACGATCTCCTTGCCCTCGGCGCACAGGGTGTCACCGGTGGTGGAGTTCTTGAAGCCGACGCAAGCGACGATGTCGCCAGCGGCAGCGTCGTCACGGTCGATACGCTCGGCGGCGTTCATCTCGAGGATGCGGCCGAGGCGCTCGCGCTGACCGTTGGAAGCGTTGACCACGTAGGAGCCGGACTCGGCGCGGCCGGAGTAAACGCGGACATAGGTGAGCTTACCGACGAACGGGTCGGTCATGATCTTGAAGACCAGGCCGGAGAAGGGCTCGTCGAAGGAAGGATGACGCTGAATCTCCTCGCCGGTGTCCGGATCGGTACCGGTGACGGCCTCTACGTCGAGCGGGCTGGGCAGGTAGTCGACGACAGCGTCGAGCAGCTCCTGAACGCCCTTGTTCTTGTAGGCGGAACCCACGAAGACGAGGTTGAGCTCGTTGGCCAGAACGCCCTTGCGCAGAGCAGCCTTGAGCTCCTCGACGGTGAAGTCCTCCTCCATGAGAATCTTCTCCATGAGCTCGTCGTCAAAGCTGGCAGCAGCGTCGAGGAGCTCCTCGCGCTTGGTGGCAGCGATGTCGGCAAACTCAGCCGGGATCTCGTCCATCGGCTCGGGGTAGGTCATGCCCTTCTCGTCGGCCTTGAAGTCCCATGCAGTCATGGTGACCAGGTCGATGACGCCCCAGAAGTTGTCCTCGGCGCCCATCGGGACCTGAGCGGCCACGGCGTTAGCGTCGAGACGATCCTTCATGGTCTCGATAGCGTTGAAGAAGTCAGCGCCCACGCGGTCATACTTGTTGATGAAGGCGATGCGGGGGACGTTGAAGGTAGAAGCCTGACGCCAAACGGTCTCAGACTGGGGCTGAACGCCGGCAACGGCGTCGAAGACGGCGACAGCGCCATCGAGGACGCGCAGGCAGCGCTCGACCTCGGCGGTGAAGTCAACGTGGCCCGGGGTGTCGATGATCTGGATGCGGTAGTCCTTACCGTCCTTGTTCCAGAAGCACGTGGTAGCAGCGGAGGTAATGGTTACGCCGCGCTCCTGCTCCTGAACCATCCAGTCCATGGTGGCAGCGCCCTCATGGACCTCACCGATCTTGTGGGTCTTACCGGTGTAGTAAAGAATACGCTCGGTCGTGGTGGTCTTACCGGCATCGATGTGGGCCATGATGCCGATGTTACGGGTATCGGAAAGCTTGTACTTAGGCTTAGCCATGTTAGTTCCTTACCTTAACTTACCAACGATAGTGAGAGAACGCGCGGTTGGCCTCGGCCATCTTGAAGACGTCCTCACGCTTCTTGACGGAAGCGCCCAGGCCGTTGGAAGCGTCGAGGATCTCGTTAGCGAGACGCTCGGCCATGGTCTTCTCCTTGCGAGCGCGGGAGAAGTTGACGATCCAGCGGATACCCAGAGCGGTGGAACGACGGGAGTTGACCTCCATCGGGACCTGATAGGTAGCGCCACCGACACGCTTGGGCTTAACCTCGAGCGTGGGCTTGACGTTGTCCATAGCCTTCTTGAAGGTAGCGAGAGCGTCGCCACCCTCGGACTTCTCGGCAACGATCTCGAAAGCGGTGTAAACGATGCGCTCAGCGGTGGCCTTCTTGCCGTCAAGAAGGACCTTGTTGATGAGCTGAGTCACCAGGCGGTTGTTGTAAACGGCGTCAGGCTGAACCTCACGACGATTAGCTGCTGCACGACGCGGCATGTGAAATCTCCTTAAGTGTCTACCGTGCGGCGCTTAGGCGGCACACGGCGAAAGTATCAAAACGTTATCTGGCTTATTTAGCCTTGGGGCGCTTAGCACCGTACTTGGAACGGGCCTGCATACGGTTCTGGACCGGAGCAGCGTCGTAGGCGCCACGGATGACGTGATAACGGACACCAGGGAGGTCACGGACACGACCGCCGCGGACGAGCACGATGGAGTGCTCCTGCAGGTTGTGGCCCTCACCCGGGATGTAAGCAGTAACTTCGATGCCGTTGACGAGGCGAACACGGGCAACCTTACGAAGAGCCGAGTTCGGCTTCTTGGGGCTCGTGGTGAAGACACGGGTGCACACGCCGCGCTTCTGGGAGTTGTGCTGCAGAGCAGCGTTCTTGGACTTCTTGGGCACGGAACGACGGCCCTGGCGAACCAGCTGGTTAATAGTAGGCAAAGCGTACTCCTTCTCGAATGATTCCAGCTTTCTGTAAAGTGCAACGGCTTGAATCGAGGGGTCAGCATCCCCCTACGAAACACGCAGTTCGATAGGATACGTGGCGTTAGCTGTGTCGTCAACAGACCACGCCGCCGGGCGTATCCTAAAATACCCACATTTCCGCAAAGCCTACACAAAAGGAATCCCCTTCTGTGCGCGTGGGCGGATTCCCGGTCCGGGCGGCACAGGGGTTAAGTTTGCTGCTCTACAGTCCTGGCTCGCACGGAGGCCACATTAAGTGGCCTCCGGCTCGTGCGGAACTCGCGACAAACTTAACCCCTATGCCGCCCGGACCGGGAATCCGACGTGCTCTTCGGGGCAACGTTCCTCACCAAAAAAGACCCGCTCCCCTGTTGGGAAACGGGTCTTTGGAAGGGAGGTTAACGTACTAGGAAATTACTCCTCGTCGCTGTCCTTGGCCTCTTCGGCGTCGTCGGTGTCCACGAGCTGGTTGAGCAGCTCGTCGAGGGACGCCATGTCCTCGTTGATCGCGCCGTTGGCGGGAGCCTTCTTGTCGTCGATCGGGGCGCCCAGAAGCTCCTCGTCGGCGTCGGCGTGATGCGTCGGAGCGGAGGTACCCAGCAGGATATCGTCCGGACCGTCGGGGCTAAAGACCATCTGCAGCAGCTGCGAGAGGTCTTCCTCGTCGGCAACGTCGTCGTTGTTCTCGAGGATGTAGAGCAGGTCGTGGGCCTCGAGGCCGTCACGGAGCTCCTCGATCGCCTTGGCACCGATGCCATCGATGCGCAGCAGATCCTCCTCGGACTTGCCGACCAGGTCGCCGACCGTCTCGATGCCTACCTCGCTGAACTTGTTGGTCCAGCGCTGCGACACGCCCAGGTCGTCGAACAGGTACAGGCGAGCCTTCTCGGCGGAGATGGTGTGGCCGTTGCGGGTGAACGAACCGTCAGCACCGCCGAACTCGTCGTAGCCGGCCCAGTCGAGCTGCTGCGGGAGCTGCTCGTCCAGGTCCCTGAGCTCAACCGGAGCCCACTCGGGCAGCGACTTGGCGTTGGGCGAAGCCGGGCCGTCGATGTCCACGTAGCCGTCGGCCGTACGATACGTCAGCTTGGCGTTGGCGTACGGCTTGAGGCCGGTACCAGCCGGGATCTTCTTACCGACGATGACGTTGGACTTAAGGTCGAGCAGGTGGTCGACCTTGCCCTCGATGGCAGCCTCGGTAAGGACGCCGGCGGTACGGATGAACGAAGCGCTCGACAGCCAGGAGTCGATGTTGGACGCGACCTTGAGCGTACCCAGGATGACGGGCTCGGCCACGGGAGCCTGACCGCCCAGACGGGCAACGCGCTCGACCTCGTCGGCGAACTCGTAGCGGTCGACGTACTGACCAAGCAGGTACTTGGAGTCGCCGGGATTGGTGATCTGAACGCGACGCAGCATCTGACGTGCGAGCACCTCGATGTGCTTGTCGTTCAGGTCAACGCCCTGGCTGGTGTAGACGTCCTTGACGCTCTCGACGAAGGTGTGCATCGTCGACTCGATGTCGGTCAGCTTGCGCAGGTTGCGGAAGTTGACGAAGCCCTTGGTGATCTGGTCGCCGGCGCGAACCTCGCAGCCGTCCTCGATCTCGGGCATGAAGCGCACCGAAGCGGGGACGCGACGCTCGTCGAGGACACGGGTGTGATCCTCGGAGTCGGTGAGCGTCAGCACGTACTCGGACTTCTCGGGCTTAATCGAGAGGTGACCGGAGTACGGAGCCAGCTCGGCCTCGCGGCCCAGGATCTTCTCGTTGACGTTGCCGACGATATCGAACATACGGCTGACCGTAGGCAGACCCTGCGTAATATCGTCGACGCCAGCGACGCCGCCGGAGTGAATGGTACGCATCGTAAGCTGCGTACCGGGCTCGCCGATGGACTGGGCGGCAATAATGCCGACCGCGGTACCGATGGCGACCGGACGACGGGTGGAAAGATCCCAGCCGTAGCACTTCTGGCACACGCCGTACTTGGAGCGGCAGGTGAGCAGCGCACGGAGCTTGACCTTCTTGAGGCCCGCATCGACCATCTTCTGGATGTCGGCGACCTTCTCGATGTAGCCGTCCTGCTCAAAGAGCACGGTGCCATCGGGAGCCACGACGTCCTCGATGAAGCAACGGCCGACGAGGTCGGTGTTGAGGTCAGTGGTGCCGGGGATGATGAGGTTGTAGGTGACGCCCTCGTGCGTACCGCAGTCCTCCTCGCGGACGATGACGTCCTGGGCCACGTCGACCAGACGACGGGTCAGGTAACCAGAGTCCGAGGTGTGGGATGCGGTATCGACCAGGCCCTTACGGGCACCGTAGGTCGAAATGAAGTACTCGAGCGGCAGCAGGCCCTCGCGGAAGTTCGCCTTAATGGGAAGGTCGATCGTCTCGCCGGACATGTCTGCCATCAGGCCACGCATACCGCCGAGCTGACGCAGCTGGGTCTTAGAACCACGGGCGCCGGAGTCGGCCATCATGTACAGCGGGTTCTCCTCGTCGAACATGTCGAGCATGAGCGCTGCAACCTTATCGGTACAAGCAGTCCACTCGTTAACGACTTCGATGTGGCGCTCCGTCTCGTTGATGAAGCCCTCCTCGAAGTACTCGTTGATCTGGTCGACGTTGGCCTGGGCGCGATCGAGCAGCTCCTGCTTCTCGGCAGGGATGAGAGCGTCCCACACCGAGATGGTAAGGCCGGCGCGGGTCGCGTAGTGGAAGCCGGAGTACTTGATGGCGTCGAGGATCGGGCCGACCTTGGCCTCGGGGTAACGATCGCAGCAGTCGGCAACCAGCTTGGCCACATCGCCCTTGACCATCTTGTAGTTCATGAACTCGTAGTCTTCGGGCAGGCACTGGCGGTTGAAGATGATACGGCCGATAGAGGTCTCGAAGCGCGCGGTCTTGTTGCCGGTGACGTCGTAGTCGACGAACTCGTTCTTGCCGTTCTTGACGCGGAAGATACGGGTGCCGTCCTCGTTGATGACATTGGCATCGGCAGCGGACACGCGGACCTGGATCTTGGCCTGCATGTCGACCTCGGAACGGCAGTCATAGGCGTGCAGCGCGTCGTCGAAGCTCGAGAACACGTGGTTCTCGCCCGGCAGACCCTCGCGGACCTGGGTGAGGTAGTACACACCGATGATCATGTCCTGCGAAGGGATGTTGACCGGCTTGCCGGATGCCGGCGAGCGCAGGTTGTTCGCAGAGAGCATGAGCACGCGGGCCTCGGCCTGAGCCTGGCTGGACAGCGGCACGTGGACAGACATCTGGTCGCCGTCGAAGTCGGCGTTGAAGGGCGAGCAGACCAGCGGGTGCAGGTGGATAGCCTTGCCCTCGACCAGCACCGGCTCAAAGGCCTGGATGGACAGACGGTGCAGGGTCGGTGCACGGTTGAGCAGCACGACGCGGCCGTCGATAACCTCTTCGAGGATATCCCACACAAAGGTGGCACCACGGTCGATAGCGCGCTTGGCGCCCTTGATGTTCTCGACCTTGCCAAGCTCGACCAGGCGCTTCATGACGAAGGGCTTGAAGAGCTCCAGCGCCATGGTCTTGGGCAGACCGCACTGGTGCAGCAGCAGCTTGGGGTCGGTAACGATTACCGAACGGCCGGAGTAGTCGACACGCTTACCCAGCAGGTTCTGACGGAAACGACCCTGCTTGCCCTTGAGGGCCTCGGCGAGCGACTTGAGCGGGCGACCGCCACGGCCAGAGACCGGGCGACCACGACGGCCGTTGTCGAACAGGGCGTCCACGGACTCCTGGAGCATACGCTTCTCGTTGTTCACGATGATCGCAGGGGCGTCCAGGTCGAGCAGGCGCTTGAGTCGGTTGTTACGGTTAATCACGCGACGATACAGGTCGTTGAGGTCGGACGCGGCGAAGCGGCCGCCGTCGAGCTGGACCATCGGGCGCAGATCGGGCGGAATGACCGGGATGACATCCAGAATCATGTTCGCGGGGCTGTTGCCGCCCTTCAGGAAGGCGTCAACGACCTCGAGGCGCTTGACGGCCTTCTCGCGCTTCTGCTTCTGGGAGTCCTCATCGGCGATGATGGCCTTGAGCTTCTCGGCCTCGGAGGGGAGGTCGATGGCAGCGAGCAGGTCACGGACGGCCTCGGCACCCATACCACCCTTGAAGTACATGGAGTAGTAACGGGTCATCTCGCGGAACAGCGGCTCATCGGAGATGAGGTCGCGCTCGGTGAGCTTCATGAAGGCGTTGAAGGCGTCCGTGCGGAGCTGCTTCTCGTCCTTGCACTCTTCCTCGATGTCGACGATGCCAGAGGCGATCTCCTCGGGGGTCAGCGGCTCCTCGTCGGAGAACTCGTCAAAGTTCTCGGGGTTGCCCTGCTCCTTGAGGGACTCGATCTGGCGGGCGCACTCGGCATCGATCTCTTCCAGATCGGCAGCGAGCTCCTCGCGCAGGTCGTCAGCGTCGGCCTCGCGAGCCTCGTAGTCGACCTCGGTGATGATGTAGCTGGCAAAGTACAGAACCTTCTCGAGGTCCTTGGACTTGATGTCGAGCATACGGCTCATCGGGAAGCTCGTGGGGCTCTTGAAGTACCAGATGTGGGACACGGGAGCGGCGAGCTCGATGTGGCCCATGCGGTCGCGACGCACCTTGGCCGAGGTGACCTCGACGCCGCAGCGCTCGCAGACGATGCCCTTAAAGCGGATGCCCTTGTACTTGCCGCAGGAGCACTCCCAGTCCTTGGCGGGACCGAAGATCTTCTCGCAGAACAGGCCGTCCTTCTCGGGCTTGAGGGTACGGTAATTGATGGTCTCCGGCTTCTTGACCTCACCGTGCGACCAGGAACGGATCTGGTCGGCGGAGGCAAGGGAGATCTTTACCGAGTCAAAATCAGTAGCTTCGAAATCTGCCACAGTCAACTACTCCTTATCAGTGGTCGTGGCGGCGACAGCCTCGGGTGCCTCGGCGGTCTCGGCATCCTGGGCCTCGACATCGGCGTCAACGCCGGCGAGCGCAGCCAGGTCGTCGAGAGCGGAGGTCTCCTCGGCGGTCACAGGGGCGGAGGCGTCCTCGTCGGCATCGTGCATGGGCTCGATGTCCAGTGCGAGGGAGCGAATCTCCTTGACGAGAACCTTGAAGGACTCGGGGATACCCGGAACCGGAACGTTCTCGCCCTTGACGATGGACTCGTAGGTCTTGACGCGGCCCACGGTATCGTCGGACTTGACGGTCAGGATCTCCTGCAGGACGTTGGAAGCACCGTATGCGTACAGTGCCCAAACTTCCATCTCGCCGAAGCGCTGGCCGCCGAACTGGGCCTTGCCGCCCAGAGGCTGCTGGGTAACCAAGCTGTAAGGGCCGGTCGAACGGGCGTGGATCTTGTCGTCGACCATGTGGCCGAGCTTGAGGATGTAGGACGTACCCACGGTAATGGGCTCGCGGAACTCCTCGCCGGTGCGGCCGTCGAACAGACGGGTCTTGCCGCGCTCGTCAAGCTGGGTGACGAACTCGGGACGCATGTGATCGCCAAAGGCAGCGGTGGCCTTGTTGAGCATGTTCTTGTTGGCACGACGGATGACCTCGGCGATCTCGTCCTCCTTGGCGCCGTCGAAGACGGGCGTCGCGGTGAAGAACGGACCGGGGACATACTTGTCGGAGTCGGCCTGCTCGGTATCCCAACCGCAGGCAGCGGCCCAGCCAAGGTGGCACTCGAGCAGCTGGCCGACGTTCATACGCGAAGGAACGCCCAGCGGGTTGAGGATAACGTCGATCGGGGTACCATCAGCCATGTAGGGCATGTCCTCGACCGGCAGAACGTTACAGATAACGCCCTTGTTGCCGTGGCGGCCGGCGATCTTATCGCCCTGCTGGATCTTACGACGCTGGGCGACGTAGACGCGCACCTGCTCGTTGACGCCGGGGGCCAGATCGTCGCCGTTCTCGCGGCTAAAGCGGACAACGTCGATGACGCGGCCGTAAGCGCCGTGAGGCATCTTAAGGGAGGTGTCGCGGACGTCGTGGGCCTTGGCACCGAAGATGGCGCGCAGCAGGCGCTCCTCGGCAGTCAGAGCGCTCTCGCCCTTAGGCGTG
Source organism: uncultured Collinsella sp. (assembly GCA_905212545.1). GTDB lineage: Bacteria > Actinomycetota > Coriobacteriia > Coriobacteriales > Coriobacteriaceae > Collinsella. The sequence goes on from CAJMEW010000002.1 coordinate 47,306, forward strand.
ACCTTGCCGACCAGGATGTCGCCAGGGCCGACCTCAGCGCCGATGCGGATAATGCCGTCCTCGTCGAGGTTGGCAAGCATATCCTCGGAGAGGTTCGGGATCTCGCGGGTGATCTCCTCGGGGCCGAGCTTGGTGTCGCGGGCGTCGATCTCGTGACGGGTGATGTTGATGGTCGTCAGCAGGTCCTCGGCCACCAGGCGCTCGGACACAACGATACCGTCCTCGTAGTTGAAGCCTTCCCACGGCATGTATGCCACGGTGAGGTTCTGACCCAGTGCGAGCTCGCCATGATCGGTCGAAGGACCGTCAGCCAGGGGCTCGCCCTGCTCAACGGTGTCACCGACGCGCACGAGCGGACGGTGGTTGATGCAGGTGGACTGATTGGAGCGCTGGTACTTGGCCAGGTGATACTCGTCCATGCCGCCGGCATGCTTGACGATGATCTTGGCGGCGTCAGCAAAGATGACCTCGCCGGCGTTCTTGGCCAGGGTGACCTCGCCGGAGTCCAGAGCGGCGCGACGCTCCATGCCGGTACCGACATAGGGAGCGGCAGGGTGAACCAGCGGCACGGCCTGACGCTGCATGTTAGCGCCCATCAGCGTACGCTTGGCGTCGTCGTGCTCGAGGAACGGGATCAGCGTGGCTGCGACGGAGAGCATCTGACGCGGCGAGACGTCCATGTAGTCGACGTCCTCGACAGGCACGTCGGCGGGAGCGCCGAAGGAGCCGTCGAAGTCGCGGGTACGGGCGATCACGGTGTGCGGACGGACGATCTTGCCCTCGGCATCGGTCGTGATGAACTCGTTGGTCTTGGGATCGAGCGGCGTGTTGGCCGGCGCAATGACGTGCTTCTCTTCCTCGTCAGCGGTCATCCAGTCGATCTGGTCGGTGGCAACGCCGTTCTCGACGCGGCGGAACGGGGCCTCGATGAAGCCGTACTCGTTGACGCGGGCGTAGAGGGCGAGCGAGCCGATCAGGCCGATGTTGGGGCCTTCGGGGGTCTCGATCGGGCACATGCGGCTGTAGTGCGAGTTGTGGACGTCGCGGACGGCCGTCGGCACGTTGGTGCGGCGGCTGGAGCCGGACTTGTGGCCAGCAAGACCACCAGGGCCGAGTGCGGACAGACGGCGCTTGTGGGTCAGACCGGTCAGGGGGTTCGCCTGGTCCATGAACTGCGAGAGCTGCGAGGAACCGAAGAACTCCTTGATGGAGGCCACGATCGGGCGGATGTTGATGAGCGACTGCGGGGTGATCTCGTCGATGTCCTGGGAGCTCATGCGCTCACGGACGACGCGCTCCATACGGCTCATGCCGATACGGAACTGGTTGGCGACGAGCTCGCCGACGGTGCGGATGCGGCGGTTGCCAAAGTGATCGATGTCGTCGACCTTGAAGCCCTGCTCGCCGGCAGCGAGGGACAGCAGGTAGCGCAGCGTCGCGACGATATCCTCGTCGGTGAGCACCGTGACCTCTTCCTCGGTGGTGAGGTTGAGCTTCTTGTTAACCTTGTAACGACCGACGCGGGCCAGATCGTAGCGCTGCGGGTTGAAGAGCAGGCCCTCGAGCAGGCTGCGGGAAGCGTCCACGGTGGGAGGCTCGCCCGGGCGCAGACGACGGTAGATCTCGATAAGGGCATCCTCGCGGGTGAGGGCGGTGTCGCGCTCCAGGGTGCGCTTAATCACATCGGAGTTGCCGAGCAGCTCGATGATGTCGTCGTTGGTGACGGCAATGCCAAGGGCGCGCAGGAACATCGTGGCGCTCTGCTTGCGCTTACGGTCGATGGAGACCATGAGCTGGTCGCGCTTGTCGACCTCAAACTCAAGCCAGGCACCGCGGGACGGGATGATCTGGGCCTTGTAGATCTGCTTGCCCGAATCCATCTCGGAGCTGTAGTACACGCCCGGAGAGCGGACGAGCTGCGAGACGACGATACGCTCGGTACCGTTGATGATGAAGGTGCCCTGATCGGTCATCATGGGGAAGTCGCCCATAAAGACGAGCTGCTCCTTGATCTCGCCGGTCTCCTTGTTGGTGAGACGGACGTCGGTCAGAAGCGGAGCCTGATAGGTCATATCCTTCTCGCGGCACTCCTCGACGGTGTGCGCGGGGTCGCCGAACTGATGCTCGCCGAAGGTAACCTCGAGAACATGGTTCTGGCTCTGGATGGGGCTGGATTCCTTGAACGCCTCACGAAGACCCTCGTCCTTAAAACGCTCAAAGGATTCCCTTTGAACAGAGATAAGGTTGGGGAGCTCCATGGCCTCCGGGATTTTCCCGAAGCTGACGCGCTTGCGCTCAGTGGCAGTGTATGCGTAGGTCACCAGGTTTTTCCTCCTTCACGGAAATGCTCGGTGGGTTGGCGAGGCATAGCTTCGCCAGTTATCGCAACCTAATAGTTTATCAGGTACCGACCGTTGAGCAAGAAAAGCCTTGACGTGATTGAGTTTTTGGAGTAGCAAAGTTTTTCATCAGAAAACACGCAGGTAGATGCATGTGTATCGAACATCTGTTCATATATTTTCTGTGAACAGAGAGCCAACAATCGCAGCTCTTATAAAAAACGGGCGCAGACCGAAGTCCGCACCCGTAAATGTCGATGCCCGAAGGCTTACTTGCGCATCAAGCCGCCGCGCTCGTCGATGGCGTCCCAGAAGGCGCTTGCAAAGCGAGGATCGCTTGCAGCCATAAGAGCGTTGGTGGCCATCCAGCCAGACGGGGTACCGGTGTCGTAGCCCGACAGCGGGTCGATGACGACAGCGTACATGGCCTCGCGATCGAGCGAACGGGCCATAGCGTCGGTCAGCTGGATCTCGCCGCCCTTACCGGCCTGCTGGTCGGCCAGCAGGTCCATGACCAGCGGGCTCAGCAGGTAGCGACCGACGATGTACAGGTTGGACGGAGCCGCCTCGGGAGCGGGCTTCTCGACCAGACCGCCGATGCGCCAGACAGCGCCCGGCTCGGCATCGGCAGCATTCTCGAAGCCCTCAAGAGAGCCCACGCGATCGCCGGCGATAACGCCGTAGCGGCTGACCTCCTCGGGAGCGCACGCGGCAACGGCGATAACAGAAGCGCCACCATGCTCCTTAGAGACGGCAAGCATCTTGTCGCAGATGTCACGGTTGGGCACAACGTAATCGCCCAGAAGAACCAGGAAGTTCTCCCCTGCCACAGCGTCGGCGGCAGAGCGAATGGCGTGGCCAAGGCCCTTGGGCTCGTACTGATAACGGAAGTCGACCGGCATACCACCCGCATGGGCGACGGCGTCGGCATAAGCATCCTTGCCGCGCTCGCGAAGCAGGTTCTCGAGCGAGCGATCGGGCTGGAAATAGCTCAGCAGCTCAGGCTTGCCGGGAGAGGTGACGATAATGGCATCGTCGACCTCCTCGGGGTCGAGTGCCTCCTCAACGACGTACTGGATGACCGGCTTGTCGAGCACCGGCAGCATCTCTTTGGGCGTGCACTTGGTGCCAGGCAGAAAACGCGTGCCAAGACCGGCGGCGGGGATGATTGCCTTCATAGTATTCAGGGATCCTTTCGCAGGCGCAAATAGCGCCCGTGCATGCGGCTCACCAGCCGCAGACCAAATTGCGATACCGGATTATCTTACCGCTGTTAATTAACGTTAATGCAGGCAAACGCCATTCTTCAGCAGGTCAACGCAAATTATTGCTTGAATGGTGCAATTTTATCGCCCAACGGTAGCGACCCCAAAGCACCGCAAACGACAGCAATTTGCATGCCGAGCCAGCAAAATAGAGTGGTCATAACAAAAAAGACGGGGCTCGCAATGCGAACCCCGTCTGCAAAGAAATCTGGCGAGAAAGCCTGATTACTTGAGGGTGACAGCAGCGCCAGCAGCCTCGAGCTTCTCCTTGGCAGCCTCGGCGTCCTCCTTCTTGGCACCCTCGAGAACAGCCTTGGGAGCGCCCTCGACGACCTCCTTGGCCTCCTTCAGGCCAAGGTTGGTGAGCTCACGGACGGCCTTGATGACCTGGATCTTGTTGTCGCCGAAGCCCTCGAGCACGACGTCAAACTCGGTCTTCTCCTCGGCCTCAGCAGCGCCAGCAGCGGGAGCGGCGACAACGGCGGCAGGAGCAGCGGCGGAAACGCCGAAGGTGTCCTCGATAGCCTTAACGAGCTCGGAAGCCTCGAGAAGGGTCATTTCCTTAAGAGCATCGATGATCTCATCGGTGGTAAGCTTAGCCATTTCTAAGTCCTTTCGGTTTCCGTGTCTGTGCACGGAGATCAGTTAAAACACGGCGCGAATGCGCCAGGGGTGCGGCGTTGCCGCCGCGGGTGAAAACAGCGACTAGGCTGCCTTCTGCTCGGAGACCTGCTGGATCGAACGAGCGAGACCAGAGGAAACGCCGTTGACGCAGACAGCGATGTCGCGAGCGAAACCGGAGATGAGACCGGCGATCTGGCCGAGAAGCTGATCCTTGGTGGGCAGCTCGGCGATAGCCTTAACATCATCAGCGGAAACGGCCTTGCCGTCGGAGATACCGCCCTTGATCTCAAGGACGCCCTTGGACTTAGCAGAGAAGTCCTTAAGGGCCTTAGCGGCCTCGACCGGCTCGGACTCGTAGAACACATAAGCGACGGGGCCGGCGAGGATCTCGTCGAGCTCGGGCTGCTCCTGGTTCTTGAGAGCGATCTTGACCAGGTTGTTCTTGTAGACCTTCATCTCGGCGCCGCACTCGCGAAGCTGATGACGCAGCTCCTGAGCCTGCTTAACCGTCAGACCGTTGTAGTTGACGACGAACAGACCGGCGTTCTCGGCGATACGGGACTCGATCTCTGCAACCTTGTCGATTTTGTACTGCTGGGGCATGAATTACACCTCCTCGAATTCTTTCCGGGCACGGTCCGCCACAAGGACGTGACGGGGGCATGTCCAAAAAGAAAGCCCCCGCGCTGCATGAGCGACGGGGGCGAGAAGACATATCTACTCGACCACCTCGGCTGGCGGGATATCCCATTAAGCTCGCGGGCGATGCCCGTTTGCACCGGCTGTCTCTGGCAGCGGATTCGTGCGTGAACCGAAAGTATTATGACGGGGACCCCGGCGTCGGTCAACGGGCACGAGTATTCGCACACAATCCCTGCATACGCTCCGGCCGGGAGGGGCAGGGCGAGTTTTCCGCTCGGTCAAGTCCTGGGCTCGCACGAAGGCCACATTAAGTGGCCTTCGGCTCGTGCGGAATCTACGGAAAACTCGCCCTGCCCCTCCCGGCCGGAGCTACGGTAACTTTACTGTGAATCCTCGTGTCCGTTGGCCGGCGCGCCCCACGCATAATCCTTATGTCGGTGGGCTGATGTGTTGCGTCCCGCTGGGCTATAAGGTCGAAATGAAGGTGGACAGGCGATTTAGGCCTTCGTCCAGATCTTGGTCGGAAACGCAGTAGCTTAAGCGGATGTGGCCTTCGGTTCCGAAGCAGTCTCCGGGAACTAGGGCTACATTGGCTTCTTTGATGGCTTTGATGCAGAAGTCTTCGCTTGTTAGACCAAATTGTTTGATGCTGGGGAAGGTGTAGAAGGCGCCGGCTGGTTCCACTACGTCGAGGCCCATGGCGTTTAAGGCTGAGAGCACGCGTTCGCGGCGGGCTCGGTAGACTTTGAGCATGGGGGTTGGGTCGACGGTGAGGGCTCGGGCTGCGGCGTCCATTTCGAAGGAGACGGCGCTCGATACTAGGTATTGGTGAGCCTTGGCGATCTCGGCGATGACGGGTGCCGCTGCTGCGAGCCAACCCAGGCGCCAGCCGGTCATAGCCCATGGCTTGGAGAAGCTCTCGATGACTACTGTCTGCTCACGCAGCTCCGGGTGACGCTGGGCAAAGCGCTCGTAGCCATCCGCATAGACCAGGCGGTTATATACGTCGTCGCAGATTACGTAGATGCCCGTCTGGTCTGCCACGCGCGCCACGGCGTCGAGCGACGCCGCGTCGAGGATGCAACCCGTGGGATTGTTGGGCGAGCAGATGACGATGGCCTTAGTCGCCGGTGTCACGCAATCACGAAGTGCGTCTTCGTCAATCTGGAATCGTGCAGGCTCTGTATCCAAAAAGACCGCTTTGGCATGATTGGCCACGACGATGCTCTCGTACAGGCCAAAGGCCGGCGTGGGGATAATGACCTCGTCGCCGGGGTTGAGCATAGCCATAAATGTTGCCGACAGGGCCTCGGTCGCGCCGTCGGTCAGGATGACCTCGTCGGCCGAAAACGTAAGGCCCGCGTCCCCCATGTAGGCAGACAGCGCCTCGCGCAGGGCGGGGCGACCGTTGTTGGGCGGATAGTGCGTGTCGCCGCGGCCCAGCGCGGCGGTCACCTCGGCGCTAATCACATCGGGCGTGGGAAAATCAGGCTCGCCAAGCGCAAGCGCGATGCACCCCGGATGCTGGGCGGCGAGCGCATTGATCCGACGGATGCCGGAGGGCTTGAGCGTGGCAAGCGAGGTATTCATGGGCAGACGCATGGCGTTCCTTTCGTAAGGGTTGCACTAGGATAGCGCGGCGAGACGCCGCCAGACGGTGTAACCTAAACGGAAACCAACCGGAAAGGAGGCGGCATGGAGACGACCACACGCGACGATATACCAAAAACGCTGCATAACATCGCGTTTGTCAGTATTCCCGAGAGCGCCGATCTTGAGTTTTTGCTCTGGGACCTGCAGGATGCCATCGCCGCCTATGCCCAGCTTTCTGGCACCGCGCTCCCCCGCCCAGTCGACTTGAAGGCAAATGACACCGGTGCAGTCGATGGCATGGTGCTCGCTGTTGATGATGCATTTGACGATGAAGCGATGATCGCTGTCGAGCAGATACTCGATCGCCTTGGGAATACAGAGACACGCATCTATGTCGTCGTCCAGGCCCTGTCAAAAAACAACAAGCAGGCGGACGAAGTCCTCGACCGCTTGCACCGGGCATGCATTCTACGTGACCTGCCATGGTGCGACGGCGTTGTCATCTGTGCCGGCAGCGGCATCGCAGCGCTTCACCATTCCCCACGCATGGGCGTCTTGCGCCGACCATTTTCGGAAGCGATGGATAAGCTTGTAGGCGCTGTGCGCATGGGCCGCTCCATCGAGCATGCGCAGCTGCTTGGCGGTGGCAATGCCGGTAGTGTCGATGCCGACGGCATGGTGCGTGCCAGGCCCGCCGTGCCCGCACCAATCTGGCGCGTCATCATCAAACGCCTCGGCACCCGCGCCCAATCAGATATCTAAATTACAGAGCGCCCCAATCAACGGCATCGCGCCAGCGCTCGACAAGGCGTTCCAGGCGCCATGCCGCATTGGCGGGACTTGTCGACGGCAGAACGATGGCGGGCAGCCCGGTGCGTTCTTGTAGATAGCGCCTGTAGAGCCGACCAGCTGTGCCACCGTTGCATATCACCTGCTCGATGGGGGCTGCGCCGGTAATGCACTCGATATGTGCCGGCACAACGTTGCGAATGCTCGCGTCACTCGAGCCCTTAATGTCGCAGCTCTCAATCACATCCCATAGGGCTACGCCGCCGTAAAGCAGCATAGATCGCTTGACGGCAATGGAGGCATCGAGCGCCGCGTGCTCACCGCTTGCCAAAGGATCGCCCTCGTTGGGCGGCACAGGCACACCGAGGCACGCGGCCATCACGCGCCAAAAGCGATTCTGCGGATTGCCATAGTAGAAGGCATTGGCGCGCGAAAGCACCGAGGGAAACGACCCGAGCACCAAAACGCGCGAGTGCTGGTCGAACACGGGCTCAAACCCATGCTCAATATGTTGATAGCCCTCGTCGGGCGCCGCCATGATCTAGGCCCTCAACAGATAGCGCACCTCGTAGGGCGCAAGCTCGAGGGTGCCCGTCAGCTCGACCGCGAGCGCGTCGTCGGCAAGCAGATCGACAAAGGAGCCGTTGAGCTCGCCGGCGCCAAAGGTGTAAGGCTCGCCCACGGCGTTCACCGCCACGAGCACCGTCGCGCCGTCACAGGCGCGCTCGAACAGCAGCTGCTTGTTCTGGATCACCACGTTGCGATAGGCACCGTAGTTGAGGGCGCGGGCCGCCGCACTGTCTGTCGAGCGCAGGTGCGTGAGCTGCTTGATGAAGGCCGTCAGCTCGTTGGGCGCAGGCTCATCGAGCGCAGGTCGCAGCGCCCAGTCGCCATCGGGGCCGCCCTTTTCGCCAGGAATCCCCCACTCGCTGCCATAGTAGACGCACGGAATGCCCGGCATGCCAAACAGCATGCCATAGGCGGGGCGCAGGCAGGACTTGTCCGTCAGGATGTTCGCCAGGCGCGGCACATCGTGGTTGTCGACAAAAGACAGCAGGTGTTTGCCGCGGTAGATGCACCACGGGTCGCCGCCAAACTGACGGTGCAACGAGTGGGCGATCTCGAACATGTTGACCGAGTTAAAGCTGGAGTACAGGCCCTTGTAGCACTCGTAGTTGGTGCAGGAGTCGAGCATCTCGTCGTTGACGATCTGGTTGTAGTCGCCGTGGAGCGTCTCACCAATCAGCACAAAGTCGGACTTGAGCTCACGGGTAAAGGCGTGCAGGTAGCGCATGAAGTCGCGGTCGAGCATATAGGCGACGTCCAGGCGCAGGCCGTCGATGCCAAAGACCTCGGCCCAGTGACGCACGGACTCAAGCAGGTAATCAACCACAGCGGGGTTTTGCAGGTTGAGCTTCACAAGCTCAAAATGGCCCTCCCAGCCCTCGTACCAAAAGCCGTCGCCGTAGCACGAGTCACCGTCGAAGCTGATGTGGAACCAGTCCTTGTACGGCGAATCCCACTTGCGCTCCTGCACATCACGGAAGGCCCAAAAGCCGCGACCGACGTGGTTGAAGACGGCATCGAGCACCACACGGATGCCGTGGGCATGCAGCGTCTCACACACGGCGGCAAAGTCGGCATCCCTACCCAGGCGGCGGTCAATATGGCGCAGGCTGCGCGTGTCGTAGCCGTGGCTATCGGACTCGAGCGGCGGGTTGATGAGCACGGCGCCAACGCCGAGTTCCTGCAGGTAGTCGGCCCATTGGGCGATCTTCATGATGGGAGCGTCGGGATTGGGCGCGGCGTTGGCAACCTGGGCGAGCTCGTCCTCGGCAACGGGCGCGGCATTCTCGTGCGGAGCTCCGCAAAAGCCCAGCGGATAGATCTGATAGAACGTCGTCTCGTATGCCCACATAACAGCCTCCCAGAAATCCTTCACGCAACGCCACCCATTGTATGCCCAGCTTGTATCCTCTTCCCCAAAATAAGTTGCGGTGGAATAGTTCCTGCTTGGGTCTTCAGAGACCTTAAACAAGAACTATTCCACCGCAACCGATGAGGGGACGTGATTAGGCGACGGGCTTGGCGCGGCGTATGGCTGGGAACATCACCGTGATGGCGAGGATGACGCCCACGACGGCAATCGCCCCGCCCGCAAAGCCGATCCAAGCGATACCGGGACCCGAAACCACGGCGCCGCCGATCGCGGTGCCCGTGCCAATACCGAGATTGAACAGGCCCGAGAAGATCGACATGGCGACAGCCGACGAATCCGCGGGCGTGTACTTGATGAGCTCGGCTTGAAACGCCACATTAAAGGCCGTGGCGCAGCAGCCCAACAGCGCGCAGACGGCAAGCACTGCCGCGAGCGACGATGCGGCCGGGCCCATGAGCAGCAGGGCCGCCGGCACGCCGGAGAGCGTAATTGCAAGAAACGGGAAGCGATGCCCATCGAACAGGCGGCCAAACAGCCAGCTTCCGAGCAAACCAGAGCAGCCGAACGCCGTCAGCGTCATAGTGATGGCGCTTGCGTCGACATGCGCGACCTGAGCCAGGAAAGGCTCGATATAGCTATAGCCCGCGTAATAGCCGGTCGCCATGAACACCGTGACCACATAGAGTGCGATGAGGAACGGGTTCTTGAGCAGCTCGGGCAGCTGCTTGAGCGTAAAACGCTCGCCCGCTGGCATGGCAGGAAACACCGTGGCCTGGTAGACGACCGCGACAGCAGACAGCGCTCCGACCACAGCAAACGTCATACGCCAGCCCACGGCCAGGCCAATGGCGCGGCCGAGCGGCAGGCCGAAGATCTGTGCGATGGAAGAGCCCGTGGCGATCATGCTGATGGCGAGCGCCCCATGGCGGGTGTCGACCAGGCGCGACGCCATGATCGAGGCGACCGACCAGAACACGGCGTGCGCGCAGGCAACCACCAGGCGCGCGCAGACTAAGATGGGATAGGTCGGCGCCAAGGCGGACAGGAACTGGCCCAGCGAGAACACGGCAAGCACGCCCAGCAGCATCCGCTTGAACTCGAAACGCGAAGCGAACACCATGAGCGGCAACGACAGCAGCATGACGCCCCAGGCATAGACCGAGATCATGATCCCCGCCTGGGCCTCGGTGAGCGAGAACGACGCAGCAATATCAGTCAGAAGGCCGATGGGCATGAACTCCGACGTGTTGAACACGAACGCACAGCAGGTGAGCCCGACGAGCGGGAGCCATTGCCTGAGCGTGATGCCGTCTTGCCTTGCCTGACTCATATATAACGTCTCCAATCATTTTGAGCGGAGGCGATTATATAGCAACGGCCCCGCATCCGTCAGCAACAGATGCGGGGCCGAAAACAATTCGATACACAGAGGTTGCGCCGTCAATAAATAACTAAGCCAACCCCAGCAATATGCCCGCCGAATGCACGACAAACGCCACGATCCAGGCGACCGTCACTTGAAACGCGAACACGGCAACGGCGTAGCGCGCGCCCAGCTCGCTCTTGACGGCGCCGATCGCAGCCACGCACGGCGGGTACAGCAACGTAAAGACCAGGAACACATAGGCAGTAAACGGCGAAAACATGGTCGACAGTGCCGCGGGCGAGGTCGCGCCCAAAAGTACCGTGAGGGTCGAGATGACACTCTCCTTGGCAATGAGCCCCGTGACGAGCGCCGTCGAGGCGCGCCAGTCGCCAAAGCCGAGCGGGGCCAACACCGGCGCGATGATGCTACCCAGACCGGCAAGCAGGCTTTGCGACTGGTCGGCGACCACGTTAAAGCGGATGTCGAACGTCTGAAGGAACCAGATGACCACGGTCGCGGCAAAGATAATGGTAAAGGCCTTGGTGATGAAGTCCTTGGCCTTATCCCATGCCAGCATCACCGTCGTCTTGACGCTCGGCAGGCGGTAATTGGGGAGCTCCATGATAAACGGCACCGGGTCGCCCTTAAATGCCGTGCGGTTGAGCACCAAAGCCGCGACGCAGCCGACCACGATACCGATCAGATAGAGCGAGACCATGGCGGGAACCGTCGCCTGCGGGAAAAACGCCCCGCACAGCAAGCCGTAAACCGGCAGCTTGGCTGAGCAGCTCATAAACGGCGTGAGCATGACCGTCATCTTGCGGTCGTGCTCGGATGGGAGCGTACGGGTCGACATGATAGCCGGCACGGTGCAGCCAAAACCGACGAGCATGGGCACGAAGCTGCGGCCCGACAGGCCAAAGCGACGCAACACCTTATCCATGACAAAGGCCACGCGCGCCATGTATCCGGAGTCTTCCAGAATGGAGAGGAACAAAAAGAGCACGACGATAATCGGCAGGAAGGTCAGCACGCTGCCCACGCCCGTAAGCACGCCGTCGACAGCCAGCGAGCGCACCACGTCGTTGGTGCCGAACGCTTTGAGACCCGCATCGGCCGAGGCGATGATGGCAGCGATACCGTCCTCCATAAGTCCCTGCAACGCCGCGCCGATCACGCCAAACGTCAGCCAAAAGACGAGGCCCATGATCACCAGAAACGCCGGAATGGCCGTGTAGCGACCCGTCAGGATGCGGTCGATCTTGACGGAGCGCACGTGCTCGCGGCTCTCATGCGGCTTAACGACGCAACGCCCACACACGTCGCCGATAAAGCTAAAGCGCATATCGGCCAGCGCGGAAAGGCGGTCGGTGCCGGCCTCGCCCTCCATCTGGGTAATGATGTGCTCGATGGCGTCGAGCTCGTTGCGGTCCAGGTGAAGCGCCTCGGTTACCAACTCGTCGCCCTCAACCAGCTTGGTCGCCGCAAAACGCACGGGAATGTGCGCCGTCGCGGCATGGTCCTCGATAAGGTTGGCGATGCCGTGAATGCAGCGATGCAGCGCGCCGCCGTCTGGACCATCGGGCGCACAGAAGTCCAGGCGACCGGGGCGTTCGCGGAACCGTGCCACGTGCAAGGCATGATCCACCAGCTCACCGATACCCTCGTTGCGGGCAGCGCTAATGGGGACAACGGGCGCGCCCAACAGGCTCTCAAGCAGGTTGACGTCCACGGCGCCGCCGTTGGCCGTCACCTCGTCCATCATGTTGAGCGCGATGACCATGGGGCAGTCGAGCTCCATAAGCTGCAGCGTCAGGTACAGATTGCGCTCGATGTTGGTCGCGTCAATGATATCGATGATGGCGTCGGGATGCTCATCCAGGATAAACTGGCGGCTCACGATCTCCTCACCCGTGTACGGCGACAGAGAGTAAATGCCGGGCAGGTCGGTAACGCTCGCCTCGGGGTGGTTACGAATGGTACCGTCTTTGCGGTCGACCGTTACGCCGGGAAAGTTGCCGACGTGCTGGTTGGAGCCCGTAAGCTGGTTGAACAGCGTGGTCTTACCGCAGTTTTGGTTGCCGGCGAGGGCAAAATGCAGCGGCGCGCCCTCGGGCACGGCCGTCTTCGCGGCGCGGGGCGAATACGTCCCCTCGCCCAGGGCCGGATGCTCCGTCGTGCCGATTGCGGCGTTAGCGCGCGGACCCGCATCGGTGTCGTGAACACCCACGAGCTCGATGCGAGCGGCATCGTCCTTGCGCAGCGTCAACTCGTAGCCACGCAGGCGGATCTCGAGCGGGTCACCCATGGGGGCGTACTTCATCATGGTAACTTCGGTGCCCGGCGTTAGACCCATGTCCAAAATATGCTGTCGAAGCGCCTGATCGTCGGATGTCACCGATGCGACAACGGCGTCCTTTCCAATCTCGAGTGTATCGAGCTTCACGTCCGTGTTCCTCCCCTGGCGCCCACAGGGCGTTACATTTTGTTTATCTTGGCTAACCGTTTGCCATGGCTAACCATTTAACCACGCATGATAGCGCGAACACACACCGATGTTCAATCGACAGATTGCCGCCCTGGCGGGCTTGCAGCGTCGAGTGGTTACGGCGTTTGGTAAAACGCCGTAACTAAAACCCGTGGCGCTCCAGGAAGCGGAAGGCTAGGCGAATCCAAGGACGGACCGCCACCTGCTTGTCCTCGTTGTCGACCGCGGTGTTGGCGTTGCCGAGCGAAAGGCCGTGACCACCTTGGTCAAAGACGTGCATCTCGCATACGACGCCTTCCTCGGCCATGCGCTGCGCAAACGGATAGACCTGCGCGATCGGCGCCGTTTTATCGTCGGACACGCCCCACACAAAGGTCGGGGGCATCTGGCGCGAAACGTGTGTGGTGGGGCAGATGTCGGCCAGATGCTCGTCAGTTGCCTCGTCACCCGTCACCATCGACAGGTAGTCGTTGAGCAGATCGCGCCCCGTCTTGCCGCCCGTCTTGGGCACGCGCAGGTCGATGCGCGGGTCGCGCGTCTGCATGTCGCGCACATAGGCAAAGTCGAGCAGCGGATAGCCCAGCACCACGGCATCGGGACGAATGTCGTCCGGACGCGCCCCTGCCAGGCCCGCGAAGGGACCAGTCTTCCATTGCGTTGCCAGCGAAGCGCAGATCATGCCGCCCGCCGAGAACCCCACGACGCACACGCGCTTGGGATCGACATGCCACTCGTCGGCGTTGGCGCGCACCGTGGCGACCATCTTGGCAAGGTCTGCCTGCGGGTGCGGAAAGCTCACATCGCCCGTGTCACTCGTGACATAGTTGAGCACAAAGGCCTGGTAACCGTGATCCAAAAACGCAAACGCCACGGGATCCTGCTCATGCAGAGCGATATGCGTAAACGCACCTCCGCCGCAGATAATCACAGCAGGGCGGCGGCCATTCGGCTTATCGGGCAGCGGCTCGGCACCCAAATACGTAAACGTCGCCGGATATTCCTCGGTCGGTTCCTCGCCCCACAGCGCATGGTTCTCGACAATCATATGGGCTCCCTTCGCGCAAATTATGCGCCCTTGTTTTTCGCCTTCAAGCGTACCCCACTTGAACCCGTGGCGCAGAAACACTCCAGCAATAAGTTTCCCTTCAACTGATATATCACATAATCCCAGCTCAGAGGTATCGCTGAGCAGCGTAAAATAGGGGGCGTTGACCAAGCCGCGAAACATATATGAAACGTTTCCGGCAAACCAAGCGCGCGATATGCGCCTATTTAAGTTGGAGGCAACTATGGGTCTGCTCGATTCGTTTAAGTCCACCTTCACCTCGACGGGCGAGGCGTCCGTTCCGCCCGCAGCAAGCTTCGCCACCCGCGAAGGCGTCATCTATGCCCCCGTCAACGGCGTGCTCGTCAACCTGGACGAGGTCCCTGACGAGACGATCGCCTCGGGCATGCTTGGCCAGGGCTATGGCATCGAGCCCATTACCGGCACCATCTATGCGCCCGCCAACGGCCGCATCGGTGCCACCACCGTCACCAACCACTCCATCGGCATGATTACCGAAGACGGCCTGCGCGTGTTCATCCATGTCGGCCTGGGCACCGTGGAAATGAACGGCAAGGGTTTTGCCCGCTTTGTCGAGATGGGCGATGTGGTCAAGGCAGGCCAGCCGCTCATCAGCTTCGACCGCGAGGCCATCAAGGCCGCCGGCCACGATGACATCGTGACCGTCATCGTCTCCGAGCTCGATCGTCTTAAGAGCATCGACCATGTCGGCGAGTCTGGAACGCTTATCGGCGGCAACCCGCTCGTCAAGCTTGGCGACCCGCTGCTGGTGGCCAAGACCAAGTAGCCAAGTCCCGCGCCACACAGCCAAAAGGCACCACGCCAAGCGCCCGCGACCATTTGGCCGCGGGCGCTTTTCGTTTGAAAACCATCCCGCCAATGCCTTATCTGTATAGCCCAAATGAACCGAGCTGCTAGAATATCGAACTGTATGGATAACTATCATTCAACCGTTATGGGAGGATACGTGAACCGCACCAAAATCGCGCAGCTCTATGCCGATGCCGAGTCGCTCGGCGGCCAGACCGTCACCATCGCCGGCTGGGTCAAGTCCGTCCGCGACATGAAGAACTTTGGCTTTGTTACGCTCAACGACGGCAGCTGCTTCCGCGACCTGCAGGTCGTCATGAACCGCGAGGCACTCGACAACTACGACGAGATCGCCCATCAAAACGTCTCGGCCGCACTCATTTGCACCGGCACCGTCAAGCTGACCCCCGATGCGCCCCAGCCTTTCGAGCTTTCTGCCACTTCCATCGAGGTCGAGGGCACGAGCGCCCCGGATTACCCACTGCAGAAGAAGCGCGCAACCGTCGAGTTCCTGCGCACCCAGCAGCACCTGCGTCCGCGCACCAACCTGTTCCGCGCCGTGTTCCGCATCCGCTCTGTCGCGGCTGCCGCCATCCACCGCTTCTTCCAGGAGCAGGGCTTTGTCTACGTCAACACCCCCATCATCACCACGAGTGACTGCGAGGGCGCCGGCGAGATGTTCCGCGTGACCACGCTCGACCCCAAAAATCCGCCCCTCACCGAGTCCGGCGAGGTCGACTGGAGCCAGGACTTCTTTGGCAAGCATGCGAGCCTGACCGTGTCCGGCCAGCTCAATGCCGAGAACTTTGCCATGGCCTTTGGCGACGTGTACACCTTTGGCCCCACCTTCCGCGCCGAGAACTCCAACACCACGCGCCATGCCGCCGAGTTTTGGATGATCGAGCCCGAGATGGCCTTTGCCGATCTGAACGACTACATGGATAACGCCGAGGCCATGCTCAAGTACGTCCTTAAGGACGTCATGGCCACCTGTCCCGACGAGCTCAACATGCTCAACAAGTTTGTGGACAAGGGCCTGATCGAGCGCCTGGACCATGTCGCCAACTCCGACTTTGCCCGCGTCACCTATACCGAGGCCGTCGAAATCCTGGAGCAGGCCGTCGCTGCTGGCCACCAGTTTGATTACCCCGTCAGCTGGGGCATCGACCTGCAGACCGAGCACGAGCGCTTCCTGACCGAGGAGCACTTTAAGCGCCCGACCTTCGTGACCGACTACCCGGCCGATATCAAGGCGTTCTACATGCGCATGAACGAGGACGGCAAGACCGTCGCCGCCGCCGACTGCCTGGTTCCCGGTATCGGCGAGATTATCGGCGGCTCTCAGCGCGAGGAGCGCCTGGATCTGCTCGAGGCCCGCATCAAGGATCTGGGTATGAATCCCGAGCAGTACAAGTACTACCTTGACCTGCGCCGCTACGGTTCCTGCAAGCACGCCGGCTACGGTCTGGGCTTCGAGCGCTTGGTGATGTACCTCACCGGCGTGGGCAACATCCGCGACGTCCTGCCGCACCCGCGCACCGTGGGCAACGCCGACTTCTAATCGTCGGACGCTAGCTCGCATCGCCACACGCCAACGCTCATCGCACAAGCGTCTCTCGACATCGGTCGAGAGACGCTTTTTTCAACAGCATCCGTCAAGCTTTTGGCAAGTTTTTGGTCAGTTGAGCAGGGCTGTTGAAAACTCGACCCGCCGTTTGCCGACGACTACCGACCGCCCAGAGCGCCCTGCGCCCCTGGGAAAGCCCCGCGTCCTAGGCTCCATACCGTCGCCACCCAAAACGGAAAGGACGTGGGCACGATGACCGAAGCCGCTGTTGAAACCTACGACACCACGACGAGAGGCGCCGCCTCTATGGCAGCCTATCGCGCCGTTCGCATCCTGCAGCTCTTGAGCGAAAACACCGGCGAAGACAAGGCCATGCTTTCCGATGAGCTGATCCGGCGCCTCGCCCATCCCGACGACCCCGCCCGCATGCCCATCTCGGCGGCGCGGCGCAGCATCTACACCGCCATCTCCGCGCTTCGCCATGCCGGATACGAAATTGAATACAAACGCGGCGTGGGCTACAAACTTCTTACCCGCCCGCTCACCGATGAAGAGATCATCCGGCTCCACGGTATGGTCATGCGCAACCGCTCCACGCCTATCGCTATCCGCAAGAGCATGGCGCAGCACTTAGTTGCCATGGCGAGCGCCGACGTTCGCGGCTACCTCGATACACCCGAACCCGCTCCAAGCGCAGGCAGCAAGGCTATCAAGGCAACACGCACGCCCATCAAGCGCATCGACACGTGCGAGCTCGTCGAGCAGGCCATCGACCACGGAACCACGGTGAGTTTTGATATTTCGAGCGTCACGACACGCGGCGAAACCGAAGCAGCACGGATGACACTCCGTCCCTTTGCCATCAGGCAGCGCGATGGCATCTCGTATCTGCTGGGAACGGTCTACGACGCCCGAGGCACCGACGATACGCTGCGCACCGTCGAGATCGCCCGTATGAGAAACGTCAGCACGCGCCTGCTCGACGGCAAGAAGCTCTTCGCCGCCCTGGACGAGGACGACGCCTCCTCCGCCGCATAAGACCCTCCGCCGCCCATTCGACTACCCGTACCGCCCATCCGATTCTGTATTAAAAAACCCGCCAGGCTGTTGTAAAAATGGACATCAGCGCTACTATAGTCCCACTTGCACTTTGTCCCAGTGCAGTGTTTCCAGCCATTTTTATACTGGGGGTAATGATATGAAGGACATCACCATCAGCCGCAGGAGCCTTCTGGTCTCCGCCGGCCTGCTCGCGCTCGCCCCGCTCGCCGGATGCGGCGGCAACTCTGGTTCCGGCTCCGCTGCCGCCGGTTCCGACTACACCATCGGCGTTCTGCAGCTCACCGAGCACTCCGCGCTCGATGCCGCCAACGACGGCTTCGTCAAGGCCATCAAGAAGAGCGGCCTTAAGGTCAAGATCGACCAGAAGAACGCCCAGAACGACCAGTCCACGTGTAAGTCCATTGCCGACAAGTTTGTGGGCGACAACGTCAACCTGATTTATGCCATCGCCACGCCCGCCGCGCAGGCTGCCGCCGGCGCCACGGCCGATATCCCCATCGTGGGCTGCGCCATCACCGACTACGCCGCCTCCGGCCTGGTCCAGGACAACGACAAGCCCGGCACCAACGTCACGGGCGCTTCCGACCTCACCCCGGTCGCCGAGCAGCTCGAGATGATGCAGAAGGTCCTGCCCGACGTAAAGAAGGTCGGCCTGCTCTACTGCACCGCCGAGTCCAACTCCGACGTCCAAATCAAGGCCGCCAAGAAGGAGCTCGACAAGCTGGGCCTCGAGTACACTGACTTCACCGTCTCGAGCTCCAACGAGATTCAGTCCGTCGTCGAGTCTGCCGTGGGCAAGGTCGACGCGCTGTACTCCCCCACCGACAACACCATCGCCGCGGGTGCCTCGCAGGTCGGCCAGATCTGCAAGGAGAACAAGCTCCCCTTCGTGACTGGCGAGGAGGGCATGTGCAAGGCCGGCGGCCTGTTCACCCTCTCCATCAACTACGAGGATCTGGGCTACGCCGCAGGCGAGATGGCCGTCAAGATCCTGAAGGGCGAAGCCAAGCCCGAGGACATGGCGATCAAGCACCTCTCGAGCAAGGACCTGGTCGTCGTCAAGAACGACGAGATGGCCGAGGCTCTGGACATCGATCTTTCCGCTCTGGACGCGTAATGCCATACGCGGCATGCGTCTAGAGCCCGTGCTCGCGCTTTAGCCGCGTTATTCAATATCTGAGCCACAGGGGCGGGCGCTGTAGACCGGCGTCCGCCCTGCTTGTTTCAGGTAAAACAAAACGTCTGTCCGCAGCTCTTCTATGCATTGTTACCGCTATTATGGAAAATCACGTGTCCACCCCATCCTAGGAGGTATGAAGCATGCTCATTGCATTGCAGGGCGCCGTTTCGCAGGGCGTCCTCTGGGGCATTATGGTGCTTGGCGTGTTTATCACGTTCCGCCTGCTCGACATTCCCGATATGACCTGCGACGGCAGCTTTGCCCTCGGCGGCTGCGTCTGCGCTGTGCTCATCGTCAATAACAACGTCGACCCGCTGCTCGCCGTGCTGGCCGGTATGTGCGCCGGCGCCATCGCGGGTGCCGTCACGGGCATTTTGACCACCGTCTTTGAGATTCCCGCGATCCTCGCCGGAATCCTCACCCAGATCAGTCTGTGGTCAATCAACCTGCGCATCATGGGCAAGTCCAATACGCCCATTCTTGCCAAGGGCACCGTGTTCTCGGCCGTCAGCAATATGACCGGTCTGCCGCAGTCCACCGTTGCCATCATCTTGGGCATCCTGCTCGCCGTGGCTATCGTTGCCATCCTGTATTGGTTCTTTGGCACCGAAATCGGCTCGGCGCTGCGCGCCACCGGCAACAACGAGTACATGATCCGCGCTCTGGGCGTCAACACCAACTCCACCAAGATGATCGCCCTCGTGCTCTCCAACGCCCTCATCGGCCTCTCTGGCGCGCTTATCTGCCAGAGCCAAAAGTATGCCGACATTGGCATGGGTACCGGCGCTATCGTTATCGGTCTTGCCGCCATCGTCATCGGTGAGGTGCTCGGCCGCCTGCTGCCCGGCGGCCTCACGCAGTTTAGCGTCCGTCTTGCCTCCGCCGTCTTTGGCTCCGTGGTGTACTTCCTTATCCGCGCCATCGTGCTGCAGTTGGGCATGGACGCCAACGACATGAAGCTGCTCTCCGCCGTGATCGTCGCCGTGGCCCTGTGCGTGCCCGTGGTTTGGGAGCGCTATAAGCTCCGCAGCTCCTACACGAAGGGGGATGAGGCAGATGCTTAAGCTCTCACACGTCAAGAAGACCTTTAACAAGGGCACCGTCACCGAGAAGCGCGCGCTCACCGGCGTCGACCTCACCCTTAACGACGGCGACTTTGTAACCGTGATTGGCGGCAACGGCGCCGGCAAGTCCACGCTGCTCAACATGATCGCCGGCGTGTATCCGCTCGATTCGGGCGTTATCGAGCTCGACGGCACCGACATCTCGCGTCTGAGCGAGTCGCAGCGCGCCAAGTACCTGGGCCGCGTGTTCCAGGACCCCATGCGCGGCACCGCAGCCGACATGCAAATTGCCGAGAACCTGGCCCTCGCCAAGCGCCGCGGCCAGCATCGCGGTCTTTCGTGGGGCGTCACCAAAGCCGAGAAGGACGAGTACGTTGAGCTGCTCAAGCGCCTGGACCTCGGTCTGGACACGCGCCTCAACGCCAAGGTCGGCCTGCTCTCGGGCGGCCAGCGCCAGGCACTCACCCTGCTCATGGCCACGCTCACCAAGCCACGCCTGCTGCTGCTCGACGAGCACACCGCGGCGCTCGACCCCAAGACGGCCTCTAAGGTGCTCAATCTGACCGAGGAAATCGTCGACGAGCATCACCTGACCACGCTCATGGTCACGCATAACATGAACGACGCCATCCGTCTGGGCAATCGTCTGATCATGATGCACGAGGGCCACGTAATCTACGACGTGGCTGGCGACGAGAAGAAGTCGCTCACCGTTGCCGACCTGCTGCAGAAATTCGAGGAGGTCTCGGGCGGCGAGCTCGCCAACGACCGCATGCTGCTGAGCTAACGACCTAGAAAACCACCACAAAGGGGACAGGCACCTTTGTGGTGGTTTTTGTTAAAGAGTAAGGAGACTGCCATGAAAAGACTCCCCCACCTTGCGTTAGCTGCCGCGTTGTTTGCCGGCGCGCTCACAGGCATCCCAAGCCTCGCCTTCGCGGGGAACCTGCCCGCCGCTATTGACGGCTCCGTGGCCGTCATGCACACCAATGATATCCACGGCAGCTACAAGTACAGCTACAACGCAAGCAAGGGCACCGGCACTGTCGGCTTTGACGGACTGGCAGTTCTCTATAGCGCTCAAGACAGTGCCCCCGATCTTTTGCTCGATGCGGGCGATACCTTCCACGGGCAGTCCTTTGCCACCATGAGCGAGGGCAAAAGCATCGCCGAGCTCATGGACACCTTTTATGCGAACGGCTACGACGCGACCACGCCGGGCAACCACGACTGGAGCTACGGCGCGGACAAGCTTCGCACGATGGCCGGCAATGGTGCCACCAGTACACCTTTCGCCATGCTCTGCGCGAATGCAACGTCCTCGAACGGCGTATGGAGCTCGAGCATCACCAAGACGCTCAACCGCACTTGGGAGAACAGCGAAGATCACTCCACATTTGACTACAAAATCAAGGTCGGCGTCGTGGGCGCCATGGATGAGTCGCTGAGCTTCTCGCTGCGCGAGGACCTTGTCAAGGGCACGTCGTTCTCGGGTGCGGCGAACGCCATCAATGCCGAGGCCAAGCGACTGCGCGAGGATGAGGGCTGCAATGTTATCGTCTGTATCGCGCACACGCTCAACGCCAAGGCCTTTGCCACACAACTCGCCAGCGTCGATGCCCTCATCGCAGGCCACGAACACATCAACCTTAACGAGAAGGTAACGGGGGCCGACGGCAAGCCGGTCCGCGTCGTCGAGGCAGGCAGCGCCTTTGCCGAGGTTGGTCTGCTTTCCATTCCCTATGAGTACGACACCAGGGGTACCGAAACCACCAACGACGACATGGTGACGGTCTCCGCAGGCGACAGCGACGAGAAGCTCTACACCGCCAAGGACGTCGACGACCTTTTGGCAGACCCTAACAACCAGAACATCCTTGACGAGGTTCGCAACAACAAAATCAAGCCACTCGACGATGCCTTTGAAAGCGAATCGAACAAGGTGCTCGGCACATCCTCCACCAACTATTTCTACGGCGAGGACGCCGCGGGTACGCATGGCTGGGAGATGGTGCGCACCACCGATCTGCGCCCCAGTAAAGCGGGCGACGCCACCAAAGCCCAGACCATCGGGCATGTTATCTGCGGCTCCTATCTTGCCCTGACGGGGGCAGACCTCGCCATCGAAAACGCGGGCGGCATCCGCGGCGGCATCGCGGCGGGCGATGTGACCGCCGGCAACGTCGTCGCCATCTCGCCCTATGGCAACACCGTGGAGACCTGGGGCATGACCGGCGCAAACTTCCTCGCAGCGCTTGAGCACTCACTGCAGATCAGCGACGATTGCAACGACAGCTACGAGTTTCAGCAAGCCTATGTGGCAGCCGGCCACACCGAGCAGGAGGCGCAAGACAAGTACAAGTGCGCGATGACTCTGGCAGCGTTCTCTCCTTTGGCGGCATTAACGTGACGATTGATTGGACGCAGCCCGAAGGCAAGCGCATTGTGAGCGCCACGCTCACCAAGGATGGCAGCACGCTCGATCCCGCCAAGAACTACACCGTCGCCACCAACAACTACATCATTACCAACACGACCGACTTTCCCACTTTCGCAAATGCCACCAAGCGCACCGAGTGGGGCACATGCGAGGCGGCGATCAGAGCGCTGATCGGGAAGAGCGACTGGGAGAACAAGATGGCCGGGCTCGCCGGCACCATCAGCTTCAGCTCCGCAGCCGTGGACCCCACGCCCAATCCGAATCCAACGCCTAAGCCCTCGCCCAAGCCCGGCACGACTACTACGACCACGAAAACCAGCGCCAAGAAGACAACCGGCAAGCTTGTCGCAACGGGAGACCGCACGCTGGCCGTGGTCGGCGCATGCCTCATCGGCGGCATCATCGTCATCATGCTCGGCATTATCTGGATGCGCCGCCGCTAAGCTACACCGCCGGGCCTTGCAGCCCCTCCGTGCAAACCTTATATCGAGCACAGAAGCCCGTCCGATGTGATCGGACGGGCTTTTTGGTGGGTATCATGGTTGAATGATCATTAGGAGGTTTTCCCTACATGGAATTGTTTGAGCCGATTCTTCATTTTTTTGAGCAACGGTGGGTCCACAACATCATCTGGGCCGTCATCTTGGCGATAGGCACCGCCGTCGCCGCCAAGGTTGCATCCAAGACCCTGCACCATCTGCTTAACCGAGACGATAACCCGCTTCCAGCATCGAGCATCTTCATCAACATCGCTCGCGCCGTCATCTGGACGATCGGCGGCAGCTTTATCCTCGACAACTGCTTTGGCATTAACGCAAACGCCCTCGTCGCCGCTCTTGGCGTCGGCGGCATCGCCATCTCCCTGGGCTTTCAGGACACGCTGTCAAACCTTATCGGCGGCATGCAGGTAACGTTTATGGGCATCATCAAGCCCGGCGACAATATCGAGGTCGGCGGCGTGTCGGGCGTGGTCCAGGACATCACCTGGCGCCACACGACCATCGAGGACGCCTGCGGGCAGACCATCATCGTCCCCAACTCCAACATTTCCAAGAACACACTCGTGCATTTAATGCCCTTTGGGCGCGTGGCCGTCCCCGTCGCAGTCAAAGACCCCTCCAAATGGGCATCGCTCGATGTGCTAGCAGACGAGCTCGTCAGCGCCACCAAAACGGCCGTCTCGCCCATCTCGGGTTTTGACAAGGAGCCGTATGTGTTCTTTAGCGAGATCGGCGACTTTGGCATCAAGGGCAAGATTATCTTTATCGTCAGCGACGACAGCACTACTTTCACGGCAGCCGACGCCTGTATCCGCGCCATCGCCCCCATCATCGCCTAACCCGCCAAAAAGGGACAGGCACCTTTGTGGCGGTTTTCATTCGTGGTACCATGGTTCATATAGTTGTTTAAACGACTAAGGGAGCAAAACTATGGAAGAGGCCTATCGTCAAGCACGCAAGCGCGGCGAGCAAGGACGTCGACGCGCCATTAGTCAAAGCGAGCATCCGTACCTCACGGACCTCGATAGCTTGGTTGCCCAGCTCCCCTTGGGCCAGCGAGAGAACGTCGGCCTGAGGGACATTCCGCTCGAAATGGTCGTCGGTACGGTCACCAAGGGCCGTCAGTCCGCCTTTTCGTGCAACTTCATGCCCCTGCTGCCGTTTAGCACCGAGTTCGCCCGTAAGTGGTCTAACCTCTACGACATCCAGGTGACCGAGGGCTATCGCGACCCCATCATCGTCACCGAGTTCATGCATCGGTTTTACGTCCAAGAGGGCAACAAGCGCGTCAGCGTCCTCAAATTCCTGGACTCCCCGACGGTTTCAGCCAAGGTCACCCGTCTCTACCCCGGCACGTGGGATTCCGTCGAAAGCCGCCTGTACGGTGAGTTCTGTGCGTTTTGGCGCGTCTGCCCCCTATACGAGATCGAGTTCTCGCGCGAGGGAAGCTACGAGACGCTCGCCAAGATGCTCGGTCAGAACCTTATCGAAAAATGGCCGCAGAAAAAGGTTGACTACCTGCGCCACACCTTCCTGCTCTTTAAGCGCGCCTACCTTCGCGCAGGCGGCGACCACCTGGACATTACGCCTGCCGACGCCATGCTCGTCTACCTCAATGTATACAACCAGGACCGCCTGTTGGATACGCCGACGGATATCGTTGTAAACCGCCTGTGCAAGATCTGGCGCGAGCTGGTCATCGCCGGCAAAAATGACGAGGACAAGGTCGATCTTGTCGAAGCACCGAGCGTCGATGAGGAAGAGTCGCCCGCCAAGTCCACCTCCGGTGTGCTCAACTTCTTTATGAGCAAGACCGTCTATTCGGCGGCCAACCCCCTGCGCATCGCCTTTATCCATGAGTTCCCCTGTGCGACGTCGAGCTGGGACAGCCTACACGACCAAGGGCGTCAGTATCTCGATGAGCACTTTGGCGGTATCGTGCGCACCGAGGCGTTCGAGGACTGCCATGATCCGGACGCGTTCTACGCCGCCGTGGAAACGGCTGTCAAACATGGAGCAAACGTCATCTTCTCGACCTCGCACCGCCTGATGGAATACACGCTCAGGGCTGCCGTTGAGTATCCCCGGGTTCGGTTCCTCAACTGCTCTATCGGTCTTCCCCATCAAAGCGTCCGTTCGTACTTTGGCAAGATGTACGAGGCCAAATTCCTACTGGGCGCCCTTGCGGCCAGCATGGCGGATAACCACCGCATCGGTTACCACGCGTCGGTCTTCGCCTCGGGCGCACTCAGCGAGATCAACGCCTTTGCGATTGGCGCCTCGCTGCTCGACCCCCGCGCGCAAATTATCCTGACCTGGGGCGATGTGCCCGCCGGCGGTCTTGCTGAGGCCATGTGCCGCGAAGGCGTGAGCGTCATGACCGGCGCTGACATGTCAAAGTCGCTCGTAGACCCTACGGCCTACGGACTCCACCGCCTGGTCGATGGCAAGGTCGTCGGCATCGCCATGCCGGTATGGAACTGGGGCCGATACTATGAGCTCATCGTGCGCAGCCTGCTGCACGGCACTTGGGACGAGACCAGCGACGACAATCAGGTTCGCGCCGTCAACTACTGGTATGGCATGAGCTCGGGCGTCATCGACATTCGCTACGCTCCGGGCCTGCCCTATCAGACGCGCAAGCTTGTTCAGCTGCTCCGCAATGGCATCGTCGAGGGTTCCATCAATCCGTTTGGCGGTGAGCTCCATAGCCAAGACGGCGTGGTGCAGATCGAGGGCTTTCCCCCACTGCCGAGCACGCAAATCGTCGAGATGGACTGGCTGGCCGACAACGTGGTGGGCACCATTCCGCAACTCGACGATGAGCCGAAGGTCCGCGCCCTATGAAAATCCTTGCCATAGCCGATACCGAAGAACAATGCCTATGGGAGCTCTTTCGCAAGGAACGCTTTGAGGGTGTTGACCTGATTTTGTCCGCTGGCGATTTGGACCCGGATTATCTTGAGTTTTTGGTCACGGTCATCAACAAACCGCTCATCTACGTGCGTGGCAACCACGATGACCGCTACGCGCGTCATGCACCGGGTGGATGCATCTGCGTCGAAGACACCGTGTACGTGTATCGCGGCGTCCGTATTGCGGGTCTTGGCGGCTCCATGCGCTATCGAGACGGTGCCAACATGTACACTGAGCGCGAGATGGCCAAGCGCATGCGCAAGCTGTCCCGCAAAGTGAGGATGGTCGGCGGCTGCGACATCTTGCTCACCCATGCACCCGCCGCCGGCGTGGGCGATCTGGATGATCTACCGCATCGAGGATTCGAATGCTTTAACGCAGCGCTCGAATCCTGGAATCCCGACTATATGGTGCACGGGCATGTGCACCAATGCTACGGTCCCAACTTTCAGCGTGAGCGTCGGCATGCATGCGGGGCAACAATCATCAACGCCTGCGGTTATACACAGTTTGAGCTGGACGAAGCGCGCTACCCCATCCGTGGCTGGCAGGCAGCCTGGCTCAATTCGCAAACCATGCGCCGCGAACTCAAGCGCCACGAGGCCATCGAGTCCTCAACCGCCAGAACCCCCTGGTAACCACCACAAAGGGGACAGGCACCTTTGTGGTGGTTTTGGCTCGAGATAGCAAGAAACCCGGTCCTGCGCAGGGCAGAACCGGGTTTCTTTAGCAATGCTTGCTTTGCTCAGGCAGTAACTAAAAGTTACTCAGCCAGGAAGTCACGCTGGATAGCGGGATCGACCTTGACGCCAGGGCCCATGGTGGAAGACACGGAGATGGACTTGACGTACTTGCCCTTAGCAGAAGAGGGCTTGACGCGCAGGATCTCGGTGTACAGGGCGGCGTAGTTCTCGACGAGCTGCTGCTCGGAGAAGGACTTCTTGCCCAGGGGCACGTGGCAGATGCCGTAGCGGTCGGCGCGATACTCAACGCGGCCGGCCTTGAGCTCGGAGACCATCTTGGCGACGTCCATGGTCACGGTGCCGAGCTTGGGGTTCGGCATGAGGCCACGGGGACCAAGAATCTTACCGATGCGGCCAACCTTGGCCATCATGTTCGGCGTAGCGATAGCGGCGTCGAAGTTGATCTCGCCCTTCTGAATCTGGGCGACGAGCTCGTCGGAACCAATGATGTCGGCGCCGGCAGCCTCGGCCTCGCGAGCCTTCTCGCCCTCGGCGAAGACGGCAACACGAATGGTCTTGCCGGTGCCGTGGGGCAGGGAGATGGAACCACGAATGTTCTGGTCAGCCTTACGAGTATCGACGCCCAGACGGAAGTGGGCCTCGACGGTCTCGTCGAACTTGGCGGTGTCGAGCTCCTTGATGAGCTTGGCAGCCTGAAGGGGGGTGTAGAGCGTGGCGCGGTCGATCTTCTCGGCAGCGGCGTTATAGCTCTTACCATGCTTAGCCATGTGCATTACCTCCTGTGGTTAAACGGGCGTGAGCCCTCCCACATCGTATCGTGTGCCCTATTGCACACATTTAACGGGCGCCCCGGTTGGAGCACCCGTCATTACCTAAAGAAATCGCTACTCAGCGATGGTGACGCCCATGGAACGGGCGGTACCGGCGATGATCTTCTTGGCGGCGTCAATGTCGTTGGCATTGAGGTCCGGCATCTTGATCTCGGCGATCTTGGTGAGCTGCTCCTGGGAGAGCTGGCCAACCTTGTCGGCCTGGGGCTTAGCGGAACCAGACTTGAGGTTCAGCTCCTTCTTGATGAGGTGAGCCGCCGGCGGGGTCTTGGTGATGAAGGAGAAGGACTTATCCTCGTAGACAGAAATCTCAACGGGGATGATGTCGCCCTTCTTGTCCTGCGTCTCGGCGTTAAAGGCCTGGCAGAACTGCATGATGTTCACGCCAGCAGCGCCCAGGGCGGGGCCGACGGGAGGAGCGGGGTTAGCTGCACCAGCAGGAATCTGGAGCTTAATGACGTTGGCAACCTTCTTCTCAGCCATGGTCATTCCTTTCAAATCACGAGTGTGAAGTAGTACTTGCTATATCGTAAGCACGCACGTGTTAGAAGCACTCCTGAGATGAGCAGTCACAGAAGAAGCACGCTCGCGCGAACGGACGAAAACTTAAGCGATGACAGCGACCTGGTTAAAGTCGAGCTCGACCGGCGTCTCGCGGCCAAAGATCATCAGCGTGACCTTGAGCTTGCCAGCCTCGGTGTTAACCTCGGAGACCTTGCCATCAAAGTCGGTAAGCGGGCCATCGGTGACGCGGACGGACGTGCCGACCTCAATATCAACCGAGGTGCGCTTGGGCGAATCGCCCTTACCGGGACGACGAGTCATCTTATTGTACTCGTCGCGGGAAAGCGGAGCGGGCTTGCCGTTGCCGCCCAGGAAACCGGTGACGCCGGGCGTGTTGCGAACGCACGTCCATGCATCGTCATCCATCTCCATGCGGACCAGAACATAACCCGGGAAGATCTTGGAATCCTTGGTCTCGCGCTTGCCACCCTCTTTGATCTCGGTGACGCGCTCCATAGGAATCTCGATATCAAAGATACGGTCCTGCATGCCCATAGTCTCGATGCGATGCTCGAGATCGGACTTAACGCGGTTCTCGTATCCAGAGTAAGTGTGAACGACGTACCAACGCTTAGACATGGTTTAGCCCCTCAATCCGGAGAACAGAGCAAGAGCCTCGCCAAAGCCAGCATCGAGCAGAGCGATGACGACGCCGACAACGACCAGAGAAGCGCAAACGACGACCGAGTAGTTCACGAGCTCCTTCTTGTCGGGCCACGTGACACGCTTCATCTCGGACTTCACCGAAGCGAAATACTTCTTGGTGCGGGCGAAGAAACCAGGCTTCTCGTTCTTCTTAGACTTCGCAGCCTTCTCGCTCTTCTTGGCAACGGCCTTCTTGGCCTCAACCTTGGAGTTGGCGGCAGCTTTGTTGGCAGGCGCCTGCTGCTGTGCCTTCTTCTTGTTCTTCTTGTTGGCCATTTGGGTTACCTCCGCGCAATGCGCTTATACATGAGTAAACCGTAAGCCCCCAAATGGGAGCTTACGGAATAATGACTGGCACGCCAGGAAGGACTCGAACCCTCAACACTCGGTTTTGGAGACCGATGCTCTACCAATTGAACTACTGGCGTATGTAACTAGAGACTAGCGAGTCTCTTTGTGCAGCGTGTGGTGACGGCACCAGGGGCAATACTTCTTGATCTCCATACGATCAGGCATGTTCGCCTTGTTCTTGGTGGTCGTATAGTTGCGGCGCTTGCACTCAGTGCACGCAAGAGTAACTAGAGTACGCATGTATCCTGAACCTTTCATATCCGCCCCGTACGGGCACGAGATGGTACTTTATCAGCTCTATGTAAGTGCTGTCAATGAAAACCTCGAATCAATTGGTTCTCGCTGGATCCATTCATATTTGGAACACATCAATGAAGCCAGCGAGATCTAATCGATCCCTCACGCTCGGCTTAAGGGCGAGCGAAGCGTAATCGGCGGGGAATAAGTCCCGCGTAGAAAAGAACCCGGCACCCTATAAGTGCCGGGTTCTCTCTAAGTCAGCTATATCAAAGAGCTAATTTACTCAATGATCGTGGAGACGATGCCCGAACCGACGGTGTGGCCACCCTCGCGGATAGCGAAGCGCAGGCCCTCCTCCATGGCGATCGGGTGAATGAGGTCGCCCTCGATGGTGATGTGGTCACCAGGCATAGCCATCTCGGTGCCCTCGGGGAGCTTGACCGTACCGGTAACGTCGGTGGTACGGAAGTAGAACTGAGGACGATAACCATCGAAGAACGGGGTGTGACGGCCGCCCTCCTCCTTGGTCAGAACGTAGATCTCGCCGGTGAACTTGGTGTGCGGGGTAACCGAACCGGGCTTGCAGAGAACCTGGCCGCGCTCGATGTCCTCACGCTTGATGCCGCGGAGCAGCAGACCGACGTTGTCGCCAGCCTCGCAGAAGTCCATGGACTTACGGAACATCTCGATACCGGTAACAACGGTGTTCTGGGTATCCTTGATGCCGACGATCTCGACGGGCTCGTTGAGCTTGAGCTCACCGCGCTCGACACGGCCGGTAGCAACGGTACCACGGCCGGAGATGGTCATAACGTCCTCAACGGCCATCAGGAAGGGGAGGTCGTTGTTACGAGCAGGCGTCGGGATGTACTCGTCGACGGCGTTCATGAGCTCGCGGATAGCGTCCATCCACTTGGCGTCGCCCTCGAGAGCGCCCAGAGCGGAACCACGGATGACGGGGATGTCGTCGCCGGGGAAATCGTACTCGGAGAGGAGCTCACGGGTCTCCATCTCGACGAGGTCGATGAGCTCGTCATCGTCGACCATGTCGCACTTGTTCAGGAAGACGACGATGTAGGGAACGCCGACCTGACGGGCGAGCAGGATGTGCTCGCGGGTCTGAGCCATGGGGCCGTCGGTAGCGGCGATGACCAGGATAGCGCCGTCCATCTGAGCAGCACCGGAGATCATGTTCTTGACGTAGTCAGCGTGGCCCGGGCAGTCAACGTGAGCGTAGTGACGGGCAGCAGTCTCGTACTCGACGTGGGAGACGGAGATCGTGATGCCGCGCTCGCGCTCCTCGGGAGCCTTGTCGATGTTCTCGAACGCAGTGAAGTCAGCCTTGCAGCCCTCGGTCTCGGAGAGAACCTTGGTGATGGCAGCGGTCAGCGTGGTCTTGCCGTGGTCGACGTGACCAATGGTGCCGATGTTAACATGCGGCTTAGTGCGCTCAAACTTCTCTTTGGCCATAAAGCCCTCCTCTAAACAGGTCGTCCCCGGACGGGACTTTGCCTTTATACCATAGTGGCCTCTCAACATACTATTGAGAAGCCACCGTGTTACCTATGGTAGCGGTGACTGGATTCGAACCAGTGACGCCACGGGTATGAACCGTGTGCTCTAACCAACTGAGCTACACCGCCGGATGGAGCCTGCAACCAGACTTGAACTGGTGACCTCTTCGTTACCAACGAAGTGCTCTACCGACTGAGCTATACAGGCACTTGACGGGTGGGAGCTATAGGATTCGAACCTATGTAGGCAGAGCCAACGGGTTTACAGCCCGTCCCCATTAACCACTCGGGCAAACTCCCAATCGTTCAAGTATCCGCAGGTTCTTTGGTCTTTTGGACCGCCGCCCCCGCGAACGAAAAAGATAATACGATGTGACCTTGGGGCCTGTCAACGAAAACCTCTATATACACGGTACCGGGCGTATCTATATACCTTTGACCTGCGCTTTTGTTGAGTTTGAATATGAAGAGCGGTGGATTTGGTCGTTGTGGCTACGTTTCCCAAGGTAATACTTTGGTGTGGTGGAGTATTCTTATTGACTACGTCTCCGTGACGGACCCATTCGCACCTATATATGTTGCAGACGATGGTTTTCGGCGGCTTCCTGATTCATCTCAATCTGTAACAGTAAGAACGGTTTTCCTCCCCTACGTGTTACAGATCGAGACATTTCATAGTTGTCCCGATCAGGAGCTCACGGCGTCTCGTCCATCTCCTACGCCGACTACGTCATCGCCATGGTCGACGAGGCCGAGCGCACGGGCTCCGATGCCCACGTGGGCGAGGGTCTCTATCGGCTCTATCGCTCGCTCGTGAACGTGCGCCCGCCTACGGAAATCTCCGATGAGTACCTGCGCATCGAGGACGCTTACTTGCAGGGACGCCTGCAGGAGCGCGGAATCGCCGAGGCACGTAAAGCGGAATCCGTAGGCGGACTCTTGCTGTGGCGCGGGGATATCACGCGGCTTCGCACGGACGCCATCGTGAACGTTGCCAACTCTCAGAGGCTAGGATGTGATCCTGCCGATTTTTGGGTAACCACCCACTCGGCGTAGTCGTTATAAATGTACTTGTGCTCCCAGATGCCATCAGCTGAGCCTGTGCACTCGTCAATCTGGCAGTCGTGGTAGAGGTCGTCCGCGAAGTCCTCAATTACGTCCAACAACTCGAGGCGCTCGGTGTACTTCGCAGGGATTCCGCTAAAGCCCAGTCTCGCCCCGAGAATGTTGCCGCACACCGCGCCGGTGGAGTCCGAGTCACCGTTGTGGTTCACGGCAGCAACGATCCCCGCCTCGAAGTCGTGCTCGTGTCGCAGTGCACAGAATACGGCTATGGCCAGCGTCTCCTCGGCCACCCATCCCTCGCCGAGCTCGTGGATGCAGTCAAGGTCGACCTTGGAGGAGTTGGCGAGACGCAGCGCGTGCATAAGAAGGCCTTGCAGTTCCTTCACATGTTTAGCATTCGGATAGGCTTCGGGAAGCGCGCCCAACGCACCCATGACAGCTTCGCGCACGCTGCAACCTGGCTTGTGCGTCAGCATGCTCACAATCACCGCGAGCGCTCCGGCGGGCAGCCAGCCCAACGCGTGGCCGTGCGTGAGGGCAGCACACTCCGCGCCAAGCCGGAGGGCGTCGGCATAGCCGCTGCAGTGGGTGCCATCTTCAGGGTCAAGGTAGAGCCCTGCCGGAGCCACGCGCATCACGCCGCCACAGCCCTTGCTGCTGTTGACGGGGCGCTCGGTCGTCCCCTCGCACCCCTCCGCGCAGGCGGAGAGGCACGTGTTCCCCGGCGCGCGCTGCTCGAAGAACTCGGGCACGCCGACGAGCCACGAGTAGTGGTAGACGCTACTCCGCCCTTCGTCGAGCGGATACCTCTCGGTCTGCGTGCGGTACCAGTCTCCGTAGCAGTAGCCGACATAACTTTCATACGGCCCCATAATGCCGCGCGTCATCCCACGCGTGGTACCTAAGAGCAGGCCGTTTGCTGTGAAGAGAGTCATCTGCGTATCGTCGGAGAAGTGCGCCACGCCTTTGGCATCGAGTTCGTACTCGGTTATGCCACGCTCACCATAGCGGGAGAAGATGTGCTCCTCGCCCCAGAATTCCACGGCGTATCCAAGCGCGTCGCCTGCGGCCCCGCCCACGAGGCGGCCCCGGTATTTGTCGAGATCTTTCATGAAGCTCCCTTATGCCTAATCGTTTACAACAAAGGCCATCAAATCCTCGGGTGTCTCGAACACATGGTATCCGAGCTTGGTCACGAAAGAGCGCTCCTCGGGCTCGCTATCGACCATGAGGGCGACCGGTTCGCCGAGGCCGGTCTGCAAGCCGTCCGGCCATGCAAGGTCAACGATCACGGTCTTAGACGTGCCGCTCACTCCGAAGTTCGCCGCCCCGTGCCCGTAACCCCTCTCCGTCAACCAGTCCGAGAGCCCGGAGAGAGCCTCGTCATCGTGGTCGAGGACGCTCGCGGCCCCCGGCTGTTTGAAGGCGGTGGGCAGCTCACCCAGGTCTTTTCCTCTGTAGAGGGCAGATAGGATCGCGTTGGCCTTCTCGGAGAGAAGCTCGCGCCTCCGGGCGAGGAAGGCCTCGTAGTTCTCGATTTCCCAGAGGGAAGGGTCGTCGGTCGGCACGGCGTGAGATTCGACCGCTCCGGGGTTTGCGGCGACGTAACCCGGCAGGTAGTCTGAGGGGAGCTTGTCCGAGATCTCCAGGTTTGTCTCCTTGGTTAAGAAGGCGTAGTTGGCGAGCTGGTTCACCATCGACTTGTTGCGGTCGGCGGCGTAGAGCACCTTCTTGGGGAAGATGTGGTGCACGTCGAGCGACGAGTTCTTGCCGAGAAGGTGAGAGTTGAGCTCGATTCCGTTGCCCCAGTCGCGAGCATGCCCCATGCGGGCGAGAAGGTACATGAGCGGGTAGAGGCGCGCTCCCGTGCTCCATCCCCAGAAGTCATCGGGGTGAAGGCTTAGGTCGGGCCTGTTGGTCTTTATGAGCCTGAGCAGTCCGTCGATCCCCTCGCCACCCTTGACAGCGTTTATATCCTGGGCAAGCACACTCTCGGTGGAGCCTGCGTAGCGCCCCCAGAGGAAGACGTG
Source organism: uncultured Collinsella sp. (assembly GCA_905212545.1). Lineage (GTDB taxonomy): Bacteria > Actinomycetota > Coriobacteriia > Coriobacteriales > Coriobacteriaceae > Collinsella. The sequence continues at coordinate 80,899 of CAJMEW010000002.1, forward strand.
GACATGCCAGTAGAGTAGGCGGTCCCACTCGGCCGAGGTAAGCTTGCCTCCCTTCTGGTCTATGACCGCAATCATCGTGGCGATGGAAAAGGGGCTGCCGAGGACGCGGGTATGGTCGAGTCCAAGTCTGCCCGCGATATGGTCGAGGCAGGTGCCCACGAGTTGGACGGTCTCCTTGAGTCCCTTTTGAATCTCCGACACGGAGAAGCCATCGAGAGCGGAGAAGTACGCCGACTTCGCGAGGTGAACAGTCAGGCAGCGCAGCAGCCAGTCGCGTGTGAAGTCGTATCCCTTGGCCGAGAAGCCATCGAGAGCCTTTTGCATCTCATCGCGCATGGCGGGCCATTCCGCGCAAATCTTGGCGAGCGTGAGGTCGCCCTTGCTAAGCTTCGTGCCGCCCGAGTTCACGCTGTTGAAGATATCCACGACTACGTCGATGGTTTTGTCAGGGCCGGTCACGGTCTGGGAGAGCATCTCAGTCTGCTTGATCTGCTCTATGCGGTTGAGTCGCGTGAGGGACAACGTGAAGGTCGGGTCGTCAAGGCCGGCGGCCTGTTTGATGTTGACGGCTTCCGTTACGGCTCCGGATTGGTAGACCTCGGTTACCGAGACCCACATGGGGTCGCCCTTCATCTTGGGGGCACGGAACTCGAATACCTCATCCTTGATGTTGAACATGAGATCGGCGAATGCGCGCTTGTCGCCCTCAAAGAAGGGTGGTTCCTTGCCACGCATGATGCCGTAGAGCGACGTCATGCGCTGCTGGCCGTCGAGAATGAGGTTGACGACACCTTGCCCGATGACCTTCTCGCCTTTGATGTCCGCGTCTTCCACGGGAGTTTGCCACAAGAGCATCGTGCCTACCGGATAGCCCTTGTACAGTGACGTCATGAGTTTGCGCACCTGCGCGCGGTTCCATACGTAGCCGCGCTGGAACTGCGGCATCGCGTAGTCACCCGAGTCGATGCGGTTGAGGATGTCGGCTATGGTGCTCATTGTCGATGCCTTTCAGGTTCGATCGCCTCGAGGTCTCAACAAACATGACAGAGGCGAATTGCGCAACAATAGCTCTATTTTACTCTTCACTGCCAAGCTCCATTGGAGCGCTGGATGCGGATTCGGGAGGGTTCTTCGGCACCCGCGTATGATTAGATGACGGTGAGAATTGTGTCGTTCCAACTGTGGATGCAAGGCGTGCACCTGTGTCCCGATCATCATTGTCTCAATCTGTAACATCTAGACCGACATTTCCCTTCTAACTGTTACAGATTGAGATAAATGGACGGACCCTCAACCTTCCGTCTTGATCTGTAACAGTAAGAGGTCTTTCCCGCCCCTATCTGTTACAGATCAAGACAATTCGCGGCGGCCTCCTGATTCATCTCAATCTGTAACAGTAAGAACGGTTTTCCTCCCCTACGTGTGCATCCCAACGCCCCAATCGAAAATTAACGCGAGCCAGAACCTAATCTGTTCCCTGGATCACCGTCAGCAAATCCTCGTAGCTGTGCACCACGTCACAGCGCTCGCCCTCGGAATCCCAGAACACGTAGTCCTGGATGCAGCGGCTCGTCTCCAGCGTGCGGCCGACGTTGCCGGGTATGCGCTCGGCGAAGATGGTGGAGTCGTACCGCTCATCGAGCTTGTGGTACGCGATGTGGTCGACCACCATCGTCGCCTTCTCGGCCAGGATGCAACGGGAGACCTTGGTCACAGTATGTTCCAACCTCCGGACGAGAGCAGTGGGATGAGATATACAGAGGCTTCTTTTCGGCCTGAATTGCTTCAAATATCTCTGGTTGAATCGTTCTGATACCAAATCGATACTGCATTAGATGCTACGCCTGAACGGCCTTCGTGGTCGAGGACTTAATTTGCTTGAGACCGACGAGCGCGATGCCGAGCGTCACGACGGCGAGGACGGCGACGGTCGCGAACCCACCGGTGTGCCCGTACGCGTCGATGAACGGCCCGGCGATGGCAGAGCCGCACGACGAGCCGATGGCGCAGAGGGTCCCCGTCCACGCGACAGCCTCGGTAAAGCGCATGGGCGACACCAGGTGCATCACGATCTCGTTGCCGTTGACGAAAGTCGGCGCCTGGCACAGGCCAGCCGCCAGGTAGATTGCGCCAATCACCCACAGGCTCGGTGCGAGGACGAACAGGCTCAGGCCGCAGCACAGCACCACGAGGCAGGTGTAGAACCTCCGCCACAGCGGGGTCTTCCAGCGGATGGCGCCGGAGAAGAGCGCGCCGACGAGCGAGCTAAACGAGAAACAGGAAATCACGAGGCCCGAGACCTGCGGCATGCCCACCTCACGCGCGAACGCCACAATGGAGACACTCGTTGCGTTCTGGAACGCGCCGAGCCCGAAGTACACGGCGCACAGCGCGACCATACCCGGTCCCCAGATCGACTGCGGGCGCGTGACGGGATTCGCGCGGCCGGCGCGCCTGGAGCCGTCTGCGCCCGTGGCAGCGTCCGCGCCCGCGTCGAGCACGCCGCCGACGGGTGCCACCTCGCGGCGCTCGGCACAGCCGTGGCGGGTGAGCTGCGACTGCGACGGTGGGAGCGTCGTGACCTCGGTGAGCACCATGATGGCGCCGATGACCGCGCAGACCGCCCCGAAGCGGATGGCGAGCGCGGCGGAGATGACGGCGAGCGTCGACGACAGCGGGTTTCCGATGACCCACATGCACTCGTCGAACGCAGAGCACAGCGACAGCGACGTGGAGATCTTCTTCTCGTCGCCGCGCAGCAGGTAGCGCCAGCGCGTGCGGCTCATGGCGCCCCAGGGCGGCGTAAACGCGAGGAACGGCACGATGCAGAAGAGGATCCACTCGTCTACGTGCGCGGTCGCCGCTGCGATGAAGACCTGCGAGGCGATAACCCAGATGATGATGGCCGGGATCGACGCCGCTCGCTGGCCGAACCGGTCGGCGAGTTTGCCGAGCTGCGGCCCGAGCAGCGCGGACGAGACGGAGTAGACGGCCGAGAGCGCGCCGGCGATCGTGTAGTTGCCGTAGATCTGCTGCACGCCGATGGTAATGGACATGCTGATCATGGCGAGCGGCATGCACGCGACCACCGACCCAACGGTGAAGCGCGCCGCATGCGGGATGCGCAGCAGCTCGGCATACCCGCCGAACAGCCGGTGGATCAGGCCGGAGTTCCCCGCAGGGGCCGTGGGGGCCGTCGCGCCCCGCTCCTCGGCGTCCTCGATCTCGATGGCGTCTTCCGTGGATTCCATGATCCTTCCCCGCTCCCGACGTATGGACGGTGCCCCGATGCAATCCGGGCACCGACGCGCGATCTGCGCGCACATGGTATTAGGGTAGCGACATCCGCCGTGGAAACAACCGGCGTTCGTTTACTTTTCCTGCCACTTTGACGCGGCACGAGGTAATCGAATATAGCCGCGCACATAAAGCGGGTCCTGTTTCATTTTGAACAGGACCCGCCTCTTTCCTTTACGGGCGTAGAGTGTCTCCTACATGTTGCAGATCGAGACATTCCTTCCGACGCTCCGCTTCTATCTCAATTTGTAACAGTAAGGGTGATTATGGGCTTCCACGTGTTACAAATCGAGACAACCGCTTCAGGAGGTGTCTTTAATCTCAATCTGTAACAGTAAGAACGGTATTTCTCCCCTACGTGTTATAGATCGAGACATTTCAAAGTGGTCCCGGTCATTGTCTCAATCTGTAACATCTAGACCGATATTTCCCTTCTAACTGTTACAGATTGAGATAAATGGACGGACCCTCAACCTTCCGTCTTGATCTGTAACAGTTAAAAGCGGAATAACCGTCTTGGTGTTACAGATCGAGACAAACTCGGGAATGAGACGAATACCGTGCCCGACAACCTATCAAAACAAGAAACGGGCTCTGTCCCATATAGAGACAGAGCCCGAAACTCTCATGGAGCCAGTGACAGGAATCGAACCTGCAACCCACTGATTACAAATCAGTTGCGCTACCGTTGCGCCACACTGGCACACTTGGCGCTTTCGCGCGAAGCCAGATAAGAATAAAGGAATTGCGGACGAGGCGCAACAGACCCTTTGACCGACCACATCTTAAAACTATTCGTCAGAACGAATAGTTTTAATTACAATGGAATAGATAAAACTATTCGTTCTGGCGAAGGGTTTCGCGATGTTGACCACGAAGGAAGCTGCAGAGCTACTTGGCATCACCCCGCGCAGGGTGCAGGAGCTCATAAAAAACGGAGCACTTGAGGCCCGCAAGGCTTCTGGTGTATGGCTCATCGACAAAGGCAGCGTCGACACGCGGCTCCGTTCCGTGACCAAAACGGGGGGACGTCCCCGCCGCGGCCACGGTAAGAGCGAGATCGCATTCACCCTCATGAATCGCACACACGAAGTCGCTCAGCTGGTCTACAGCACATCGCGAAAAGACTTTACCCACATCGGTGCCGACATCGATTACGCCCACGCCCCTATTGGAGTATTTGGCCCTAATAGCCCCATATCGCTCGACTCCTTCCGCATCTGGTGGCGCGGCCGCGGTATCCCGCTCGCACGCATTGGGCTTGCCTCCCTGCTTGCAGAAGCCGCAGTCGATGTTCCCGATGAACTCGTACAGCGAAATCTTGGCCTCTCCTTATCCGACCAGTATTGGATTAGGCCCCAAGACTCCGGCCTCGCGTGGGAAGATATCAATTTCTTCAATAATGCCTTTGATGACGTCTCGCTAGCCATTGCACCCTTCGCCCCAGAGGGTAAAGCAGCCGCCGCAAAACCCGATAACACCTCGGACGGCAATCTTCAAAAGTACTGGACGTGCGAGGGCGAACGTCGAATTCTGCATAAGGCAGGAGCGCACCTGGACCAGGAACCTTATAACGAGCTGGTGGCGACCGCGCTCCACCGTCGCATCCTAAACGCCTGCGATTATGTGCCTTACTCGCTCGAGGGCACGGGCACTTCCGCCCTGAGCACATGCGATGTCTTCTTAACTGATGAAGAAGAGTATGTCCCTGCGTTCTATGTAAACCAGCACGCAAACGCAGATGAACGGCTAACCGACTACGAGCGATATGTAGCAAACTGCGAGGAGCTCGGGGTGACAGGCGTCAAGGATGCCCTTGACCGCATGATCGTATGTGACGACATTATTGCCAACTACGATCGTCATTGGCGCAACTTCGGCCTCGTGCGAAACGTAAACACGCAAGCCTGCAGACCTGCCCCCATCTTCGATTCGGGCTCATCGCTCTGGTGCAACATATCACTAGAGGAGCTTAGGGCGGGAGAGCACAGTTTTACCAGCGCACAATTTCATTCAAGCCCCGCCAAACAAATGTTGCTCGTCGAGGACATGGGCTGGTTTGACGGCGACAAACTCGAAGGCTTCGTTGACGAGGCAATCGAGATTCTTTCCAGAAACGACGCGCTCACGGCAAGGCTGCCATATCTAAAAGAGGCGCTAACGTGGCGCCTCGAAAGAATGATCGACATCGCTGAATGGAGTTAGCGAGGCAGCATTGCCCCGCCAACTTCCCTACCTCCCGCGCAGGGCCTTGAGCTTGGCCAGGGCATCGGGGCTCAGGCGACTGCCCAGAGTCATCTTGATCTGCGGAGCTTCCTCTGCCTCGTGAACGTCGTTATCGATCTGTTTGATCTCGTCCACCAGCATACGGCTCGAGATGCGCGTGACGCCCTTACCCATGACGACGGCCTGGATCGTGCCGTCGCTCGATACCACAGAGCACGCACGGCCTTCCTCGCGTGCCTCGATGCAGAGCTTCTGTACCACGGTATCGGCAGAGACGCCCGTCGGCGAAAACTCGATGCGCACGCCGCGGGCCGGCAGGTTGGGGCGCTCGCTGGAGATGTTGCCCGCGCCGTCAAACACGATCACGGCCTCGTAGCGGCCCTGGGCAAACGCGGCGACGTCGTTGATGAGGGCGGTGCGTGCCATATCGTGAACGTCGCTGGAATACGGATCGTCTGAATGGTCGTACACGAGCTTTTCGTAGCGCGGCGTGCAGTGGATCACGTTGTAGCCGTCGACCACCAGCAGCTCGGGCTTATTGGAGTGCACCGTCGAGACCGGGTCGGCGATGGCCTGCGCAAACGCATTGCCGCCCACGCCGTAGGTCGCGGCCGAAACAATCGGCTTGGCCGAGCCCTCGCCAAAGCGCTTGGCCTTGGACTTGGCACGGTTCTTTTTGGACATGCGCTACTCCTCCCCCATGAGCTCGCCGACGTTGCGGCGCAGCCACTCAAAGCACAGCGCCGTGGTCGCCTGGGCAACATTGAGGCTCTCGGTCATGCCGCGCTGGGGAAGCTTGGTCAAAAAGTCGCATTTCTCGAGCACCAGGCGCGAGATGCCGTCGCCCTCGGAGCCCATGACGAGCGCCACGCGGCCCTCGAAGGGAGCATTCCAGCAGCTGCCCTCGGCGTGCTCGGAGGCGCCGCCCACCCAAAAACCAGCGGCCTTGAGGTCATCGAGTGCACGGGCAATATTGGGAACCTGCGCGATAGGCAGATGCATGACAGCACCGGCCGAGGTCTTGTAGCTGCCCACGGTCACGCCGGCGGCACGCTTGTTGGCGATGACGACGCCGGCCGCGCCCACGACCTCGGCGGAGCGCACAATGGCGCCAAAGTTGCCGTCGTCGGTCACATGGTCGAGCACGACGACAAGCGCCGGACCGTCGCCTGCGCGGTCGAGAATATCGGCGACATCAGCATAGGGGAAGTTGCCAACCTCGAGTGCGATGCCCTGATGAGCGCCATGGCTCGACAGTGCGTCGAGCTGCGCACGCGGCACATACTTAATGCGGACGCCCGCGGCGTTGAGGTCGTCGACCAGGCGCGGCAAGGCGGCATCGCGCTCTCCACCCTCGACAATGAGCGCGCACTTGATGGGAAAACCAGTGCGTAGCGCCTCGGCGGCAGCACGACGACCTTCGATAAACTCGCCCTTGGGAGCCTGGACAGCGTCGCGGTTGCGATCGCGCTGCGGACGTGCGGCCTGGGCGCGATCGCGCTGGCCCTTGGGAGCGGCAGCGCGGTCATTGCGGCGAATCGGACGCGAGCCAGAAGCAGCCTGCTTGCCGCCACGAGGCGCACGCTTGCGATTGTCGGCCATAAAGCGACCTCCTAAATACAACTATCAAACGAAACAAAATAAACGACCGCCCATGAATATTAATTCGGGCGGTCGGTACGGGTTTTCCAAGTGCCCGAGATTGCCGTGAAAGAGGAGCGACGCGTACTTGAGTACGCGAGCGACGGTTTGAACGGCAAGGTCGGGTGCTTGGGAAACCCGCGGGGATTAGAGAGATTTGATACGAGTGCCGGCGGCGGTATCTTCAATCGTCAGGCCCAGGTCCTTGAGCTGGTCGCGGATGGCGTCGGCCAGATCCCAGTTCTTGGCGGCACGGGCCTCGGCGCGGGCCTCGAGAATCTTGGCAGCAGCCTCGTCCACGTCGTCGCCCGTATAGGCAACCAGACCGGCGGCAACGCCCAGCAGACCCAGCGGCAGCTCGACCTTGGGCTCGGGAAGCTCAACGCCAAACGTATCGAGCAGCTCGGCCAGCGTATCAGCGGCAGCCAGGACTGCGGCCTTGTCGGCAGCATCGCCCGCCTGCTCCAGGTACTGGTTGCACTCGGTCACAAAGCCAAAGACAGCACCCATGGCACCGGCGGTGTTAAAGTCGTCGTCCATGCACTCCTTAAAGGTGGCACGGGTCTCGGCGGCCTTGGCGGCAAACGCCTCGGATGCTGCCTCATCGGCATCGGCCGTCGCATGGTTCGCGGCCCAGCGCAGGTTCTCGACCGTACCGGCGATACGCGTGAGCGAATTCTCGGCACCCTCCAGGCGCTCCCAAGAAAAGTCGAGCGGCGAGCGATAGCTCGTCTGCAGCATCAGCAGGCGCAGGGCGGCAGCGGAGTGCTGCTCGAGGACCTCGGCCAGCGTAAAGAAGTTGCCGAGCGACTTGGACATCTTCTCGCCGTCTACCAGCAGCATGCCCGTATGCATCCAGGTGTTGGAGAAGCCCTGGTGCCAGGCGCAGGTGGCCTGAGCGCACTCGTTCTCGTGATGCGGGAAGGCAAGGTCGGAGCCGCCGCCGTGGATGTCGATCGGAGTGCCCAGGTAGCGATGCACCATGGCGGCGCACTCGGTGTGCCAACCGGGACGGCCCTCGCCCCAGGGGCTCGGCCAGCTGGGCTCGCCGGGCTTGGCGGCCTTCCACAGGGCAAAGTCGAGCGGGTCGTTCTTGTCCTCGTTCTCCTCGATGCGTGCGCCAACCATAAGGTCGTCGATGTTGCGGCCCGAGACCTGACCATAGCTGGGATCGCTGCGCACGGCAAAGTACACATCGCCGTTATCGGCTGCGTAAGCGTGGCCCTGCTCGATAAGCGTCTTGATCATGGCAATCATGGGGCCGATCTCCTTGGTGGCGCGGGGGCGCACATCGGGATCGAGCACGTTGGCGGCGCGCATGACGCCGATGAACTTGTCGGAGAACTCCGTCGCGACCTCGGCGGCCGTACGGCCCTGCTCGTTGGCGCGCTTGATGATCTTGTCGTCGACATCGGTGAGGTTCTGGGCGAACGTGACCTCGTAACCGCTCGCGATGAGCCAGCGGCGAATCACGTCAAAGCTGATGAACGTACGGGCGTTGCCGATGTGGATGTTGTCGTAGACCGTGGGGCCGCACACGTACATGCGGACCTTGCCGGACTCGATGGGCTGGAACTCTTCCTTTTTATGGGTAGCGCTGTTGTAGATACGCATTCGTTACTCCTTAACGGTTTTCTGTAGCAGGCAGACGGCCCAGGCGCCGATTCCCTCGCCCTGGCCTTCCCAACCGAGCTTTTCGGTCGTAGTGGCGGCGACGCCCACGTTTTCGACGTCAACGCCCAAGGCATGGGCAAGGTTGGCGCGCATGGCATCGCGGTGTGGGGTGATCTTAGGCTGCTGGCAGGCAATGGTGCAATCGGCATCGACAAACTCAAAGCCCAGCTCGCGCGCATAGTCCATCACGCGAGCGAGCAGCACCATCGAATCGGCACCCTCATAGGCGGGGTCGGTATCGGGGAATAGCTTGCCGATGTCTCCCCCGCGGCAGGCGCCCAGAATGGCGTCGGCCAAGGCGTGCGCGAGCACATCGGCATCCGAGTGGCCCAGCAGGCCGCGCTCGTAGGGAATGTCGACACCGCCGATGATACATCGACGCCCCTCCACCAGACGGTGGACGTCGTAGCCATGGCCAATGCGCAGGTTACTGAACATGGGGAAGGTCCTCTCCCTCGGCCATGCGGCCAAGCAGAATCGCGGTTACGGGACGCAGGTCCTCGGGCACCGTCACCTTAAGGTTATCGCGCGGGCTCTGGACGCAGCGGACGCGCCCACCCATGCGCTCGACCAGCGACGAATCATCGGTGCCGATAAAGCCCTCGGCAATGGCTGCAGCATGGGCGCGCTTCATAGCATCGACGCTAAAGATCTGCGGCGTCTGCGCTGCCCAGTAGAGCTCACGCGGCGGCGTCTCGACGATATTGTCGCCATCGACGATCTTGAGCGTGTCGATCGCGGGCTGGCCGCACACGACACCGTCGAGCGAGCGGTCGCTCACGAGCACGTCGATAGCGTGGTCGATGGCCTCGGTCGTAATGAGCGGACGGGCGCCGTCGTGGATAGCGACATATTCGAAACCCGCCGGCACCGCGTGCACGCCGGCGCGGGTGGAATCCTGACGAGTATCGCCGGCATCGGCAAAGCTGATGGGCGTGTCATAGTCAAACGGGTCGATAGCCAAGCGGCGCATCTCGGCACGGCGCTCGGCAGGGCAAACCACGACGATATGGCCGACCTTGTCGCTACGATCGAACGCGCGGATGGACCAGCTCATAAGCGGACGGCCCGCCACATTGACGAGCTGCTTGCCACCGGGGTTACCAAAGCGCTGGCCGCTGCCACCGGCAACGACCACGGCGCATACGGGCGCCATTATGCGTTCCCCTGTTTGGTGCCCTTCATGCGGTACAGGGAGTCCGCAAGAATGGCAGGGTTGTTAACGCCAAAGTCGCCCAGGCGCTCCGGATCCTCGCTGATGTCGTCCATGAGCTCCTGCAACGAGCCGTACTCGTCGACGATCTTCTCGGCCACGCCGTCGCGCACGACGGACACGCGCGAAAGCGTGCGCAGGCCCAGCGGTGTCATGACGGAGTCCTCGTCCAGGTCGTCATAGCCCAGAACTGCCGCCACGTGCTGCGGGTCGGACAGGTCCTTAGGCGTCATGCGGCTCAGCTCGGCGCGGATCTTCTCGGCGTTTGCCTCGGAGGAATCGCTTGCGTAGTCGCGGATCATCAAGTCGTATTCGGTATCCATGCTGGAGCCCGCGAGCTGCTCGAGCTGCATCTGCACGAGCTTGCCCTGGTTACCCAGCTTGACGATGCAATCCTTAAGCTCGGTCTTTGCCTGCTGCATGATCTCGAAGCTCGAGAAAATACCGGTAATGTCGGCGAGCGTGACGTAGTCGTCGAGCTCGAGGGCCGTCAGGCGCAGCAGGGAGCGGTCGAGCGACTGACGGGTAGTCTGGAGCGTGGCGACGAGCTGGTTGACCGAGCTCATGATGGTGGTGACGGGCTGGATCTCGTAGCTCTTGCCGTGAACGTACACGTTAACGACGGCGCGACGAGCCGAAACCGAGATCACGATGGCGTCGGTGAGCACCGACATGCGAGCGGCAGTACGGTGACGCATGCCCGTCTCACTCGTGGCAAGCGAGGGATCGGGATTGAGGTGGAAGTTGGCGCGCAGGATCTGGGTGAGGTCGCCATCGATAACGATGGCACCGTCCATCTTGGAAAGCTCGAACAGGCGGTTCGAGGTAAACGAAATGTTGAGCGGGAAGCCGTCGTTACCGGCAGCGAGCACGTTTTCGGTGTCGCCGACGCAGATAAGGGCACCCAGGTGACCGGCAATGATCATGTCGAGGGCGGTGCGGATCGGCTGGCCAGGTGCCGTCAGGCGAATGGCCTGTTCCATACGCTTTTGCAGCTCGTTCTTATCCAAGGCATCGCTCCCATCGTATACGCTCCATAAACGTCAATAAGTTTCTCACGGTTTGCCCCTGTGACGCCCGCAAAATCCGATGCTTACAGAATGAGCGAACACAGCTGAGAGCCCCAATCCAAATGAGCTGCTTATGTGGTAGCATCGGGATTCGCATAAATGAGGGAGTAGTCGCGTGACCGGGTTCGCCTCCGGTGGCGCGGCAAGTCAACATACTGGCCGATGCGGTCTGGCTTGCCTTAATGAACGAGACTCGTGGCTGTGCGCACAACGCGTACGCCACGGGTCTTTTTTGTTACTCCCCCAAGAGGTACACGCGGGCCCGCCCGCAGAGAGGGAGCCAGACTATGGGACTCGCAGAGCTCGTATTGCTCGCTATCGGCCTTTCGATGGACGCCTTTGCCGTATCCATCTGCAAGGGCCTTGGCATGAAGAAGATCAACCTTAAAGTTGCCGTGGTGCTCGGCTTGTTCTTTGGCGGCTTTCAGGCCGGCATGCCCGTAATCGGATGGGCGCTCGGCAGTCAATTCATGGGCATCATCGGACCCATCGACCATTGGATCGCCTTTATCCTGCTCGCCTTTATCGGCGGCAAAATGTTGTGGGAGGCCTTTACCGAAGACGAGGATGAAGGCGACGGCAAGGATGCCGAAAAGATTGACCTGGGCGAGTACCTGATCCTCGCCATCGCCACCTCGATTGACGCCCTGGCCGTGGGCATCTCGTTCGCCGCGCTTTCCGTCGACATCGTTCCCGCCGTGTCGCTCATAGGCATCACGACCTTCATCTTCTCCGTTGCCGGCGTGGCGATTGGCCGCATCTTTGGCGCGCGCTACGAAAAGCCCGCCACCATCGTGGGCGGCGTTGTGCTCATCCTCATCGGCCTCAAGATTTTGCTGGAGCACCTAGGGATTTTAGTGCTGTAAAACACCCTTCAAAACTAAACGTCCGTATAAGGCCTCATGCAGAGTTTTGCATGAGGCCTTTTCATGCAGACTTTTGCATGTCATACTAGGATGCAAAAGCCTGCACGTTAGGAGATAGCCGTGGATACCCTTCCCATCACCACACCACGCCAAGCTGGCATCTACGTGCGCCAGGCACGCGAGACTCAGGGTCTCACCCGTGCCACCCTCGCCAAAAAGGCCGGTGTTTCGGAGCGCCTGCTTGCATCGCTCGAGCTAGGAGACGCCACCGGCATTCGACTCGACAAGCTGCTGGCGATTTTCGACGCTCTTGAACTGGCGCTCGCAGCACAAGGGGATATAAGCGAAACGAAAAATGAGCACCCAGTCGACGCCCCGCATGCTGATCAACCTTGCAGCACCTCCAGACGCCATCACGCTCAACGTCTTCATCATCGCAACCGTCGCAGCACAACCATTCCGGCTCTTGCAGATACCCCCCTTACGCCCGAGCTCTACGACAGGGCCTTCGCCGATTTCGCCATGTCCAATCTCGGAGTCTCGATTGCCGCAAACGCATCTAGCCAAACCATGCCCGAAGGGAAATAGCCAATGGCCAGAACATCACTTCGGACCATTATTTGCGGCGTGCCTGCTGGAACGCTCGCGCAAGATGAGAACGGTCTTATCAGCTTTACCTACGATCATGACTATGACGGGCCAGCCCTATCGACCAACATACCCGTATCGAATCGCACATACGGACAACAGGTCATGAATCCGTACCTGTTTGGCCTTCTACCCGACAGCGAGGACCAACGAAAAGCGATTGCCGCCGAATTCGACGTTAGGCCCAACAATCCCGTTGCGTTGCTCAGCCATATCGGACTCGACTGTCCGGGCGGAGTGCAGTTTTGTGCCGAAGAAGATGCCGACGCCGTCCTGCATCGCGCTGGCGAATACCGCCCTATAGACGACCACGAAATTGCTCTTCGTCTCAAGTCGATCAGAGATGACCGCGATGCATCGTGGATGGGTCTAGATGAAAGTTGGTCACTTGGAGGCAACCAGGGCAAGTTCGCGCTCGCGTTCATAAACGACCGCTGGTGCGAATGCATGGGCTCCTCGCCCACGACGCATATTTTCAAAAATGGCGTTATCGGATTTAAACTCGAGGCTCTCAATGAGTTTGTCTGCATGAAAAGCGCCCAGCGCGCCGGCATCGCAACGGCAAACGTCGAATATCGTATGTTTGAGGACGAACCTGCCCTCATTGTTGAGCGCTATGACCGCGTGAAAGTCAAAGATGGAACGATCAGGCGCCTACATCAAGAAGACCTCTGTCAGGCACTTGGGGTGATGCCCGCCCAAAAGTACACAGCAGACGGCGGCCCGACCACACGCGACATTCAAGAGCTCCTCGTAAATACGAGCCACCATCAACTTAACCTGTATCTGTTTACGCAGATACTTTTCTTTAACGCCATCATCGGCGCACCGGATGCGCACGCGAAAAACTATTCCCTGCTCCTTGGAAACGACGGCGCAGCCATGATGGCTCGAATGTACGATGTCGCGTCGGGTTTGGCGTATGAGCGCATGCGCCGCCGGGCGCGCCTTGCCATGAGCGTTGGCGGCGAAAATCGTGTGGGGTGCATCGGTCCAGGCGCTATCCGCCGATACCACGGTATGGGCGACCCCACGCTGGAGGCGACGCTCACCGATGCCGGGCTATCCGAGAAGTTTTGCTTTGCGACCATGATGGACCTCGCCTACGAGGTACCCATTTGCATGGAAGAGGTCATGGACGAATACGCCGACCTGCCCGGCATGGCGGACCTGCGCGAGCATATGCTCGGCCCCGTCCGCGAAAACTGCCAGCGCGCCCTCGACCTCATCAGGGCAGAAATGGACTAGGTGGCCGTAATTTCGCAATTATCAAACAAAAGAGAGGGGGCACCCGTCGCAAAAGACCGGGTGCCCCCTCTCATAATGTCATTTGCAATCCGCTAGCACGTGGCTCGGACTGCTGCTAGCGCAACCTTTACGCAGCGAGGCGCTTGAGGACGTCGATGAGCAGCTCGTAGAAGCGCTCGGCAGAAGCGAGCTCCATGCTCTCGTCCGGGGTATGGACATCGGAGAGCGTCGGGCCCACGGCGATGGCGTCCAGGCCGTGCAGAGCCTCGGCAAACAGGCCGCACTCAAGGCCGGCGTGAATGGACTCGATGCGCAGCTCGGAGCCAAAGAGCTCTCGATAGCTCTCGACAAAGACTTCGCGGACCGGCGAATGCTCGGCATAGCTCCAGCCGGGATACTCAAACTCAAACTTGGCGTCGAAGCCCAGGACATCGGCCAGCGTCTGCAGACGGTCCTTGAACTCGTTCTGCAGCGAGGTGATCGAAGAGCGCGGGGACAGCATAATCTTGACCTCGTCATCGGAGGTGGCGACCACGCCGATGTTGGAGGAAACCTCGACGGAGCCGTCGGTGGCGACGTTGCGGCGAATCACGCCGTTAGGGGCAAGGCGCAGGGCGCGGATGAGGGCAAGCGCGGACTTCTGGTCCATGGCCTCAACCTCGGCGTCGTCGGCAATCTCGACGGTGCAAGTAAAGCCGGGGTCGAAGACCTCGAGCTCGGCAGTGACGTCGGCGATGATGCCCTTTGCGATCTGGGCCGCGGCCGCGGCGGCAGCGTGGTCGGCGTAGACCAGAACAGCCTTGCACTCACGGTTGATGGCGTTGTCCTTGGTGCCGCCGTTAAAGCTAACGATGGCGGGCTCGCCGGCAACCATCAGGCGGTCGATGATGCGGGCCATGATGAGGTTGCCGTTGCCGCGCTCCAGGTTGATATCGCTGCCGGAGTGGCCGCCCAGCAGGCCGGAGATGTCGAGCGTGAGGGTGCTACCGGTCTTGTGCTCGCGCGCGATCGGGCAGGTGTAGGTAACGACGACGCCGCCGGCACAGCTGACGGTGGCAACGCCCTCTTCCTCGGAGTCAAGGTTGATCATGGTGCGGGCGCTAATCTGGGACTTGTCGAGCGTCTCGGCGCCGACCAGGCCAGTCTCCTCGTCGGTGGTGAACACGCACTCGAGGGCCGGATGGGCAATCGAATCGTCGTTGAGCACGGTAAGCATAAGCGCGACGGCAATACCGTTGTCGGCGCCCAGAGTGGTGCCGTTAGCGGTGAGGACGCCGTCCTTGACGACCAGGTCGATACCATCAGTCGTAAAGTTGTGCTCGACGGAGCCCAGCTTGTCGCACACCATGTCGATGTGGCCCTGCAGCATCACGGTCGGGGCATTCTCGGCGCCGGCAGATGCGGGCTTGCGAATGATGACGTTGTAGACCTCGTCCTGGTACACATCGAGACCGCGCTCCTTGGCAAACGCGACCAGGAAATCGCTGATGCCCTTCTCGTTGCCAGACCCACGGGGGATCGCGCTGACCTCCTCAAAGAAATGGAACAGCTGGGCGGGCTCGTAGCCGGTAATCTTGTAGTCCATGGTGCCTCCTTGGCGCAACTGGTTAGACAGTAAGACATGCGACTTGTATATTCCCAGACTTTGCGTGCATAAACCAGTCGAAAACGCCGAGCGCCCTCGCATCATCGGCTAACGGCGAGGAAACGCCACTTTATCAAGATAAAGCAGGTTAGACGGGCCGTGCCGAAGGGACGTTGGACCCTTCAACCAACTTCAACGCCTGTTGAACATTAATGCATACACCATTGGTATGTTTGATGAGATTTTTGTCCTCTGTCACGACGTAATCGGCATCAATGCGATTGGCGACGCCCAGCATCAGGTCGTCCTCAAAGTCGTTGTGATGATACTTGAACACAAAGGAGTCGAAGACCTCGTCTGCACCGACCGAGGCAATAATCGACTTTTGCCGAATCAGGCGAACGCACGCCCACGCTGTCTCGTCGGCACCGGCGATGGCTTCGGGAGTGAGAGCCCCCTCACGGCGGGCGTCGGCCTTCATCGTCCTTCCCAGAATGTAATAGACGTCTTTGACAGACAGGGAGGACGAGAAGAGGACGATATCCTCCGCTTCCGCCGCGCGAGAAAGGAGCTCGACTATCGGCCTGGTCGCATTCGTGCGAGCGAGAAAGTAATCTAGCCAGACGTTCGTGTCGATCAACAGCTTGAGCACACGTTTCGTTCCGACGCCGCTCATAATTCGATCCAATCGCTGAATCTCTCGCTCATCATTTGATCGTATAACTCGTCGTAATCAAAGGCTTCATCGGGGCTCGGCCTCTGAATCGAGAACCGCTCATAAAAATTCGAAATTAACGCAGCCCCTTCCGAGACGCGGGACGAACTCGCCTTCGATCGTATGTCGTCAGGCAGGACTTCGTCATCATTCTTTTTTGCGACGGGCATATGACCGTTCTCGGTCAAGTACTGCCACAGCTCCCTCACAGCTTGTGACGGCGTCATGCCGATATGCGCCAGCACGGCGTCCCCAGCCTCTTTGAGTTGGCGATCCATGCGCACATTCATCTGGACCGGCCGTGAGTCGAGTACCGATATTGGCATGCTAGCTCCTTCTGCTATACATATTTATATTTCGAGTATAGCACCATTTACTCATAAAAAAGGGGCGCCCCGACAGGAGTGCCCCTTCGCAAAGCTATGTTACGCCCTACAGCGCGCCGGAACCGGCTTGCATCATGCCGCCGGGGCCCGAGGTCACGCCGCCGCTCACGGGCGCGGCGTTGCCGGTGTGCGGTGCCGCCGGAGCGGTATCGCCACCGAGCGTGCCCGCCGGACGCGGTGCCGGGATCTCGCCCGTGCCGTGGCTAAAGACAAACTTGCCATCGGCCACGTCGCACAGGACGATATCGCCCTCGCCCCACTCGCCGGCCAGAAGCTCCTCGGACAGCGGGTCCTCGATGAGCTTTTGAATAGCACGGCGCAGCGGACGCGCACCGTTGGTGAGGTCGGTGCCCTCGGCCACGATCTTGTCATAGGCCGCATCGGTGAGCTTGATGTTCATGCCGTTGGCAATCAAACGCTGACGCAGGTCGTCCACCAGCAGGTGCGCGATCTTGGTGAGATTCTCGCCCGAGAGCTTCTGGAACACCACAATGTCGTCGATACGGTTGAGCAGCTCGGGGCGGAACAGGCGCTTGAGCTCGCCCATCGCGCGACCACGGATCTCACTCGACGTGAGACCCTGCTCGCCGGTGGTGCCAAAGCCAACGCTCGCATCCTGCGCAATCTCGCGGGCGCCCACGTTGGACGTCATGATGATCACGGTGTTGCGGAAGTCGACCGTCTTGCCCTGGCTATCGGTCAGGCGGCCCTCCTCCAGCACCTGCAGCAAGATGTTGAAGATATCGGGGTGCGCCTTCTCGATCTCGTCGAACAGCACGACCGAGTACGGGTGACGACGAACGGCCTTGGTGAGCTGGCCGCCCTCGTCGTGGCCCACATAGCCCGGGGGGCTACCGATGAGCTTGGAGACCTCGAACTCACTGCCAAACTCCGACATATCGAAGCTGATGAGCGCGTCCTTGCTGCCAAAGAGATACTCGGCGAGCGTCTTGGCGAGCTCGGTTTTGCCCGTGCCGGTGGGGCCCAGGAAGATAAAGCTGCCGCCGGGGCGACGCGGGTCCTTGAGCGGCGAGCGGCTGCGGCGCACGGCCTTGGCAACGGCCTCGACGGCCTCGTCCTGACCGATGATGCGCGTCTTGAGCACGCTTTCGGCCTGCAGCAGGCGGCGGCTCTCGCTCTCGGTGAGCGAGGACACCGGCACGCCCGAGGTCACGGACACGATGTCGGCAATCTGGGAGACATCGATGGTGAGCGGGCTGGCGTCGAGCTCGGCGGTCCAGGCAGCCTTGGCCTCGGCGAGCTCAATCTCGGCAGCCTTTTGCTGCTCGGTGATCTCGGCGGCCTTGTTCATGTCGTCGCTCTCGGTGGCCTCCTGCGCGGCGGCCTTAAGCTCCTCCACGCGATGCTCGGCCTCGCGCACCGGCTCGGGCGCGCGGTTGGCGGCGATGCGGGCGCGGGCGCCGGCCTCGTCAATGAGGTCGATGGCCTTATCGGGCAGGAAGCGATCCTGGATGTAGCGGTCGGAGAGGTTCGCGGCGGCCTCGATAGCACCCTGCGTATAGCGCACATGGTGGTGCTCCTCGTAGCGCGGCTTGAGCGCGGTCAGGATCTTGACCGTGTCCTCGACGCTCGGCTCCTCGACATCGATGGTCTGGAAGCGACGCTCGAAGGCCGGGTCCTTGGTGAGGTACTTGCGGAATTCCTCGGCCGTGGTGGCGCCGATAATCTGGAAGGCACCGCGCGCGAGCACGGGCTTGAGCATGGAGCTCGCGTCGATGGAGCCCTCGGCAGAGCCGGCACCGATGATGGTGTGCATCTCGTCAATAAACAGGATGACGTCGTCAGCTTCGGTGGCCTCCTGGATCACGTTCTTGAGGCGCTCCTCAAACTCACCGCGATACTTGGCGCCCGCAACGAGGCCCGGCAGGTCGAGCGTCCAGATGTTCTGGTTCATAAGGTTCTCGGGCACGTTGCCAGCTGCAATCTGCTGAGCCAGACCCTCGACGATGGCCGTCTTGCCCACGCCGGGGTCGCCCAAGATAAGCGGATTGTTCTTGGTGCGACGCGAAAGGATCTCCATCATACGCTGGACTTCCTTTTCGCGACCAATTACAGGGTCGAGCTCGCCGTCGCGCGCCTTCTGCGTAAGGTTGGTGGCGAACTGCTTAAGCGTATCGGTGCCGCTCCCCTTTTGCTGCGACGCGTCCGAGCCGCTAAAGAACGGCAGGCCCGCACCGGGACGCCCGGCACCGGCGCCGGCGAGCGGACGCTTCTTGTCCTGGTCCTTGGCGGTAAGTTTCTCGATAGCCTTTTTGATGGAGGCGGACGACACACCCAGGCGCATGAGGATGTCCATGGCCATGCCGTTACCCTCTTCGACGATGCCAATCAGCAAGTGCTCGGTCGACACGTAGGTCTGGTTGTTCTCACGTGCCACGCGGAAGGAGCGCTCCATCACGCTAATGACGAGCGGCGTAAAGGCAAGCTTGGCAGCCTCGGTCTCCTCGCTGGGCTCGGGAACCGTGGTCTGGACCTCCTTGAGGGTGTCCATGATGTCGTCGTAGGAGATATCAAGCGAGCGCAGCGCCTCGGCAGCGATGCCCTCGTCCTCCTTGGCGAGTGCGAGCAGCAGGTGCTCGGTGCCCACCTTATTTGAGTGCAGATCGAGCGCCTCTTGCTTGGCCATGGACATGACCTTGCGCGCGCGATCGGTAAAACGGTCTAACATGCTAGTTCCTCTTAGACGAGCTAGTTTTTCAAACGCAAAGCGCCACTCGTGGCGGCGCTTTGGTCTCTTTACCCATATGGAGTATATGTTAACCGCTGGGGCCTTTTCCGCATGCAGCCATGCGACAACGTCTACAAAAAAGGAATCGTCGGATGCGGCGGGCGCTCTAGGTTAGAGGCTGTTGCCTAGCAGGCAGGCTCGGCGTCCATGCTCTCGGCAACGTCATTGACGGCATCGGCAACGGGAGCGCCAGGCATACGCACAAGCTCCATATGCTGCTCTTCAAAGACGGTTCCCATGGGGAAGGCGCGGCGGAAGACAAAGCGAGCAACCGGACCAGCCACCAGCAGGTTCCAGGGCAGGGCCATGATAAAGTTGCGCGGAATGTTGACGAGCCACATCATCGGCAGCGCCTGCAAATTGGCAAGCGGGCCGCCGGGCATATGGAACAGGCCTTCACACGCGCCGTAGAGCGACATGATGATAACCATGGGAACGACCATGCAGGAGCTGACGGCGAGCGTCATGGCAAGCGGCGAGCTCTTGCCCGGCGTGACCAGGAATTTAAAGGCGAAGCCCTTAGCAAGGGGGCTGGCAACAAACCAGTCGCAGCACATGGCAAAAACGTAGGCAACGGGGAAGCCGAGCCACGCGGCGGCAACAACCTCGCCGTTGATGGCCCCATGCTGCAGGGCAACGTTGTAGATGCTCATCCAGAGCACCATGCAAAAGCACATGATAAAGGTGAACAGCAGGCTCTCTCGTTTGTTGATAGGCATAAAGGGCATGGTCCTTTCCGTGTTACGCCGCGGCACCACGCAACAAAAACGGGCGGGCAAGATGGAGCTGTTGGGACTTCATCTCGCCCGCCCGTGGTACGTGCGTCTGCGACTACTTATGTGGTGAAACCAGCCTAGCATGAAAGGGCTGCGCTTCGTAAGCGTTGAGTTTATGAAGATGCAGGGCACCAATAATCCCCGACCCCATAAGTTGCGGTGGAATACGGACTGTTTTGACCCTTTAAGCAGCAATTCAGTCTTTATTTCACCGCAACTCATTTGGTGCAAAGTGACCTGTCCTCCTTGCACCAATTAGCTGGTGTGGCGCCAGCGGGGGTCGGTGAGCGTACGCGCCACGCCCAGACCAACGGGCAAAAACGCCACGATGAGCACTGCACGCACAAACCAACCGAGCATATTGACCGTATCGAAGGTGCACATGTAATACATCGAGCGATACAGATACAAACCCGGCACCATAATAACAATCGAAGGCACCGTGAGAGCGATACGCGGGTAGGTGAGCTTAACTTCGGCCAAGCTTGCCAGCAGACCCGATACCAGCGCGCCGATAAACGCTGCTGCCTCGGGAGGCATTCCCGTGCTGAGGCCCAGGAAGGGAATCATCGTCGGCGCATCGACAAGGGTCAGACGCAGGGTATTGGAAACGGCGCCGATCAACCCAGCTGCCGCGGCCATCTTTACCGGGCTGTTGAACATCACCGAGAAGCCGAATACGCCAACGAAGCTCATCACCACGCGCAGGAGCGTAAGGGCAAGCGGCGAAAGGCCCAGTGGGGCAAAGTCGTCCGGCGCCAGGCCAACACACTCGGCAACCATCCAACCTACGAGGGTCGCCATCACAATAATCGATACGGCATATGAAAGGCGCTCGATACCGCTTCGCATGTCGAGCTTAGCGATGTCGAGGCCTGCCGTAATGAGCGGAAAGCCGGGAATCACAAAGAGCATGGCGCCGATATAGCCTTCTTGGTGCGACATTGCCCCCGGTATGACCTGGCCAAGGCCGAGCAATGCCAGCAGATACGAAACGCAAGCGAGCGCAACACCGGTCGTCAGCGCGCTGAACTGACCAAGGCCTTGCTTGAGAATATGGGAGCGAGCAAAGTTACCGACACCAGCGCCTACGAATGCACAGGCCATCTCGATAGGGCCGCCGCCGAGCAAAAAGACGAAGGCGCCGCAAGCACAGGCTGCCGCAAGGCCCTGTTGCCAGGGAGAGTAATCGGGCTTTGAGCTCTCGACGGTCTTAAGCATCTCGTGGTATTCGTGCACGGTAAACCGGCGCCCATACGTCTCGATTTCCTTTAAGAAGCTCTCCATCATCCAAATGCGATGGGTATTGACTCCCGTTGTGGGCAGGCTGACAACCTCGTTAAAGCAATGGCCATCTTCGATGCAGGTGCACTCAAACGACAGAAGACTCAGGTCGACGTGAATCGTGACGCCGAGTACAGCGGCAACACGATTCATGGTATCGCGCACGCGCCAGGCACCTGTTCCGCTTGCCAGCATAAGCATGCCGGTGCGGCAGATGATGGATGACTTATCGGTGAGCGGCGCATCGACGGCAAGTTCATCGCCTGCCGTCACGATCTGGTGCCAGTCAGTTTTCATATGGAGCGCGCCGGCACGAACGCCGTGGTGCATGGGGGCTCTCGAAAGCAGCGAGTTAAGGCGCGAAGACTGTGGGGGCTCCACTGATTCACCCTCGTCCTCGTCGGGCTCTTCATCGACCAGATCAAATGAGTCAAGCGATGCCGGCTCGCGACGATCGATTAGCTCCTCATCCTCATCATCAAAGTAATTGAACTGATCGAGCATGTCCTCTTCGATTGCACGCTCGCTCACATCGTCCATACAGGGGCTCCCTTCCTACCGACTAACCCCCATCCTAGGCAGCAACGGCTAAAGGAAACATAAAAGAGACGGCTGTCATGCGAGCCATGTGCGCAATAGCCATTAAGTAGTCATTGGGGACGTTCTTAAACGGCTAGTCGTTTAAGAACGTCCCCAATGACTGGACTGTACCCAAGTGCCGGCACAAGAGGAACGTCCCTAAGTGCCAACCAGGGCAACACCGCAGATAGAGGACGGACAGCGAGCGACGTCCAGAGCGAACAAGTTGGCATGAAAAAGGCAAGGCATAGACCTTCTGGTCATGCCTTGCCTTTTGAATGACAAATTGTCGCTCTGGACGTCGCGCAGCGTCGAGCGGTTACGGCGTTTGGTAAAACGCCGTAACCCCCTAGTACATCTTTGCGCCGGCAGGGATGGAGGCGTCGAGCTGGATCAGGTTGAGGCGCTCCTCGCCCTCCTCCTCGTGGACAGCGCTGATCAGCATGCCGCAGCTGGGAATACCCATCATCTTGCGCGGAGGCAGGTTGGTGATGGCGAGCAAGGTCTTGCCGACCAGGTCCTCGGGCTCGTAATAAGCGTGAATACCGGAGAGGATGGTGCGGTCGGTACCGGTACCGTCGTCGAGCGTAAAGTTCAGCAGCTTCTTGGACTTCTTGACGGCCTCGCATGCCTTGACCTTCACAGCGCGGAAGTCGCTCTTGGAGAAGGTATCAAAGTCGACGAACTCCTCAAACAGCGGCTCAACGGCGATCTTGGAGTAATCGAGCGTGGGCTTAAGCGACGTAACGAACGGGCTCGCGGCGTTGCCGGCCTCGGCAGCCTTGGCGGCAGCGGCACCGGACTGGAAACCCTTCTCGGGCTTCATGTGCGGGAACAGCAGCACGTCGCGGATAGAAGCCTGGTTGGTGAGCAGCATGACCACGCGGTCGATACCAATGCCAATGCCGCCCGCGGGAGGCATACCGTACTCGAGGGCGCGCACGTAGTCCTCGTCGTACTCCATGGCCTCGTCGTCACCGCCGGCCTTCTCGGCCATCTGGGCGGCAAAGCGCTCGGCCTGGTCGACCGGGTCGTTGAGCTCGGAGAAAGCGTTGGCGTACTCGTGGCCGGCGATGACCAGCTCAAAGCGGTGGGTCAAACGCGGGTCGTCCTCAAAACGCTTGGCGAGCGGGCTGACCTCGATGGGGTAATCGCACACGAACGTCGGGTTAACGATGGTGTCCTCGCCCAGCTCATCGTAAATCTCGGCGATGATCTTGCCAGCAGTCCACTCGGGCTTGATCTCCAGGCCCTTCTCGCGCGCGGCGGCAGCAAGCTCCTCGACCGGCGTGTCGATGGTGACCTGCTTGCCGAGCACGTCGGAGACGATGTCGGTCATGGGACGGCTGGCCCACTCACCAGAAAGGTCGATGGTCTGGCCCTGGTACTCGATGACCTCGGGGTTGCCGATGGCCTTGTTGGCAGCCTTGATGACACCTTGGGCGAGTGCCTTCATGCCCTCGAGGTCGGAGAAGGCACGGTAGGCCTCCATCGTGGTGAACTCGGGGTTGTGGGTAAGGTCCATGCCCTCGTTACGGAAGATGCGGCCGATCTCGAACACGCGCTCAAAACCACCGACGATGCAGCGCTTGAGGTGCAGCTCGGTGGCAATACGCAGGTAGCACTCCTGATCGAGCGCGTTGAAGTGGGTAATGAACGGCTTGGCAGTAGCGCCGCCTTGGATGGTCTGCAGGATGGGGGTCTCGACCTCCATGTAGCCGTCGGACTCCATAAAGCGACGGAAGGTGGAGAGAATCTGCGAACGCTTACGGAAGGTCTCGCGAACGTCGTCGTTGGCGATCAGGTCGACATAGCGCTGGCGATAGCGGGTCTCCTTATCGGAAAGACCGTGGAACTTCTCGGGCAGCGGACGAACGGCCTTGGCAAGCAGGGTCGCGCTCTTAGGGGCAACGGAAAGCTGGCCACGCTGGGTGCGCACGACCACGCCGGTCACGCCCAGGATGTCGCCCAGGTCGAGGGCCTTGAGCGTACTCCAGGCAGCCTCGTCCATGTCGTTGATGCGGCAGAACAGCTGAATCTCGGCAGTCGCATCGCGCACGACGATGAACATGATCTTGCCCTGACCGCGCTTGGCGACCACACGGCCAGCGATCTTCACGACGTCCTCGGTGTCCTCGCCATCGGCAAGCTCGGCGTACTTAGTCTCGATATCGGCGACGTAGTCCTCAAGCTCAGAGTGCTCGGGATAGGGGTTCTGGCCCGCCTCGAACAGGGCGGCGCGCTTGGCCAGGCGGGTGGCGCGCTCGTCGTTGAGCGTCGATGCCTGATCGGCGGCGTTCTGGTTCTCTGCCATAAGTTAGCTCCTCAAACTAAAACGCTCCCCAGGATTCGGTCCCAGGGAGCGAAAACATACCTTTACGCGGGACCGTGGTCTAGCGTGCGATCTTGGCGATGGTGTAGACGCGAGTCTTGCCGGAAGGCGTAACGACCTCGACGGAATCACCCTCGCCGTGACCGATGATGGCGTGACCGACCGGAGACTCGTTGGAGATCTTGTGCTCGAGCGAGTTGGTCTCGGTGGTACCGACGAGCGTGACTTCCATGACCTCGCCGTTGGGATCAATCAGCGAAACGGTGGAACCGATGGAGACGGTCAGGTCGCCCGTGGTGGCAGCAACCTGAGCGTTGGCGAGGATGGCCTGGATCTCGGCAATACGAGCGGCGTTCTGGGCCTGCTTGTCCTTAGCGGCGTCGTACTCGGAGTTCTCCGAAAGGTCGCCGAACGCGCGGGCTTCCTTGATGTCCTCGACGATCTCCTTGGCGTAATCGCCCTCACGCCAAGCGAGCTCCTCGACGAGCTTCTGGCGGCCCTCAGCGGTCAGTACGATCTGGCTTGCGTCCATACGGATATCTCCCCAACTCTGATCAAACAATCAACTGTCAACAAAACGAAAAAGACCGGCTAGCCTGCGGGCAAGCCGGTCAGGTGCTCACCCCAAAGGGATGGGACTACTCTGCGTCCGCGTCGCTGTCCTCTGCCTGCTTCTTCTTGGCAGCAGCGAGCTTGGCCTCGAGCTCAGCGATCTCCTTGTCCTCCTCGGACTGCTCGACCACGACCTCCTCGGCCTGCTTGGTCTCGGCCTTATCGTCGCCCTCCATACCCTCGCGGATATTCTTGACGGTAGAGCCGAGGGACTTGCCGAGCTTCGGCAGGTTCTTGGGCCCGAAGATAATCAGGACAACGACGAGAATAATGATGAGCTCAGGAGCCCTCAGTCCAAACATGTAGACCTCCACAATACAGCGAGACAAGCTCGAATGAGTATACCGCGGGTATCGCGGTATCACAACACTAGCTAAAAAAAGGGACCGCAAGAAGCGGTCCCTCCTCATGCTCTGGTCGGGTTGACTGGATTTGAACCAGCGACCCCTGCGTCCCGAACGCAGTGCTCTACCAAACTGAGCCACAACCCGTTAGCTCGACTATAGTAACAAAGATTTTCGTCGTGTGCTAGAGAAATTTTTATTTCTTTGGCGCGTCGATTTGAACCGTGTTGGGAATAAGCTCAGTCGCGCAGGCCCACCAGCCATTTTGCTGGGCAGCATCGGCAAGCCTTTCGGCCGTGGCAGCGGTGTCGCAAATGGCAAACGAGCAGGCACCCGATCCGCACACATCTACAGCAACGGTTCCGTCCTGTTTACGCAGCCAGTCGAGGACCGTTTGAATCTGCGACTCCATCTGTGCGGAAATGACACCAAGGTTGTTATGGATGAGCGCATATGCCGTCTCAGCATCACCAGCACGCAAGGCAGAAGCTATCGCGCCGGGCTCGTCCGCAGGCACCGGGGCCTCGTCAAAACGTCGATAGGCTTCAATTGTCGAAACGCTTGCCTCGCGCGGCTTGACCAGCACGACGGGCGTCGCGGGCAGCGCGGGGTACTCAGTTGCCAGCACGTCTCCCCCGCCTACGTAGAACGCAGGACTCGCGTGCAAAAAGAACGGGACGTCAGCACCAATGCCCCGCGCAATGTCGTCGAGCGCCGGGTCGGTGCGATCAATGCCCCAGAGCTCTGCCAAGGCGACAATGACCGCGGCCGCATCCGTCGAGGGGCCGCCCAAGCCGGCGCACAATGGAATGCGCTTCTCAATCGTCACGCAGATGTTTGCCTCGCGACCATAATGCTCGGCCATAGCAACCGCAGCCCGATACGCCGTATTCTTTTGCATGGGAAAATCTGATGCTGGAACCGTCTGGACGGTCAGCGCCTGCGACGGCGTGACCGTCACGGTATCGGAAAGACCGACGGCCGCCATCAGGGAATCGACCCTGTGGTAGCCGCGGTCATCGCGCTCGGTATGAACCCCCAGGTAGAGGTTAATCTTTGCCGGCGCGGAAAGAGTCAGGGACCGATCGGTCACCGTTAATGCTCCTCGAGCTGATTGCCGAGCGGGGTAAAGATGTGCTCGCCGCTCTCGGGGTCGAACAGCTCGACCTGACCGGTGAGCACATCGATATACTGGTAGGACTGACGCGACTTGCGGCCGCGACGCTCGTCGACCTCGACAATGAAGACGGCCGGGTGGACGCTCTTGATGGTGCCCATGCGCTCGACGACGCGGGTACGGCCCATGTTGGCCTTAACCTTGACGCGATCGCCCACCATATCGGTCAGCTTCTCGTGGATGTCGTCGACGTGATTGACTTCCATCTCTTCCATGAACAGGGCCTCCAGAAGGTGCAATTCAAAAAGGGGATAATACCCCTAAGATAGACAAAACTCTAATACTATAGCACCCTGTTGTGGCCATACGCAAGTAGCTAAATAAGCCCGGTCCCAAATTGACTACTTACAGACTATCGGTGTCCAAGACGATGGTGAATGGGCCGTCGTTGACCAAGTCGACTTTCATATCGGCGCCAAAAATGCCGTGCGCCACGTGTTCGACATCTTGACGAACGAGCGTCAGGAAGTACTCGTAGAGCTCGTTGGCAACATCGGGTGCGCCGGCATCCGTAAACGACGGACGGCGACCGTGGCGGCAGTCGGCGAACAGCGTGAACTGCGACACCACGAGCACCTCGCCGTCGACATCGGCAAGCGCCAAGTTGGTCTTGCCGTTCTCGTCCTCGTTGATACGCAGCCCGCGGAGCTTGCCCCACAGCTTGTCGGCCTCGGCACGCGTATCGCCATGGCCCACACCCAGCAGCACCAGGTAGCCGCGTCCAATGCGGCCCACGCACTCGCCGTCGACCGTCACGCCGGCGTTGAGTACGCGCTGCACCACCGCACGCACGGTCTACTCCTCGCCCGTCAGCTTGGCGGACAGATGCTCGAGCGCGTGGAAACGATGGCTGATGGCGTTCTTCTCGTCAGCCGTCAGCTCGGCCATGGTCTTGCCCGGCGTGTCGACCGGCAGGAACAGCGGGTCGTAGCCAAAGCCGTGATCGCCGCGGCCCTCGTGCGCGATAACGCCCTCGCAGGCGCCCTCGCCATAGGTAACCAGACCGTCCGTGTCGATGAGCGCAACGACGCTCATAAAGCGCGCGGTGCGATCCTCGTCGGCCACGCCTTCCAGGTTAACGAGCAGCTTGGCGTTGTTGGCGGCATCGTCGCCGTGCACGCCCGCATAGCGCGCGCTATACACGCCCGGCTCGCCGTCCAGGGCATCAACGACCAAGCCCGAATCGTCGGCAATGGCCATAAGGCCCGTCTCCTCGACCGCGGCTTGGGCCTTGATGATGGCGTTCTCCAAAAACGTCGTGCCGTTTTCCTCGGGATCCTCAAAATCGCCCAGCTGGCCGAGCGCCACAAAGCGCACCTCGGGCATAACCTTACCCAAAATGGCCTCGATCTCAGTGAGCTTATGGGCGTTGCCCGTTGCCACGACGATGGTCGCCGCCGGGTCGAGGGTGTCGATGTCGATCTTCTCAAGTGCCATGAGTGGTCTCCTTGTCTCTATAGCAATGCCGCGCCGAGGGCGACGAGGGCCTCTGCCTCTCCCCTCTCAATCAACGGCTGTCTTGTGCCTAGACGTCTCCGCAGATAAAACCTACCAAATTAAACCTGTCCCTTTTTGGTAGGTTAGGCGAGGGCTTGGCGCTGAAGCTCGATGAGCTCGGCGATACCTTTGTCGCCCAGGTCGAGCAGGGCGTTGAGGCGCTTACGGTCGAAGGGCGCCTGCTCGCCGGTGCCCTGGAGCTCGATCATCTCACCGGTGTCGGTGGCGACGAGGTTCATGTCGACCTCGGCATGGCTGTCCTCGGAATAATCCAAGTCGAGCAGAGTGTTGCCGTCGACAACGCCCATGGAGATGGCAGCCACCTGGCCGATAAGCGGGATGCGCTCGATCTTGCCCGCCTCGACCCACATGGCGAGGGCGTCGTGCAGCGCCACCCAGGCGCCGGTGATGCTCGCTGTACGCGTGCCGCCATCGGCCTGAATCACATCGCAGTCGACGGTGACGGTGCACTCGCCGAGCGCCTTCATGTTGACGACGGTACGCAGGCTGCGGCCAATGAGGCGCTCGATCTCCATGGAGCGGCCCTTGCGGTTGGCGTGCTCGCGCTTGCAGCGCTTGCCGGTCGACGCCGGCAGCATGGCGTATTCCGCGGTCACCCAGCCGGCCTTAGCTCCCTTTCGCCAGCCCGGCACGCCCTCCTCGATAGTGGCGGCGCACAGCACGCGCGTGTCACCGAACTCGGCCAGACACGAGCCGTGAGCGTGCTTCATGACGCCACGGGTGAGCTTAACGGGGCGCAACTCGTTGGCGGCGCGACCGTTGGCGCGGTTGACCTGCATGTACTCCATAGAAATTTCCTTTCGGCAAAAGATGTGGCGAAGGCTCTGGCAGCTGCCTTACATCTATTTCAGCTCATCGATATCGATATGTTCGATGCTCTTGAGCGGCTGACCAAAGATAAAGCTGCCCGCCACCGCAAACTCGGCAATGTTATCGGCCGTCGTGGCAAAACGATGCTGCGGCTCGGCGGCGTCGCCCGCCAGCTGCTCGCGGCGCGTGAGAATATCGGTCAGCTCGCGCGTGGTCTCCTCGGCGGAACTCACGACGCGCACCCCAGGCCCCAGTGCATGGCGGATAGGTCCCACCAACAGCGGAAAATGCGTACAGCCGAGCACCACGGTATCGATGCCGTGGTCGCGCAGCGGCTCAACCGTGGCACCCACCAGCGCACGCACGGCAGGCGTATCGAAGATGTCCTCGTTCTCAAGCCACTGTTCCTGCAGATGTGCACCCGAGGCGAGCTCGTGTTCGACAACCTCGACAAAGCTCGAGGCTGGACAGCCGTATACATCGACGCCGGCATCCAGGTCCTGAATGGCGCGCGTATAGGCGCCCGAGCGAATAGTGAGGTTGGTGGCGAGCACGCCCACGCGACGCGTACGCGTGCTGTTGATTGCCGCACGGGCACCCGGCGCGATCACACCGATCACGGGAACGTCGAGCACCTGCTGGGCCAGACGCAAGGCCGCAGCGGTCGCCGTGTTGCAGGCGATGACCATAATCTTGACGTCGTGCTTCGAAAGCCAACGACCCGCCTGCAACGCAAACGAGCGCACTTCATCCTCGGTGCGCGTGCCGTAGGGGCAGCGTTTGGTGTCGCCAAAGTAGTAGACGGACTCGTGCGGCAGCGCCGTCGCGATGGCGCGCGCAACCGTCAGACCGCCCAAACCAGAATCGAACACGCCAATCGGGCGCGTGTCGCCTGCCGGATTCTCGATATCGGACATTACCTCACCAGTCTCTCTCGAAAAGACATGTCCAAGTGCGGCGGCGGCGCGCTACGAACGCGCCGCGACCAGCAGCTCTGCCGTCGCCGCCCAACCGTCGACAATTTTGCCACGCGTAACGAAAGCGTTCTCGCAAGCAGCCAGGAACTCGGGCGCGCCGGCGCTCGTCAGGCCATTCTCGACCAGGCAGAACGTGCCCACGTGATCGGCCATGTAGAAGTCGGACTCGGAATCGCCGAGCGCCAACGTCTCCTCGCGCTCGATCCCCAGGTGCTCGCAGAAGTGCGCAATGGCGACGCCTTTGTTGAGGCCCGCGGGGTTGATGTTGAATGCGCGACCGTCCTCGACGCGATCGAGCTCGAGCGTCGTCGGCTTGGACAGATGCGTCAGGTGACCGTTACAGGCCCACACCAGGCCGCAGCCGGCCTCGTCCAGGATGGCCTGGACCTCATTGTCGGGCACATCGCCGCGCATGCCGACGGTGACCTCGCGGTACTTGTAGCCGGTCGACATGTCGTTGTGATACTCGATCTTGTGCGGCCAGCGGGCAAGGATCTTCTCGCACACGCCGGTCTGCTCGATCACCTGGTGCGGAGTAAGGCCGCAGACGGGGTCGTAAGGCATGTCGCCGGTCAGATACTCCCAATCGTTGGCTTTGAGGTCGTACATAACCAGACCGCCCATCTCACCAATGTAGGAGTTGAGGCCGAGCACGCGCGCGTCCTCGTGGATCATGGTACGGTTGCGGCCCGAGGTGGGAACCACCTGAATACCAGCGCGAGCGAGCGCCACGACGGCCTCGACGAGTTTGGTCGAGGGGTTACCGTCGTTGTCGCGCAGCACGCACGAGCCGGGTGCGAGCATCGTGGCATCCAGGTCGGTAAAGACGTACTTGACCTTGGCCAAGCGCTCGCGCATCTCGCCCGAAAGCTCGGCAACAGTCGGCAGGGTGTTGTGGGACATGGTTACTCCGTTTACATAGAAGGGTTTGGACTTGGACGGCATGTTTTGATTGAGGGAACACGCTTATGGCGACAGCGCACTCAGAGCGCCGCCGCCATCATGGTTCATTAGTCAAACTGGGTAACATCGATCAGGCGATTGGCCAGCGAAAGGTCGCTCTCGATGGGCACGAACTCGTCGCCCACGTGCATGAGTTCCTCGTCACCCTTTGCCAGCAGCAAGACAATGGTGGGAGCATCGGGGTTGATGTACTCCTCGCGCGCCGCCTTGAACGCCGCATGCACAGCGGCTTCGCGATCGAGGATGATCTTGTTCGGCGTATCGTCGGGAACATGCTCGGCAAGCTCGCGACAGACCTTCATCGGGTCCTCGTGAGCCGGGTCCTCATTGGCAAAGATCATCAGGTCGGAATATGGTGCGGCCTCGCGCGGAAGCTGCTCGCGGCGCTCCTGCGCCTTGCCGCCGGCAGCGCCAAACAGCGCAATGACGGGGCTGGCGGGAAACGCGCGCTTCACCGACGAGAAAAGCGAACGGAACGAAAGCTGGTTGTGCGCATAGTCGACGACGCAGATCACGCGGCCGTCCTTCGACTCCACGACCTCCATACGGCCCGGCACACGCAGTTTGGAGAGGCCCTTCTTGATAGCATCGATACCGATGCCGATCTCGCGCGCAGCGGCGATAGCGACCAGCGCGTTCTCCACGTTAAAGTCTCCCGCGATACCCAACAGGACCTTCTCCCCCGCCTCGGACTCGTCGGCACACAGGCCATGCAAGTTGAACTCGATGCTAAAGCCGACCATGCGTACGTCGCTCGCCCACAGGCTTGCCTCGGGATGCTCGACGCCAACGGTCACCAAGCGCTCGGCCGTCGACGCTGCCTCCAGCACACGGTCGACCTCTTCGGTGCCCAGATTCACCACGGCGGTCTTTGCCTGGTCAAAGATCCTGAGTTTGCTCTCAAAATAATCCTCAAACGTGGGGTGTTCGATCGGCGAGATGTGGTCGCGGCCGATGTTGAGGAAGCACGCCACGTCAAACGGCAGATTCTCGACGCGTTGGTACTTGAGCGCCTGGCTCGAGACCTCCATGACCATGGACTGGCGACCGGACGTGCGACAGTTGGCGATATGGCGCCAGACCTCGGGAGCCTCGGGCGTGGTGTTGGTGCTCTCGTAGCACTCGATACCATCGTCGGTACTCACCGAGCCGATCATGCCGCAGGACTCGCCCGCCGCCTTGATGATGGACTGGAGCATAAAAGCGGCCGTGGTCTTTCCCTTGGTGCCGGTGATGCCCACGATCTTGACGTCGCGGTCGGGACGGTCGTAGACCTCCGGCGGCAACAAGGCCATGGCCGTGCGAACGCTGTCCACGACCAGCATCGCAGCACCGCTCTCCTGCGCCAGCGGCTCCAGAGACTCGACCAGCGACTCCTCGCACACAAATGCGACGGCACCCGCATCGAGCGCCATGCGCAAAAACGCGGGCTTAAAGGCAGCACCTTTGCAGAAGAACACGTCACCTGCCGAGACCGCGCGCGAATCAAACGAGCAGCCGGTCACGGCACGCTCGTCAACCTGCTCCGATGCGCGCAGCTCGCCGCACACATCGAGAAGCTTGGCAAGCGTATCGACCGTGGTCACGATCGCGGAATCCGAATGGTGCATCTTTCACCTTTCTCAGCCATTTGGCAGGGACGGTTTTTATAGTAACTGAAACGCACCCACGCAAAAACGGCTCCCGGAGGAGCCGTTACGCGCAGGCGTTCGTAAGCCGAGGCTAGGCAGCCTGAACAGCGGGCTGGTCCTCGTCGATAAAGAAGCGCTTGTACCACACCAGGAACACGAGCGGCGTATAGATCTTGCGCTGGAAATCGCCCTTGCCCGCAAAGTGCAGATCGAGCAGGTGCATGAGCTCGTCGGTATCGAAGAACTCGCTTGCCCACGGCGCGGTGAAGTACTCCTTGACATAGTCGTACCACTTTTGCTCGCGCAGCCAGTAGACAATCGGCACCGGGAAGCCCACCTTGGGACGGGTGGCCCACTCATCGGGCAGCGACTTGTTGGCAGCGTGGCGGAGTACCTGTTTGTTGCCGTTCTCGTTGATGCGGTAACGGTCGGGAATGTGCTCGGCGAACTCCATGACTTTGCGGTCCAGGAAGGGCACGCGCAGCTCCAGCGAGTGCGCCATGCACATCTTGTCGGCCTTGAGCAGAATGTCGCCCGGGAGCCACATGTTCATGTCCAGGTACTGTTTCTTGACCAGCTCGGGCTGACCCTTCACGCGCGCATAGATGGGAGCGGCAAGCTCGAAGGCGCCGTCGCCGGTGTTGTACTCGGGCTTGAGCACGCCGTCGACCTCGCGCTCCGGCCATACCAGAGCCTGTCCCAGGAACGACTTCTCGGGGATCTCGGCACCCTTGACCAGGAAGTTATGTCCCTTGAAGTACGGCATATGCAGCGCCAGGTTACCGAGCGCGCGACGGATGGGCAGCGGAACCATCTTTTTGTACTTACGCACCGGGACCGTATCCTCGTAGTAGGCGTAGCCGCCAAAGAGTTCGTCGGCGCCTTCGCCCGAAAGCACGACGGTAACGTCCTTGCGGGCCATCTCGGCCAAGAACCACAGCGGCACGGAAGACAGGTTGGACTGCGGCTCGTCCATGTGATACTGGATGTCCTCGAGCGCACCGAAGAACTCGTCGGCGGTGATCATCTTGCGAACGTTCTCGACGCCGAGCTTATCGGAAAGCTCCTTGGCGTAGTTGGTCTCGTTGAAATTCTTGTAGTCAAAGCCCACCGAGAAGGTCTTGTCGGGCATAAGGCAAGCGGCGATGTAGCTGGAGTCGACGCCACCGGAGAGGAACGACGCGACCTTGACATCGGCGATGCGATGGGCCTCGACGCTCTCGTGCACGACCTCGTCCAGCTCGTCGACATACTCTTCGAACGGCTTCTCGACGGCAGAGTAATCGCAATCCCAGTAGCGCTCGATGTTCATCTTGCCGGTCGGGATATCGACGGTAAAGTAGTGCGCCGGCGGCAGCTTGTAGACACCCTCGAAGAAGGTCTCCTCAGTCGCCGAATACTGCAGCGTCATGTACGGACGCAGAGCCTTTTTGTTGACCGCCTTGTGGAAGTGCGGGTAGTCCAGGAAGCTCTTGATCTCGGAACCAAAGAGCACGCCCGGAGCGCCGTCGCCCGCATCGGCCATGGGATAGTAGTAAAGCGGCTTGATGCCAAAGATGTCGCGGGCGCCAAAAAGCTTGTTCTTCTTTTTGTCCCAGATGACGAAGGCGTACATACCGCGCAGGCGATCGAGGACGGCCTCGCCCCACTCCTCGTAGCCGTGCAGGAGGCTCTCGGTGTCGGCGCCGCAGTGGAACTTGTAGCCCTTGGCCTCGAGCTCGGAACGGAGTTCTTGGAAGTTGTAGATCTCGCCGTTGAAGACAATGACGACGCTGCCGTCCTCGTTGGCCATGGGTTGAGCGCCGGCCTCGGTCAGGTCGAGGATCGACAGGCGGCGGAAGCCCAGGGCAACGCGGCCGTCGATAAACTGACCGCCCATGTCGGGACCGCGATGGACGATGCGGTCCATCATCTTGGTGAGCACCTCGGATTGGTTATCCGTCCCACCGACAAAACCGACAAAACCGCACATATACTATCCCCTCTGCTGTTGATGGGCATCAAATCGAATCAGTAGCTTTTGAGTATACCCGAGGGCGTAAAGAGGGGCGGAATGTTCAGGCAATCTCAACTGAATCAGCTCCGCTGTGACACGCGCGAGTTACCTTTAATGGATATGAGGTGAATGAGGCGATTGTTTTGCTATACTCTCTCCGCACGGGCGATTGGCGCAACGGTTAGCGCAGGTGCTTTACACGCACAAGGCTGGGGGTTCGAATCCCTCATCGCCCACCACTGATTTGATAGGCTCCCAGCAATGGGAGCCTTTCTTTTTTGGGCCCAGTGCATGGGATTCGAACCCGACAGGGTGCGGAGCTGAGGAAACGCGCAAGCGTTTTCCAGCGCAGCACGCGAGGAGCGGAGCGACGAAGCGGGACGCGGGCGGCGCCAGCCGCACGCGGACATCCCTCATCGCCCACCACAGAATTGGAAACGGTCCTCGCAAGGGGACCGTTTTTGCTTGCGCCCGGTGCATGGGATTCGAACCCGCCAGCACGTCTGTCACAAAGGCCGTGGCCAAAAAATGGCAAAAATGAGTACTGCTACTTTGTTTGCAACATATAAAAAGATAGTATTTGCTTAAGTTACGCAACATATGTCCATTATAAGGACTAACAGTTGGATCAAAATCGTGCATTCATCGCCATTTCGACTTGCCATCTGGCCTTATTAGTCCAAAATTGCTGCTACCAAATCGGTAGCAGTACTCATATTTAATGTTTTTTGACCAGCGGGTCTCCCTGCCTTAGCAAATCTAAGGCAAAACGGGCTCCAGACCGCTGAATCATGCCACATAGGGCACGCCCGCAGTCCGGAACCCGGTCCAAATTGAGTTATTGCGCTGCGTTAGACCAAGACACCCGACAGGATCTCGATCAGACTGTCCACGTCGGCTTCCTCGCAGACGAGCGGCGGCAAGAAACGCAGCGTATGAGCACCCGTAGCGTTAATCACGGCACCGGCGGCCAGCGCGCGGGCAACAATATCATGTGCGTCGCCCGCGGCATCATCCAAATCACAGCCGAGCATCAGGCCACGGCCACGCACCTCTACCACATGCGGAAGCTTAGCCAGCGCCTGCTCCATATAGGCACCCACCTTGGCAGCATGCTCGGCATAATCGCCGCGCACAAGCGCGGAGAGCGTCGCGGCACACGCCGCGACGGCCAAGCAGCTACCGCCAAAGGTCGAGCCGTGGTCGCCCGGCTTAAACACGTCGGCAATCTCCTTCTTTGCCACGACGGCACCCATGGGTACGCCGTCGGCAATGCCCTTGGCAAGACTCATAATGTCGGGCTCCACGCCATAGGTCTGGAACGCAAACGGCTTACCCGTGCGGAAGATACCGCACTGGACCTCGTCGGCGATAAGCACGGCGCCCACTTCGTGTGCTAGGTCGCGCGCTGCCGCCATAAACTCCTCGGTCATGGGGTGCACGCCACTCTCACCCTGGATCGGTTCGAGCATCACGGCACAAATTTCGCTCCCCAGCTGCTTAAAGATCGCACGCAGCTCATCGACATCGTTGGGCGTGCAGGCCACAAAGCCACCCGGCAGCGGACGGAAACTATCCTGCAGCCAATCCTGCATGGTGGCGGCAATGGTCTCGAGCGTACGGCCGTGGAAGCCGCCGCGCATGCACACGATGGTGTTGCCGCCGTTACCGGCACGCTTGGCGTACAAGCGCGCGAGCTTCATCGAGCCCTCGTTGGCCTCGGCGCCGGAATTGGCAAAGAACGTCTCCCACACCTGCTCGCCCGCAGCCGGGGCACCAAGAGCAGCTGCCGTGGTCTCATCGCCGGCGGCGATGGCATCGGCAAGCACGCGCGCACCATCTACGTCGTCGTTAGCAAGCTTGGACAGCAGCGCCGCGACCTGTCCACGCTGCTCGATGTAGAAGTAATTGGAGACATGCATGAGCTTTTTGGTCTGTGCCTCGAGCGCCGAGAGCACAGCCAGGTTGCCATGACCTAGGCTGCACACGCCGATGCCGGCAAGAAAGTCGAGGTACTCACGGCCATCGTCGCCGGTGAGCTTCATGCCATGGCCCTCGACAAACTCGACCGGAGAGCGGCCAAAGGTATGCATAACGTAATGGGATTCAAGCGATTGCTGAGCTGCAAGTGACATGGGATGCCTTTCGTTGAGCGCCGGACGGCGCGGGGCTATGGATGCAGGAATGGGGCGGCTGCGGGTCAGCTAGACCGTCTGAAGCTTCTCGACCTCGTCGAGGTTCTCGGTCAGACGCGCAGCAAACGTCGAAAGCGGATGCGGATGCGTATCGAACTCGTAAGCCATCTCGGTGGAATGGATCACGGTACCGACGCCGGCATCGGTCAGCAGCTCCAGCAGCAGCGAATGCGGCGTAGTACCGTTAATGATGTGGGCACGAAATACGCCGCCGGTAAGCGCATCGACGGCCGCACGCAGCTTGGGAATCATGCCCTTATCGACCTCGCCGCCGTAGAGCATTTCGTTAACCTCGTCGAGCGTTAGGTTGGAGATAAGCGAGTCCTTGTCGCTAAAGTCCTTGTACAGGCCATCGACATCGGTCAAAAAGATCGCCTTATGCGCGTGGAGCGCCGCGGCAACGGCACCGGCGGCGGTATCGGCGTTGATGTTGAAGAAACCGCCGTCCTCCCCCGCCGCGACGGTGGCGATGACGGGAATGTACTCGCTATCGAGTAAGCGCTCGATATAGTCGGTGTTGACGTGCGTCACTTTGCCCACGCGACCGAGCTCGGGGTCGAGCGGCTCGGCGATGAGCGTGCCGGCATCGCTGCCCGACACGCCCACGGCCAGGTTGCCGTGGTGGTTGATGGCAGCAACCAGCTCCTGGTTAACCTTGCCGCCCAGCACCTCGCGCACGATATCCATAGTCGCCGGCGAGGTCACGCGCTGGCCGTTCTTAAACTCGACGGGAATATCGTAATGGCTCAGCGCCTCGTTGATAGCCTTGCCGCCGCCGTGCACGATGACGGGGCGCATACCGATGATCTTGAGCAAAACGATGTCGCTCATCACGTCGCGGCGCAGCTGCTCATCAACCATGGCGGCTCCGCCATATTTGATAACAACCGTCTTGCCGGTCAGGTTCTTAATCCACGGCAGCGCTTCGAACAGCAGCTGCGCGGTTGCTTCGTTGGATTCGCTCGAACGACAATCGCGTGCGAATTTCATAATCTGCCTCGTCTTTCATATCGTTATCGCGCCGTGCTCCGCTGTCCGCAATCGCGGCAAGATACGCAGCGTGCCCGGAATCTAGGAACGGTAGTCGCCGTTGATGGAGATGTACTCATGCGTGAGGTCGCAGGTCCACACGGTCGTTGCCGCGTCGCCTGCGCCCAGGTCGGCCGAGATCACGATCTCTGGCGCCTCGAAACGTCGTAGAGCCTCGTCCTCGTCAAAGGGAACAGTCAGACCGTCGCGACAGACGGGCATGCCCATCATGTCGATGGAAACGTCTTCCTGATTAAACTTCACGCCGCACTTGCCAAGCGCCATAGCAACGCGACCCCAGTTGCAGTCGTGGCCGGCGATGCAGGTCTTAACGAGCGGCGAGTTGGCAACGGCACGGGCGGCGATATCGGCTTCCTCGTCGTTCACGGCGCCGGTAACGTTGACCGTAACAAGCTTGGATGCGCCCTCGCCATCGGCGGCGATATTGCGTGCCAGGCTCTCGCACACCTCGTGCACGGCAAATGCCAACTCGTCGAAGGCATCGGAGCCCTCGACGATAGGCTCGGCATCTGCGGCAGCGGCACCGGAGGCAAGCATGATGCAGGTGTCGTTGGTCGAGGTGTCGGAATCGACCGTTACCTTGTTAAAGGTCTGCTTGACGGTCGAGAACAGCAGGGCATGAAGTGCCGCAGGCTCGACGGGGGCATCGGTGGTGATAACTGCGATCATGGTGGCCATGTTGGGCATGATCATGCCCGAGCCCTTGCACATTCCGCCTACCGTATAGACATTGCCCGCATGACCCGCAGCCTCACTGACGTAGGACACGGCGTACTCCTTGGAGTGCGTGTCGGTCGTCATGATGGCGCGAGCGGCATCGGCGCCACCGTGGGCGGAGAGCGCCTCGTAGGCAGCAGGAATGGCGGTCTCAAACGTGTCGATCGGCAGAATCTGGCCAATCACACCCGTGGAGGCAACCAGAATCTGCTGGGGCTCACAGCCGATGACCTGCGATGCGATGCTGCACGTCTCGCGCGCGCATGCAAGGCCGGTCTCACCCGTAGCGGCGTTGGCATTGCCAGAGTTGACCGAAACGCCGGCGATGATACCGTAGCCCTTGTCGGCACCGCCCAGGTTGGCACGGCTCACCTGCACGGGCGCCGCGCAAAAGCGATTGGTGGTAAACACGCCGGCACCGGGACAGGGTTTATCGGGCACGACGAGCGCGTAATCCAGACGCTCGGGGTTCTTGCGGAACCCAGCGTGGATGCCTGCAGCCTTAAAACCAGCCGCAGCCGTAACGCCACCCTCGACGGCGCGAATCTTGATATCAAACAGCTCGGTATTCATCGTCTTTATGACTCCTTATGTCAAACAAAAAACGGACATCGGTTGGTGCGCCATGCCAGTCGTGATCATGAGACCAGCTTAAGAGTGGCGCCCCACTCGATGCCCGACTACCAAATCGTTAACAATCGAATGTGCTACACCGGGCACGCCACTGTGGGCAAGCCTCGTCGCTCGTCAAAGCCAAAGACGATATTGGCGCACTGGACCGCTTGGCCCGCAGCGCCCTTGCACAGATTGTCGATGGCGCCCGTCGCCACCAGCACGCCCGCGCGTTTGTTGAACGCAAGGCCAATCTGGGCGGCGTTGGTGCCGACGACCGAAGCCGTCTTGGGCTGCTGGCCGGCATCGAGCACGCGCACGAAGGTGCGTCCAGCGTAGAACTGCTTGTAATAGTCGACGACATCCTCAAGAGCCAGGGAGTCGATGGCCTGCGGCGTGAGCGGCAGCGTCACCGTGGAGAGCAGGCCGCGCTTGAGCGGTGCCAGGTGCGGGGTAAAGACGACGCGATCGGTCAGGCCAAGGATTTGCTCAATCTCGGGCGTGTGGCGATGCTTGCCCACGCCGTAGGCCTCCAAGTTCTCGTCGGCGCTGCAAAAATGCGTACGAGCGTTGCAGGACTTGCCGGCACCCGTCACACCGCTGATGGCATCAACGATCACGGGGCCGCTCTGGGCAACCCAGCCAGCGCGCACGGCGGGCGCGGCGGCAAGGCTCGTTGCGGTGGGATAGCAACCGGCGCAGGCGACCAACACGGGCTTTCCGGTGGCATGGTCGGATGCGGCGGTCTCCAAATCCTGGGAGAACAGCTCGGGCAGACCGAAAGCGCGGGTCTTGAGCAACTCGGGGCTCGTGTGCTCGGCGGCATACCAGGCCTCAAAGGTGGCTGGATCGCTCAGGCGATAATCGGCCGAGAGGTCAATGCAGGAGACTCCCGCGGCAAGCAGGGCGGGCACCTGAGCCATGGCAGCCGTGTGCGGCACGGCCAAAAATACCGCGTCGCAGTTCTTGAGTTCGGGGGCATCATGCGTCGTGAAGACAAGATCGCTTACGCCGGTGAAGCTCGGGTACACCGCAGACAACGGCTGGCCGGCATCGGCGTTGGACGTAATGGCAACAAGTTCAAACTCGGGATGGCCGAGCACGAGGCGAATGAGCTCGGCTCCGGCATATCCAGCCGCGCCGACGATTCCAACCTTCAAAGACATATCAGACTCCTTGTCTGCGATTTATGCACCGATGCGCATTTCGCAGCGGTCGTTATGAAGTGGGTTGAAACTTTAGCACCAAAAGATGCATTTACACGTAAATGGCTTGCATATTCATGCATTGAAACATTCCCGACACATTCGCTTGAAGGAATTGACAAATAGAGCGGGCCCCGTATTGACCGGCACTCCTTACGGTGCCGGGCAACACGGGGCCCGCCCATGCGAAAACTAAGTTGTTAGGATGAGCCAGCTGGCTAGAGCTCGACCGGCACCCATTCGTCGTGATTGCAGATAAAAGCCTCGGGATCTTCGACGCTAAAGAAGACGAGCGTGGGGTCGTTAGGCCCCTCATAGTGCTCGCCCAGGCGCTCTAGATGCTTCCACCCGGCTTCGCGCATTTCGTCTAAAGCCCGGTCATCCAAGCCGGCACGCCCGCGCAAGATGAGCCAGCCATGGCCCGGCCACCAACTCGTGGCCTCAAAGCGCTGGTTTTGCAGCAGTTCCTGCCACGCATCTTTAGTGCGCGCTGTCACAAACCACAGCTTGCCGTCCTGAATCTGTGCAAACGAGAACGGACGCACATGTGGCTGCCCGTCCACGCTCGTCGCCAAGTACCACGCCGGCACCGACGTCAGATACTCCAACACCGTATTCAATCCGTCCACGTTTCCTCCTGTACTAGCCAGTTTGAGAGCCTGGTTTGTGTGAGCTAAAGCTCCAGGCGCTCCTCGCTGCCGTCGATATCACAGAAGCGGGCGGCGATATTTCGCACCGAGAAAAACGCAAGGCGACCGTCGTTGGCACTATCGTGTTGCTCGCCGATGCCCACCATGTGCTTAAAGCCGGCTTGGCGCACCCGGTCGCTCACGACCGCGTCGTCCTCGAGCGCGGCCTCGCCGGTCAGCACGATCCAACACTCCCCCGGTTTCCAACCCGAAACCTCAAACTTGGGGTTCGCGCTGAGCTCGGCCCACACGTCCTTATCGCGCGAGGTGCAAAACCACAGCTTGCCATCATCGACCATGGCAAACGAGAACGGCCTCACGCGCGGCTGATATCCGTCCGTCACGTCGATCGTGGCGAGATACCACGCCGGAATACGCCTAAGATACGAACAGGCGCGCTCGAGCTGCGCCGTGCGATCGTTGTCGGTCATAGGGACCCCTTTCCTGCGCTCGAATCGCGCCTAAACAAGTTGAAGATTGATGACGATGACGCAGATGAGCAGCAGCGTCGTCACCACCGCTGCCAGCGCATCCCCGCGGCCAAACGCAAGCGTATGCAGGCGTGTGCGGCCCTGCTCGCCGTGATAGCAGCGTGCATCCATGGCGGCAGACAACGTTTCGGCATGACGGAACACACCCGTGAACAGCGGAATCGCCACACTGCCGAGCATACGCACACCGCCGAGCAGGCCTCCCGTCACGCGCGCGCCGCGACTCGCCTGTGCATCGGCCGTCTGCTTCATCTCGGTGGCAAACTGCGGCATAAAGCGCAGCGCGATACCCATGATCATGCCGAGCTCGTGCGCAGGAAGTCCCACACGCGCAAACGGCGCGAGCAGGCGCTCAAAGCCCGCGGTGAGGTCGAGCGTCGGTGTGGTGAGCGTGATGGCACTCATACCAGCCATCATCAAGGTCAGACGGCACGCCATAAAGGCAGCGGAATGCAGCGAGCCCTCGCTTATCTGCAAAAAGCCGAGCTGCCACAGGATGCGCCCGCTCTGGTCGGAAAACAGGTTGAGCACCGCGACCACGATGACGATCGCCAGCAGCGGCGCCATCGATGACAGGACGCGACGAGCCGGCACCCGAGACACGGTATAGATCAGGACAACGAAGATTGCGACCGGGACCAGTCCGCGGAAGCTACTGACCGTGAGCGTCGTGATCAGAAACACAAAGCCCAAGAGCAACTTAGTTCGCGGGTCCAGGCGGTGGATTGCACTATCGCCGGAATAGTAGCTGCCAAACGAAAACGCCTCCATTAGCAGCCCTCCTCTCGCTCGACCGTCTTGGATTTAGCAATGTCCGCGACGTTAGAAGGACCGTCCGAGCGACCGATTAGCAGGTCCACCAACTCGTCTGTCAGCGACTCAACCGTATAGAGGCCGTCAAAGCGCAGCTGCACGCCTGCCTTCGCAAGCGCCAGCGCCATGCGCTGGGCAGCGGGAACACCCAAGCCGATTGATTTAAGCTCATCGGCATGCGCAAAAACCTGAGCGGGCCTGCCCTCGGCAAATACCGTGCCCTCGTTCATTACGACGATACGGTCGCAGCAATTGGCCAGGTCATCCATGCTGTGCGAAACCATGACGACGGTCAGGCCCCCATGGTGAAGTCGATCGATGAGCTCCAGGAAATCACTGCGCGCCGCCGGATCGAGCCCTGCCATAGGCTCATCGAGCACCAGGACCTCAGGCTCCATGGCAAGCACGCCAGCAAACGCCACGCGCCGCTGCTGCCCGCCGGAGAGCTCAAAGGGGTTCTTGTCGCCCACCGTAGCCAGGTCGAGACCCACGCGCGCGAGCGATGACTCAACGCGGCGGGCGACCTCGGCCTGCGACAAGCCAAGGTTACGCGGACCAAATGCCACGTCCTGTGTCACGGTCTCGGCAAACAGCTGACGCTCTGGATACTGAAACACCACGCCGACCTTTGCCTTAACCGCGGCGGCATCTTTCTTGCTTGAAAGGTCGAGCCCCAGCGCGCAAACGCTCCCCTCCTGCGGGCGGATTAATCCGTTGAGATGCTGAACCAGCGTCGACTTACCCGAACCGGTATGGCCCGCAAGGCCCAAGAACTCGCCACGACGCACCGTCAGCGATACATCACGCAGTGCCCACGGACTGCTGGGGTCGTTGCCCCAGAGAGCCTGTTTGTTCGATGCGCCCTCGACGGCTGAGCGCTTGTGCCAACGGCGACGCTCGCGGGCGCTCAGCGAATAGCTATGCGAGAGATGCGAAATCTCGATAACGGGCTCCGACGCGGCCATCCCGTCGGCTGCAGAGGATGCATTGTCAAGCATACGAGAATCGGATGCGGAAGGCTGCACTGCGACGTCCGCCCCGCTCCGCTCGGCATAAACCTGTGCAATCTCGGCGACCATATCTGCCTCGCGCGCCTGCGCGCAAACGGGCACGCCCTTCTCACGAAGTGCCCTACCTAGACAGCACGACGCCGGCATATCCAGGTTGAGCTGCGCAAGTTCGTCTGCCCGCGTCAAGATTTCCTCGGGCGTACCGAGCATGGCAACGCGCCCCGCCCGAAACACCGCGACACGATCGGCCTCGGCGGCCTCTTCCATAAAGTGCGTAATCATCACGATGGTCATGCCGCGATTGTGCAACGCGCGGCAAGCCTTCATAAGGCCCTGACGTCCACGCGGATCGAGCATCGAGGAAGCCTCGTCCAATATGAGCACGCGCGGTTCCATGGCGAGCACGCCGGCAAGCGCCACGCGCTGCTTTTGGCCGCCCGAAAGCGCGTGGGTCTCATGGCGCTCAAAGCCCACCAGGCCCACGCCCTTCAGCGCCTCGCGTACGCGCTGCGCAATTTGTACCGATGGCACGCCAAGGTTTTCGGGACCAAACGCAACGTCATCTTCGACAAGCGTTGCCACCAGCTGGTCGTCGGGATTCTGGAATACCATGCCCGCGGTCGAACGAATGTCGTAGACCAGCTCGGGGTCGGACGCATCCATGCCGTTGATGCGTACCGTGCCCGCATCGGGTTGCAACAGCGCATTCAGATGCTTGGCAAACGTCGACTTGCCCGACCCATTGCCACCGAGGATGCAGAAAAACTCACCGTCCTCGATGTTCAGATCGACACCGTCGAGTGCCGACACGGCACCGTCATAGCTAAAGGAAACGCCCCGACACTCAATCATGCGCGGCCTTTGACCTGGTCCTTTTTAGGCGTGATGAGGTTGGAGACTGCTTTATACACCGCCAGCGTCAACACCGAGTTAAGCACGGTCTTGATAAGGTTGAACGGCAGTACGGCAGGAATCATGAGCGGGGCGATCACATCGACCGAGCCATACCAGAACCATACGCCAATGGTAAGGTTTGCGACCATAGACAGCGCTGTAGCGGCAATGACGCCGAGCACCAGGCCAATCACGGCACCCTTATAGGTGTGCATCTTCTGGTAAACGATAGCCGCGGGCAGAATATAGCCCAGCGTGGCAACCAAGTTCATAAGCGCGCCGACCCAGTCACCCGTGGTGAGCGCATGGATAACGATAG
The DNA here is from genome assembly GCA_905212545.1 of uncultured Collinsella sp. Taxonomy (GTDB): domain Bacteria; phylum Actinomycetota; class Coriobacteriia; order Coriobacteriales; family Coriobacteriaceae; genus Collinsella. Next base: position 125,211 of record CAJMEW010000002.1, read on the forward strand.
CCATAGCGGCAACAGCGGTACCGGCGCCGGGACCATACGCAAACCCGCACACCATCGCCGGCACCAGCGACGGGTCATACGTCAAAAACGGCGCCGAGGGAAGGATGGGTAGCTGCACATACATAAACAGGGCGCCCAAGGCGCACATCAGCGCCATGGTAACGAGCTGTTTGGTGCTCCACCTATTCGTGTTCTCAAAATGGATATGCTGCGACTGTTCAGACATAAGATCACCTGCCTCTTTCATCCGGACTCTAACCGTTGGTACTGGGATCTCACCAGTTCAGCCGGCATGCGAACCAACACACGCTCGGGTCGCGGACTCATCGGCTCGGTCGCAGACACCTCGCCTGCGCCACGGCACCCCTTTGGCACCGCCCGATTTACCGCCAGTGGGGAATTTCACCCCGCCCTGAAACAGCAATTGCAAGTGTAGCACGAGGGAAGAGAGGCGCAAGTACACCAAGGGTAATTTCTGGCGAGGACCAGTTGCCGCAACAACCGCGTTCCCCACCCATCCCAAAGTAACGCGCCTTTCGCGGCAAAGCCGCGAAACAGCGAAAGGGACACGTATTCCCATCAACCACATCCTTCTCCGCGAGCCGACCTCAAGGCCGTAAACGCAGGGAATCCGGGGGCGTGACGGGGTTTCTCTCCGGAACATTCCGCAGGACGCAAAGAGGCTCCGCAGCGCGAAGCGCGATGCGGAGCCTCTTTGCATGTTCGAGGACGTTCCGGAGAGAAACCCCGTCACGCCCCCGGATTCCCGGTGGGAGTTCTAGACCTTGTCGGCCTTAGTACATACCGCCGCCCTGCTGACCAGCGGTAGCAGCAGCGATAGCGTCCTCAAGCTGAGTGTTCTTGGGCACATCGGAGACGGTGGCCTCGGTGATGAGAATCAGGCTGGCGACAGAAGCAGCGTTCTGCAGGGTGACGCGGCTGACCTTGACGGGGTCGAGGACGCCCATCTCGATCATGTCGCCCCACTCGCCGTTGGCAGAGTTGAGACCCTGGCCGGCGGGCAGTTCGGCAACCTTGTCGACCACGACAGCACCCTCAAAGCCAGCGTTCTTGGCGATGGTGGCGACCGGAGCAGTCAGAGCCTTCTTGACGATGTCGACGCCGATCTTCTCCTCGGGGTCGTCGATCTCGACAGCATCGAGCGCAGGAGCAGCGTCCATGAAGGCGACGCCGCCGCCGGCGACAATGCCCTCCTCGACAGCAGCGCGGGTAGCCTGCAGGGCATCCTCGACGCGGTGCTTGATCTCCTTGAGCTCGGACTCGGTAGCAGCGCCGACCTTGATGACGGCAACGCCACCGGAGAGCTTGGCCAGGCGCTCCTGGAGCTTCTCGCGGTCGAAGTCAGAGGTGGTGTTCTCCATCTCACCCTTGATCTGAGCGATACGAGCGTCGATGGCCTCCTTGGAGCCAGCGCCACCGACGACGACGGTGTTGTCCTTGGAGATGGTGACGGACTTAGCGGTACCGAGCATATCAGCGGTGATGTCAGCAACCTTCACGCCCAGCTCGTCCAGGGCAGCCTGGCCACCGGTGAGGACGGCGATGTCCTCGAGGATGCGCTTGCGGCGATCGCCGTAGCCCGGGGCCTTGACGGCGCAGACGTTGAGGGCGCCACGGATCTTGTTGAGGACCAGGGTCGGCAGAGCCTCGCCGTCGATGTCCTCAGCGATGATGAGCAGGCCACGGCCAGCGCGCTGGACAGCCTCGAGAACGGGCATGATGTCCTGAACGCTGGAGATCTTCTGGTCGGTGATGAGGATGTACGGATCCTTCATCACGGCCTCCATGCGGTCGTTGTCCGTGACGAAGTAAGCGGAGACATAGCCCTTGTCGAACTGCATGCCCTCGACGGTGTCGATGGTAATGTCGAACGTCTGGGAATCCTCGACGGTGATGACGCCGTCCTTGCCCACGACCTCCATGGCCTCAGCGATCTTCTCGCCGACCTCGGGGTCACCGGCGGAGATGGTACCGACGGAAGCGATCTGCTCCTTGGTCTCGACCGGCTTGGCCTGCTTCTTCATCTCGGCGACGGCGGCGTTGACGGCCTTATCGATGCCGCGACGGATGGCCAGCGGGTTGGCGCCAGCGGCGACGTTGCGCAGACCGTCGTTGACGATGGCCTGAGCGAGCAGGGTTGCGGTGGTGGTGCCGTCACCCACGGTGTCGTTGGTCTTGGTGGCGACCTCCTTCACCAGCTGAGCGCCCATGTTCTCGATGTTGTCCTCGAGCTCGATCTCCTTGGCGACAGAAACGCCGTCGTTGGTGATGGTCGGAGCACCGAACGTGCGCTGCAGCGCAACGTAGCGGCCCTTGGGGCCCATGGTGACGGTAACGGCGTCGGCCAGAGTGTTGACGCCCTTGGCAAGCTTAGCGCGGGCATCGGTGTTGAACGTAATGTTCTTTGCCATGGTAGGTAATCCTCCAAAAGAAATGTGACTCGCGTCGCCGCTTCCGAGTCCTATGCGGCGGGCGCGTTCAAAGACGAATCAGAGATTCTGACGAGACTAGGCCTCGACGACAGCGTAGATGTCGTCGGCGCGCATCAGCAGATACTTCTCGCCGTCGACCTTGACCTCGTTGCCACCGAACTTACCGTAGATGACAACGTCACCGACCTTGACGTCCATGGGGATGCGCTCACCCTTGTCGTTGACCTTGCCGGCGCCCACGGCAACGATGGTGCCGCGCTGCGGCTTCTCCTGAGCGTTGCTGGCGATATACAGACCAGAAGCGGTCTTCTGCTCGGCCTCGTCGGGCTTGACCAGAACACGATCTGCAAGCGGCTTCAAAGACGACATGCTTGTCTCCTCCTTTTTGGGCCGCGCGGTTATACCACGCGAATTAACCCTTTTTGTTTGCGTACGCGTTGAATGGTACCCACGAATGGCGGGTTATACAACACAGAGTCAAAAAATCTTATTTTTTGGCACTTAGATTTTCTGAATGCCGGGGGATAACTTAGCAATGGCTCCCGTGTGGCTCCGGAGGGGCGGGGCATAAGGTTTCCTGCTCGGGCAGTCCTGCTCGCACGAAGGCCACATTAAGTGGCCTTCGGCTCGTGCGGAACTCGCGATAAACCTTATGCCCCGCCCCTCCGGAGCCACACGGGAGGCAGGTTAACTAATTCGGGCCCGACATTCAGAAAAGTCAGTGCAGCAAAATGGCGATGCAGATGGTGCGAACAAGAAAGGGGCACGTTGCTGAAACGTGCCCCCTATGAGTGGGGTATGAGGCTAGCGCTCGTAGATTACGTTACCTGCCAGGTAGGTGGTCTGAACCTTGGTAGCCTGAAGCTCTTGGGGGTCGATGGTGAGCGGGTTTTGGTCCAGGACTACCAGGTCGGCATACTTGCCGGGCTCCAAGCTGCCGAGGTTTTGCTCGTCGCCTGCCGCATAGGCGCTACCCAGGGTGTAGTTGCGCAGGGCTGTAGCCGCATCGATGCGCTCGCTGGGAAGCCAGCCGCCCTCGGGCCAGTGGCTGCGAGGGTCTTGGCGCGTGATGGCCGTGTAGAGCACGTTCATGCTGGTAACGGCTGTGATGGGGCTATCGGTGCCGAAGGCTTGGCGGATGCCGCGCTGCTTATAGGTCGCAAACGGCCACATGATGCGGCTGCGCTCCAGGCCCAGGTCGCGCTCGGGGCCGCCCGGGTCGAGCGTGATATGGCAGGGCTGGCTCGAAGCAACCACGTTGAGCTTGCGCAGGCGGTCGATGTCCTCGGGCAAGAGGTTCTCCAGATGCTCGAGCGTGTTATGACCGTGCTGGGGCAGGCCGTACAGTTCCGCGGCCTCCTCAAAGATATCGAGCGCGGCATGGATGGCACCGTCGCCGATGACGTGGATGCGCACGGTGTGACCGCGCTCCGCGGCAGCGAGGACCAGTTTGCGCATACGCTCGGCCGGAACCGTCAGACGGCCCTGGTCGCCCGGGAAGCGCGGGTTGGTATAGGGCTCGGTGAGATAGGCCGTGTGTTCGCTCGACACGCCGTCGAAGAACTGTTTAAAGCCTGGCGCCGAGAGCAGCGCGTTGTTCGCGTAGCGGGTCTGCAGCTCTTCCAAGCGTGACTGGTCATCCAACAGCGTGGGGAACAGATGGGCTCGGATGCCCAACTTGCCGGCTGCCTGCAGTTTGTCGTAGACGTCGTCGCGGATAAAATCGCAGCCCGGCATGGGCATGAGCGACATATCGCATATCGAGGTGATGCCCTGCTCGGCCATACGCCTCATTTGATCGGCGTAAGCGCTTGCGATGCGATCTTCGCCCAGCCACTCAAGGCAGCGCGGCAGCAGCTGCATGGCAGCCGCCTCGTGAGCGATACCCGTGAGCTCGCCGTTTGCGTCCTTGTCGTAGCTACCGCCCGCTGGTGACTCGCTGTCGCGCGTGACGCCGAGTGCATCGAGTGCGCGGCTGTTGAGCCACAGCGTGTGCCCGTCGCCCGAATACATAACACAGGGACGATCGGGGAATGCCACATCAAGCGACGCCTTGGTAGGATGCTCGGGCGGGTCCCAACGGTAGTCGCGCCAGCCCTGCGTCACAACCCAAGCGTCGTCGGGCAGGTCCTGGGAAAACTCGAGCGCATGTTGCACCAGCGCCGCCTCGGACGTGCCCATATCCATGAGCATGTACGGCGAGGAACCGACCGAGGTATGGAAGAAGTGCAGATGAGCGTCATGGAAACCGGGGCAGACAAACTGCTCGCCGTAGTCGATAACCGACGTGGCGGCAGGAGCGGCGGCGATCACGTCATCGGGCGCACCGACTGCGACGATACGGTCGCCTGCGATGGCAATCGCCATCTCGCGGGCGGTATCGATGCCGTCTTGCGCGGTAAAGACGTTCTTGGAGCGGATAATCCGATCGATATGTTGCATGGGCATCCCCATCTCTGGCAGGAAATTCAACACCCCCGAGTGTACTCCCCCGCCCTTGTAACAAAACCCCAAGCGGCAAACGGCAACTTTACCGGCCCTAGCGGCAGGTGGCATACTGGAGAGAGCCTGTACGATTTTGCAAAAACCAGCAAGGAGCAAATCGACCATGACGAAGACCAAGGCACAGCAGATTATGGCGGCGACCGAGGCTCGCGCGGCTGATGACGTCACCGCAGCCATCCAAGATATCGCTACCGAGTTTGAACCCTACATCATCAAGCAGCGCCGCCACTTCCATAAGCACCCGGAGCTGAGCCTCGCCGAGGAGCGCACAACCTCCGACATCGCCAACCAGCTCGACGCCATGAATATCCCCTACGAGCGTCCCCTTAAGACGGGCCTTGTGGCGACCCTTCGCGGCACCGCGCCGGATGCCTACCGCGAGGACGGCACGCCACGCCGCCGCATCCTGCTGCGCGCCGACATCGATGCCCTGCCCGTCACCGAGCAGACCGGCGAGGAGTTCGCCAGCGTCAACGAGGGCTGCATGCACGCCTGCGGCCACGACTGCCATATCGCCATGATGCTCGGAACGCTGCAAATCCTGCGCCATATGACCGACGACATCCACGGCGAAGTCCGCATCGTATTCCAGCCCAGCGAGGAAAACGGCCAGGGCGCCAAGCTCATGATCGGCACGGGTGTGCTCGACGGCGTCGATGGCGCCTACGCCGCGCACATCTGGAGTGAGGTCGACGCCGGCACCGTGAGCTGCGAGCCCGGTCCGCGCATGGCCAATACCGACTGGTTCCGCATCGACGTCCGCGGCACCTCGTGCCATGGCGCCATGCCCCAGCGAGGTCACGACGCCGTCATGGTTGCCGCCGAGATCGTCAACGCCCTGCAAACCATCGTTTCGCGCGAAATCAGCCCTTACGAGCCGGCCGTCATCACCGTCGGCGAGCTGCACGGCGGCACCGCGCGCAACGTTATCGCCGGCACGGCCTACCTCGCCGGCACAGTGCGCACCTACGGCGATTCGACCCACGAGGAAATGCCGGAGCTTATGCGCCGCATCGTGGAGCATACTGCGGCCGCCTTGGGCGCCGAGGCAGAGCTCACCGACTACACCATCGCAAACTACAAGGTCGAAAACGACGCGGGCTCGAGCGAGCGCTGCCGTCAGGCTGTCATCAAATGTCTTGGCCCCACCGGCCAGGGTCATTACCGCGGTACGCTTTCGGGCGAGGATTTTTCGGAGTACCTGCGTCGCGTACCGGGCGTGCTCGCCTTTGTAGGTACGCGCAACCCCAAGATTGGCGCCACGTACGCCCAGCATTCCTGCTTCTACAAGATCGACGAGACCGTGCTGGCAAAGGGCTCCATGGTGGCCGCCCAGTATGCTATCGACTTTTTGGCCGAGCCCACGCAAGAGGAGCTCGACGGCCCCGCGATTACCGCGGTCGCCGAAACCAACCCCGACCTGGCCGCCAAGTTGCGCTCTGCCAAGGCGACGACCGCCGAGGCTCGCGACGCCATCCATGATGCCCGAACGGCTCGCCATGCCGCGATCAAGGGCATCCACGACGCACGCGCTGCTGCACGCCGTGAGGAGAAGCACGACGAGTAATCGATTCGCTGGCATCTCGCAGTCATAGCCACATCGCGATGTCAAAGCGGGGGCGGACGTTTCGACACGTCCGCCCCCGCTCATTCTTCAAGCGCTATTTCTACTATTTCTACCCCGTCCCCAAATGGCAGACGGCATGACTACTCGTCCTGAGGTTCCTCGTCGGAGCTTGGCTCGGACGCCGACTCAGGTGCAGGTGCCGGCTCAGGCTCAGGCGCAGGCTCAAGCTCAGATGCCGTCTCAGACTCGGGCGCCGGTTCAGGCTCGGGCGCCGGCTCAGGCTCGGTCGCGGGAGCGGGTGCAGGTGCCGGCTCAGGCTTGGGCTCGGACTCAGGTGCGGGCTCGGCATCCGGAGCGCTGTAACCCGAGGGAGCGGACTTCTTCTCGAAGGGCAATACAAAAGTCAGGACGTCGTCCTTGTCCTCGTCGGCCCACTCGCTTGCATAACGTGCAACCCAATAGCCAACGGCACGGTGCTTGAGCATCTTGCCAAAGACCGTAAGAAATACGGTGACGAAAGCGACCAGCACCAAGAACAGCGCGAGCGTGACGCCACCGCCGGTAACAATTGCCTCAATACCCGTAGGACGATAGTAGTAGCTATACATACCGACAGAGGCAATGGCGCCAAAGACGACCGTCAAGATCCATGTGACAACGTTGGCGACCAGGCCCGTCAAAAACTCGGGAAGGAACGAAGCACAGAACAGCTTGGTCTTGTTGTGCTTAAACGCCGCCCAGACCTTATCGAGCGAAAACGCGCTCTCGACACGCCCGGTCACCGCAAAGTGCATCACGGCGATGTCGGCGAACATCTTAAAGAAGACACCCAGAATCGCCGAGGCAATTAGCGCCAGGACAAGCAGGCCAAGCGAACCGAACAGCGCAGCCTCGAGCGCATAAGAACCGTAATAAGAATACGAGCCCGCGGCGCCAATTACCACGCCCTCCACCAGCGAAAGCACTACACCGATAACGGGAATGGCAGCGATAACCTCGAGCACGACCGAAATAACGCTCGAAAAGACTCCAAGGCCAAACGATGTGGAACGCATCAGCGGACGATCCATGCCGTCATCGATCTTAAGCGAAAGATCGCGACCCCACTCGATGCCAAAGCCGGAACCGCACACGCTCGCAATGCAAGCTGCCAAAAAGCCGATGGCAGCCGCAATGCCGCCAATAACGGGAATAAACAACACGAGCACTGACACAACGCAAATCAGCGCCGGCAAAAACGCGATTTGGCATACACGCTGAAGCACGCCCGGAGTCTTGGTCATATCTTGGAACGCCTGAGCCACACAGCCCTTTGGCGCATTCGCCACGGGCGGTTGCGGAACAAACTGCTGGGGCTGAGGCTGTCCCTGGGGAGCGGGGCCAGCGGCACAGGCATTAGGAGCACCACACACGCCGCAGAACTTGTCGTTATCGCCCATGGGGGCGCCGCACTGCGAGCAGAACATAGAATCATCCCTTCGTATCTTGAACGAATCACTTGGATCGCAAACGTTGTCTTTAGCATCATTATTGCCCAATGTGGGGTCAAATACTCAAAGATGACCGATTTGCAAGGTACACGGCGCCAGCAGGCGGATCGTTGAATACGTCTGTGCTAGTTCGTTCCGCGGAAGCCCTTGCCGACGATCTCGGAGCTGTCGACAATCGTGATAAAGGCACCTGGATCGACCTCGCGCGCATAGCGGCGCAGTTGCACGGCCTCGCGACGGCTCAGCACGCTCATGATCACCGTCACGCACTTGCCCGAGAAAGCGCCGTAGCCACGGCTGATCGTTGCCGTGCGGTTGAGATGCTTGACGATAAACTCCTCGACCTTAAGGGGCTCGGAACAAATGACTGTGCAGACCTTACGAAGGTGAATGCTCTCGATGGCCTTGTCGACCACAAGCGTCTTGGCAAACAGGCCGAGCACGCAATACAGACCGACACGCGGGCCATACAAAAAGGCCGCGATGGCCACGATGCCGATATCGACCAACAGCAGTGCGCGACCAATCTCGAGCGTGGTGCGGCGTTTGAGGATCATAGCGAGAATGTCCGTGCCGCCCGTCGAGGCGCCAATATCAAAGACAATGGCGCTGCCGAGCGCCGGCAGGATCACGGCAAAGCACAGGTCAAGCCACATATCGCCCGTCATCGAGACATCAGTCGGGATAAAGAGCTCAAACAGCGAAACATAGGCCGAAAGCGCAAACGAGGCGAAGACGCTCCAAAGAATCGCCTTGCGCTCCAAAAAGATAAAGCCCAAGACGACGAGAACCGCGTTGATAATCCACATAAAAACGCCGACGGGCAGGGTCGGGAACAGCGTGGACAGAATGACCGACACGCCCGAGGTGCCGCCAAAAGCAAAGTGATTAGGGGTTTTAAACGCAACGATGGCGAAGGCCGTAAGAATCAGGCCCAGATTGAGCTCGGCAAAAAAGCGCGGGAAGCCCGGCTCCTGGCTGCGCTTTTGACCGACACGCTCGCCGCGCTCGATATCGGTGCGATCAACCACGCGCTCCATCGGCACCACGGGAGGACGATGCACCTCCTCGGCAGCACGCGATGCCGCCTCTGCCGCGGCGGCCTCAATCGCCCATGCCTTGCTTTCTGTTTCGTGCTCGTCGGCCATTACGGCAACCCCTCGTTAACAATTTGGAAACAATGCGCCCATTAGGGTAACGCGGAACGCGACGATTGCAACCCCTAGTTAGACGAGCGGTATGCCCACATCGGGGGGCATACAAATAACGGCCGGCCACGCTTTTGCTTGCGCGGTCGGCCGTTTAACGTTTTCGCAGATAAAGCCTGCCAAAACAAACCTGTCCCTTTTTGGAAGGTTACTCGTGCTGGCTGGTGCGGTGCTCGTACTCCTCGGGGGTGATGACGTCCTCGATGCGCAGGTTGACGCCCGCCACCTCAAGGCCGGTCATCGCGGCAAGGCGCTCGGTGACACGTGCCTTGACATCGTCGAAGATCGCGGGCGCATAGGCGCCGTACTCGATAATGACGGAGATGTTGACGACCACGCGATTGTCATCGGTGACCTCAACCGTCACGCCCTTGGTCAGATTCTCGGCACCAAACTGCTCCTGCACAAAATGCATGAGGTTACCCTTCATGCCCAGAACGTGCGGAACCTCGCGGGTGGCCATGGCAACGATCTTCTCGATCACGCCGTTGGAATAGGTCAGCGAGTCCTCGGACTCGTCCGCTTCCTCGTCATCCTCATCCACATCGGACTCGGCCTCGACGAGCGCCTCATCCTCGAGCGTCACATCCTCGGCTTCGGCGACGACCGCCTCGTTCTCCTCGAGCTCGGTATCGGCCACATCGACCTTCGTATTAAAAGCCATGGTTCCTCCTTATGCCTGCCGCGGATGCGACAGTCGAATACATATTAGCGGCCGCTAAACAGACGGCCGAAGAAGTTGACGATCCCGTTCTCGCCGTCGCGAATTTGGCCGATCACGGCGCCGATCAGCACGAAGAATGCAATGACGAGCGTGTCCCACAGGCCGAGCGTGAGCACCAACACAGCGAGGATAAAGCCCGCGACGGCGCCGAGCGTGGTGTTGGGATGACGCACAGCATAGCTCCAGATGGCAGCGCCCGTACCCTTGATGAGACCCATAGCCTCGTCAAAATCCGCGGCTGCCGCGTCTTGCAACTCGGTTGCCTCTGCTTTGGAATCAACAGGTTCGCTCGCCGGTGTGGCGCTCTGGTCAATCGTCAGGCGCGGCGTACGAGCGGTCTTATCTTGATTGGTATCACTCACCGGAAACCTCCACGGTCTGGACGGTAGTCTTGGACGGCAAAAAACGGACGCGCGTGGTCGTACCCGGCGTGCCGAGCATGGTGTCGCAAGCTTCCTCGATGCGCTGCTGCATCGCGGTAGCCAGAGATGCCACGTCCTTATCGTCAAGCGCGATAGCCTCGACCTTAAATCGGACGTGCGAATCGTCGGGGCCTTGGACGCGGGCCTCGACATGCTCGACCATCACGCGGTCGTCGCGCTCGGCAGCAGCCCTAGCACACGAAGAAAGCGCCGCAAGGGTGACCTCGATATTGCGCTCCCCCGCCGGATGCACACAGGACGGCTCGCGACGAGCAAACATCAGGCGGAAGAAGCTTACCAGCACGCCGATCGCCACAACTCCGCCGCATGCCGTCACGACAATGCGCGGCATGGGGTCGCGCATCAGCAGCATAAAGCGATACGTATACGGCCCCCAAAACTGGCAGACAAGCGTACCCAGCGCCACGATGGTGGCGGCAAGATACACGATCGCTAGGGCTCGTTTGAGTACGCGCACGCGGCGCTCCCTTCAAATCTCGGCTCTCGAAATGCAAAACGGTTCGCACCATTATAAAAGAGCCGGGTCCGGTGCTCTACGCACGCGGATCCGGCTCATCTATTCCACGAGGCTTGCATGCTCGCTTCATTATGCCCAGATATGCACGGCTCAATCCGTGCAGGCGCTACTCCTCCTCGAGGGCAGCGATGACCTCGTCGGTCATGTCCATGGTGCTGTAAACATCCTGGACGTCGTCGAGCTCCTCAAGACGGTCGATGAGGCGCTGAACCTTCTTGGCGTCGGCGCCGGAGACCTCGGTCGGGGTGGTCGGGACCATGGTGGTCTCGGAGCCCTTGACCTGGACGCCCTGCTCCTCGAGCGCCTTGGAGACAGCCATGACCTCGTTGGCAGTAGTCCAGACGATCCACTCCTCGCCGGCGTCCTCGTAGTCCTCGCCACCGGCCTCGGCGATGGCCATCATGAACTCATCCTCGTCACCGGCAGCACCATTGGCGATCATGGTCTCCTTCTTGGCGTTCTCGTCCAGGATCTCCTTGGCGACGACGATCTGGCCCTTGCGCTCAAACTGGAAGGCGACGGAGCCGGAGGTGCCCAGGTTGCCACCGGCGTGGGAGAAGGCGGAACGGACATCAGCGGCGGTACGGTTGCGGTTGTCGGTCAGGCAGTCGACGTAGACGGCGACACCGGCGGGACCGTAGCCCTCGTACACGATGTTCTCGTAGACGGCGGCATCGGCACCCGAACCAAAAGCCTTGTCGATAGCGGACTTAATCTTGTCCTTAGGCATGGACTGAGCCTTGGCCTTGGCGACGGCAGCGGCGAGGCTGGCGTTGTTCTCGGGCAGCGGGTCACCGCCGAGACGGGCAGCAACGGTGATGTTGCGGCTGAGCTTGGAGAAGAGGGCGGAACGCTTGGCGTCCTGCGCGCCCTTACGATGCTTGGTTGTGGCCCACTTAGAGTGTCCGGACATACGTGTCTCCTATCGGTTTCGACCTAAAGCCCAGCGCAGATGCTCGGGCAATATAAACAAACGTCGTTATGATATACCTACTGCCCTGCGAGATAAACCCCAAAATGAAGGCGTCGTGATGATGTCCCCTTTGGTGCAAAGAAACCTGGCCCTCAATGCACCAAATTAGAACCAGAAGAAGTCGCTGCGGGTGACGGTGGCGCCGATGGCGAAGGGCATGCAGGCGATGACCGGATACAGGTAGCGCATGTAAGTCGAGCCGTTGCACGGGCCAATCAGGCACACAGCGAGTACGCCCAACAGCGGCACCCAGATCGCCAGCGCACGCCATGAATGACGACGCAGCAGGTAGACCACCACGGCGATCATGATCCACACATAGGTGGCCGAGCTCATGGTGAGCGAAATAAACGGGATGCGCTGCACCGCCACACGGTACAGATTGATCAGGTGGTCGCACCAGCGCACCACGTTGCTGTCGACCGGATGGAAGTCGAAGTACTTGAGGTTATCGGGCTTCGCCATAATCTCGGCACTGCGCGCCGTGCTGTAGACCCACGCATCGCGGGCACTCGGATAAAAGTAGCCGTAGTAGTTATTGATGAGCGCCGAGATATAGCACTCGGGATCCTTTTTGAACAACTGGGCCCACACCTCAAAATAGGCCTTGATGTCCTCCTGCGAGGCGTACTCGTTAAAGCAGTTCTTGACGGCATCGGACTTGTCGGGGTTGTAGCGGCGGCCCAGATTCTCGTACTTGAGCACCCGGTCGATCACGGCGCGCTCCTCATCGGTTACCAAACCGTCGCAGGGCGCCTCCACGATGGTGCCGTCCTCCTTAACCGTAGGGTTGACGCCCGAGTTGAGGCCGTCGTGCTTTTGGACGAAACGAGCCGTCTGTTGGAACGGAATCGAGAGGATTTCGCGCTTGGAACCAGGCGTGATATCGTGCGCCGGCATAAAGACCTTGGTGAAGTACATATTAGAGGCAAGGCAGAGCGCGAGCACCGCGAGAACGCCAACCCAGCGGAAACGCGAGATGGCGCCCGAAGGCGCAGCACCAGCCTGCTTGGCTGCACGACGAGCCACATGCACGTCCCATGCGCAAAACGTCGCCGCGATTACGCATGCCGCCAGCGGAAACACCAGGCCGCCGTTGCGCAGAAACGTGGAACCCATGGCGCCCAGAGCGAGAAGCAGCCAGTCGTGGCGCGCAAAGAGCACGGGCCTCTGTTCGCCCGCACGCTCGGCATTGGCATCGCGACGGGGCAGGCCACATGCCACGAGCTTGACGGTCTGTACCAGCAGCACCAAGAACGCGTCGGCAAAGAGCACATCTTTGGTGAGCAACGCCGCGTAGTTAGAGAACATCGGCATAAACGCAAAGAACAGCAGGATCGCACCGCGAACCGGCAGACTCACGCCCAGTTTGCGCAGCGACGAAATGGAATACGCCATGCAGGCAGCCGTGATGACAAATTGAGCGCAGGTATAGATGATGAGGCCCGCGTTAGCGCTGTTGAACAGCGAAAGCCCCAGCTGAACGCACGAGCCGATAATGGCCGTGTGCACTACGGGATGATGCCCGTTGAGCAGCACGTTGGGGTTGAGTAGGCGCAGATAGTCGCTCGTGCCGTTGGGATAGTTGAACCACTGGCGAATCTGCGCACCCGTATCTCCCATAAAAAGGCCGGGCAGCGAAGCGATGAGCGTGGGCGCCCAGGCGATCATAAGCACCAGGAAGGGCCCGGCAAAGGGATGGACCGAGAGCACGGCGTGAGCCACACGCCATACGCGGCCAAAGTGCGCTTCCGAAAACGGAATGCGCCGAGAGCTCAGCCAATCTAGACACTCAAAGGCGAGGTAGAAGGCAACGATCGCTAGGAGCATCCAGCCCGCGCCGCCAATCCAGGCGCAGATGATGCGGGCTTTGTCGCCAAGGACAATCTCGGCCGAGTCGGTGAGATCGTAGCTGCGGCCGAACACCATGCAGATGGCAAAGAACAGCGACGGCAGAATGATCGATGGGCGCCAGGTGTCGCCACGGCCAAAGAACACGTAGCGAAACGGCAGCGTGAGCAGGCAGGCAAGCGCAAGCAGCATGACCGCGTCGGTATGGCCGGCAAACGAGAGGAGCACCTCGTAGCACACGTACAGCATGCCCGAGGCTTTGGGGTCAATCGCCAAGACTGCGTTGCTCGACACCGGGGCGGGATCGATGGAAAACGCCGTGGTCGCCAACAGCGCGAGCAAAAATGCGATGAGCGTCTGCTTGGCGGGGTAGCGCTTAAACCAGACGATGCGGGCAGCGTCGCGCGCAGCCGTTGTGGAGAGATCGGAATCCTTCACAGTCCAAAGAGCCTTTCTAGAAACCTGCCAAAAAGGGACAGGTTTATTTTGGCAGGTTTTATCTGGTGAAACGTTACAGTTCTCTCATCGTTGCCCAGCAAACCACCACAAAGGTGCCTGTTCACTTTTTTGGTGGTTAAGCGTCGAGGTAGATGCGCTGGGGCTGGTTGCGGCGACGAGCAAAGATGATGAGCGCCAGGCCCGCAATCACGAGTGGCAGACTCAACAGCTGACCCATGGTGATGACGCCGCCCAGCAGATAGCCCAGCTGCGCATCGGGCACGCGCACAAACTCAATGAGGAAGCGGACGATGCCGTAACCCATCACAAACACGCCCATAAACGTGCCTTGGGGCAGTAGCGGCTTTTTGCGGCTGAGCACCTGCAGAATGCAAAAGAGCACGATGCCCTCAAGAAATGCCTCGTAGAGCTGGGAGGGGTGACGCGGCATATCGCCCGCGGTGCCACCGAAGACCACGCCCCAGGGCAGATCGGTCGGCTTGCCCCACAGCTCACCATTGACAAAGTTGGCACAACGGCCCAGGCACAAGGCCAGCGGCGCGCCTATGACGGCAAGGTCTGCCAAAGTCCATGCATCGAGCTTATACATGCGGCACACAATGATGCCGCCGATAATGCCGCCCACCAAACCGCCATGGAAGCTCATGCCGCCCTCGTTGGTGGCAAAGATCTCGAGCGGATGCGCCCAGTAGTAGCCGTCGCCGTAAAAGACGACGTAAAACAGGCGCGCACCGATAATGAGGCCAAAGACCACGCCGACCACGACACTCGTCAGGTCGTCAATCGTGATGTTAAAGCCCCAGCGACGCTGTGTGCGGTACATGACGACCGCCGTGAGCAGAGCGCCGACCACGTAGGCCAGGCCGTACCAGTAGATGGTGATGGGGCCCGCCGCGATCGCGACGGGATCAAGCATATGGTAGAGGTCGTTGAGCATATCGATCCCCCTGCTCCCTACATACAAATGCGGCCGCGGGCCTTACGCTCGCAGCCGCATATTTGGACGTAACGTCTATGCGGAGCGTACCGTCCGCAGCTTTCGCATCTTAGAACGGCGCGTACTCGTCGTACAGGTCCTCGGCCTCGCCGGAAGCATTGACCTGCTCGACGCGGGTAACGCCGGGCACATGCTCCTTCAGGATGCGCTCGATACCCATGGAAAGGGTTAGCGAGCTCATGGGACAGCCGGCGCAGGCGCCCTGCAGTTCCAGCTTGACGACGCCCTCGTCGTCGACGCCCACATACTCCATATCGCCGCCGTCGGCCTGCAGGTTGGGGCGAATCTCTTCAAGAACCTTCTTAAGCAGCTCTTCGTTAACAGCCACAGGGGCTCCTTTCTCACAACAACGCGGGCACGCCCGCGGACAGAAGCTATGTTACTACAGCCATGTACCCGCTCACGAGCCGTCCATGCGCGCAGACGCGACTTTCACGAGTAGTCAATTTGGGACGGGGCTCTTTTGGCTGTTTTACCGCCAGCTGGCGTTGGCACGCGCTACTGCTGAGCTTGTCCCCCGGTACCAATCTGAACATCGACGATGACCTGGCGGTAGCTGATGCCGCAGGAGTCGAGAATGCGGCGGCTGATACGGCCGTCGTCGGTATCGGCATACTTGTTGTCCAGGTAGACGACCTCGCCCACGCCCACCTGCGCCAGGATCTTGGCGCAGTCGTGGCACGGGAACAGCGTGACGTAGACCGTGGAACCCTCAAGGTCTTTGAGCGAGCCGCGGTAGTTGAGCACGGCGTTGGCCTCGGCATGCACCACGTAGTTGTGCTTATCCTGCAACGGGTCGTCGCTCGTGCCCCACGGGAAAAAGTCGTCGTTGAGTGCCGAGGGCGTACCGTTGTAGCCCACCGAAAGGATGCGGTGGTTGGTGTTGGCGATGCACGCGCCCACCTGCGTGTTGGGGTCCTTACTGCGGCGCTGCGCGGCGATGGCCACGCTCATAAAGAACTCATCCCAGCTAATAACGTCGCGGCGCTTGCCCGACGCGGTTTGATGAAGATCGTCCGACATGGCAGACACCTCCGAAATCGCAATAGTTTGACCCATTGTAGCAGGTGAAAGGTAGGGGCGCTTATCCCACCAGCCCCCGTCCTACGCGCGTCGGGGCTTTTGGTTGATGTGGTAGAGCTCGGCGAGACCCCGCAACGTCAGCGCATCGTCGACCGTCAGGCTATGGCCAACCAACGCCGCAAGCGCCTCGGCATCGTCGCCGGTAATGACGATGGGCACATCGCCCTCCCCCGCGGCCTTGGTCGCGCGCATCTCGGCGAGCACCATGTCGAGCATGCCGTCGATGCGGGCCACCTCGCCCAGAACCACGCCCGAGCGCATGGCCTCGCGCGTGTTGCGACCGATGACGCGCGCCGGTGCCGAGGGCTCGACCTGCGGCAGGCGCGCCGCAGCGGCCGAAAGCGAGCGGGCGCCAAGTGCCAGGCCCGGCGCGATGACGCCGCCGACAAAGGTTCCGTGCGTATCGATGACCTCGATATTGGTCGTAGTGCCCAGGTCGATCACAATGCACGGAGAGCCGTAGACGGTACGAGCCGCCACGGCATCGGCGATGCGGTCGGGGCCGATCTCGGCGGGGTCGTCGTAGTGGACGGGCATGCCAGTCTTAAGTCCCGGTCCCACCGTGAGCACGCGTCCCGTGCAGGTACGGGAAAGCGCCACCTTCCACGGGCGCTCGAGCGCCGGCACCACGCAGCTCAGCACTGCGGCCGCGGGAACGAGCGCGCCGGGCATGCCCGCATCGGCCGCCAGCGCGCCCATGACCTGCGCGAGCCTCATGCGCGCTTCGTCGGCTGTAATGCTCGACGGCGTCGTGATCTCGCACGTCGCAAGCGGGCATTCCTGCGCCGCGGCCGAATCCTCGGCAAACAGACCAAAGCGAATGAACGTGTTACCCACGTCGACCGTCAATATATATGCGCACCCATTAAGCATCGTCGGCGCTCCTTTCGTCTGCCCAGCAGTATATCGCCTACCTAAACCAGTCATCCCAAAATGACTAGCTTACGGCTATACTGGTGCGCGGTCGCGCGCGAGCTCACGCGGCGGCCCTTGGTAACCCGACTTCCCGCGCCGTATCCGTAGCGGCGCTCCCGGGGGAAGCGGATATACGCAAAGGAGTTTTATATGAGCAATCCCTCGAACCGCGCTTCGATGCGCGGGCAACTCACGCTGCGCGGCGTCGTCATCGGCGTCCTTGGCTGCGTGATCATCACGGCAAGCTCGGCCTACACCGCCCTCAAGATGGGCGCTCTCCCCTGGCCGATCGTCTTCGCTGCCGTCATCTCGCTGTTCTTCCTTAAGCTCATGGGCAATGCCAGCCTCAACGAGGCCAACGTCACCCACACCATCATGTCCGCGGGCGCCATGGTCGCCGGCGGTCTGGCGTTTACCATCCCGGGCGCCTGGATGCTGGGCTATGCCGACCAGATCAGCTGGCTCGACATGTTTATCGTGGCACTCGCCGGCACCATCCTGGGCCTGCTGGCCACCGCGCTCATCCACCGTCACTTTATCGTGGATGCCGCGTTGGAGTTCCCCACCGGCAACGCCGCAGCTCAGACCCTGCGCGCCACCGAGGCCGGCGGCAAGACCGGCAAGCAGCTCTTTGGCTCTATGGCCATCGCAGGCATCTACAGCGTGCTGCGCGACGCCCTGGGCGTGGTACCCAGCATGCTATGCACGCTCAACATTCCCGGCGTGACCTTTGGCATCTACAACTCGCCCATGCTGCTCTCCGTCGGCTTCCTCGTGGGATTCGCCCCGGTCGCCTTCTGGTTTGCCGGCGCCCTGCTGGGCAACTTTGGCATCGTCGTCGGCGGCACCGCTGCCGGTCTGTTCGACGTTGTGACTGCGCAGGGCATCGTCAAGTCCCTGGGCATGGGCCTCATGATGGGCTTTGGCGTCGCCGTCGTCCTCAAGGACATCCTGCCGCAGGTCGCCGGTATCGTCCGCGGTCTTGCCGCCGACAGCTCCACCGACACCGACGAGCAGTCGCTCATCTCGGGCTCCCTTAAGCTCGACGCCGGCATCATCGGCCTGGGCGCTGCCGCCATCGCCGTGATCGTCGCCATCGTGCTCGACCTTGGCCCCGTTCCGGCCGTCATCGTGACGCTGTTCACCTTTGTCACCACCATCATGAGCGCACAGAGCTGCGGCCAGACGGGCATCGACCCCATGGAGATCTTCGGCCTCATCGTCATGCTCATCGTGGCTGCCTTCGCACAGATCGCTCAGGTCAAGCTGTTCTTTATCGCCGGCATCGTAGCCGTGGCGTGCGGCCTTGCGGGCGACGTCATGAACGACTTTAAGGCCGGCGCCGTGCTGGGCACCAACCCGCGTGCGCAGTGGATCGGCCAAGCCATCGGCGGCATCGTGGGCGCCCTGGTCGCCGCAGCCGTCATGGTCGCGCTCGTCACCGCCTATGGCCCGGACGCCTTTGGCCCCGACAAGAGCTTTGTTGCCGCGCAGGCAAGCGTTGTCGCCACCATGGTCTCGGGCATCCCGAGCGTGCCGTGGTTCGTTGGCGGCTTTATCGCCGGCATCGTCATGTACTGGCTCGGCATTCCGGCCATGATGATCGGCCTGGGCGTGTACCTGCCGTTCTACATGTCACTCACGGCATTCCTGGGCTCCTGCGTCAAGCTCGCCTACGACAAGTGGTCCGCCCACCGCGACGCCACCGCTGGTCTTTCCGACGAGGAGAGAGCTGCCAAGGACGCCGCCTTCCAGGAACAGGGTCTGGTCGTTGCCAGCGGCCTGCTCGGCGGCGAGTCCATCGTCGGCGTTATCCTGGCGTTTGTCTCCGTGGGCTTAAGCCTGCTGGGCTAAGTCGAGCAGCTGCTCGACAGCAACCATATTGCCTACGGCTTGCCCGGTCGGTAGCTTCTGCGGCTGCTGACCGGGCTTTTTGATATCGAAACAAAGAAAGGCCGGCGCGCTGCGTTTAACAGCGCGCCGGCCTTATCGGTTAAGCTATCGAAGCGTTCCTGCTATGAACCGAAGTTCGTTGCAGAATCTACGCTCGAAACGCTACATCTGCTTGCGACGACGATCGCCCAGCGTCACGCCCGCTGCCACGAGCGTCACACCGCCGATGACGAACACCTCGCCCGCAAGCGCGGAATTGTCGCCAGTCTGGGCGAGCGCGGCAGGCGCAGCCTGTTTCTTGGCAACGGGGGCCTTTGCAGCAGCCTGCGCAACCTGAGGCTTGGCCTGCGGCTCAGCCTTGGGATGATACTTGTCGTACTCGGCCTGAGCGGCAGCCAGGGCATCCTTGGCATCTCCGAGCTCGGCAAGCGCGGCGGCATAGGCGTCGTTGGCATCGGACAGCTTGGCATCGGCATCGCTCAGAGCAGCCTTGAGGCCAGCGGCGGCATCGACGGCGGCCTTATAGCGAGCGTAGGCAGCGTTAAGCTTGACCAGCTTCTCGTTGCCCGTCGTGCCCGCGGCAAGGGATGCCTTGTGGTCGACAGCCTCAAGATCGGCCTTGAGCGCCTCGTCGTTGGCAAGCTCGGCCTTGGCCTCGACGATCTCGAAGGTCGCATCGACGACGGCTTCGTTGGCGGCCTCGAGCTGCTTCTGGGCATCGGCGACACCGGCGACGGCGGCGTCATAGGCGGCCTTGGCGTCGTCGACCGCCTTCTGGGCTCCAGCGAAGCGCTCGAAGGCCTTGTTTGCGCCGGCCAGTTCGCCCTCGGCAGCCTTGGCCTTGGCCTGCGCGTCGGACACAGTCTGCGCCTTGGCGGCAACCGCCTGCTTGGCGTCCGAAAGAGCAATCGCGGCCTGGACATCTGCGGCCTGGGCCTTGTCTACACCAGCCTGGGCGGCATCGTCGGCCTTCTTTGCCTCGTCAAGCGAGCCCTGCTTATTCGCAAGGTCCGCCTGGGCGGCATCGCGCTTGGCGGCAAGGTCCTTGACCGAAGCCGTGGCATTGCCATACGCCTCGTTGGCCTTATCGGACTTTGTCTTGGCGGTATCGTAATCGCCCTGTGCCTTCGCCTTGCGGGCGGAAGCCTTGGAGGCGTTCGTCTGGCATTCGGTGAGCTTGAAGTTAGCGTCGTCAAGCGCGGCCTGCGCGACGGTCGCCTCGTCCTTGGCGGCGTTGAGATTTGCCCTAGGAGTTTCGATGTCAACATTCTTCAAATTGACATCGGCAGCGCCATATGCCGCCTTCGCGATAGCGGTGGCCTCTTGCGCAGCTTCATAGTCGCTCTTGGCAGCAGCAACGTTACCGTTCGCTTCATTCGCGGCACTCTTGGCAGCAGCGAGGGATGACTCCGCAGAGCCAAGCGCATCGTTTTTCACATCGCGCGCCTTCCGTGCTGCCGCAAGTTGATCTTGCAGCTGCGCCAGCTGCGCCTTCTGCGCGGCGGTACCACCGGCATGATAAACGGAGTCTACGTACGTGTTTACCAGGTTCTTGAACTCGTCAACCGTAAAATCGCCTTCGGCCCAGTTTCCCTGATAAATTGAAACAGGACTGGGTGCACCGTCATCCTCGGGCGTTGAGCGGTTGCCATCCTTACCGTAGCCGACGGCGAACCCAAAGGAATTAGCACCTGAATCAATAAAGTTCTCATAGTGACCGGTGTTGCTATAGTCACCCCTGTCATAGTCGCGCTTTTCCGCAGTATACCAACCGATAAACGGCCAATCATCGCCGTATTTGTCGCCGTTATCGAAGGATGTTTCCCAATCTTTAGGATTATCTGACCCCTTGTAGGCGCCAGCACGTCCGGCAAGGTTTTCGTTATAGGACATATAAAAGCCCTCGCCGCTGTTCCCTGCGTGGTCCCAAACATTCGACGAATAGCAAACATCGAGCGCCAACTGCGCCATAGAGACAATGCTGACCTTCATGTCACTCAAGCCATTTGCGCGACGAATTCCATTGACCGCATTCATGTAGGTCAAGGTATTCTGCAGATTCACGAGCGAAATAGCATTGTCAGCGTCAGATGCATCCAAGTTGACATAGTCGTCATACCATGCCGCCTTGCTAGCAGACCCATCAAGTAACTTCGCCGCATCGCTCGCGTTGGCACGCTGAGCAGCAGTAAACGACGTACTACTTGCGATGTGATTCATAAAGCCAAGCAGGCCAGCCTTGACAGCATCCGTATCCACCGTCATGTTTGCTTTTAGCTCAGAAATCTGCTGCTCAAGAGCTTTGACGTTTGCGCTGGCCGTGTTGTATTCATCATTCGCTTTGTTGTAGTCGCTGGTAGCATTCTCAAGAGCGCTTTTCTTCTGCTTTGCGACCTCTGCCAGACGGTCGTACTCTGTCTTCTTGTCGGCCTCGGTCTGCTGAGCTTGCTCGTAAGCAGCCTTGGCGGTGTTGTATTTGCTGGTCAAATCACCAAGTTTGCCGTTGGCTTCGTCGTATGCAGTCTGCGCTGACGAAACGGCAGCGTTGGCGGCGTTGACCTTTTCCTGCGCGGCGCTGGCATCAGTCTGTGCGGCCTGGAGGTTCGTTTGTGCGGTGGCGTCGGCAGCCTTCGCGGCATCAAGCTCGGTCTGCGCGTCCTTGAACTCACCGGCAGCAGCGTTCTTGGCGGCCTCAAGCGCTTTTAGATCGATGCCCGTGCCCGAGATGGCGGCATCGAGCGCTTTCTGGGCGTCGTTCAGCTTATCCTGGGCGTTGCCGCACGCGGTGGTCGCAGCGGCAAGGGCATTGGCGGTCTCCTGCTTCTTGGCCTGGGCAGTCGTCAGAGCAGACTCGGCATCACTCTTTGCCTGCTCAGCATTGTCGGCGGCGGTCTTAGCGGCATCGAGCTCACCCTCGGCCGTCTTCACATCGGCATTCGCCGCATTGAGCTTGGCCTGCGCGTCCTCGACGGCCTTCTTGGCGGCCTCGTACTCGTCCATACCCATGGCCTCGAGCTTGGCCTGCGCATCGTCGAGGGCCTTCTTGGCCTCATCCTGCTTTGCCTTGGCGTCCTTGAGCGCCTGGGTCTTATCCTCGACACTCTTGTTGGCCTGATCGAGCTGATCGTTCAGGTCGCCCAGCTTCTTCTGCTGCTGCTCGGCCTTGTCAACAGCCGCCTTAAGCTCGTCGATCTTCTCCTGAAGCGCGGCTGCCTCGGCCTCGTTCTGCTCGGCGGCGTTATCGGTCACGGCCCGCGAGGCCTGATTCTTTTGCTGCTGCGCCTGCTTTTGAGACTGGCCCGCCGCGTCGGCTTTCTTCTGGGCGGCATCGTAGGCGGTCTGAGCGTCCTTGAGCTGCTTTGCCGACTCCTCGGCCAACTGGGCAGCCGTCTTTACGACCGCCTGGTTACCGGTGGCAACGGTGTTCTCGATAGCGCTGTCGCCCTTCGTGGCGTCACCGTTATCTGCCGTCGGTGCGGCGATTGCCGCCAGTGGCGACATGAGCGGCTGAGCGATGAGGCCCGCCGTCAAAACGGTTGCGACGGCGCGGTTGGCAACGCCCTTGACGTTGACGGCCTTGGCCCGAGGCTCAAAGTGCTGTGGGATATAGTTTGCCATGGCTTTCTCCCTTTGACACGGATGTATCCATACGCCTCAAAATGTAGGAGCTGATTTTTGAATTCTGTTGCGCAACATTGGTCACCAGCGGATTTTTTGAAATTCGTGCTCTCGTGCTTCACAATTTCGTCACATATGTAGGAGCTGGTGCATCATATTCTTGCGGGATCGAATTGAGCCTGTGATTTGCATTTGCTCCCGCGTCATCCGCCCTATCGGATTCCGCATCCAACAGACACCCCGCCCGCCACGGTGTAGAGTTAAGACAACGGGCGCGTTGCGCGGACCGCGCTGGAACGAGGTGGACATGGAACTCGACAAACAACAGCTCAAGCGATTGCGCGAGCGCCATCATCGGCGCCACGGCATCCGCCCTGCCCATAGCGAGGCCATGGAGGACGCCGGCCGCTTCCTAAAGCGCGCATTCAACATTCGCGAGGGTCGCGCGCCCTATCACGTGATTCGCAAGCGCTTTGTAAACGGGGCGCGCCTGACCGGCTCTCACCTGTGCATCCTCATCATCGCCATGCTCATCGCGAGCATCGGCCTCGATATCGATTCGGACATCGCCATCGTGGGCGCCATGCTCATCTGCCCGCTCATGGGCTCGGTTCTCGCCATGGCATACGGCATTGCCACGCTCGACCGCGAGATCACCGTCGAGGCCATTGCCAGCCTCGCACTGCAGATGGTCTTTTGCCTGGTCACGTCCACGCTGTATTTTAAGCTCTCGCCCCTTGGCACCACCACGGCCGCCATCATCGACAACTCGACACCCACCATATGGGACCTTGCCGTCGCGCTCGCGGGCGGCTTTGCAGGCGGGCTGGGCAACTCGCGCGACCAGGAACCCGCCACGCTCATCGCCGGCGTGGCCGTGGCGACCGCGCTCATGCCGCCCCTGTGCGCGGCGGGCTATGGCATCGCCATTGCAAGCGGGTCACTGTTCCTCTCGGCCCTCTACGAGTTTGGCATCAACGTCGTCTTTATCGCGCTGGCCGCCGAAGCCGTATTGCTTCTTTTGCGCGTGCCGCTCAAGCGTGACCTCAACGGCGACGGCATTGTGACCGCCGAGGAAAATGCCGAGGTCAACGAGCTGTCACGCAAAGTGCGCCGCCGCATCATCGTGGGAACGGCCATCTTTGCCATCCCCTGCATCGTTATGACCGCGGGGTCTATTGGCTCGGCGCAGGCCGGCGTGCAGGACGGCTACGGCGTCACCGAAACCACGCGCGAGCTTGCCGCGGTACTGCCAGGCTTTAAGGATTACACCGTCGCCGTCGAAACCTCGGCCACCGAAGGCGACGAGGAGGGCATCGTCGAGCGCGAGATTGTCGCCCATGTGACGACAAGCGAGGCGCTTGGGGCACACGACCGTCACGTCGCCCGCAAGCTCATTGACCTCAACGTGCCCGAACTCGATCGCGTGGAGTTTGATGTGGAGTAATGCGGAGCATGGGATGGCTCCCGCGCACAGGCGCAAGTCGCGGCGAGGCTCAGACGCGACGCAGGCACAAGCAAAAAGCGGGACGTAGTTCACACCCGAGCCCCGCTCGCTGTTTTATTGCCGTGAATCAGACGTCCGCATCGACATCGCCAGACTCCACCGTAAACGCCGGATCGGTGCTCACAAGATAAAATCGGGTCACCTTAGTATCTCTAATTAGGTAAATCTGCCCCTGATTGCGTCGGCGCGATATATACGCAACGTGAACCGTGCCGAATTTTTCGCCGTTTTCCTTCTTTAATATCAGGATGTTGGGGTCATCCGTACGCTTAAACTGCCCGTCAACGCTGCTTCCGTCTTTGTTGACCAGTTGCCATCGACAGCCATCCTCCTCAAGAAAGGCCAGGGTTTCCCGACTCGTTCTGTCATCCCGATAGTAACCATCAATGGCAAACCCTTCGGAAGCGCATTCCTGCATATAGGACGTTTCTCGGCTTATAGCAAACAGCCCTGTAGCGCCCAGGAGCACAGCCAGGCAGACCACTGCAAGGGTTATCGAAATAGCACGGCGACCCATGTTAGCCCAACCGATAGTTGTTTAACGGAGCATGAAACATACCTGGAACCTCCGATATCAGGGGGAACGTCGCCAGCAGGCTGGCGACAACTATATGTTTCTAACATCAAACCATATGGCTGCCACTCGCGGAGGGGGCATCGGCGAACGGCGTGTTTTCATACTCCATTGGTCAAACCTAAGCGCAGCGCTACAGCTCGTACTTGTACACGCGGTAGATGTACTTCTCGGCTTCCATCTCGTAGGTGGCGATGGGCAGTCCGCAGCGATCATCTCGTCGTTTGGCAGATAGATCACACCGTGCTGGCCTGCATTGAGCGAGAAATCGCCCTGGGCCTGCAATAACTTGTCTTCAAAGCCCGAACCGGCCCAAAAATCGGACAAGCCCACGGAAGGCTGTAGCAAGGTCATTTGCGCAACATATGTCCAGCAAAAACGGGTGGTAGCCGGTACGGCTACCACCCGTTTGCCTCACATCTAGCCCAAAGCGGGCCGTCTACTTCTTAATGCCGCGTCCCAGGCGCTCAGCGACCGACGCCACGGCGCTCTCATCGACCGAACCGCAGCTCACGCAGCCGTCGTGGGCACGCATCTGGCCGGTGACCTCGTCCATCGCGAGCGGCGCCACCTTCTCAAGCTTAAAGCCCTTGCCGGCGCGCATGTTTTCCTTGGCCACGCTGATCATGAGCTTAATACGGTTGAGCTGGTTGACCTCGGACGCACCAGGATCATAGTCCACCGCAACGATGTTGCTCTCGGGATGCTGGCGGCGCAGCTCCTTAATCACGGCCTTGCCCACCACGTGATTGGGCAGGCACGCGAAGGGCTGCGTGCAGATGATATTGGGTGCGCCATGATCGATCAGGTCGAGCATCTCGGCCGTGAGCAGCCAGCCCTCGCCCATGTTGTTGCACACCGAAAGCACCGTGCGGGCCTTGTCGGCCATGGTGCCGATGCGCTCGGGCGCCTCGAAGCGGCGGGACTTCTCGAGCATCTCCTCCACCGGCGTGCGCATCCAGTCCACGAGCTTGATGAGCGCCTGCATACCAGCGCGCGTGGTAGCGGAGCTTCCCAACTCGTCCTTCTGCAGCTCGGCGTTGCTCATGGAGTACAGGAAAAAGTCGAGCAGACCCGGCACCACGGCCTCGCAGCCCTCGCGCTCGATGACATCGACCACGTGGTTGTTGGCTGTGGGATGGAACTTGACCAGGATCTCGCCGACCACGCCCACGCGCGGCTTGGTACCCTCGCCCACGAGCGGCATGGTGTCGAACGCGCGGATGGCCTCGCGGCACAGCTTGGTGTAGTTGTGGCGGTTAAACTTGGGCGCCAGCTTGCGAGCGCGCGCCATGTACTCCTCGTAGAGCGCGTTGGCGGCACCGGGCGTAGCCTCGTACGGGCGGCAGCGATAGAGCATCTGCATCATCACGTCGCCAAAGAGCACCGCGTAGACTGCCTGCTTAAGCAGCGCCGGCGTAATCTTAAAGCCAGGGTTGTCCTCGCCCAGCGCCACGGCCGAAAGCGAGATCACCGGAATCTCGGGGTGGCCGCTCTCGCGCAGGGCCTTGCGGATGAGTGCGATGTAGTTGGTGGCACGGCAGCCGCCGCCGGTCTGGCTGATAACCACGGCTGTCTTGGACAGGTCGTATCGACCGCTCTCGATGGCCTCCATAATCTGGCCCGTTACCAGGATCGACGGATAGCAAATATCATTGTTCACATAGCGCAGGCCGGCCTCGACGGCATCGTGATCGGTCGAGGGCAGCAGCTCCAAGTTGTAGCCAGCACCACGGAACACCTCTTTGACCAGGTCAAAGTGGATCGGCGCCATCTGCGGGCACAGGATGGTGTAGCCCTCCTCGCGCATCTGCTCGGTAAAGGGCACCTTGGGCCACGCAGTCGAAGCACTCTCACGCTGCGCCTCAAACGTGTACTTGCGGCTCGCGAACGCGGGGGCATCCGTGGAGGGCGCCACCGGCGCGGCATCGCCTTGCTCGTAGGCCTCGCCCGCGGCCGTGGCATCGGCCAAGCGCTCGGCCTCCTGGTCCTTGAGCGCTGCCATGAGCGAGCGGATGCGGATGCGCGCGGCGCCCAGGTTGGACACCTCGTCGATCTTGAGCACGGTGTAGATCTTACCGCTGGCCTCCAGAATCTCCTGCACCTGGTCGGTGGTCAGGGCGTCCAGGCCGCAGCCGAAAGAGTTGAGCTGGATCAGGTCCAGGTCGTTGCGCATCGTCACAAAACGGGCGACGGCGTACAGGCGGCTGTGGTACATCCACTGATCAACGACACGAATCGGACGCTCGGGCTTTACCAGATGCGCGAGCGAATCCTCGGTAAAGACCGCAAAGCCAAAGCTCGAGATAAGCTCGGGCAGGGCGTGGTTGATCTCGGGGTCGTTATGGTAGGGACGACCGGCGAGCACAATGCCGTGGCCGCCATGGTCCTCGACCCACTTAAGAGCCTCCTCGCCCATGGTCTGGATGTCTTCGTGGAAGCGCGCATCAGCCTCAAAGGCGGCGTTGACGGCGGCATCGACCTCGGAGCGCGTAATCTTGGGACCGCGCACGCGGCCGCGACCGGCTTGCGCATCGGCCACGCGGTCGACGGCGAGCACCTGGTACAGGCGGCGCTTGAGCTCGGTCTTGTCGTGATAGGGCACAAACGGATACAGGAACTCGATGTTCTGCTCGCGGATCTCGTCGATGTTGAGCGCCAACGCCGTGGGGTAGCTCATGACGATGGGGCAGTTGTAACAGTTGCCGGCGGTCGGATCCTCCTTGCGCTCCCAGCGCACGCACGGCATCCAGATGAAGTCGACGTCACGGTCGATGAGGTTCATCACGTGGCCGTGGCTCATCTTGGCCGGATAGCACACGCTCTCGGACGGCATGGACTCGATGCCCGCCTGGTAGGTCTTCTTGCTCGACTGGTCGGACAACTGCACGCTAAAGCCCAAGCGCGTAAAGAACGCGTGCCAGAAGGGGTAGTTCTCGTACATGTTGAGTGCGCGCGGGATACCCACGGTGCCACGCGGGGCCTCGTCGGGACTCAGGACCTCGCGGTTAAAGAGCAGCTCGTTTTTCTTTTTGAAGAGGTTGGGGGCCTCGGTCTTCTGCTTTTTGTGGCCGGCGCCCTTCTCGCAGCGGTTGCCGGTGATAAAGCGCCTGCCGCCGCCAAAGTCGTTGACGGTAAGCTGGCAGTTGTTGGAGCAACGGCCGCAGCGGACGTGCTTTTGCGTCACGGTGAGGTGCGCGATGTCCTCGGCCGAAAGGATGGTCGAGGTACCGTCGGCGCCGGCGCGATCGCGGGCGAGCAGGGCCGCACCGTAGGCGCCCATGCAGCCGGCAATGTCGGGACGCACGGCATGAACGCCGGTGAGCTGCTCAAATGCGCGCAGCGTGGCATCGGACATAAAGGTGCCGCCCTGGACGATCACCTGGCTGCCGATCTCCTTGGGGTCGCGCAGCTTAATGACCTTGAACAGGGCATTCTTGATGACGGAATAGGACAGGCCGGCCGCGATGTCGCCCACCGTGGCGCCTTCCTTTTGCGCCTGCTTGACGCGCGAGTTCATAAAGACCGTGCAGCGACTGCCCAGGTCGACCGGGGCCTTGGCATGGATGGCGGCATCGGCGAACGCGCGCACGTCCATGTTCATAGACACGGCGAAGCTCTCGATAAAGCTACCGCAGCCCGACGAGCAAGCCTCGTTGAGCATGATGTGCTCGATAACGCCGTCCTTGACGCGCAGGCATTTCATGTCCTGGCCGCCAATGTCCAGGATAAACTCGACGCCGGGTAGGAATGCCTTGGCGCCGCGCAGGTGCGCAACGGTCTCGATCTCGCCGGAATCGGCCTTGAGGGCCTCGATGAGCAGTGCCTCGCCGTAGCCCGTGGTGGTCACGTGGCCGATGGTGCAGCCGGCGGGGATGTGGTTGTAGAAATCGGCCATGATGACCTTGGCCGTGCCCAGGATGTCACCGTTGTTGTTGCCGTACCAGGTGTGCAACAGCTGGCCGTCCTCGCCCACGAGCGCGGCCTTCATGGTGGTGGAACCGGCGTCGATGCCGATGAACACGCGGCCGGTGTAGCCTTCGAGCTTGCCCTTGGGGACGACTTCCTGGTCGTGGCGGGTCTTGAACTCGGCAAAGTCCTCGTCGGTGGCGAAGAGCGGATCCAGACGCTCGACTTCGGCACCCTGCGTGTCACCCAGGCTGTCGATGGCATCGATGAGCTGCGGGAACGTGCTGAGCTTGTTGGACTCGTGCGCCATGGCGGCGCCGCTCGCCACAAACAGGTGAGCGTTTTGGGGCACGATACGGTGCTCCTCGTCCAGGTTGAGCGTGAGGTAGAAGCGGTGGCGCAGCTCGGAGAGGTACTGCAGCGGGCCGCCCAAGAAGGCGACGTTACCGCGGATGGGACGGCCGCACGCCAGACCCGAGATGGTCTGGGTCACGACGGCCTGGAAGATGGAAGCGGCGACGTCCTCGGGACGGGCGCCTTCGTTGAGCAGCGGCTGCACGTCGGTCTTGGCAAAAACGCCGCAGCGGCTGGCAATGGGATAGATGGTAGTGGCGTTGGCCGCGAGCTCGTTGAGGCCACTGGCGTCGGTGTGCAGCAGGGTTGCCATCTGGTCGATGAACGCGCCCGTACCGCCGGCGCAGGTGCCGTTCATGCGCTGCTCGATGCCGTTATCGAAGTAGATGATCTTGGCGTCCTCGCCGCCCAGCTCGATGGCGACATCGGTGGCCGGGATGAGGGTCTCGACGGCACGCTTACTGGCGATGACTTCCTGAACAAACTCCAAATCGAGCCACTGGGACAGCAGCAGGCCGCCCGAGCCGGTGATGGCGCAGGTCATCTGGGCCGTCGGCAGCACGGTCGCGGCGCCCTCGAACAAGTCGCGGGCGCAGGCACGGACATCGGTGTGGTGACGCTGGTACTTGGCGTAGACGATCTGGTTGTCGTCGTTGAGCACGGCGAGCTTGACGGTGGTGGAGCCCACGTCGATGCCCAGGTGCAGGTTGCCGCGGGCGGCCTCGGAGTTGAAGATTGCGCCTTCGGGGGCCTGGGCGGCGGCTACGGGCTCAGCGGCGGTGGCGGGCTCGCTGACGACGGACGTCTCCTCTGCCGCGTTCTTGGCCTCGGCAACCGCCTCGGCGACCTTCTCGGCAGCGGCAGTCGCGGCCTTCTGCGCGGCGTCCACCACGGCGGGCGCGGCCTCGCGTGCGGCAGCAACCACACGGTCCTTAATGCCCTCGACGAGTTTGCTCATTGTCTCTCCTCTTAGTTGTTGGACTCGACGGTTGCGGTGGTGTCGACCGCGTCCTCGAGCTGCAGATTCAATAACTTCAGGCCGTATTCCGGCACGTTGATATCGATGGGTTGGCCATACAGGTCGCCGGGACGCACGAAGGCGATAACCGTCATAATGCGCGCCATGGCCTCGGGCGATTCGGTGAGGCCGCGCTCAAACCAGCGCTGGATCAGGCCGACCTCGGCACTCACGACGTAGGTGACGTAGTAGTCAAAGAACGTGCCCAGCGCCAGGCCCAAAATGCCCGTCTGCGCACGCGGCACCACAGCCTCACGCGCGGTGTCGATGATCCGCTTAATGAAGGCCTGGTCGCCGCCCGGACCCAGCAGCGCACCGATTAAGTCGCGGTTGGCCGCAAGGTAGCGCAGCAACTCAACCGAACCAGGCGCCGGCTCGAGCTCATCGATGTTGTGATAGAGATCGGGCAGCTGAGCTGCGGTGATGAGCTCAATGCGCTCACGGATCTCGGCCAGTAAGCCGTCCTCGATTTGATTGATAAAGTCGGGGATATCGCGGTAGTGCGAATAGAACGTGCGGCGCGTAAGACCGGCACGCTCGGTGAGCGACGCGACGTTAATGCGCGAAAGGTCGCCGCTCTCCGCAAGCTCGCTGGCAAGCGCCTGGCGAAGGGCACGCTGCGAGCGAAGGGACCGGCGATCGCATTTCTCGAGCTGGGACAAGCGTCCTCCTTGTTACTCAGCCTGTGCGCTATTGCACAGTGCGAGTATTATTGCACACCGTGTGCATCAACACGTAAAGGCAATATTTGAGGCTTCGGTAGTTTGTGTGACAAGGGGCTAGCCTAGGCAGCAACGCTCTTCGCTCCCTTCACGCCCTTCTTCCTC
>CAJMEW010000003.1:0-126038 GCA_905212545.1 uncultured Collinsella sp.
GTTTCGCTGCCCGGCGGCATTATGGCCACCGCGATCTCCACGCTGATCGGTCTGGTCATGGGTGCTCTGGCGGGTTTCTACGGCGGCATCTGGGATACGATCATCATGCGCTGTGCGGACATCTTCCTGGCGTTCCCGTACGTGCTGTTCGTTGTCGCCATGATCGCCGTTATCGGCCGTGGCCTTCAGAACGTCTTTATCGCCATCGGTATTCTCGGCTGGCCTTCGATTGCGCGCGTCTTCCGCTCTGCAATCTTGACGGTCAAGGAAAACGACTATGTTGATGCTGCGCGCGCGATGGGTGCATCTGATGCTCGTATCGTCGTGCGTCACATCTTCCCGAACTCCGTCGCCTCCATCGTGGTCTACGCGACCATGAACATTGGTGGCGCCATTCTGACCGAGTCCGCTCTGTCCTTCCTCGGCATGGGCGTTATTCCGCCTACGCCTTCGTGGGGCTCCATGATTCAGGACGGTCAGCAGTATCTTCTGACCGCTCCCTGGATGATGATCATGCCCGGTCTGGCAATTCTCTCGACGGTGCTCGCCTTCACCCTGTTGGGTGATGGTCTGCGCGACGCCCTCGACGTCAAGATGAAGGACGCATAAGGATGAAGAAGAACAAGAACTATGTGGACCTGAAGGACCAGCCGGTTCCTGAGGGCCAGCATCTGCTCGAGGTCGATGACCTTAAGATGTATTTCCACACCGAGGATGGCGTCGTTCGCGCTGTCGACGGTGTCTCCTACACGCTCGATCGCGGCGAGACCCTTGGCGTCGTCGGTGAGTCCGGCTCCGGTAAGTCCGTGACCGCCATGACCATCATGGGCCTTATTTCGATGCCTCCGGGGAAGATCGAGGGCGGCGACGTTCGCTATCGCGGTCGTTCTATCCTCGAGATGACCGAGGAAGAGATGCAGCACATTCGCGGCAACGATATCGCGATGATCTTTCAAGATCCTATGACCTCCTTGAACCCGGTCTATAAGATCGGCAAGCAGGTGGGTGAGGGCCTTCGTCTGCACCGTGGCTACTCCAAGCAGGAGGCACTCAAGCGTGCCACCGAGCTTTTGGACCTCGTTGGTATTCCCGAGCCCGAGAAGCGCGTCAACGAGTATCCGCACCAGTTCTCTGGCGGTATGCGTCAGCGCGTCATGATTGCCATGGCTCTTGCCTGCGATCCCGATATTCTGATTGCCGACGAGCCCACGACGGCTCTGGACGTTACCATCCAGGCTCAGATTATTGAGCTTATGCAGGAAATGCAGGAGAAGAACGGCAACGCCATCATCATGATTACCCATGACCTGGGCGTCGTCGCCGACATGGCCGACAAGATCATGGTTATGTACGCCGGCCGTCCCGTCGAGTTCGGTACTGCTGAGGAAATCTTCTACGAGAGCCGCCACCCCTACACCTGGGGCCTTATCCGCTCCATCCCGGAGCAGGCCATCGAAGAGAAGAAGCCGCTTACGCCGATTCACGGCAACCCGCCTTCGCTCATGAACCTGCCCGAGGGCTGCGTGTTCTCGCCTCGTTGTCCCTATGCGACCGATAAGTGCCGCAAGCAGCGCCCCGAGCGCGTTGTCACCGAGTCTGGTCATTACTCTGCATGCCACTACTCCGGTGACCCCGAGTTTCTCAAGAACGCTCCTGAGACGTCCCGTACGCGCAAGGATTCCAAGAAGGGAGGCGAGGCGTAATGGCAGATACCAACGAGCGTACTCCGTTGCTGAAGGTCGAGCACCTCTCTAAGGAGTTCCCCGCTGAGTCCGGCATGTTCGCCAAGCGTTTTTCCAAGCGTGTCGTCTCTGCTGTAAATGACATCTCTTTTGAGATTTATCCTGGCGAGACCTTTGGTCTGGTTGGTGAGTCTGGTTGCGGTAAGTCCACGACGGGTCGCACCATCATGCGCTTGACCAAGCCGACCGCCGGTAAGGTGTTCTTCCAGGGCAAAGATGTTGCCGAGATGAGCAAACATGAGATCAAGGACATGCGTCGCGAGATGCAGTTTATCTTCCAGGATCCCTATGCTTCGCTCAACCCTCGTATGACCATCGGCGAGATCGTCTCCGAGCCCATGACCATTCACGGCGTGGGCACCAAGGAGGAGCGTATTGAGCGTGTCCGCGAGCTGCTGGACGTCGTCGGTCTGAACCCCGAGCACATCAACCGCTATCCGCACGAGTTCTCCGGCGGTCAGCGTCAGCGTGTCGGCATTGCCCGCGCGTTCGCTCTGAAGCCCAAGCTGATCATCTGCGACGAGCCTGTCTCTGCACTTGACGTTTCCATTCAGGCCCAGGTTTTGAACCTGCTGAAGGAGCTTCAGGATAAGTTCGGTACTGCTTATCTCTTCATTGCTCACGACCTCTCCGTCGTGCAGCACATCTCCGATCGCGTTGCCGTTATGTACCTGGGTAAGATGGTCGAGGTTTCGGACTGGAAGACGCTCTACAGCGAGCCTCACCATCCGTACACGCAGTCGCTTCTGTCTGCCGTGCCGGTGCCCGATCCTGATATCCAGAAGACCCGCAAGCGCATCATCCTCGCCGGCGATCCGCCGTCACCGCTGGATCCGCCGACCGGCTGCCGTTTCCACACGCGCTGCCCGATCGCTCAGGGTATCTGCTCCGAGAAGCTTCCTGAGTTTAAGGAAGTTGCCCCGGGCCACTGCTGCGCGTGCCACTTCGCCGAGCCGTTCCCGATTAAGGAATCGCACATCGACCTGTAGTCGGTTGTTTTCGTCCGGGCCCGTGCTGGACTTAGTTTTCAGAACGTCCTCGACCATGGAAACCCCCTTATCCTGCTCCTTCGGAGCTGCGGATAAGGGGGTTTCCTGGTCTGCGGAATGTTCTGAAAACTAAGTCCAGCACGGGCCCTGTGTTACCACTGCAGGGGGGGGTGCGATTCCTTGATCGCTCACTTAATCTAATTTGAAATTGAGTGAGGCCGGAGCTCTAGCTCCGGCCTCCTTATATAAGGGCTCGGCAAAGCCGAGCCACTAAATTTTTTTCAGCCCCAGAACATGTTTGATAGCTGTGCTTGAAGTGCGTTAACGCAGGGTCGGAATGGGGGCAACTTCCCAACGCATTCCGCAGGGGGCGGCACATTTTGTAGCGCGAAGCGCGAAACAAAATGTGCCGCATGCCCGAGGACGCGTTGGGAAGTTGCCCCCATTCCGACCCGGACATACGGATCTACCTGCGCATTTACAAATTCGTAAACTTTTTTCAAAAAAGTGCTTGCACAGTTCTCGAATCATAGGTTATTATCTTCCTCGTTGAACGCGCGGGTCCAACAAAACGAACCGCGAATCAACAACATAGCATGTCGGAGTGGCGGAATTGGCAGACGCGCTAGCTTGAGGTGCTAGTGACCGCTTTTTGGTCATGCGGGTTCAAGTCCCGCCTCCGACACCATCGCATTTGAGAAGCCTCTTCGGAGGCTTTTTTGTTACCGATAGACGGTGAGGTCCACGATGGAAACGCTTGAGCGCAACGAGTGGGCAGACGTTGCCCAACTGGTCGAGATCACGAGCGATGCTGTCATCATCTGTGAGCTCGACGGAACCATTCTGCATGTGAATAATCGTTTGCTCGACCTGATGTGCGAGGAACGCGCTGACGTCATCAGCGGTGATGTCAAAGACGTTCTGTACTCGTCTGCCTTTGAGCGCGCGACCGAACATCGTCTGCCGTTTGAGACCGATGGCTCCGAGAGCGAGCTGATGCTCAAGCTGAGCGACGGGTCTTTTATTCCCGTCTTGGTTCGCGCAGGTTCCGTTACGCCTCCGCGTATCTTTGGACGTCGTGCACCGCGTGTCCTGGTGGCGCTTCACAGCATCGAAGAGCAGTATTCCCACGATCGTCAGCTCAAACGTGCGCTATCGGAGCTTAGGGTGGCGAATAAACGCCTTTCGGGCACCCTTTCGGTCATTATGAGTACTGTGGGCTCCGATGAGCTCCCCAGCTTGCTCGATATCGTTTTGAATCAGCTCGTTGGAACGCTCGATGCCTCCGGTGCGGCTATCTATTTTTCCGAGAGTGGCGGCTTTAAGCTCCGCGGTGTTTCTAAGGAGCTTGAGGACAGCTATCTGCCCGAGTTTATGCCGTACGGCGCGGGCATTCCGACCTACGTGCTTCGCGAGTCGCGTGCCTGTCGCCTGTCGATTCAGCAGGACCTTGAGGGCGACCGGGTTGCTTCGGGCATGTTCATGGATTTGGACAATCGTTCCAAGCACTTGCTGCGCGTGCAGGATATGCCCCCGTATCGCAGCGAGATCTGTCTTCCCGTGTTTTACGGCACGCAGGTCCTTGGCGTGTTGGAAGTTGGCTGGAAACGCCCCCAGGCGCCACTTGCCTATGACGTGAACGTGCTCGAGGTCATCTGCGATTACCTGTCTATTCAGCTGGTCGGCATGGCGTCGAGCTTACGTTCGCGTCGCACGGCGGAGCTCGGCCGCTCGCTCAATTTGCTGCGCGACGAACTGTTTACCTATCTTGATGATCCCGTTGTCGCCTCGCGAGCGGTGTCGACGGAAATCTGCACGGTGCTCAATTGTCATTTCTGCCCCGTGGAATATGATGCGGGCCTCGAAACCTATGTCATCGATTTTGAGGGTGGCAGTCGTGTGGCGCTGCCGGACGATCCGGAGTCACTCTTCTTTTCTGTCACGGCGCCAGCAGCGCGCCTGGGGGCAGCCCCCGACGGGTTTGAGACTTCGGTGTTGGGCGGGACGAGCGCTGACGACCTCAAGCACGTGCGCCTTACACGTGTGGACGAATCCACGCCTATGGGTGCATGGTTGAGGGCCCACGGCCTACCGTGTCAGGGACTTTATGTCGACTCCGGCATCGAAGCGGGGCGCTACCACTCGGAAGCGGATGGCAAACGAAGCAACGATGCGATCGTTCCCGCTGATATCGCCAAGGGGCCGACGAGGCGCGCTTTGCTACTCCGCGATGGCAGCCAAGAACCAATTGACGACCTTGAATACGACTACCTGGTGCATCTGGCGCATGACTTTGAGCTGATCTATGAGGGCGAATCTCAAAAGCGCGAAGAGCGTCATATCGCTCAGACGCTTCAGATTGGCATGAGAAATTCGCTTGGTGACGTTCCGGGCATTGCAACCGATTCGGTATACCTATCGGCAACGAATTCTGCGTTGGTCGGCGGTGACTTCTATACGCTCGTCCGACTTCCCGACGATTGCGCCGTTATGATTTTGGGCGATGTATCCGGCAAGGGAATCGAGGCGGCGTCGATGTCGGCGCTCGTCAAGACGGCGCTGACGGCCTATGCCTGGGAGGGTGCGGGGCCTGCCCGTATGGCACGCTCGCTCAATAGCATGCTCATGGGCTTTTCGAGGGTCGAGACGTTTGTGACGGCGTTTATCGCCAAGATCGATCTTAAGGCGGGCCGCGCTACCTATTGCTCGGCGGGACATCCTCCCACTATGGTCATTAGGCCGTCGTCGACGCCGCTTGGTGGCGGTGAAGCCCGAGGCGGAGAAGTGGAGCTCCTTGGGTGCCAATCGGGCGTGATCGGTGCCTTTGAGAGCATGGTCTACGAGACGGGCGTGTTTACGTTCGCTCCTGGTGACATGCTATTTATGTATACCGATGGAACAATCGAAGCACGTGATCGCTCGGGTGCTTTTTTTGGCGAGCAGCGCCTTCGTGACCTTTTGCTCTCTGTCTCGGGTGAGGGCGTATCGGGAATCTGCGGCAAGGTCTTGGGCGAGCTTGACCGCTTTACCGAGTCGGCGCTGAACGATGACATCGCGCTGGTTTCCCTTGAGTTTTTACGGGGTCGATCGTAGGTCACGACGCCTGACGGGCGAAATCTGCGCGGTTGCAGATACGTGTGCATCGAGCGAGCTCTTTTGGGGAACCATGGTCGTATGAATGAGTGGAATGACATAGCGGTTTTGACGCCACCGGGCGATATCGACATCGCCTCGGTGCCCGCACTGCGCCGACGGTTGGATAATTTGATCGACCGGGGCGTGCGTCGTGTTGTCATCAATTGCCAGGCCGTGGGCTTTATCGACTCGACGGGTTTGGCGTTTTTG
Organism: uncultured Collinsella sp.; assembly: GCA_905212545.1. Taxonomy (GTDB): domain Bacteria; phylum Actinomycetota; class Coriobacteriia; order Coriobacteriales; family Coriobacteriaceae; genus Collinsella. Next base: position 6,077 of record CAJMEW010000003.1, read on the forward strand.
CTTACACGTGCTAGAGAGCTTATGAGGCATGAGGGACTGCTTTCGCTCGTTAACGCCTCCGATGGGGTCGTTCGCTTTTTGGAAATTGCCCGACTTGTCGACATCCTGCATGTCGCGGGCCCGGCGCGGGAGTCGATTCCCGCCATTCCGGTGGGGGAGTTGCCGCGATGGAGCAAGAGCGTCGAAGTGCAGCGAGGCATCGAGAATCTCCCGTATTATCGGCATCGTGTGGCTGAGCTCCTCGAATCGCTTCCCCTGAGGCGTGATGAGCGCTATGACGTCGCATTGGCGTTGGGGGAGGCATTGGGTAACGCATATGACCATGCGGGCGGTGTTGGCTGCATCCTGACGGTTCAGGCCTATGGGGACCGTGTTGTGCTCGAGGTGCTTGATCGGGGCGCTGGCTATTCTATCGATGGGGCGAGCGAGCCGGTGGCTTCTGAGGAGCGCGGGCGAGGTATCAAGCTTATGCGCATGCTCGTCGATAATGTGGAAGTTGCCCGTCGTACGGATGGCGCCGGCACGCGCGTTCGGATGGTGAAGTTGTTTAGCTCGGCATTGGAATCGTGCGCTTAGCGCTTTGGCTTGACGTTATCCACCTGCGCGAACTTGCATTGAACAATTTTTTTGAAAAAAAGTACTTGCGTCTTTTGGGCAACTCGCGTAAATTAATAACCCGCAAGCGGACATGGCTCAGTTGGTAGAGCACAACCTTGCCAAGGTTGGGGTCGCGGGTTCGAGCCCCGTTGTCCGCTCCATTTGGGCGTTTAGCTCAGGGGGAGAGCGCTTCCCTGACACGGAAGAGGTCAGAAGTTCAAATCTTCTAACGCCCACCAAATGTTCGCAGCTCAGAGGCTTAGTCTCTGAGCTGTTTTTGTTTTGGTCACCAAATGAGTCGCCAAATCGCCGGCAAAAGGTATCTCAATTCATGAAAGAGTGGTTCTGAGCGTCTGTTTAGCCTTGTCATCTCAATCGAGTGGGGGTTGACCATTTTGAACATAACCGTGCATCTCGTTGACGTTTCAGCGATCGGTCCCGGTGAGACCCTTGATATGGCATCAATCGCGGGACGCTATGCCTTACGTGCCTCCAATGGGGATTTCCCAATTGCGTCTCGGAGAGAAGCTGCAGGCGTGGGCCTGCTTCTTCGCGACGCCCTGGGTGTCTTCGACGACACCCAGCTTGCGTGTTCTGCTTTCGGCAAGATCGAGCTTGCGGATGGGGAGGCCCCCTCTATTTCCATTTCACATGGCGGAAGCGTGGCCGTCCTCGCTGTTTCCGATGTTGCTCGGTCGGTCGGAGGACCTATTGGCGTGGATATCGAGGCGATCGATGAGATTGCCCCCGTTGCGGTTGGGCGTATGGCAAACGACGACGAGCGCGTGTGGATTAACGCTGCCCCCAATTTGCAAGAACGCAATCTTCGCCTGAGTCAGACGTGGACGCGTATCGAGGCCATCCTCAAGGCTGAAGGCGTCGGGTTTTCGATTGACCCTCGCAAAGATGGCATGCCCGGTGGATGGAATACTTCGTCGGTGACATACGGTCGCTGCGTCATCTCTTGTGCGGCGCGCTCTATGCCTCGTATCGTCCTCAAGGAGCATACCTTTCGGGTAGCATAGGAGCCAATCGCTAATAGGGGAGGCCGCTATGCCGCTGAACGCTCAAAACGATATCGCTTCACGGATCGAGGATGCCGTCTTTGAACTTATGGGGACGACGCCGGTGCAGGCGATCAAGGTGACCGATGTGCTGAGGCTCGCGCACACCTCGAAATCGACGTTTTACCGCTGCTATCGTTCTGTTGACGACGTTGTTAAGCGATTTGAGGACGATCTGCTCCACAACATGCAAGAGATTAACGACGTTGCCCTTGAGGCGCGCTTTGGTGACGCTCAGCTCGATCCGACGCCGACGATGATTAAGCGTATGGAGATCCTGCAGCGCAATCGTTCGAAGGTGCTCGCGCTCAACAGTGAAAACGGGGACCCCGTGTTCACGCATAAGGCTACGGTTTTTATGCATGAGTATTTTCGCGACCGTCTGCGCTCAACGTTTTCTGACGAGACCGATCTTGACCTGTATCTGGCTTTCGCTCTCGCGGGTCACCATAACCTTATCCAGTACTGGCTCGAGGTCCGTCCCGATTTGGAGGCGCGCACCGTTGCCGCCGCGCTCAATCGCATGTTCTATGCGCCGTTGTTTGTCGACGACGCCTCGCGCCATTGGCACCCGCGTATCCCCGATTTTGAAAAGCCGCTCGGGTGAACGGCTGATTTTTAGGGATGAACGGTTGCATAGGTTGCGGATTCAGAGTAATCCGGCCCTATGAATCGATTTAAGTATGGCCATTTATCTGCTATTTGGAACGCCTAGCCCCGATGTGTCCCATATGATGGGACACATCGGGGCTTTTTGTCTCACGCGTCTCGTTTAACCCCTCGTAAACTAAAGCTACGTTCAAAAGAACCACTGCAGTAGTTCAACGTGTGACGGCACAGAAAAGCCGCGAGCGCTCTCTCACCTTCGCTCGCGGCTGGACTGCGCCATCATTCCGTACACCTTCACATGATTAGGATGTGATATTCAGTGGTTACGCTCGGAAAGAACATGCGCAGCGTCTCGATTGTAGGCGTAGGCTGCACCCCGTTCAAGGATTTTGAGGAGCATTCCGAGACCCAGGGTATTGGCGAGGGCGAGGCGTTTGGCTATGCGGCTCTCGAGGCAATTGCCGATGCCGGTCTTGAGCCCCGCGATATCGACTTTTTCTATCACGGCAGCGCCAATCCGTATCTCGTTGGCGATTGCATTACTCCCAACATGCAGGTTGCCGATTGGTTTGGCGTTCGTGCCAAGGGCTCTGTCCATCATTCCGAGGCTTGCTGCACGGGCTACGTCGCCCTTGAGCAGGCCGTGATGGCAGTCGCCTCCGGTGCCTACGATGTTGTCCTTACGGGTGCCTGCGATTTGGCTTCGACTCTTCCCGTTGAGCACATGCCCTCCCATATTCGTCAGGACTTTACGCTCGACGTCATGATCCCTTCGCTCGATAAGATTTATGACCGCGCTTATGGTCGTCCGCTCGACGGCGCCTTTGGCGTGTCGTTCGACAACTGGATCAACGAGTATTCGATGCAGTACGACCTTACCGCCGATCAGATCGATGATGCCCTGAACGGCCTTACCAAGAGCCTTCGCCGCGGTGCCGTCCTGAATCCCCTTGCCTGGTACGAGACCACGGTCGAGGAGGACGCGAAGGCAGCTGGGTTCGATACCGCCGACGAGTATCTCAAGAGCATGTACAACCCGCGCGTTACGCAGTACCTGCGCGTCACCGGCTTTGAGAAGAAGTGCGACGGCGCCGCCGCTGTTGTCGTAATGCCCACGGAGAAGGCAAAGGCCATGGGCGTGCCGTATGCGCCTATTGAGGTTCTGGGTACGGGCGCCTCTGCTGTCGAGGCCGGTCTGCTCCACAACGAGCACTGGGCTACCGAGCTTGCCGCCAAGCAGGTCTATGACCTTACCGGCGTGAGCCCCGATGAGATTGACCTGTTCATGTGCAACGACTTCTTCCTGGCTTCCGAGATCGTCTCGGCCGAGGAGTGCGGCTATATTCCGCGCGGCGAGGCCTGGAAGTACGCGATCGATGGTCGCACCGCTTTTGACGGCGATAAGCCCATCAACCCGCACGGTGGCCGTTGCAATTTCGGTCACGCCCATGGCGCATCCGGCATCGCCGATATCGTCGAGGCCGTTAAGCAGATGCGTGGCGTCGCCGGTGCCACCCAGATGAAGAAGGTTCCCGAAACGGCTTTCCTGCGCGGTTTTGGCGGTTCTCAGAACGTGCGCTGCCAGATCCTTCGTACCGTCGCCTAAGCGACCGCGGTTTTCGATTTCCCATAAGGAGTATTCTCATGCAACTCAAAGATATGGAGCCCGTGGTCAAGAAGTTCTACACGGGTCTTGAAGAGGGCATCTATTGGGCGCGCCAGTGCCCCGAGTGCGGAGCCGTCGAGTTTCCGCCCCACCTTGCCTGCAATGCCTGCGGCTATCACAAGACCGATTGGGTCCAGGTTTCCGGTCACGGGCATCTGATCGATTTTACCCTGCCTGGTCCGCAGAACGACAAGCCCTATCTCAAGGAGTATGGCAAGTACGCCTACGGCGCCGTCGATATCGACGAGGGTTCTCAGTACACCTACGTCATCTACGGCATTACCAAGAAGAAGGCCCCCGAGATTCGCGCCAAGCTCATGGCGGGCGAGACCGTTGGCGTCCATGCCAAGGTTATCGACCGTCCAGGCTATAAAGAGCTTACGTTCGAGCTTGACGATTAGGTTTTCACCCCTGCAACAATTCGATTCCTCTCTTAGGCCACGGCGGGACCCATGTCTCCAGCCCGCCGTGGTCGCCCCTCTTTTTCGATTGAAAGGCACCATCATGAACGAAGAACTCACTCAACAGATCTGCGATTTTGCCAAGTCCGCCTACAACTATGACGGCGATGTGACCCCCGAGACGACGTTTGAGACCCTGGGCAAGGGCTCGATGAAGATGATCGCTCTGACCTCCATGATCGAGAACGAGCTCGATGCCGAGGTCCCCGTTCGCGAGGTCATGGTCATGAAGACCATCGGCGAGCTTATCGAGCGCACTGCCGAAGAGATGGAGTAACTGCCATGGACCTGATGCAGACCCTGCGCGAGCAGGCTGCCGCCAAGCCTATGCGCGTTGCTTTTCCCGAGGGCGAAAACGAGACCATGATGCAGGCGGTCGCAAAGATCGCCGCCGAGCATCTTGCCGAATGTGTGCTGGTCGGCGATGGCGGCAAGCTCAAGGAGCTTGCCGATGAGCGCGGCATCTCCCTTGACGGCATCGAGATTGTCGATGTGACCGACGAGGAGGCGAACGCCGCTTGCTGCGAGCGCTACCTTTCTCATCCGGATTGCAAGTTTAAGCTCAAGGGCGCTGCGCGCCGTATGACGCGTCCGCTTGAGCGCGCCCTGATTTTGCAGGTGCTCGGCGATGTCGACGTTATGTTCGCCGGTATCGATAACGCTACGGGCGATATTATCCTGGCTGGTCAGGCCATCGTCGGCCTTGCCGACGGGGTGGACACCGTGAGCTCGTGCGGTATCGCCGACATCCCCAACTGGAATGGCGGCGAAGGTGGCCTTTTGGCTTTTGGCGATTCTGCCGTGTGCGTTGACCCCACGAGCGAGGAGCTTGCCTCGATCGCGATTTCGTCGAGCGAAACGGTACGCTCGCTGACCGGATGGGATATCCGTTGCGCGCTGCTTTCGCATTCGACTGACGGTTCGATGGATAACGAACTCGTCGACAAGGTACGTCGTGCTCGCGAGATTGCCAACGATCGCCGTCCCGACCTTGCCATCGACGGCGAGTTCCAGTTTGATTCGGCGATTAACCCCAAGGTTGCGGCCAAGAAGGTTCATCGCGAATCCGCTGTTGCAGGCCAAGCCAACGTGGTCATCTGGCCCGATATCAACGTGGGCAATATCGGCGTCAAGATCATCCAGAATCTGACCGGCGCCAATGCTTACGGCCCCATGCTTCAGGGCTTCAAGAAGATCGTGTGCGATTGCTCGCGCTCTGCGCCCGTCGATGAGATCGTCGGCAACGTGGTGATGAGCTGCGTGCGCGCCCAGGCGCTTAAGGAGGCTTAAGGCATGTCCGATAAAAAGACTCCCTGGCGCGTCCTGGTAATCAACCCTGGTTCCACTTCCACGAAGGTGGGCGTTTTTGAGGGCGATGAGTGCAAGCTCAGTAAGAACGTTGCGCACGATGCGAAGGACCTTGCCCAGTTCGACGGGGTTTCGGCTCAGATGCCGTATCGCTGCGATCTGATTCTTGGAGCGCTGGGGGAGGCGGGCCTAAAGCTCGAGGACTTTGATGCATTTGTCGGTCGCGGTGGTGGCTTGCTTTCGCTGCCCGGTGGTACGTATGCCATCAACGAGGTTATGCTCGAGCATGCCCGCATCGGTGCGAATGGCGTTCGGCACCCGGCGCAGCTGGGGCCCCAGATTGCCCACGAATTTGCCGTGAAATGTGGCAAGCCCGCCTTTGTGGTGAATCCTCCCGATACCGACGAGCTGTGCGACCTCGCACGCATGACGGGCATTAAGGGCGTGTATCGAAACGTGCACCTGCACGCCCTTAATCTCAAAGAGACCGCCATCCGCCATGCGGCAAAGCTCGGTCGCGCATACGACGAGTGCAACTTTATTGTCTGTCATATCGGCGGTGGCATTTCGATTTCTGCCCACCTTAAGGGCAAGATGGTCGACGGCAACGACATCGTTGGCGGCGAAGGCCCCATGGCGCCGACGCGCTGCGGATCGGTTCCCGCGATCGAGGTCGCAAAGTACACCGCGGAGCACGGTCTTGATGTCGCCCGCGCCCATTGCATGAAGACTGGCGGCTTCGTTGACCTTTTGGGTACCTCCGATGCCATCGAGGTGTGCGAACGTGCTGCAGCGGGAGATAAGGCCGCAGCTCGCGCCTGGGATGCAATGGTCTACCAAATCTGCAAGTGGATTGGCGAGATGGCATGTGTGCTGAAGGGCGATGTCGACGGTATCTTGCTCGGAGGCGGCATGGTCTACAGCAAGGAGCTCGTTGCCTCGATTGAGGAATGCTGCTCTTGGATCGCCCCCGTGTCGGCTTATCCCGGCGAGTTTGAGCTCGAGGCGATGGCGTCTGGCGCCTGCCGCGTGCTCGATGGTGTCGAGGAAGCGCTCGTGTACAGCGGAGAGCCCGTGTTCACTGGTTTTAACGACTGATAGTGCTGTGTTTGGGGCGGCCGATGGTGACGTCCGGCCGCTCCGACCCTTTTTCTAAGTGTAAGGATAGATCATGGATAAAACCAAGATCAAGTACCTGGTGGGCATTTATGCTGCCGCCATGTGCATTATGGGCATGTTGGTGCCCGTCCCCATCGTGGCCTCTGTTGCGGCGGCGTTTCCCAACGAAAACATCGCTGCCGTCCAGATGATCATCGGCATCATTCCGCTCATGATGGCTGTGTCCGCCATGCTCGTGTCTTCCCAGCTCGCCTCGCGTGTATCCAAGAAGAAGACGACGCTTGTCGGCCACGTTATCGTGATGCTCGCCGGCGCCTCGGTGCTGGTGTTCCACGATTCGCTTGCCCAGGTTCTTGCGGCCTCTGCCGTGATGGGTCTTGGCCTTGGCGCCGTGCAGAACTCGACCGACGCTCTGATCGCCGACTATTTCGGTGGCAAGCAGCGTTCGTTTGTCATGGGCATCTACTCAACCTTTGTTGCACTGGGTGGCATTATCTGGACGATGGTTTCCGGCATCTTGGGTTCTGCCGAGTGGTTCCACAGCTATGCGGCGTACTTCATCATGATCGTGTTTATCGTCATTGAGGCCGTCTGCCTGCCCGAGGGTCATCTTGAGCCCAGGCGTAAGGTCAACGTGTTTGCCAACATGCCCAAAGAGGTCGCAATTATCACGGTCATGAGCTTTGTGTTCGTACTCACGTTCCAGCTCTTTAGCTCCAATGTCTCGCTGCTTGTCGTGGGTCGCGGCTTTGGCGGCACTGTTGAGGCTGGCCTCGCTTCGACCGTCATGACGGTCGCCGGCATTGCGGCTGGCCTTTTAGTGGGCCCGCTGTTTGCCAAGTTCAAGAACCTGTCGATGCCGATCGCGTGGGGCGTGACGCTCGTTGGCCTGGGCCTGACGCTGGTTGCGCCCACCTTTATGGTGCTGTGCGTTGCGGGCTTTGTCGTTGCGCTGGGCAAGGAGACCTACGTGCCGCTGGAGGGCAATTTTGCCGCCGGCAACTCTGCTCCCGAGGGACGTGCGTTTAACCTCGCCATTGGCATGGCGGGCATCAACTTTGGCATGGCACTGTCTCCCATTGTGTTTGAGGCCGTGACGTCGCCGTTTGGTGCAACGATTGACCAGAAGTTCATCGCCGGCATAATCGTCTGTGCGGCTTGTGTCGTCTTTGGCGCCATTAAGTATCGCAAGCTCACTCCGGCCCAGCTTGCCGAGGCCGAGAAGATGGCGGCCAGCGGCGAGGCGGAGTAACCGCTCGAGTAGTTGCTTTGCCGCCCATCATGTTTTATCGGGGCCGCCGACATATGCCGGCGGCCCTCTTTCTATCAATGGCTTGATAGCTCGCGAAGAGAAGTAATAGCTCCTCGCCTATCGAATGCCGGCGGACGGGGTGCCGGGGCTACAGTCTTCCGAGCGTTTGCAGTCCCGTCGCTCCGTCCGCCGGCATTCGACCGCAACATGTTGGTCAAGCATAATCTTTTGGATTCTTTTGGCGTGAGTGGCTTGGTTTTAGTAGGATTTGTCAGCGGCTTGACTAAGGGGGTTTTATAACTGCCATGCAGGTAGCCGTGTTGGTAACGTTTTACCGACTCGCCAAGAACCCCTCATTTATAATGCGTCTGCAAAATGACCAATTGCTTTGACCTGCTGAAACACTATATGTTGTGTTTGACCTAAAAAAAGAATACAGGATATAGATGCGTCTTTGTCGTATGATAGATGGCGGACAGAGAACGAGGACCTTATTCACCCCATTTGGACACGCCTTTGAGCCGCTTGATCGGCCGCGAGGAATGTCCGCATGAGGACCTATGGTTTATCGAGAACACAGATTGCGCGACGGCGCCGCAAGACAGGGGCAAGCCCTGCCGGGCATCGTTTGGCTCTGAAGCGCAATGAGGCTACGACGCGAAAGAGGCAAGAGGATGAAGATCATCAAGCGCAGCGGCACCGAGGTTGTCTTCGACATCGATAAGATCGTCAATGCGATTCGCGCCGCCAACTTGGAGGTCGAGGAGAGCTCTCGTCTAACCGACCGCCAGGTGGTTTACGCGGCACAAAACGTCGCCGAGGCATGCGAGAACGCGGGTCACACCGTGTCGGTCGAGGAGATCCAGGATCTGGTCGAGGACGAGATCATGCGTCTCGACTGCTACGAGGTCGCTCGCCATTACATCATCTATCGCTATGTTCAGAGCCTGAAGCGCCAGAAGAACACGACCGACGACAAGATTCTGTCGCTGATCGAGTGCAACAACGAAGAGGTCAAGCAGGAGAACTCCAACAAGAACCCGACCGTCAACTCCGTTCAGCGCGACTATATGGCCGGCGAGATCTCCAAGGACCTGACCCAGCGCGTGCTGCTGCCCCAGGAGATTGTGGATGCTCACAATGAGGGCCTGATTCACTTCCATGATTCGGACTACTTTGCCCAGCACATGCATAACTGCGACCTGGTGAACCTGGAGGATATGCTCCAGAACGGTACTGTTATCTCGGGCACGCTGATCGAGAAGCCGCACAGCTTCTCGACTGCCTGCAACATCGCGACGCAGATTATCGCCCAGGTTGCTTCCTCCCAGTACGGCGGCCAGTCTATCTCGCTGACCCATCTTGCCCCCTTTGTTGAGGTGAGCCGTCAGAAGATTCGCGGCGAGGTTGCCCGCGAGCTCGATGAGCTTGGCGTCTCTGCGTCTGCCGAGAAGGTTCGCGAAGTCGTTGAGGACCGTCTGCGTGACGAGATCCGTCGCGGCGTCCAGACGATTCAGTATCAGGTCGTGACCCTTATGACCACGAATGGCCAGGCGCCGTTCGTGACGGTCTTTATGTATCTTAACGAGGCCCGTACGCCTCAGGAGAAGCACGACCTTGCCATGATTGTGGAGGAGACGCTTCGCCAGCGCTACGAGGGCGTTAAGAACGAGGCCGGCGTGTGGATTACCCCGGCATTCCCCAAGCTTATCTATGTACTCGAGGACGATAACGTTCACGAGAATTCCCCGTACTTCTACCTGACCCAGCTGGCTGCCAAGTGCACCGCCAAGCGCATGGTGCCCGACTACATCTCCGAGAAGAAGATGCGCGAGCTCAAGCTGTCGAAGGGCGAGAGCGCCGGCAACGGCGATTGCTACACCTGCATGGGTTGCCGCAGTTTCCTGACGCCCGATCGCTCGGGCAACGGCTTTAACAATGTTGCCAACGCGCTGAACTATGACCCGACCAAGCCTAAGTACTATGGTCGCTTTAACCAGGGTGTTGTAACCATTAACCTGCCCGATGTCGCGTTGAGCTCGCACCAGGATATGGACAAGTTCTGGAAGATCTTCGATGAGCGCCTTGAGCTGTGCCACCGGGCCCTGCTGTGCCGCCATGAGCGCCTGATGGGCACGCTTTCGGATGCCGCGCCGATCCTTTGGCAGTACGGCGCCCTGGCGCGCCTTAAGAAGGGTGAGACGATCGACAAACTGCTCGTGGGCGGCTATTCCACCATCAGCCTGGGTTACGCCGGTCTGTATGAGTGCGTCAAGTACATGACGGGTCACAGCCACACCGAGAAGGAGGGCACGCCGTTTGCCATGGCCGTCATGCAGCACATGAACGACAAGTGCGCGGAGTGGAAGGCTGCGAGCGACATCGATTTCTCGCTGTACGGCACGCCGTTGGAGTCGACGACCTACAAGTTTGCCAAGTGCCTGCAGCGTCGTTTTGGCATTATCCCGGGCGTGACGGACAAGGGCTACATTACTAACAGCTATCACGTCCACGTGTCCGAGGAGATCGATGCCTTCGACAAACTTAAGTTTGAAGGCATGTTCCAGCAGCTTTCGCCGGGCGGTGCTATCTCCTACGTTGAGGTTCCCAACATGCAGGACAACCTCAAGGCTGTCATTCGCGTGATGCAGTACATCTACGACAACATCATGTACGCCGAGCTCAACACCAAGAGCGATTATTGCCAGGTGTGCGGTTACGACGGCGAGATCAAGATTGTCGAGGATGACGGCAAGCTGGTGTGGGAGTGCCCCAATTGCGGCAATCGTGACCAGGAGAAGATGAATGTCGCTCGTCGTACGTGCGGCTACATCGGTACCCAGTTCTGGAACCAGGGCCGAACCGAGGAGATCCGCGACCGCGTGCTGCATCTCTAATAACCATCCCAGGCCGCCCCGTAGCGAGGCCCCGGACCTTTACTCGCTATTTCGGACAGTCCTGGCTCACGACGGAGGCGCCACTGGCGCCTCCTGTTCGTGCGGAACTCATATCGAGCAAAGGTCCGGGGCCTCGCTACGGGGCGGCCAAGTTGATGTAGCTGAGATGTAGCATGCGGTCTGCTCGCTTCTCGAAGTTCTTAGCGGAAATAATTCGAGCTGCAGCTGCAATTTACTTGCGATGGCGGTTGAGCCGCAACCCAGTTTTTATTGGACCTCGAACCCTATACTCGATGTTCGCTTCGTTCATTGAGTTACCCTTTGCATGAGGCCGGGACATATCGTCCCGCCCGCAGTTTCGCAGGCCGAAGGCCGAGAATGTTTGAGGACGGGATGATATGTCCCGGCCTCCCGGGAGAGTTATCTATGAACTACGCGAACATTAAGTATTTCGACATTGCTGATGGGGAAGGCGTTCGTACTTCTCTGTTTGTGAGCGGGTGCCGTCGTGGGTGCAAGAACTGCTTTAACTCTGTTGCGTGGGATTTTGCTGCGGGCGAGCCCTTTGATCGCACCGTCGAGGACAAGATCATCGAGAGTCTCGACCATCCCTTTATCGATGGCCTGACGATTCTGGGCGGGGAGCCTATGGAACCCGAGAACCAGGTGGGACTCGTTGATTTTATTGAGCGTGTTCGTGCCACTTATCCTGTGGGGTCGGGGAAGACCATTTGGTGCTTTACCGGTGACGTGCTCGAGGAACTTATGCCGGGCGGTCGTCACTATACCGAGGCGACGGAGCGCATTCTCGCCTGCCTCGATATGTTGGTGGACGGTCCGTTCGTTCAGGATCTGTACGATATCTCGTTGCGCTTTAGGGGCTCGAGCAATCAGCGCGTGATTGATATGAACGCCACGCGTGCCCGTGCCGAGCGTGAGAACATTGCGCTTTGCGACGCCGTGGAGCTTTGGCGGGACGATCCGGTCTATTCGACCCATACTATGTAGGTGGCAGAGGTTGCGTGCCGGCGTGGTACCATAGCGCGAACGCTAAATCGAAAAAGTGAGGCCCAGATGGTCGATCAGGAAAAAGTCGAGACTGCCATTAAGCTGCTGCTTGAAGGTATAGGCGAGGACCCAACTCGTGAGGGCTTGCTGGAGACTCCGGCACGCGTCGCCCGTATGTATGGCGAGATTGCCGGCGGTATGGACCAGAGTGCCGAGGAGCACCTATCCAAAACTTTTGCCGTCGCTTCGAACGATTTGGTTATCGAGCGCGACATTACGTTTTACTCGCTGTGCGAACACCATCTGCTGCCGTTTTATGGCAAGGCTGCGATCGGCTATATCCCTAACGGTCGCGTGGCGGGCCTGTCTAAGCTTGCTCGCACGGTTGAGGTCTATGCCCGTCGTCTGCAGCTGCAGGAGCAGCTGTGCGCACAGGTTGCCGATGCCCTCATGGAATATCTTGCTCCCCAAGGGGCGATTGTGCTGATGGAAGCCGAGCACATGTGCATGACCATGCGTGGCGTGCAAAAGCCCGGCACCAAGACCGTGACGCTCGCTCGCCGCGGTGTCTTTGAGACCGATTCGGCGCTCGAGGAGCGGTTCTTTAGGATGCTGGGCCGCTAACCATGAGAGTCGTCAACGACTTTACATCGAAGACCGATGAGGGGACACCGCGTCGCGGCTTTATGGCTTCGGGCCTGACTCCTTTTGGCGCCATGCCTCGCATTGATTACATTTGTGCCAACGGGCTGTTCCGGCGGCACCTGGGCAACATTGCACAGTTGGAATCGGGGCGCATCTTTTGCCGCCACGGTATTGACCATCTGCTGGATGTCGCGCGCATTATGTGGATTAAGAATCTCGAGGAACAGCTCGAATTTGACCGCGAGGTCATTTACGCCACGGCGCTTCTTCACGATATCGGCAAAGATGAACAGTATGAATCGGGTATATCCCATGATGTTGCAAGCGAGTGCGTCGCCGATGCGATTCTCGGCGGCATGCCCAATGACGTGGCGTTTGAGCCGGCCGATGCCGCAGCCATTAAGACGGCCATTCTGGGCCATCGAAAGCTGCGCGTGAACAGCCAACCGCTTGAGCGCCTGCTCTATGCAGCCGACAAAGCGTCGCGCGCCTGCTTTGCATGTCCCGCGCGCAATGCTTGCAACTGGAGCGATGATAAAAAGAACCTGTCGATTCGCGTGTAGTTAGTTTGCGCGGTCGGGGTTCTAAACGAAGGAGACGATCGCGATGAGTAACAAAAAACTGCCCGAGAATGCAACTAAGACTGAAGGTGCCGAGCTCGCTCGCCGTGGAAGGGGCGAAATATCCACCGCAACGGCGGTGCCCCACGTGAGCTATGACGACCTTCGCCATGCCGATCGCATCACCGTTGAAGGACTTGAGGTTTTTGCTAACCACGGCGTGTATCCCGAAGAGAACGCGCTGGGCCAGAAGTTCATTGTGTCCTTGGTGCTCTATGCCGACCTGCGTGCAGCGGGGGAGCACGATAGCCTGGACGCCTCGATTGACTACGGCTCGGTGTGCCACGATGTCGATGGTTATCTGCGCGAGCATACGTTTAAGCTTATCGAGGCTGCAGCCGAGGGTGTAGCCCAGATGCTGCTGCGTCGTTACCCCCTGCTGCTTGGCGTGCGTGTTAAGCTCGATAAGCCTTGGGCACCCGTCGGTCTTCCCCTGACAAGTTGCGGTGTCGAGATCGAGCGCGTGCGCTAACCGGCCCTACAGCTCGTTGGCAGGCGGTTTTTTGAGCCGCTGCGATAGCGCTCTATTGTTGGGGCAGTACGTGTCGAGCAGGGCGTGAAACCGATGATTGTGGCTTGGCTCGAGCAAGTGGACGAGCTCGTGGGCGACAACCATGTCGAGGCATTCGACGGGGTAGGCGGCAAGTTCTCGTGCGATGCGAACGGCACCGGATTTGGGCGTGCATGAGCCCCAACGCGTTTTCATACTACGTACGGAAACGCGGGAAACGGCGACGCCCATTGCGATTTCGTATGCGTGCACGATGTCGCGTAGCGCTGCGGTGACCTCGGTCGTATAAAGCTGGCTGATGTGGGCTTGGAGCTCGTCGGACGTTAGGCCGTCGAGGATTGCGCGCCGCTTGGCCTGTGGACCTTCGTCCGTTTCGTCGGTACCCATAAAACTTGCGAAGGTAGCCTGCTTGGGTCGCGGTGCGGGTGATGCAAAGTTGTGATCGAGCGCATCCTGTACCGTGATGGGCTTGCCCCAAAGTGCAATGATGGACGAGGGACTGAGTGGCTCTCGCGCTGCCGCCTGACGTTGCTCGCGCTGGGCAAGTTGGCTGACAATCCAGGCGCTGTTGCGCTTCACAAATGCCTCGATGCGCTCGCGGCTGGCGCCGAGCGGTGCGCTGGCGTGGACCTCACCGCTCGATGTGACACGTAGGTTGAAGTTCTTGACGCGCTTTTTGGTAACGACGACGGGGATGGGCGTCCCATCCGGTCGGGATACGGAAATCGTAAACTGCTGCGTCAAAAGCGGTCCTTTGGATTGGGGACGGGCCGGCATGTCGACCGTTCGGCATGCCGGCCCGCTCAAGGGATGTGAAATTAATAGCGCTCGAAGAAGGCAAGCGCGTTGTCGCTGCAGAGCTTTTGCATCACGGTCTTGCCAAAGTGCTTGGAGAGCATGTTCTGGAATTCGGGCATCTTGCTGGCATCGGAGAGGAAAGCGGGCACCGTGGCACCGTCCCAGTCGCCGCCGAGCGCGATGGCGTCCTCGCCGCCCAGGTCGAGCCAGTGCTCGATATGTGCCGCCAGCTGGTCGAAGGTGACGTCTGCGGCGGTTTTGTCGGTTGCGTCGTTGGAAAGGAACTTGCTGCAGTAGTTGAGGCCGACGATGCCGCCCATGTCGCGAATGGTACGGAACTGGTCGTCGGTAAGGTTGCGCTTGACGCCGCAAACCGCACGGGAGTTGGAGTGGCTGGCGACGAAGGGGCGCGTGGCGTGGGCGACAACCTCGTCAAAGCACTCATCGTTGAGGTGGGAGACGTCGAGTACCATGCCGGCGTGCTCCATTTGCGTAAGTGCCTCGACGCCGGCGGCGGTAAGGCCGGCGTGGGTGTCGTGGCCGCTCGCGAGCGGTCCCTGCGCGTTCCAGCTGAGTGACGACATAAGCACGCCCAGGCTCTTGAGCACCTCGATCAGCGCGGGGTCCTCGGCAAAGAACGTGGCGTTTTCGATGGTGTGGATACAGGCGATCTTGCCGTCCTTGAGCGCGGGGCGAATGTCTGCGGTGCTGCGCACGTTGACCATGCGGTCGTGGTTGAGCATTGCCTGGCCGCTCATATGCGCCATGATTTGCGCCTGGAAGCGCGCGGCGTAGGCGGTGGGGATCTCGTCGGGGACAAACGTAGCGAAGCACTGTGCCCACGGCGTGTTGCCGATCTTTGCGAGCGAGATGGCGCAGGCGTTACCCTCGATGAGGTCGAAATCTTGCGGATGCGTTTCGTCGCCGGGGAAATAACCGTCGGTGCCGGCGGTAAAGCGCAGGTCGAGATCGAGCGTGGCCCAGCCGATTCGGTCGGCGGTGTCGCAGTGTAGGTCAAATACGGGATATGCCATGGTTCCTCCGGTTGCAGCGTTTCTTTGCAAACTGTCTTCAAATTGTATGACTAGGGTATAGTTAGCGCCATATGTTCATGGCGGCCCGTGTTGTGCGCCGCCCTTATCACGGAGGTTTCCATGTCCAACCAGGGCAAGAAGGTCAAGACTCATTATCGCGGCACGCTCGACGACGGCACGCAGTTCGATAGCTCCTACGATCGCGGCGAGCCGCTGGAGTTCACCTGCGGCGCCGGCCAGATGATCAAGGGCTTCGACGCCGCTGTTGTCGACATGCAGGTGGGTGAGAAGAAGACCGTGCACATTCCTGCTGCCGATGCCTACGGCGAGCACAATCCCGAGATGGTTCTGACCTTCCCGGCCGAACAGGTTCCCAACATCGAGCAGATTGAGAAGGGCATGAAGCTCTTCCTGTCCACGCCGAGCGGTATGCCCGTCCCCGCCGTGGTCATCGATGTAACGCCCGAGGCCGTGACGCTCGACGCCAACCATGAGCTGGCCGGTAAGGACCTCAACTTTGATATCGAGCTCGTCGAGGTCGAGGGTTAGAGTATGCCTGAACGCTTGGTTTCGACGACATGCTTGGGAAATCTCAACGATCCGTCCTATGAACTCCTGCTTCGCCGGAAGTTGGGCGGCGTCTTTGAAGTTGACGAGCTACTGCTCGATTGGGACCAGGCTGATGTATACGCGTTTGTGGGCGTGACGGAGCTGGGGCGCACGGTCGATGTTCGGCTGGATACTGCCGACGGCGGTCGTCTTGCCGACGGCGACGTGCTCGCCATTGACCGTTCGGGCATGGTGCCCGTGGCGGTTGTCGTGCGCTTGCGCAGCGCCGAGGTTTATTTGGTCGAAGTTGACCGCATGGACCCGATTGCGCTCGCGCATTCGTGCTGGGAGATCGGCAACATGCATGCGCCGCTCTTCCGGGGCGACTCGGACGAGCATACTGTGCGCATGTATACGCCGGTGCAGCCTGTTTTGGGCCGCATGCTCCGGGGTGTCGAGGGTGTTCGGCTCTCGCTGGTTACCCGTGAACTCGATGCGGACCGGCGCTTTGCGTCGAGTGCGGCGGAGGTCGTCGTGAGCATGGCTCCCGACTTTACCATCGTAAAAAAGGCGCGCGGCTAAGCGCGCGTATGCGCAAGACGGGCTTTGAGGGGCGACCGATCAAGGTCCGTCTTGCTGTTGATATGAGGCTTTGGGGGAAGCATATGGGTCTTGAGGGAATCAAACTGATTGCATGCGATTTGGACGGCACGTTGCTGCATCCGGGGGAGCGTGAGCTGCGTTCCGAGGCCTTTGAGCTTATCGATGAGCTGCATCGTCGTGGTATCGTGTTTATGCCGGCGAGTGGCCGTCAATATGCGAGCTTGCGCTACCTGTTTGCCCCGGTGGCCGATGAGCTCGCCTATGTATGCGAAAACGGAACCCTGGTGATGAGCGAGGGGCGTGCCGTCGTCAAGCGTTCCATGGAGCGTAGCCTTGCTATGGTTATCGCGAATACCGTGGTTGCGTATCCCCATACCGACATGACCCTTTCGTGTGAGGGGCACATCTACACCATGAGCGGCAACGATGCGTTCGTCGACCATTTGCGCTATGTGGTCCACTGCGATGTGGCGGTGGTCGACCGTCCCGAGGACATCGACGAGGATGTCATTAAGATTGGCTTCCAGACGCCCGAGGTGGATTATCCGGCGGCCCGGGAGTATTTCGAGCGCCTCTTTGGCGACCGTGTCAATGTGATGACGTCAGGAACCGCATGGACGGACCTTATCGGTTTCGGTTCGGGCAAGGGCTCCGCGCTTGCCGATTACGGTCGTGTCCTGGGGATTTCGCCCGATGAGATGATGGCATTTGGCGACAATGAGAACGATCGCGACATGCTCAACGTCGTGGGCCATCCCTATCTGATGGAGAGCTGCAACCCCACCATGCGCGGTATCAACGATCGCGTCCGTTACGTGCACACGGTCGAAGAAGAACTGCGCCGCCTGCTCGCCGAGTAGGTTTTCGGGACATGCCTAGAAATGTACTGTTTGCTGTAACGGATGGGAAAGTAGATTTGCAGGCATACCCCAAAGGCTACCGGCAGTCGGGGCAGAGTCCCTCAAAGATGGTGTAGTGCGAGCTGACGCTCCATCCGATTTGTTCGGATGCCCTGGCGTCGAGCTGGGCATCGAAGGGGAGCGGCACGTCGATGACGCGGCTGCACGAGGTGCAGATGATATGTGCGTGCGGCTCGATGGTGCGATCGAAGCGGCTGCCGCCCGGCGTCTTAATAGAGAGAATCTCGCCGGCGTCGGCTAAGAGATTGAGGTTGCGGTAGACCGTGCCGCGGCTGATCTTGTCATCCTGTTCGCGTACGACATTGTAGATTTCGTCGGCGGTGGGATGGTTATAGCTTTGGCGCACAGCGTCAAGAACCAGCTTTCGCTGCCTGGTATTCCTTCTTTGCACCGCCATGCGCCTCGCCTCTTTTCTGTAAACGGCATGAAGCAAATGATACCTTATTTAGAACACAATACTAATAGCGAGGGCTAAAACCATCCTCGTTGGCAAGCGGGGTGCGAGCTTGAGCGTCTACAAGGCGAAAACGTGTCCCCATGCGCTCATAGGAGGCATGAAGCGCCTCGAGCAGAGACACGATGTTTGCCGGCGTGCCCTGTAGCTCCATCTCAACCGAGCCGTCTTCCATATTGCGCACCCAGCCGGTGAGGGAGCGCGCCTGTGCGAGGTTGGTGTTGGTGAAGCGGAAACCGACGCCCTGGACTTGCCCCTCCCACCGCAGGAAATAGCGCTGCGGGGCGTCTTGAGTGGCCTCGTCGCTTGCGAGCACGGTGAGCCTGCGGCGCAGCTCGAGCTCGACGCCAGAGAGCTTTTGGGGTTCGCGGCTGCCGCCGGCGACGCTGGAGAAGAACGTATCGAAGAAGCTCATCGCTAGGCCTGCTTGTCTGCGTCGGCCGGGAAGGTAATGCCGGCCTGCTGGCGTACGGCATCCATGATGCGCAGTGAGACGAGCGTGACATCGCGGTAGTGTCCGAGCTCGTGGCGTCCCGCCGGGGTCTCCCAAATCTCTTCCTTAACGTTATCGATACCGCCGATGGCGGTGATAAAGTCTGTGAGTTCGTATTCCATGGTGTTGCTCGATTTGGGAAGGTCGAGCACGCGGCCGTTGTCGCCCTGTTCGCGCGGTACCTCGGTCGCCGAGCCGCGTACGACGTCGCCGCGATAGTCGATGCGGACGTTGCGGGGCGTGGACAGATGGTCGATCTGGATAGTGCCACGCTCGCCTTCAATCTGCGAGGGCAGCAGGTCATTCGTAATTTTGGAGTGCGCAAGCTCGACGGAGATACGGCCACCGCCGTAGCTGGCGAGGATGGAACCGCAACCGTCGATGGGGCCGTGCGTGAGCTGTCGCGTGACGGGGTCGAGCAGAGTAGCCATGCTCGTAAGGTCGGAGGGCATGCCGAAAATCTCGACCATGGGCTCGACGGTGTAGACGCCGATGTCCATGAGGGAACCCGATGCCATATTGCAGTCAAAGATATTGGTGGCGCGCCCCGCGAGAACCTCGTTGTAGCGCGAGGAATACTTGCCAAAGCGCAACGATGCACGACGAATGGGCGCAATCTCGCCCAGGGCGTCCTCGACGGCGTGGAAAGCGGGGTCATGGAGCGGGCGCATGGCCTCGAGGGCTACGACGCCCGCCGCCTTGGCTGCGCGAAAGACCTCGAGCGCCTGCGCCTCGGTGGCACAAAAGGGCTTTTCGACGATAACGTGCTTGCCGCCGGCGATACAGGCGAGCGCCTGCTCGTAGTGGAGCGCATTGGGGCTGCCGATGTAGACGGCGTCGACGTCGGCAGCGGACGCAAGCTCGTCAAGTGCGGTGAAGTTACGCTCGCCGCCGTGCTTAGTGGTGAAGGCGGCGCCGCGATCTGCATCGCGCGAAAGCGTGCCCACAAACGCGGCTTGGTCGTTGGCGTTGACGACCTGGATAAAGTCGTCGGTAATCATGGATGTGCCGATGGTCGCTATACGCAGCATGTATCCCCCTCGTGCCGTTCGGTTTACAGGATGAGTGTAGCGCGAGGGGATAGGAAATAGCGTGCAAAAACGCCGTTACAGGTCGCTCTCGTTAAAGCCGGCGTCGATATCGAGGTTGCTGCCGTCGGCCGCCGTGGTGGCAAGCTCGTCGCAGCGCTCATTGAGCTCATGGCCGGCGTGGCCCTTAACCCAGATGAACTCCACTTTGTGCTTGCTCTTTGCGGTGAGCAGGCGCTCCCACAGATCGCGGTTCTTGACAGGTTGCTTGTTGGCGGTCTTCCAGCCGCGTTTTTTCCAGCCATCGATCCAGCGCTTGTTGAAGGCGTTGACGACGTACTGCGAATCGGAATGGACTTCGACGTCGCAGGGGCGGTTGAGCGCCTCGAGCGCCACGATAACGGCCATGAGCTCCATGCGGTTGTTGGTGGTCTTGGCGTAGCCGCGCGAAAGCTCGGAGGTGAAGGTCTTGCCGGCGGGGTTGGTGTATTTGAGCACGGCGCCGTAGCCGCCGCGTCCCGGATTTGATCGGGCCGAGCCGTCGGTATAGATGATGACCTTCACATGGTTCCTTTCGTTGGGTACGTTTCGTGTGAGTGACCATTGTAGCGCCATGCTCTCCGAGGGCTAGCAATCTACGATTTCTACCCCGTCTTCCGACAGTTAGTTGGCATGGATGATGCGGTTGAGCTCGTCGAGGTATTGCTGCAAGAGGGGAGAGGGCTTGCGCTCGTCGTGCATGATATAGCCTACGTGCATCGTTGGGGCGTCTGCTAACGGGATCGATGCCATACCCCATTGCATTTCATTGGAGAGGACACCGGTCGACAGGGTGTAACCGTTCGACGTGATAAGTAAGTTGGTAAGTGTTCCGCGGTCCGAGATTCGTATGTTGCGGTCGCAAGGGATATAGCTAAACGGTTCCTCGGCGTAATAGAAGGAGTTCGAGGTTCCCTGCTCAAAGCTGTAGCGCGTATAGGGCGTGAGGTCGGCGAGGGACAGCTGAGGGCGGCGTGCGAGCGGGTGGCGCTCGCTAACGAAGACGTGGACCGTCGCGTCGAATAGGGGATGGAAGCTTGCGCGGGCATCGGCGAAGGCCTTCTGCAGAACGCGGGCGTTAAAGTCATCCAGATACAGAATGCCGATATCGCTGCGAAACGCGCGCATGTCGTCGATGATCTGCGCCGTGGTGGTCTCGCGCATGATGAACTCGAACTTGCTGTCGCGGCAGCGCTCGACCACGTTGACAAAGGCCTCGACCGAAAACGCGTAGTGTTGGGCCGAGATGGCAAGGCGGGCCTGAGGTGTACCGCCGTCCTCGTAGCGGGCCTCGAGCATGTCGGCCTGCTCTACGACCTGGCGTGCATAACCCAAAAGCTCGGTGCCGTCGTTGGTGAGCGTGACGCCGCGGCTGGAGCGCGTAAAGATCTCCAGATGGAGCTCCTGTTCCAGGCTTTTGACGGCGTTTGAGATGTTGGACTGAGCGGTATAGAGGTGCTGAGCTGCGGCGTTGATTGAGCCGGACTCTGCCACGGCGATCAAAAAGCGAAGCTGTTGGAGGGTCATCGACGCTCGTCCTTTCGATAGCTATCTAAAAAACCGATAACAGGTTAGCGCTTTTAAGTGATTGACCCGGGGAGACGATGCTCGTACTATTCAAAACACACAAAGGAGGTAGGTAATTAAGCCGACCACGAGAACGGGATGTCAAAAGGAGGACCGCATATGAACTGCTTGCTAAGACGAATGCCGGGCTCCTGCTTGCGCCCGTTGGCGTGATCAGGAGACAGCGACTTACTTCTCTTACGCTTATTACTTTTGTTCGATCAAGGAGATCATCATGAGCCAGTTTATCAACAACCCCGAGCACACCTTTGGTTTCGATACCCTGCAGCTTCACGTTGGCCAGGAGAGCGCCGATCCCGCATCCGATTCCCGCGCCGTGCCTATCTACCAGACCACGAGCTATGTGTTCCGCAACTCCCAGCATGCTGCCGACCGCTTTGGTCTTGCCGACGCCGGTAACATCTACGGTCGTCTGACCAATTCCACCCAGGGCGTCTTTGAGGACCGTATTGCCGCACTCGAGGGCGGCGTGGCCGGCCTCGCCGTCGCCTCTGGTGCCGCCGCCATCACCTATACCCTGCAGGCGCTCGCTCAGGCCGGCGACCATGTGGTGGCCCAGAAGACCATCTACGGCGGTTCCTACAACCTGCTGGAGCACACGCTCTCCCAATTTGGTGTCGAGACCACCTTCGTCGATGCCCACAACCTGGATGAGGTCGAGGGTGCCATCAAGGACAACACCACGGTCATTTACCTCGAGACGCTCGGTAACCCCAACTCTGATATTCCCAACATCGACGCTATCTCCGAGGTCGCCAAGAAGCATGGTCTGCCGGTTGTCGTCGATAACACCTTTGGCACCCCGTATCTGTTCCGCCCGCTGGAGCACGGCGCCAACATCGTCGTTCACTCCGCAACTAAGTTCATTGGCGGCCACGGTACCTCGCTGGGCGGCGTGATTGTCGATGGCGGCAACTTTGACTGGAAGGCGAGCGGCAAGTATGCGCAGATTGCCGAGCCCAACCCCTCCTACCATGGTGTCTCGTTTGCCGAGGCTGCCGGCCCTGCCGCCTTCGCGACCTATGTCCGCGCCATCCTGTTGCGTGACGAGGGCGCTTGCATTAGCCCGTTCAACGCCTGGATCTTGCTCCAGGGCACCGAGACCCTGTCGCTGCGCGTCGACCGCCATGTCGAGAACACCAAGAAGGTCGTTGAGTTCCTTGCCGGCGACAGCCACGTTGCCAAGGTGAACCACCCGAGCTTGCCCGAGCACCCCGACCATGAGCTGTACCAGAAGTACTTCCCCCGTGGCGGCGCCTCGATCTTCACCTTCGAGATCAAGGGTGGCCAGGAAGCTGCTTGGAAGTTCATCGACCACCTGCAGGTGTTCTCGCTGCTCGCCAACGTGGCCGACGTCAAGTCGCTCGTCGTGCACCCGGCTACCACCACGCACTCCCAGCTCTCTGCCGAGGAGCTCGCCGAGCAGAACATTACGCCCTCCACGATCCGTCTTTCCATCGGTACCGAGAACGCCGAGGACATCATTTGGGATCTGAAGCAGGCCTTTGCCGCACTGGACGAGTAGGGCGACTTGTGCAAGGACCCCTTGCGACTCGATAGGTATAACTGCATAAAATGCCTGCTCAAGGCGTCTGCGCAAGCAATGGTTGCGCAGACGCCTTTTTTGCATAGGAAGGGCGCTATTACAGGGTTTTTGGCATGCTTTATGCAATCGAGATGTGGAAAACTCCTGTTGAGAGGATGTGAGTTTTACGCAAATGACGTGCACCTTTTGAGAAAAACCGCAGGTCGCGATTTGCTCGGGGTACTATGCAGCGCGATCGAATCACACGCAGCTCAAACGCAGCAAAAACGCACTACGGAGGTTTCCAGCTACATGAGGATTGATTCACGAAAACCGAAAGCCGCCGCCCTTTCCGCCGCTCTGACCGTGGCACTTTTGGCGGGCGCCGGCGCAACCGATGCCCACGCGGCAACACTGTCCGACACGGTCGGATCCACGCCGTCCGAGGCGACGCTGATGCAGCCCGTCGACTATCGCGGCGACGGTTATGGCTCCATGCAGGAGTGGAACGCCTCGATGGGGGCCAAGCGCGATTCCCTGGAGATGCGCGCTCAGATCATCATGAACATGTACGGTGACTATGCCACCGATGACGAGCGCGCTGTACTGCAGGGTTGTATCGACGGTGCGGGCGGTCTTTTGACGATGGAGGAGGTCGACGCGAAGTCGGCCGAGCTCGACGAGCTTCGCTCCACGCTGGAGGATGCCAAGCGCGAGGCGCTCGAGGCTGCCGCAGCCGAAGCTGAGGCCGCTGAGGCCGTTCAGGCTTCGTATTACAACGCCGGCTCCGGCTCGTCTTACGCGTCTGCTGCGTATTACGCGAACGGCTCGGGCCTGACGCGCTCGAGCGGCGTCAATAACTATAACGGCCGCCGCGAGACTTATTACAGCAGCAACGTGTTGTATCACCACCGCACGGGCGAATGGACGCAGGATTCCGAGGGCTTTTGGCGCGATTCCGATGGTTACTATGTCGTGGCCGCGGGCGATAAGGCTCAGGGCTCCACGTTTACCGGTTCCAAGGGCGAGTGCAAGGTCTATGACTCCGGCTGCGCAGCCGGAACCACCGACTACTATACCGGTTGGTAATCTGCCATAAGCCAACAGGACATGACGGGCGGGCGTCTTAACCGAGCCTTTGGGCAACGTAAGGGCGTCCGTTTTTTGTGCGTGCTTGAGTTAACAGAGCGCTTACCGTGGCAGTACGCCGCGCATATGGGCGCGGGGCACACTAGTTCATGAGAATTAAGGTCTTTCTCGTGGAGGAAGTGGTCTTGTGAACGCTCGGGATATTGCCGTTGCCGCCGTCGCGTTGGTGCTTGGCTGCCTTGGTCCTACGGCCGCGCTCGTTGCGGGCATGCAGGGGTCATGCGGGGCTGCTCCAATCGTGGTTGGCGCGCTGATCGCGGCCGCGCTGCTGGGAAGTGCGGGCGTGGTTCTTTGCCGCGATGACGAGGACGTGGTGCCGGAGTCGCAACGCTAACTGTTGTGAGGTCGCCGCCGGTCATAGACGAAGACGAAAGCCGCTGCAGGGGAAAGGTTTCCTTGCAGCGGCTTTGCTGTTAAGGCTGTTGAATGCGGCGCGTTGACGCTACCAGCTTTTCTCGATATCGCGGATGCGCCGATAGAGCCACTCGTTTTGCGGTGCCTGGATATTGTGTTTGGCTGCGAGGCGACAGATGGTGCCCGCGAACTCCTCGACTTCGGTTTTTCGTTGTGCGACGCGGTCTTGAGCCATCGAGGGCATACCGGCGGGGTCGATTCCCTCGATGAGATGCACCATCTGCGTCAGGTCCGCCTCGGTCAGCTCAACGCCCTCGGCATTGGCGACCGCAAGCGTTTCGCGCATGGCAGAAACAAAGCAGCGACGCTGCTCAGAGCCCGGCTCCGTGGCGCTTCCGTAGGTCCCGCCGTAGGCCATGCACGTCTGGTTGATGCCATCGTTGAGCATGAGTTTGGCCCACATGCGGTGCGCAATGTCGCTCTCGACGGTATGGGCGATGCCGCAGCGCGTGTAGAGCTCGTCGATGGCGGTAACGGTTGCGGGCTCGGTGCCCGCTGCCGCGCCAAAGCGAATCTCGCCCGCATTGGTAAAGGTGAGCGCGCCGTCGAGGAACACGGCGTCCATGCCCTGGCAAATACCCAGAACGGTATGATTCCAGCCAAAGCGCTCGGCAATCTTTCGCTCGCTCGTGATGCCGTTGCACAATGAGGCGATAAGCGTATTGGGCCCCACGACGCGCTCCATAGTCTTGAGTGCTTGGTCGAGACCGGTGGTCTTGACCGTCAGGATGACCAGATCGGCGGGCGTTGCCTCGCTGGCACGGACGGACGTGAGATCGCAGGGCTTGCCGTTGACGGTGAGCGCGTCGTTCGCATGGCGCTCAAAACGAGCGTCGTCCATGACGTATTCGACGGCATCGTTGCCGAGTGCCTGGGCGATCATGCTGCCGTAGAGTAGCCCGACGCCGCCCTTGCCGATAAAGGCGACCTTGTTGATCTGCATATGAATCATCTCCCCATATAAAAGGCGCCCGCGTGGGGGCGCCTGATGGATTGTATGCCGCCAGCGCACCTTGTGCATGCAGGGTGGCGATTTTTAAATGAATGGACGCGCGGAGCTTACGCTGCAGGGCAGACCGCAAAAACGCGTGCGGGATATCCGACACCATCGCGGACCTTAGGGAAGGTGCAGAAGATGACGGCGCCTGTGGCGGGAAGCTCGTCCAGATGGTCCATGACTTCGATCTGGTAACGGTCGACCGAGAGGATGTATTGTTCGCCGGGGTAGGGGTAGGCATCCTCGCGTGTGGTCACGGACGCGGGGTCGGTGTCCGCCGGTTCGTGACCGATGGCGCCGATGTTGCGCTCTTCTACAAGCCATTTGATGGCGTCGAGGTCCCAGCCGGGGTAGTGGGGCTGGCCGTCCTTGTCCTTGTTTTCGAGGTCGGCGAGCTTGGACCAGTCGGAGCGGAAGGCAACGAAAGCGTCCTCGGGAATGCGGCCGTGCTCGTCCTCCCAGGCTTTGAGGTCCTCGACGGTCAGGATAAAGTCGGGATTTGCGGCGCACTCCTCGTGCTTGTCGATCACACAGAGCGGATGCATAAATTCGATGGGTTCAATCTCTCCAAGGGAACGGCCGTCAACATGGAAGTGGCGCGGTGCGTCGACATGCGTGCCGTACTGTGAGGCGACCGAATACTGGAAGCAGCGCATGGGTGCGAGCATGTCCTCGGGCGTGCCGGGCAGGTAGTCGAAGAGCTTGGTGGTCTCAAATGGCTTAAAGCCAAACCAGTGCGGGGTGTCGCACGAGAGCGTGTGGGTGAGGTCGACCCAGCGATAATCGGTACTTTTGAGCTGGGATGCGAGGTTCCAAAGGTCGAGCGCGTGCATGGGTGACTCCTTTCATCGGGCTTTTTGCTGATGTTAAAGCGGTGCCGTGACAGCTTGATTTCTGCTGCGTTACGATACGTTCGCTATTGCGATTCCACGATGTTTCGGCCGCGTGACCATTGTGTTTCGCCTTGCCGGGGCGCTGATGGCGAAGGGAGGGGCCGTGCAATACCGCGTTGACCCCAAAAGTGGTAACCGAATATCCGCTCTGGGTCTGGGCTGCATGAGATTTCCCGGTGCGCCGGGGCGTCCGGATGCGAAGACAGCCGATGCCATCATTTCCCGTGCGGTGGAGCAGGGGATTAATTATCTGGATACTGCGTATCTCTATCCCGGTAACGAGGTGTGCGTGGGCGCCTCGCTTGAGCGCTTGGGGCTGCGCGACCGGGTGTTGCTGGCGACTAAGTTGCCGCACGCTTCGTGCGCATGCACAGGGGATTTCGACCGGTTCTTTGACGAACAGCTGCGTCGGCTGCGGACCGACCATATCGACTATTACCTCATGCACAACATTACCTCGCCTGCCCAGTGGGAGCGCGTGGTGGCGTTGGGTATCGAGGACTGGATCGCGCGCCAAAAGGCTGCAGGGCGTATTCGTCAGATAGGCTTTTCGTACCACGGCAGCGCGGCGGACTTCCTCACGATGCTTGACGCGTATGACTGGGACTTTTGCCAGATCCAGTACAACTACGCTGGAGAGCGCTACCAAGCGGGAACGGCGGGACTCATGGCAGCCGCCGAGCGCGGGCTCGCGGTGTTTGTGATGGAACCGCTTTTGGGTGGACGCCTGGCGGGCAAGTTGCCTCCGCGGGCCCGCGCCGTGCTCGATGGCGTACGCGATCCGTACCTGAAGACGCCGGCTGCTTGGGGCCTTTCGTGGGTGTGGAACCATCCTCAAGTCACGATGCTGCTTTCGGGTATGACCGATACCGCGCAGGTGGACGAGAACGCGGCATTGGCGGATCGCGCACTGCCGGATTCGATGACGACAGAGCAGCTCGATACCATCGCACGTGTGTTGGGAGAGTTTGAGAAATCGAATCGCGTGCCCTGTACGGGGTGCGGCTACTGCATGCCGTGCCCCAAGGGCATCAATATTCCCGGCTGCTTTGGCGCCTACAACGCGAGCTATGCGCATAGTTGGCTTACGGGGCTGTCTCAATACTTTACGGCGAGCGCGGTGCGGACGAACGAGCCCAAGCTGGTGAGCAATTGCGTCAAGTGCGGCAAATGCGCGCGTCACTGCCCGCAGCACATCGATATTCCCGAGCGTCTCGACGATGTGCGCCGACGTTTCCAGCCTGGCCCCGTAACGGCCGCACTTAAAGCCTTTTGCAAAACGCGCTCCTGATGCCCCTTTTATAACTTGCGGTGGAATAGTTCCTGTTTGCGGCAGAATAGGGGCCAAACAGGAACTATTCCACCGCAACTGAAGGGGGCTGTCGTGGGCCATCGGGATTCATGTGATGATTTACGTGAGGTTCGTTGGGGCGTTTTGGGCGCTGGGCGCATTTCGCATCGATTTGCATCGTCGCTCAAGGAGGTGGACGGGGCACGGCTTGTGGCTGCCGCCGGTCGCACTCCTTCGCATGTTGAGGAGTTTTGCAGGGCGTTTTCGATTGATGCCGCGCACAGTTATGCCACGGCTGACGATAGCGGCGATGCGGCTTATGATGCGCTGATTGCCGACCCCGATGTCGACGCAATCTACTTGGCTCTTCCGCATGGCATGCATGCGCGTTGGGCCTGTCGCGCGCTGCGCGCCGGAAAGGCCGTGCTGTGCGAAAAGCCGGCCGTTTTGAGTGAGGAAGAGGCTCTCTCGATTGCCTCCGCCTCTCGCGAGCGCGGCGTGCTGTTTATGGAGGCGATGAAGAATCGGTTTTGCCCGATGCACACTCGTGTGAAGGACTTGCTTGCGTCGGGTGAGCTTGGCCGTATTGTCTCGATTGAAAGCGTGCAAAAGCTCGATTACGGCGAGTCTCCTTCGGGCTATCTGCTCGATCCGTTGCAGGGTGGCTGTCTATATGACATGGGCTGCTATGCGGTCGGTTGGTTTGAGGATCTGCTTGCGGGTGCGTGCGATGTTTCGTCTCGTGAAGTTCGCTGGCGTGACGTATCGGGCGGCCGCGTGGATTGGGCCGATGAGATTCATATGAGCGTCGGCGGCATACCCATTCATATGGTGTGTGACGGCAAGGCAGCATATGAAAGCCGCTTAACGATTGCCTGCAAGCGGGGTTCGTTGGAAATCGAGCGCCTCCATCGCCCCGAGCTCGCCCATGTGAAGTACTCCGACGGACGAATGCTCGAAATAAATGCCCCGTTTGAGGTCGATGATTTCTACGGCGAAATCCAGCATGCGACCCAGCTCATCCGGGCGGGGAAACTCGAGAGCCCCGTCATGCCCCTTGCCGCCACACAGCGCTGCGCGCGCATTATCGATGCAATCCGTCTAGCCCTCTAGGACTTGGCGCTGACACGTAGGGGATCATGACGCTGGCGCCCGTAGCCATAGTGCTTGGTGGCCTGCATCTCTGATGCCCCTTTTATAAGTTGCGGTGGAATAGTTCCTGTTTGCGGCAGAATAGGGGCCAAACAGGAACTATTTCACCGCAACTGATGAGAGGGAGCTGGAGATGCTGACGATTGGGTGTCATCTTTCGACGACGAAGGGCTATCGGGCAATGGGGGAGACGGCGCTATCCATTGGCGCCAATACCTTTGCATTCTTTACGCGCAACCCGCGCGGCGGCAAGGCGAAAGACCTTGACATGGATGACGTGGCGGCCCTGCGCGAGCTTATGGAGCAAAACGACTTTGGCCCGCTCGTGGCTCATGCCCCCTATACCTACAACCCCTGTTCTGCCAAAGAGCGGGCGCGCGAGTTTGCCCTGGAGGCAATGGCCGAGGACTTGCAGCGTCTGGAAGCACTGCCCGGCAACTATTACAACTTCCACCCCGGCGCGCATGTTGGGCAGGGGACTGATGCTGGCATTCAGATGATCGTCGACACCCTGTGCCAGGTGATGTTTGAGGGGCAGCAGACGACGGTGCTGCTCGAGACCATGGCGGGAAAGGGTACCGAGGTGGGCCGCAGCTTTGAAGAGCTGGCGCGCATTATCGACGGTGCTGCCGCCAGGCGTCCAGAGCTATCGGACAAGCTGGGCGTGTGTCTGGACACCTGCCATGCGAGCGATGCCGGCTACGACATCATCCATGATCTGGACGGCGTACTCGACGAGTTCGACCGCGTGGTGGGTATCGACCGCTTGTATGCCGTACACATCAACGATTCGAAGAACCCCTGCGGCGCCCATAAGGACCGCCACGAATGCATCGGTAAGGGCTATCTGGGTAGTGAAGAGTTTGGCGGCGGTATGCAGGTTATGCAGAATATTGTATCGAATAGCCGCTTGCGCGCATTGCCATTCATTTTGGAGACACCGAACGAACTTGCAGGTTATGCGGCTGAAATCAAACTGTTAAGGTCGTTACAGCAGTAATGACTGTCACAAAGTGGAGTGTTCCATTCACGTTATGGGTTTGTTTCAATCAGTTTTCTAATTGCAGATTCTCCCAAGCGGGTGCATAATAGCCATCAGTTTTTGCAGACCTCTGAATCAAACGGGGTCACCGGAAGGAGACTGATTATGAAGCTCAAGAAGCTTGGCGCATTTGCCGCCACGGGCGCCATGGCGCTCGCCCTCGCACTGACGGGCTGCGGCTCGTCCAACGCCACCTCTGGTTCTGATGCCGGTTCCAGCAGCTCTGACGACGCTAAGGTCGAGAAGGTCGACGGCTCCAAGGAGTACGCGCTCGTCAAGGACGGTACGCTGACCGTCGGCACCTCTGCCGAGTACGCGCCGTTTGAGTACAAGGATGACAACGGCGATTATCAGGGCTTTGACCTTGAGCTCATCAAGGCTATCGGTGACAAGCTGGGTCTGGATGTCGAGTACGTCAACAACGACTTCGACACGCTCGTCCCCGGCGTTGCTTCGGGCGCCAAGTACGATGTCGCCATTGCGGCTATCACTGACACGCCCGAGCGTGAGAAGGAAGTCACTTTCTCCGACTCTTACTACATGGACGATCAGGCTATCGTGACCAAGGTCGATAACACCGACATTACGGTCGATAACTACAGCGAGAAGCTCAACAATGCCGACGCCACGATCATCGTTCAGTCCGGTTCGACCGCCGAGGCCTTTGCTCAGGAGAACTTCCCCAAGGCCAAGATCGTTCCCTATAAGGACGCTACCGAGTGCTTCAGCGCCCTGCAGTCCGACAAGGGTGACGCCGTGGTCACCAACCGCTCTGTTGCGAGCCAGCTGACCGCCGAGCAGTTCAACACCTGCCATACAGTTAAGCAGGTCAGCACCGGCGAGGAGTATGCCATCGCCATCAACCAAGGCAATACCAAGCTCAAGGACGACATCAACCAGGCCATCAAGGACCTGACCGACGACGGTACCGTTGACGCTCTCATGGCTAAGTACAACATCAAGTAAAATAGTCACTTGATTGCACGCGGGCCCTTTCCGTTTTGGCGGAGAGGGCTTTTGCGTTTCTTGAACGGGCGTCGTCCCGTCCCGTAATGTCGGCAACTTATACGTTAGGAGCCACCTTGTCTCGATTGAACGAAGGGGCCATGGGTCGGTGTTTCCCGCTGCCCTCGATGCTCCAAAAGCTAGCCTGCGCCCTGGCTGTGGCGCTCGCTTTGGTGTGCACGGGGACAGCCGTGCCTTCGACCGCCCAGGCGCTTGAGACCGCAAAGATTACCGCCCGACCCAACACCGGTTCGGGCAGCGCTGTGGTCGGCGGCACCGAGACGCGCATTACCTGGGAAGTTCAGGCCGATGCCGATGAGGAGCTGAGTGGGCTTTCGCTGACGTTTGCCGACGGCACGACGTTTGGTGCCGATGACATGCGCCTGACGATGCTCTCGGGCGACGACCTTATGGACCGTACGCCCATGAAGCCCACGTGCAAGGTGGACGGCCAGACGCTTAAGATCGGCTTTGGCGAGACGGCGCCGGCCGGCGGCTATTTTCGCGTTGAGGTTTACGGTGTGACGTTCCCCGTCGAGGGCGGCGACGAGGCCTTTAGCGGCACCTATACGCTCGCCGACGGTTCGACCAAGAAGATTTCCAAGATTCCTTCCGTCGAGATCAAGGGCGTGACGGCCTTCGATAACTTCCTGACCGATCTTAAGGAACAGCCGTGGGTCGAGGCCTGGAACTCCAATATGTTCCTGCGCCTGTTCTTGAACCCGGTCATTTTGGTCCAGAGCCTGCCGATCGTCTTTAAGGGCTTCCTTATGTCGCTCTCGATCGTGCTTGTGGCGTTTCCGCTGGCGATCCCCTTTGGCTTTGCCCTGTCGCTCATGCGCATCTCCAAGTCGCGCATCCTGCGCTGTCTTGCCGGCATCTACGTGAATATCATTCGCGGTACGCCGGCGTTTCTGCAGATCTATATCGCGTTCTTTGGCCTGCCGCTTGCCGGCGTCAAGGTGGACGACTACGTCTTGGGCGTTATCGTCATGGCCATGAACTCGTCTGCGTACCTGTGCGAGATCTTCCGTGCCGGTATTCAGTCAATCCCCAAGGGCCAGAACGAGGCTGCTCGCTCGCTGGGCATGAACGCCTTCCAGACGTTGCTCTACGTTATGATTCCGCAGACGTTCCGCAATGTCCTGCCCACGCTGACCAGTGAGTTCATCCTGCTCTACAAGGACACGTCGCTGCTCGCCGCCGTTGGTGTGGTCGAGATCGTCATGAACGCCCGCACCATCGTGGCCACGACGGGGTCCATCACGCCGTATGTGGTTGCCGCCCTGTTCTATCTGGTCATTACCCTGCCGCTTGCTCGCTTGGTGAGCGGTCTTGAGGCGAAGCTGCTGGGTACGGCCGAGACCAAGAAGAAGCGTCCCGCCAAGAGCGCCGGACAGGTTGTCGCGACGCCCGCCGATCACATCGCCGGTCTGTAAGGAGGTCCTGTCATGAGTGAAACGAATTCCAACGAGGTCGTTGTCAGCATCAAGAACCTCCAAAAGGCTTTTGGCGATAACGTGGTTCTGCGTGATATCGATCTGGACGTGCACAAGGGTGAGGTTGTTGTTGTTCTGGGGCCCTCGGGCTCGGGCAAGTCGACGATGCTTCGCTGCATTAACCGTCTTGAGGAGCCCACGAGTGGCTCGATTGTCGTTGAGGGCGTGGATGTGTGCGCCAAGGGCGTCGACCTCAATAAGGTGCGCACGCACTTGGGCATGGTCTTTCAGCAGTTCAATCTGTTCCCGCACCTGTCGGTCAAAAAGAACGTCATGCTTGCGCAGCAAAAGGTGCTCAAACGCAGCAAGGAAGAGGCTGAGAAGATTGCCGTCGAGGAACTGACCAAGGTCGGCCTGGCCGAGCGCATCGATTTTATGCCGAGTCAGCTTTCGGGCGGTCAGCAGCAGCGCGTGGCCATCGCCCGCGCCCTGTCGATGAATCCGCACGTGATGCTCTTTGATGAGGCCACGTCGGCGCTCGATCCAGAGCTTGTTCGCGACGTCCTGGGCGTCATGCGCGATCTTGCACGTGACGGTATGACCATGATCGTGGTGACGCACGAGATGGGCTTTGCCCGCGATGTCGCCGACCGCGTGGTCTTTATGGACGGCGGCGTTATCGTGGAAGAGGGCACGCCGAGCGAGGTCTTCGACCATCCCAAGAGCGAACGCACCAAGGCGTTCTTGGGCAATATCTCGTAGCCGCTTTATATGACTGACATAGCAGAAAACGGGAGCCGGATGTGATCCGGCTCCCGTTTTTGTTGGGACGCGAATGTGTTTTGGTGCAGAGCGCGTTACGGGCGGAGCTCATTGCCGCTAGGCGAGCTCGGCTCCAAGGGCGCGGCAGGCCGCCTCGCCCTCATCGTCGGGGGCGTCGTAGCAGATGACGGAATCGACGACGTTAACACCCGCCTCGTCGGCGTCCGCCTTCCAGTTGTCCATCCATTCGCCCTCGGCCCACGAATAAGAGCCAAAGAGGACGACCTTCTTGTCGCCGAGAGTCTCCTTGACCTCGTTCCACATCGGCTGGAACTCATCGTATTCAAGCTCCTCGGAGCCCATGGCGGGGCAGCCGAAGGCGAAGGCATCATAGTCGGCGGCCTTGTCGGCAGAGAAGTCGGCGCAGGGGATGACTTCGGCCTCGGCGCCCGCAGACGTAGCGCCTTCGGCGACAAAGTTTGCCATGGCCTCGGTATTGCCCGTGCCGCTCCAATAGACGACGGCGATCTTGCTCATGTTTTGTCCTTTCGGTCGTGCGGCGCTGGCCGCAGCTTGTACGTTCTATCGGGTTGCCTGGGCAAGTTGCGCCAGGCTGCAGCCCTGCTGATAGACAAGGGTGAAGTATTGGGTGCAGGCACGGTAGGCATCAAACGTCGCAAGCGCCTGCTCGACATTTTCGTAGACCTTCCAAGCCCCAAAGACCTTGTAGTTCTCGCCGCGCTGGACGATAAACTCGTGTACGTCGTCGTAGGGGTATCCAAGGAAGTAGCCTATTTCGTGCGGAAACTCGCAGGTGCAGTCGTTGCTGCAGCTAGTTTGCTGGGGTAGTGCGCATCGAGTCTGGCTACAGGCGCATTCCGCGACGTTATTGCTCGCGAGCGTGATGCGTGATGCCAAATGCACAAGGCATGTCGAAAGGTCTCTCGTGTCGTAGCCTTCCGAGGCGAGCGCCGTTTGGGCGCGAGGATCTGCGAAATAGGTGGTGAGGCTTTTGGCTCGGTACACGTACACGAGCGCTCCGCAGGGCCGCCAGACCAAAACACTCAGGTGGATGCCGAGCGGGTCAAGCTCGCGGTTGCACTGGGCGATAACGTTGAGCAGGCGTGCTCGGCGTTCTGCGATGGCTTCGGTTGCGGTCGAGCCGTCCCCGTGGGCGTAGGTGCCTGGATAGGTAAAGAGCGATGCCGGCTTGATGCCCGCGAGCGTGGGAGAGCAGTTGCGCACGATCGCTGCCTGAAACGTTGGAATGTCTATGGTTCGGGTCACGGCGCTCCTTACGGATCTAAACTGTTAGCCTAGGAAAACTTATACACGAAAGTAAACCATGGTCAACAAAAAAGTTTGAATAGGGAAACTAATTGACCGAACCGACATGATTTTGGGTTAAGATGGGGACACCCCATGGGGGTATCTAGATAGGGCTACTTGAAAGGGGAACGCATGAGCGACTTGCTCAACCCTGCGAATCTCATCGTGCTGGCCGTCATTGCCGTCGGCATGTTTTTTGGACTGCGTCGCATTGCCGCTTCGACACACGGGAAGAGTTGTTGCAGCGATGGTACGAGCGGCAAGAAAACCAAAAAGGTTGTTGTGGTGGATACCGATGCATCGCACTATCCCTATAGCGATGAGCTGCTCATCGGCGGCATGAGCTGTGACGGCTGCGCTCAGAACGTGGCCAATGCCCTGAATGCGCTGGATGGCGTGTGGGCAACGGTGACGTATGCGGATCACACGGCACGTGTGCGCTCTAAACAGCCGGTTGATCGTGGTGTTCTCGAGACGGCCGTGAAAGACGCGGGCTACTACGTCATGACGCTGTAAGCGCCGCCCTGGATGCGCTTCCTTGGCTAGGCTCGTCCGCGCAGTTCGATGTCTTGGATGTCGTCGAAGTCGATGGCGATGTCTCGGAGCTTGAGGAGCTTGAAGGCGGGGAGCGCCTCGTCGAGGATGCCGGTGCGGCTGCGATAGCCGTATGTATCGTAATAGGTGACACGAACCAAGTCGCCACGTTTGAGACCCTCGAGCTTTTTAGAAAGCACGAGGGCTTTTTCTTCCGTGAGCTCACGTTTTGGCTCGACGGTGATTTCCTGCTTGCGCACGAGTTCGTAGTATCCCGTGAGGGCGGCAAAGGGCATAAACTGTGCGGCGCGGTTGGCGCGCACGGCACCGTTGGCTGTGAGGTTGGGGTCGGCGGCGCGGCGTCTGCCCTCGGGGTCCGCCAGGCGCTCGAAGGCGGTCGGCGGACGCACGGGCTGTTGTTTGGGTTTAGGCACGGTGTCCTCCAACTTGTTCGTTGCGTTCGCGCGCGGTGGCACCGGCGGTAAAGCTCAATCCTTTGACCAGGGCGTTCTTGCCGTATTTGCCTTTTACGGCCAACACGGCGCGCGCCAAGTCGCGTTCGCGCTCATCGGCCTCGACATCGCTAAACAGATCGATGGTGGCAAATTCCTCGGGCACAAGATTGCCAAAGCCCAGGTTGATGCGCTTGACCGGTCGTTTCGGGTCGACGGTTTGCGCCCAGAGATCATCGAAATAGCCCATGATCTTCTTAAACGAATTGGTGCGCTCAGGTAGCTTTCGCGAGGCGTTGGAGTGCGCAAAGAGTGCGGCATAGCCACCGCGCGGTTTGCCGCCATGCTCTCCCACAAAGATGCCATCGATTGCCTGCGCTTCGCGCACCAGGCGACGCCTTTCGTCATCGCGCTGGACGGGCTTGGGCGCACGGGGCGCGAGCTCGGGGCCGGCGGTTGCGGTGGGTTCGATACTCGATGTGCTCGAGCGCAGGTGCCCGCATCCGTCCACATATTGCGCTGTACCGCTGGCGTCGAGGCGGCGTATGTCGGCGCGCTCGCTCGCGTAGCCCACAAAGAGCGAGATGCTGTCGCAGACCACGTGCTTATCGACCAAGTCTAAAACGGCGTTGTCGACCATCTCGCGCAAGACGGTATAGGCCTGCTCGTAGGCATAACCCTTCGAGAGCACCTGTCCTGTGGTGGTCGAAGTTGCTTGCGGGCGATAGGCTTGGATATCGGCGATGGTTGTCGGTTCGCGCCCAAAGGCGTGGTCGATGAGATATTCGGCATTGACGCCGAGCTCGTCGTAAAGCAGGTTTTCGTCGAGCGCCGCGACGCCCATCAGATCGTAGACGCCGTATTTCTCGAGACGGGCCGCCACGCCGGGGCCGATGCCCCAGATGTCGGTGATGGGGCGATGGGGCCAGATCTCCTTGCGAAAGGTCTCGTCGTCGAGTTTGCCGATGCGACTGGGTACGTGCTTGGCGGTGACGTCGAGCGCCACCTTGGCCTGGAATAGGTTGGGGCCGATGCCGACCGTCGCCGTGATGCCGGTGCGCGCCAAGACCTCGTCGCGCAGCGTGCAGGCGAGTCCTTCCGCATCTGTGTGATAGAGGTCCAGATAGGGCGTCACGTCGATAAAGCACTCATCGATGGAGTAGACGTGCACGTCCTGGGGGCTGACGTATTCCAGATAGATACCGTAGATTTTCGCCGACACCTCCATGTAGTGCTGCATGCGCGGTACGGCCGTGATGTAGTCGATGCCATCGGGAATCTCAAATAGGCGGCAGCGATTGTGAATTCCTAAGTCCTTCATGGCCTGCGTGATGGCGAGGCAGATGGTCGTGCGTCCGCGCGATTCGTCGGCAACGACTAGGTTGGTGGTGAGCGGATCGAGCCCACGGTCGACGCACTCGACGCTGGCATAAAACGTCTTGAGGTCGATGCAGATATAGGTGTGCTGCTCGTGCGCCATCCGTGTCCTATCATCAAACACATGTTCTTATCGAATATCTGTTCGATAATACCCGCTCATCCGGACATCGTCAAAACCTGTCAAAAAGGGACTGGTTTGTTTTGGTAGGTATGGTCGTGCGGTTGGATCGGGTTTTTAACGCAGCTCTAAAGAGTGCGAAACAGCTCGGAAAACCTTGCTTCGTAGCATGAGCCTAACGATTGATACCGCCTATGCGCACGGAAGGGTTGTGGGAAAGATGGTCAATTATGGGTTTGGTATGCCGACGCGCCTTGTTGCGGATGGAGACGTGGCTCGCTGGTGCGGACGATTGGTCGCTCACTACGGTGGCACCAAGGCACTGGTCGTGCTGGGCGGTGACAAGCATACGCACGATGAGCTTGTCTCGGCGGCACTTGGCTCGCTTGATCGAGCCCTACTCGAGCGTGTACTTTTCCGCTGCGGCTCGGTTGGCGATGGGGGAGACGAGCTGATCGACGAAGCCGTGGCCCTGGCGACCGACGAAGGTGTGGACTTTGTCTTGGCGATTGGCGATGCCGATACTGCCGGCTTTGCTCGCGAACTCGCGCGTCGCATGGCGGCGCTCGATGCCGGCGAAGACGGCTTTGTCCCTTATGGATGTATTGTTTCGGAGGGCAAGGTGCCTGCCGTCGTGGGAGCCGGCGAGGTTCCCGTTTTTGCCATCATTGCGCCCGAACTGTTGGAGGGCATTGGGTCTCCTCTGCGCGAGTTGCTCGGCAGCGTGTGCGCCGCGGCCTAGTACCTGCCAGGAAGGGACAGGTTAATTTTGGTAGGTAAAGCGTTTGACCTGCCAAAATAAACCTGTCCCTTTTTGGTCGGTCGCCGTTTGGGGGCCGATTCGCAACGCTCGCTGATTGTAGTCTTGACCTGCGCTAGAATAGTGGCATCTGAATGTCCGGGCGCATGGAGGCGTGCGCCCGTATGCTGAGGAGGACTCTATGGCAACTGTTGCCGCACCTATCGATGCTACGTCGACTGCCGCTTGGAAGGCGCTCGAGGCCCATCAGGAGAAGCTCGAGGCCGAAGGTATCGACCTCAAGGCCTGGTTCGCCGCCGATGCCGAGCGCGTGAACAAGCTGAGCTTTGACGCCGGTGACCTGCACTTCGATCTGTCGAAGAACCTGGTGACCGATGAGACCGTCAAGCTGCTGTGTGATCTTGCCCGCGAGGTGAAGCTCGAGGAGCGCCGCGACGCCATGTTCTCCGGCGAGCACATCAACACCACCGAGGACCGCGCCGTCCTGCACACCGCGCTTCGCCGCCCGGCAACCGAGAAGGGCCAGCTCATCGTCGACGGCCAGGACGTCGTCGCCGACGTGCACGAGGTCCTCGACCGCATGTATGCCTTCGCCGAGCGCGTGCGCTCCGGTGAGTGGAAGGGCGTTACCGGCAAGAAGATCGAGCACCTGGTGTCCATCGGCATCGGCGGCTCCGATCTGGGCCCGGTCATGGCCTACGAGGCTCTGCGTCCCTATGCCGACGCCGGTATCGACTGCCGCTACATCTCCAACATCGACCCCAACGACCAGGCCGAGAAGCTCAAGGGTCTGGATCCCGAGACCACGCTCGTGATCATCGTCTCCAAGACCTTCACCACGCTCGAGACCCTCACCAACGCCCGCGAGGTCAAGACCTGGATGCTCGAGCAGCTCAAGGCTCAGGGCGCCATCGACGGCTCCGATGAGCAGAACGCCGAGGCCGTGGCAAAGCACTTCGTCGCCGTCTCCACCGCACTCGAGAAGGTCGAGGCCTTCGGTATCGACCCCGCCAACGCCTTCGGTTTCTGGAACTGGGTTGGCGGCCGCTACTCCGTCGACTCCGCCGTGGGCCTGTCGCTGATCGTCGTGCTCGGCCCCGAGCGCTTCCAGCAGTTCCTCGAGGGCTTCCATGCCATCGACGAGTACTTCTGCAACACGCCGCTCGAGAACAACGCCGTCGCGCTGATGGGCCTGCTCAACGTCTGGTACGTCAACTTCTTCGGTTCCAAGAGCCACGCCGTACTGCCGTACTGCCAGTACCTGCACCGTTTCCCGGCCTACCTGCAGCAGCTCACCATGGAGTCCAACGGCAAGCACGTCCGCTGGGACGGCAGCGCCGTGACCTCCGACACCGGTGAGATCTTCTGGGGCGAGCCCGGCACCAACGGTCAGCACGCCTTCTACCAGCTGCTGCACCAGGGCACCGTGGTGGTTCCGGCCGATTTCATCGCCTTCGCCAACACTGCCAACCCTGCGACCGATAGCGGCCAGGACGTGCACGAGCTGTTCCTGGGCAACTTCCTGGCCCAGACCAAGGCGCTCGCCTTTGGCAAGATGGCCGACGAGGTTCGTGCCGAGGGCACGCCCGAGCAGATCGTCCCGGCCCGCTGCTTTGAGGGCAACCGTCCGACGACCTCGATCTTCGGCGACACGTTGACCCCGTTCGCGCTCGGCGAGCTCATCGCCCTGTACGAGCACATCACGTTTGTCGAGGGCACGGTCTGGGGCATCGACTCCTACGACCAGTGGGGCGTCGAGCTGGGCAAGCAGCTTGCCAAGCAGATCACCCCGGCTTTCCACGACGACGCCGCCAAGGCCGAGCAGGACGCTTCGACCCAGGCGCTCATCGAGTTCTATCGCGCGCATCGCAAGTAGTCGCTGCTGTTAACGCATCGCGCCTTATAGTCAGGGGCTCGTATCCTATCGGCTGCGGGCCCCTTTGCTTTGCCGTGGTCCCGGGGCGCACGGCCTTTGTGGAACATCGCCGGGGCGTCGCGCGCTGCGAGAACCCTGCGCCTAGATCTCGGCCTCCGCATGGCCTCGCTGCGCCTCGGGCAGCTCCCCGTAGAGCGGATGGTCTTCGAGCCTAAAGCGCTCGACCTGTTCGGGAGTGCGACCGCGTACAAAGAGCCACGAGCGATCAATCGGCGTCGCCATGAGCGTGCTGGGCAGCGCGTCGGCGCGGTCGGAAAACACCCGGGCACTCTCGGGATCCTGGAACGCCAGCACCAGATGCGTGTCGCAGTTGCCCATGATGGAGCGAGCGCGCGCCTCGCCATAGAGCGCATCGAGCTGGTTGGTCGACTGCAGCAGCAGCGTTGCCCAGATGTTGCGGCTTCGGATAATCGAGAGCACGTTGTCGATCTGGGGGATCTGCAGATTTGCGAAGTCATCGAGCATAAAGCGCACGGGCACGGGCAGGCTGCCGTCGGGCTGCCTATCGGCCTCACGAATGAGGCCCATAAATGCCTGCGAAATAAAGAGGCCGGTCAGCGGATCGAGATTGCGGTCAATATCGCTCACGGTTACAAACAGGGCGCAGGGGGTGTGTCCCATGGAAGCGAAGTCTACCTGATGGCACTCACGATAGAGCTGTGCCGCACCGTCGAATCCCAGACACATGACCTTTTCGGCAAGGATGCCGACGATGCTCGCGTGCATGCGCTCGGCATTTTGCGTAATGGCGTAGCGCCGCCATAGCGAGAGGGCATAGCTTTGGGGGTCGGTCGTGATCAGGTCGTCAAACAATCGACCCGTGGCACCGTCCTGCAGGTGCTCGATCAGCTTGATGACCGAGCTGATCGTCTGCTCGTCGGCGGGTAGCTGTTCTGTGACGTAGGCGATAAGACACGACAGCAGGTTTGCCGCCGCATGATCCCAAAAAGGCTGGTTGTTGTCCTCGATGGGGCAGATGGCCTTTGCCACCGAGAGGATGTCCTGCTGGTTGGGCCTGCCGTCCGCCTTGCGGCGAATGTGCCTCAGAGGGTTGTAGCCGCAGCGCTCGATGCCGGGCGCAAGGGCCGGGACGGTGTTGAGGTCGGCGAAGTTGAGACATTGCACACGGTAGCCGTGGGCTGCCAGCACGGGTCCCACTTCGCGACAGAGCGTGCCTTTGGTGTCGAGCACGATGTAGCTTGCGTTCATTTGCAGCAGGTTGGGCTTGAGGACGTTTCGGGTCTTGCCGGCTCCCGAGGGGCCGATCACAAGTGCGTTGTTGTTGAGTCCCGTTTGGCGGGTGTCGCAGGAAAGCGTTCGATCCTTGGCGAGGATGGTGGACGATGCAGACTCAGATGCGGCGAGGCGGCTGGCGAGGTTAGACATGGGCGACCTCCTTGGTGGTCGAGAGGATTTCGTGGGCAAAGCCGAGCTCGACGGCGCGCTCGGCCGAAAGGTAGGTGTCTTTTGCAGTGAGGGACTGGATGCGCTTGGGCGTGAGGCCGCTGCGGTCCGAGAGGATTTGCGTGAGGGTCTTGCGGGTCTGCATGAGACGCCGGCTGGTTTCCTGCAGCGCAAGTGCCGAGCCGCCTGCCCCCTGGGGGATCAGCGGGTCGTGAATCATGAGCTCTGCATGGGGCGCCATACGGCGATCGTCGCCGCCCATAAAAATCACGGCGCCCATGGACGCGGCGAATTCCAGGCAGACGGTGCGGATGGGGCACGATGCGAGGCGCATGGCGTCATAGATCGCAAGACCCGATCGCACGCTTCCGCCGGCGCTGGCGACAAATATGGTGATGGGGCGGCTGGGGCCGGTGGCATCGAGCAGGCGGATCTGCTGGCATAGGTCGTGGGCCATCGGGGTTTCGATGTTTCCCATGACGGAGAGCTCGCGACGGGCGAGCATCTCATCGTAAATGCTGGTGAGCGTGATACCTCGGGCGGATTCACGCATGGTGAGGGGGCTGATGATGGGGGAATGATTGGTGTCCATGGGGACTCCTTTCTGTTGGTTGTGTTGTGGAATAGGGTTATAGCCCGCGCAGAGGCTGGTGGGCTACAGGGTTCGTCCGATCCTGAGATCGAGCTCGGTTGTGGGGCAGGCTGCCTGTCCGTGCGGCTCGCAAGCGCCAAGGGCTCCAAAGCGATGGAGCGTTGCGACGGGCGTGGTATAGGCGAGCCGCAGCTGATGCTCGACAGGGGCACATCCGTCTTTTTTGTAATGAGCCGCGTAGTACTGCGCGATGCTGACGTTCATCTCGCTGCCATTGCGATGGCGCTCAAACTGGCGTCTGCAGGTCTCGATGATCTTTGCTACCGACTTGGGTGCCGTCGCGGGAACAAGGGCGAGATAGCCCTCAAATAGCTCGTTGATGCTCAGGAAGCACAGCAGGTCGATCAGCGTCCTTATGGCTGCTCCCTCGGCGGAAAAGTGCGCAGTCATGCGGTTATATCGGTTGCGGTCGACGATGACCGCATGGGGTCTTGGAGTTTTCTGCCCCGTGGTCCCGGGCTTTTGCCGCGCCTGTGTATTGAGCTCGACGTTGCAGCGCTTGAGGCCGTCCAACGGAAGGAACAGTGCGGTGCGCAGGGTGTTCCGCTTGCTTTCGAGTTCATGACGCTCGTCGGGTTCCCATTCGAGCTTGAGTTTCGTGTCGAGTGCCGTAAGCATATGGGCTAGGCAGCCTACGGTAAGAACGTACGAATCGTTGTCGCGTTTTGGGGCATAGGGGTCTGTCAGCTTGCGAATGTCAGGGTCGCCCATGATCTTTGTGCAGCGCTTCAGCAGTTGAGGGTGGTCGGCCAAGATCGTCGCGAGCGGTAGCGACGTGTAGTTCTTGATGGTCGCGGCGGCAAAGGCGGCGTCATATTCGTTTGCATATGCTCGCTCAATGCGGGCATCGAGGACGCTTCCCTTATTGCCGTCTTTAATGCGGTGGTTTGTCATAGCTTCTCCAATCGGTTGATGTTCGTGCTGTTTGTTGATGTGTTGGTTGTCGTGAGTGATGTGCTTGCCGTGGGTGATGTGCTGACGTTGGGGTGCTATGCGGTTTTCAATGAGCCCGTGAGGCAGTTGCTGCAGGGGCGGGATGGAACGGCCCATGCAAGGCGGAAGG
Source organism: uncultured Collinsella sp. (assembly GCA_905212545.1). Taxonomy (GTDB): domain Bacteria; phylum Actinomycetota; class Coriobacteriia; order Coriobacteriales; family Coriobacteriaceae; genus Collinsella. Next base: position 48,636 of record CAJMEW010000003.1, read on the forward strand.
CATCGTGCTCAAAATCGAGACAGCAATGCCCTGGATGCCTCACATGTGGCAGTTACCTCATTAAGTTGTCATTGCGTTTGGGGTTGTACTTTGCCGATCTTCCTTCTCTTACACGCTGAAAACTGAAACTGAATATGCTCGATCTACTTAAAACCGCAACGGCGGTCTTTTATCAACTTATATGTCGGAACGCGTCTTTGCAAGTACTTTTTTGCCTTTGTTTCAAATGGGGTGGTTTTGCAACCGTCACGCGCCACGCTATGCGAACGTGCCCCTTTTCTGTTGTCGGTCGGATACGATGAGTCGCGTGACGTCGTCAGAGGTCGAATTCGACCGCTAACGACGTTGTGCAGCTCATCATTTCTGGTCGCAAACAGTAAAGGGGCATGAGGGTGTATTGAGGGGGGATGTCTTGCTGTCGGCATCCGCGTGCGGTGCCATTCGCTGTCTGTAAATATACGTTTACAGCTAATTTCATACCACTTGTCGGAATGCGGACGCTGTCCTTGTATGTCGGGCGTACATTGAACGTGGTATTTCGCGTGAAACCACGAATCGGTTGTCAGTCCTGAACAAGGAGGCCCAGCATGACGCTTGCCAAACCCATCAATAAATACATCGACTATATCGATGCCCCCGAGGACACGTTTGAGCAGTATGTCGAGAAGGCGTTAAAGTACAACTTTCGCTGCGTATTTGCGAACCTTCAGGAGTACGAGACGGGCCGCGCCATGCTCGAGGGCTCTGACATCATCCTTGCCGGCGCCATCGACTTTCCCCAGGGCACTATGACGCTTGAGGAGAAGCTTGCGAGGTTTGAGGAATACGCTGCGTGTGGCTTTACCGAGATTGACTACGTTTTGAATCAGGGGTCGATCGAGAACCGCGATTTTGATGCCATCGAGCGCGAGATGACTACCATTGCTGATTTTTGTCGCGCGCATGGCATCACTGACAAGGTAATCGTCGAGATGTGCAAGCTGGACGGCGACGACGCCGCCAAGCGCCGTGTATGCGAGATCGCGCTGGAGGCTAAGCCGGGATTCCTTAAGACATCGACTGGCAGAAGCTTTGGCGGTGCTAAGCTCGAGGACGTGCGGCTGATGCACGAGGTGCTCGGCGATGCCGTGGCAATCAAGGCGGCGGGCGGTATCCATAATTACGAAGAGGCTTGCGCGTTCATCGAGGCCGGCGCCAGCGCGTTGGGTGCCTCGGCGGGCATCGCGATCGTCGACGGCGCACCGACGGATGAGCGTCGCTAGCAGACGTATTTGACCTGAGCGATAAAGCTTCATGACTACGCACCGTTCATGTTCGAGACAATATGACTTTTTGCCCGTTGTAAACGGAGTCGCGATGGGTGTTCTGTATGATGGCTCAGACAAGGTTGTTCAATGACAGGGAGGCATATATGGCAATCAAAGCCATCGCGATGGATATCGACGGTACGCTCACCAACGACCAAAAGGTCATCAGCCCGCGCACGCGCGAAAAGCTGCTCGCGGCACAGGAGTCGGGCATTAAGCTCATTTTGGCTTCGGGCCGTCCCGCATGGGGACTACATGCTCTGGCGCAGGAGCTCGACCTTCAAAACCATGACGGTCTGCTAGTCGCTTTCAATGGCGCGCATGTGGTCGACGCTCAGACCGATGAGGTTCTTTTTGACCAGGCCATGCCGGCTGACGAGCTGCACCGTCTGATTGATCATCTGCAAAACTATGATGTGATCCCCATGATCTCGCTCGGTCGCGACTTGCATGTCGAGGACTCGTACCACTGCATGATTACGCTGCCGGATGGCTCGCAGAAAAACATCGTCAAATACGAGCGCGATGCCTGCGACCTTAAGATCCGCGAGGTCGAGAGCTTGCATGAGGTCGTGGACACTTATCCCGTAGACAAGCTGCTGACGGCAGGCGACCCGGCCTACCTGCAGGCGCATTACGAGGAGATGTATGCGCCCTTTAAGCAGACGCTTTCGGGCATGTTTACGGCTGACTGGTACTTTGAGTACACGGCGCCCGGTATCGACAAGGCTCGTGCGCTCGAGGGAGCCCTGCCCAAGCTCGGCATCGATGCCAGTGAGGTTGTATCGTTTGGCGACGGCCAGAACGACAAGTCCATGATTGAGTGGGCCGGCACCGGTGTTGCCATGGGTAACGCCGTCGATGAGGTTAAGGCTGTGGCTCAGATGGTGACCGCCAATAACAACGAAGATGGTATTGCGGTGGCGCTGGATAAGCTGCTGGGTTAGAATCGCCGATTAATGCATGGTTTGGGCGCCTGCTCGCGGGCGTCCTTTTGTTAGGGAGGGTGCCGTGTCCGCATTTCCGTTCGACGCCGTTATCTTTGACATGGATGGCGTCATCGTCGATACCGAGTATTACTACCTGGGCGAGACTGCCGCGTTTGCCAAGGAGCTTGGGCTTAATCTGACTCAAGAGGAGTTGAATGGGCAGGTCGGTACCTCGCATCAGTTCTTCCTGCATATGCTGGTCGATTGGTTTGAGCGCGCCGGTAAGGGGCATTTCACTGGCGATGAAGCGTTGGCCCGTTGGGACGAATGGGCTCATAAGCGTCCGCGCGACTATCAGGCTTTGATTAACCCAGGCGCCGTGGATACGATTCGAGAGCTGCCGCGCCGTGGCGTTCGCGTGGCGCTTGCCAGCTCGTCTCCCATGGTTAGCATCGAGGAAGTGCTCAACGCATGCGGGCTGTCGGATGCCTTTGAGTATGTGGTGAGCGGCGAGCAGTTTAAGGAGAGCAAGCCCGAGCCCGACATCTACCTGCATGCGCTGGACCTGCTGGGGCTGCCCGCGAATCGCTGCTGCTGCGTCGAGGATTCGGTGCCTGGCATCACTGCCGGCAAGCGAGCCGGCCTGACAGTCATTGCCAAGCGCGAGGAGCGCTTTGGCTTTAGCCAGGATGCCGCGGACAAGATTATCGACCAGCTGCCGGAGCTGCTCACGCTTTCTTAGGAGCGCGGTAGTTGCGCGTTTTTCGGGTCTGATGAGTAAATAGCCAACATTTTGGTGCGACACCTAGCATACTTTAAGCTAATGCGGGCTTAAGGGCTTGTTGAATGCCCTTAAGCCCGTTTTAGAATTAATTGTGCTGGGAGAGGGTATATGCCACCGACTGAAGGGCCAACTGACGGTAAAGCAGCGATACCGCTGTACCAACAGGTTATTGATATCATCAAAAACGAAATCAACTCCGGCGCCTACAAGGCGGGCGCGCGGATACCCAACGAATTCGAATTGGCTGAGAGCTATAAAGTTGGCCGCGTTACCGTGCGACGCGCTATTGAGGAGCTCGTCCAGCAGGGCTATCTAACGAAGCGGCAGGGGAAAGGCACGTTTGTCAATGCCCCCAAGCTTAAGCGCAAGATTCGCCAGAAGGATGACGTCCAGAGTTTTTCGGACGCATGTCGCGTTAACGGAATGGAACCGGGGGCGTGTGTCATTTCGAGAAAGATACTGCCGGCGGATTCCACCGAAGCACAGTTCTTTGGTGTTCCCGTTGGAACTGACTTGATTTGCGTTGAGCGCGTGCGCACTGCCGATGGCGTCCCTGTCATGCTCGAGAACAACATATATGTTTACGAGGACAACGCCTATCTATCAACGGCACCTCTATCTAACCAATCCATTTTTGAGTTCGTGCGCAACCGGACGGGCCGCACGCCCGCGTTTACCGACCCGTGCACGCTCGAGATCGCGTGCGCGTCGCCCGAGGTCGCTCGACTGTTGGCAGTTCCCGTTGGCGAGCCCTTGTTTTATATGGAAGCCTTCTTTTTCGATGAGCAGCGGCGGCCGTTTATCATCGGTCGTCAGCGGATCGTTGGGTCTCGCTACGTTTTTGACATCTAGGACATTGCGAATGGAAACGCCCGGTGGATCATCTCACCGGGCGTTTCCATACCGTTCACGGCGCAAACGCAACCGTTCAACCGCGTTGCGGCAATCAGTTTGAAATTATCTTGATGAAGGAAAAAGCTGCTGGTAATCTATGGAACGTCATAGAACGTTTGCATTGTGCAAACGTTGAAGCGAGATGCGATGCAGTCTCGAGTTCTTTGGAGGTATCTATGTCAGATACGAAGGCGAAGAAGACAAACAGACGTTTTAAGTTCAAATTACCGCATGTCTATACGATCATGTTCTTGCTGATCGTTGTCTTTGCGGTCCTGACTTGGATCGTTCCCTCTGGTCAGTATCAGCGCAAGACGATTTCGACAGCGGCGGGCGAGCGTGAAGTCGCCGTTGCTGGAACCTATGAACAGGTCGATAAGAACTACACCGATTCCGAGACCGGCGAGACCATCAATCTGGGCCAGGATATCTTCGCGGTTCTGCAAGCGCCCACCAAGGGCATCCAGGAGGCTGCCGACGTCGTTGCGTTCGTCTTATTGATTGGCGGATCGTTCGCGATCATCACCAAGACCAACGCTTTGAATGCCGGCATGAGCCGTGTGATTAAAAAGCTCAAGAACAAGGACATCCTCATCATTCCCATCACGATGACATTGCTGTCCATTTGCGGCACTACGTTTGGCATGTCTGAGGAAGCCCTGCCGTTCTATGCCATCTTCATTCCCATCATGATGGGTATCGGTTATGACTCGATGACGGCATTCATCATCTGCTTCCTTGGTCCTAACCTGGGATATTGTGCTTCGACCATCGACCCGTTTAATGTTTTGATCGCCCAAGGCATCATTGGCATCGAGGGTAATCCGCAACTGTGGCTGCGCGCCGTTTCTTGGGTTATCTTCACTGCCGTCGGTATCGCATGGGCCATGCGCTACGCCATGCGCGTCAAGAAAAACCCCGAGTCGTCCATTGTGTACGAGGACGATAAGCTCAAGCGTATTGAGTTTTCCGTGACCGATGCCTCCATCGAGGAAGAGTTCACTATCCGTCAGAAGCTCGTGCTTATCGATTTTGCTTGCGGTATGGGCATTATCGTCTGGGGTCTTGTTACCCAGGGCTGGTACATGAATGAGATTTCCGCCGTGTTCCTTGGCATGGGCTTGCTTGCCGGTATCCTGGGCGGTCTTGACCAGCAGACAATCGCAGAGGAGTTCGTTAAGGGTCTCGCCGACTTTGCGTACGCTGCCATCGTTATCGGTATCGCTCGCGGTATTCTGGTCATCGCCGAGGGCGGCATGATCATCGACACCATCCTCCAGGCGCTCGCTACCGCGCTCGCCGGTGCACCCGCCGCCGTCTACACCACGTTTATGTATATCGTCCTTGGCCTGCTCTCTTTGCTGGTTCCCTCGAGTTCTGGCCTGGCGGCGCTCACCATGCCCGTTATGGGCCCCCTGACCGAGCTCATGGGCCTCAATCCCGAGGCAGCCGTCACCGCGCTCCAGTTTGCCAACCAGACCATCAACACCATCAGCCCCGTGGCGGGCATGACGGTCGCTGGCCTTGCCGTGGCTAGGATTTCGTTTGGCCAATGGTGGAAGACCATTTGGAAGTTCTTCATTTTCATGGTCGTCTTTGGCCTGATCGTAACGGCAATCTCTGGCATGCTTCCGGTGTAGGTGGTTGTGATGTCTGATCGTTTGACGGTACTGACGTCTAAGAGCGTCTTTACCGGTACGGGGGACCTGCCGTTTGAAGGTTTCGTAGCGGTCCGTGGCAATCGAATTGAGGCGGTTGGCGCCAAGTGCGAGGCGGCTTCGTATTTGACCCAGGCGGACGAGGTAGTTGACCTGGGCGACCGCACCATCATGCCTGGCCTGATCGATGTGCATACCTTCTATACAGGTTGGGCGCTGCGGACGTTGGGGTCTGATCTGTCCGGCATCGCCGATGCCAAAGAGGCCGTGTCGCTCTTGCGTGCATGGAAAGAAGATCATTCGGATTGCGCGGCGGCTTTTGGCCACAACCTGCCCGAAACGTTGGCATCGGATGCCGAGAACGCAAATACGGCAGCTGTGCTTGACGATTGTTTTGGCGACATCCCCGTCGTCTGCTTTACACCGGGAGCGGAGACCTGCGTTCTCAACGCTGCCGCCAGTGCGCGATACGGTTTTACGCCCCAGGCGTGCTATTCCGAGAAGATCTGGCGCATGATGAGCGATTTCCTCGCGCTGCCCGAGGTGCGTGCCGGGTATTCGGACTACATGAGCATGCTTAACGAGCGCGGCGTTACCGCCATCAAGGAGATGGCGTTTGATGACTACTACGGCTTTGCCGACGAAATGGCTCGCCGTGAGGAATCTGGTGAGCTGACGGTTCGCGTCTCTATGATGTCGCAGCCGGTGGGCGCCGGTGCAAATCTGGCTTATGCCCGCGAGGCACGCGAGCGCTTCCGGGGATCGTTCGTTCGTTTTTCTGGCTTCAACCGTATGACCGATCGCGGCGTATGGGCGGGGCTTGCCGAGATGATTGACCCCTATGAGGACTCGGCCGATGCGGGCGCTGCCGGCAAGACGGTCGTCGAGGAGCCAGAGTGGGATCTGATTGAGAACGAGCTGCGTGCAATTGATGCTGACGGCTTCCGATATTCCTTGCATTGCCAGGGCGATGGCGCCGTTCGTCGCACCGTGGCGCTCTATGCCTCGCTGCCTCGAGACGAGCATGGACGGATGCTTCGTCGCCATGCGATTACCGATCTCGAGAACTCTGACCCGACCGATCTTGTCGAGTTTGGCAAGTTGGGTGGAATTTGCGAGGTCTATCCGCAGATTCTGACGCTGGACCGGCGCGAGGATTGCCTGTCGATGATGCGTCGACAAATTGGCGAGACGCGACTTTTGCACAGCTGGAATCGCCGCGGCATGGTAGATTCCGGATGCACAGTGTGCTGTGGCACGGATTTGCCGCTGCTGATTCCGAGCTTGGGCGAGTCAATCTACAGTGCGTGCGGCGGATACTTCGACGACGGACTGCCCGTGAATGAGGTCAACACGCTGACGCTTGTCGAGCTCTTGTGCGCTTGGACTGCCGGGGGCGCGTACGACCTGATGCGCGAAGACGAGCTGGGTACGCTTGAGGTTGGCAAGCTTGCCGATATCTGCGTGCTCGATCGGGATGTGTTCGACCTCGATTATCGCGACGCACGTGATCTTGCGGTTGACATGACGATGTCGGACGGACAAATCGTGTTCGATCGAAATAAGGAGGCGTAAGATGCCTGAATCCAAACCGACGCTGCGCCGCGAGCAGATTGCGGGCATGAATATTCACTACATCATGTGGTCGCTCGATTACTTCCTTGATGTGCAGCAGCGTTTGGGCTTTGAGTCCATTGAGCTGTGGTGTGCGGAGCCGCATGTGACACTCGACCACACGGGCTACTTTGAGGCTGAGGTCCTGGCGAAAAAGGCTGCAGACCGTGGGCTTAGGTATCGTACTCTGTGCCCCGAGAATGTTGTCTATCCTTGGCAGTACTGCGCACGCAAACCGCTGCATGAACAGCGCAGCCTGGCGTACTTTAAGCACGGCATTGAGCTTGCCGAGGTACTTGGGTGCGACCGTATGTCCATCAACTCGGGCTGGGGCGACTGGGACGAGGACCGCGAGGAAGCCTGGAAGCGCAGCCGCGAGCACTTGTCCATTCTGGCGGAGTATGCCGGCGAGCACGGTCTGGTGCTTACGATGGAAAGCCTGCGTCCCGAGGAGAGCAACCTTGTGACGACGGTTTCCGATGCGAAGCGCATGATTGACGAGGTCGCGAGCCCGTACTTACAGCCCATGGTTGATACAACCGCGATGGGCGTTGCAGGCGAGACGCTCGAGGACTGGTTTGCCGCCTTTGGTGATGGGGCAATTCACGAGATGCACTTTATCGACGGTGACCCGTATGGCCATCTGGTGTGGGGCGATGGCAAGCACGATATGGACGCCTTCGTCGCCACGCTCAACGCCCATGGTTTCGACGGCATGCTGGGCCAGGAAATCACGGACGGTCGTTACTACGATGACCCGGCGGCGGCAGATGCCAAGAACATGGCCGCATTCGAGAAATATCTGATTGACTAAAACAACCATCGGCCACACAACCAACGTCATTGATTGCGGGCCAAACAAGAAAGGAACTGGATATGAACGCACACGATCTGATCAAAGAGGCAATTGCCGAGAAGGGCAAGTTCGACAGCGTCTACTGGATTGCTTGCGGTGGCTCCATGATCGATTTGATCCCGGCTCATGAGCTTCTGCAGCGCGAGGCAACCACCTTCACTTCGTATATCTATACGGCTCGCGAGTTCGATATCATGCGTCCGCGTCGTCTGGGCGAGAAGTCCCTGGTCATCGCTTGTAGCCACAGCGGCAATACCCCCGAGGTCGTCGAGGGCTGCGAGATTGCCCTTGCTGCTGGCGCTACGGTGATCGCCCAGACCGACAACGCTGGATCCAAGATTGACTCCGGCAAGTGGACCACGTGGGTCTACCCATGGGGCGAGGGCGTGCCGCAGGCCGAGGTCCCCGCTGGCATTTCGCTGTCGCTTGCGGCAGAGCTGCTCGATCAGCAGGAGGGCTACGCCGATCTTGCCGATATGTATGCCGGTATCGCCGAGATGGATAAGATTCTTCCCCCGGCACGCGAGAAGGTAAATGCCGAGCTGGGCGATCGCTTTGCCAAGCTTTGCCAGGAGCACGAGTTCTTCTATATTCTGGGCAGCGGTCCCAACTTTAGCCAGACCTACGGTTTCGCTATCTGCTCTCTTATGGAGATGCAGTGGCAGCACTGCAGCTACATTCACTCTGCCGAGTACTTCCATGGCCCCTTCGAGGCTACTCAGGATGGCGTTTTTTACTTCCTGCAGATGGGCTCCAGCGAGTGCCGTGCTATGGACGAGCGCGCCCTGGCGTTCCTTAAGACGCATACCGATACGCTGATGGTGCTCGATGCCAAGGAGTACGGTATGGAAGCCGTGCCGGCGAGCGTCCGTGCCTATCTGGACCCGGTGCTGTTCTACGCCATGAACTGCGAGCTGCGTGCCGCACGCGGCAAGGTGTTTGACCATGATCCCGATTTCCGTCGCTACATGGGCGTCGTCGAGTACTAGAAGGGTAAATACCATGGCATTTAACGTTAACGCGCTCGGATTTGGCGACAACGTCGTCGATCGCTACGAGCATATCCACACCATGTATCCTGGCGGCAATGCGGTGAACTTCGCCGTTTATGCCAAGAAATGCGGTGCCGCACGCTCTGCATACATGGGCATTTTTGGCAATGACGCCGCTGCCGAGCATGTCATTGCAAGCCTCGAGGATGAGGGTATCGAGCTTGACAAGTGCGAGCAGATGATTGGCGAGAACGGAGCGGCTCGCGTGACCGTCGTTGACGGTGACCGTGTCTTCCTCGGCTCCAACGAGGGCGGTATCCGTGGCGATGCGCGCTATGTCCTCGATCGCTTTGACCTTTCGTACATGAAGCAGTTCGATGTGGTTCATTCGGGCAACTATTGCTTTACCGAGCGCGAGCTGCCCAAGCTGAAGGCTGCGGGCGTCACGGTCTCTTTTGACTTTTCGGACGACTCCACCGACGAGTACTACGAGCAGATTGCGCCCTACGTCGATTTTGCTTTCTTTAGTGCGGCGGATGCCGCGAGTGAGGACGAGATTCGCGAGCGTCTGGCATGGGTGAAGGGCCTGGGTCCGCGTTTTGTGTCGGCTACGGCGGGCGCCGAGGGCTGCATTGCTTACGACGGCGAGCGTTATTACCGCCAGCTGGCTAAACCGGTAACGGACATGAAGGACACCATGGGGGCGGGCGACTCGTTCCTCACCTCGTTTTTGATGTGCTATCTCGATTCCGCCAAGCGTGGTGAGGATGGCGCCGAGGCCATCGAGCGCGCGCTCGACTTTGCTGCCGGGTTTGCCTCGACCGTGTGCGGTATGGAAGGTTCTTGGGGCCACGGGGCGCCAATCGTCGAATAGCTTAAGAAAGCGTACGGCGGTCTGGCTATGAGGCCTTGGACAGCCGATGCAAAACAATAAGCGAAACGCGAAAAGGGGGCTCGCCATGTGGTGGGTCCCCTTTTGAGCATTGGAGAAGACCATGGGTATTAAAGCGTGTGCGGCTGGTTTTTGCTGCGCGGACGTCTATCAAAACATCGGCGTGTTCTATCCGACTGGTAACGGCATTGACTGGGGTATCCATCTTGCACGAATGGGCGTTTCGGTATCCGCCGTGTCGGTTGTCGGCAAGGACGAGTACGGAGACAAGATGAGAGAGGCGCTGGCCGCTGAGGGGTTTGATATCTCTCATCTGCGGGTGGAGGATGGCGACACCTCGGTGATGCTCATGGCATTGAAAGACGGCGTCGATCGCGTGCATCTCGAGGCAATCGATGGCGTAATGGAGACATATCGTCCGAATGAAGACGACCGGGCGTTTATCCTAGAGCACGACATCATTCACACCGACCTGTTTGGCAATTGTTTGGACCTCCTGCCCGAATGGCATGATGCGGGCAAGACGGTGGTTATGGACTTCTCGGTGTTCAGCCAGGATCCCGAATATGCATGCGAGGCTCATTTTCCTTACGTAGACTATGCGTTCATGTCGTTTGAAGAGGACACTCCGGAGCTGCGAGACTGGGTACGCCACGTGCAGGAATTGGGACCGCGCGTTGCGGTTGCCACGCTTGGCGAGAAGGGAAGCATTGCCTATGACGGTGAGCGCTTCTATGAGTGCGGGATCGTACCGGCGGAGAAGGTCGTTAATACCGTGGGTGCCGGCGACTCGTATATTGCCGGGTTTACCAAGGGCGTGATCGATGGCCTTGATATTCCGGCGTGTATGAAGGCGGGCGCTGAGCTGTCGTCCCGAGTGATTGGTTCGTTTGAGCCGTACTAGGGTTAAATGCCTGGAAAGGAGTACGAAATGGTTATCGACATGTTGGTCCATCCTATGCTCTACGGCGAGATCTGTACGCCGGGTGATGAGCCTGATGGATTCGGTTTTTGGTCACGAGAATATGGTATGGGGCATATGGGCCCCATGGATTGGGATGAGCTTCAAGTCGAGATGGACGTCTGCGACGTGCAGAAGAGTGTGCTCATGCCGCTCGATGTAACCACGGCATGCGGAGGGCATTTTGGCACCAATGACCAGATTGCCATGCTGGTTGCCGCGCACCCCGATCGTCTGTGGGGATTTGCGAGCGTAGATCCGCAGGTGAGCGGTGCCGCAGACGAATTGGAGCGCGCCTTTACCGAGTTGGGGGCAAAGGGGCTTTGTCTGCATCCGGCAAAGCAGGGTTTTGCCCCCGATGATGCTGTGGCCGAGCCGCTTTACGAGCTGTGCGAGCGCTATAACAAGCCGGTGGTTTTCCATGCCGGTATGTCTTGGGAGCCTGGCGCAGAGCTCTCGCGCAGTAACCCGCTTGCATTTGAGCACACAATCGCAACGCATCCAAATGTGCGCTTTAGTTTGACCCACTTTGGCTGGCCCTGGGTGCGCGAGACCGTGGCGATGCTGCTCAAGTATCCCAACTGCTACACGGACACCTCTATCACTTACATCGATTCGCCCGAGGAGATGATGCAGCGTCTTTTCACGGTCGATATGGGGCCGCTGTGGTATGAGCGCGCGCTATCGCATCAAGTGATGTTCGCCAGCAATACGCCGCGCTTCCGTGCATTCAAACTCAAGCGGGCGCTCGATACCGTGCCCATGCGCGACGATGCGCGAGAAAGGCTCTACTGGGGTAATGCCCTGCGTTTTCTTGAAGGGGATGAGTAAACATGGTGACGCTCGAGACATTGAGCTATCTATCGACTGCTCCGGACCAGTTCATCGATATTACCGAAGACGTGCACGCTGCCATCGAACGCAGCTCGGTGACCAATGGCTTGGCAGCGATTATTTTGTCGCATACGACCTGTGGAATCGTGGTAAACGAGGGGCTGCCCTGCGTGGAGACGGATCTTATGGAGACGCTTGATCGCATCGCCCCACTCGACGCCCCCTATGCGCATGCACACTTCCTGCCGAGCTATGGAGCCACCGGCAACAACTCCTGTGGGCATATCAAGAGCATGATTTGTGGAAACAGTTGCTTCTTTCCCGTCCAAGATGGCCACATCGTGTGTGGAGGTGCCCAGAACATCTATCTTGCGGAGTTTGACGGTCCGCAGAAGCGAAAAGTGTACGTCGAAGTGCTGGGGGAGTAACGTCCCCGCGATAACCCTATGAAGGAGCACGTTATGTCGTTTCTAACCTCGATGTTCAAGACCGAAAAGCCGGTCATCGGAATGCTGCACTTGCGTCCTCTGCCGGGCGATCCACTGTATTACCCGGGCGGAAGCGTGTCGCAGGTCGTGGAAGCCGCCAAGCGCGATCTCGAGGCGTTGCAGCAGGGCGGTGTCGATGGCATTTTGATTACCAATGAGCTCTCGATGCCCTACGAGCAGCACGTTTCTCCCTCAACCCTTGCATCGATGGGCTATGTAATCGGGACTCTATCCCATGATCTGTCGACTCCTTGGGGAGCTGAGGCTATTTACGATGGTGATGCCACAATCGAGCTGTGCGCTGCCGTCGACGCGCAGTTCACGCGCTGCAATTTTTGCGGTGCCTGGGCCGGTGATCTTGGGCTGATTAACCGAGATTTCGCTCACACCATGCGTCGCAAGGCGGCGCTGCGCCTGGACGACCTCAAGCTTTTTCACTTCATCACGAGCGAGGGGGAGGTTTATCTCAACGACCGCACGACTGCGGACATTGCCGATTCACTTCTCTTTAATTGCCTACCGGATGCGATGGTCATCGGCGGTTCGGCTGCCGGTCGTGGCGCTTCGGGCGAGCTTGCCGATGAAGTCCGCGAGCGTGTTGGCGAAGTACCCGTGGTATGTGGCACCGGTTGTCGCGAAAATACCGTGGCTGACGTATTTGCTCACTACGATGGCGCGTTTGTCGGCACCTGCTTAAAGCGCGACGGAAAGCTGGATGCCCCGGTTGATGTTGAGCGGGTAGCTCGTTTTATGGCTGCCGCTCGTACGGCGCGAGGGGAGTAGGCACCTATGGCGCTCTATCTGGGTATTGATATTGGGACAAGCGCCTCTAAAGGCGTTTTAATCGATGATCGATGCAACATCGTTTGCCAAGCCTCTTGTGGACATGAGACGGACAACCCGTGTGATGGATGGTACCAGCATGATGCGGAGGCAGTTTGGTGGGGCGATTTTTGCCGCTTGTCGCGCGAGCTGGTGGCGCGATCGGGGGTTAACGCGGCACAGATCGGATGCGTGGGCCTTTCCGCATTGGGTTGCGACTGTGTGCCGGTCGATACCGAGTGCAACGCGCTGGCGCCCGCGATTTTGTATGGAGTCGATGCACGTTCGAAGCCGCAGATTGACGAGCTTCTTTCCGAATATGGGTCAGATCGCGCACGCGAGCTTTTCGGGCACGATCTCTGTTCGTCAGATATTGCTCCCAAGATCTTGTGGTTTAAGGAGAATATGCCCGAGGTGCACGAACGTGCCGCGAAGTTCCTGACGGCGTCATCGTTTCTATGCGCAAAGTTGACGGGGCGTTTTACGGTGGACCGTTATTTGGCGGAGGATTTTCTTCCCCTATACGACCGCTACACCTGGAAGGTTGATGCTCGGGAATGTGCTCGTTTCTGCCGGCCTGACCAGATGGCGGAGGTAATGTCGGCTACCGATATTGCCGGGGTGATTACGCGGCGTGCGGCTGAGGCGACGGGGCTCGCGGCAGGGACACCTGTCTTAGTGGGAACGGGCGATTCTGGTGCCGAGGCCATTTCGACGGGTGTATTCCGTCCCGGCGATATGATGGTTCAGTTGGGGAGTACGGCGTATTTCATCTACCTAGCTGATCATATGATCGATGATGCCCGCCTGTGGCCGGGGACGTTTATCATTCCCGGAACTTACGGGATCTGCGCGGGGACCAATACGGCGGGCGCACTCACATCGTGGCTGCGCCAAGAGCTGTATCGCGACGCCGTAGAGGCCGAGGGCCACGGTGGTCCCGATGCCTATTCGGTTATGGCGCATGATGCCGCCGATGTGGCGCCGGGTGCCGATGGGCTCCTGTGTCTGCCGTACTTTGCGGGGGAGCGTACTCCGCTCAACGATCCCGAGGCGCGTGGCGTCTTCTTTGGCCTGACCGGAAGGCATACGCGAGCCCATATGGTTCGCGCCGCCTTGGAAGGCGTCGCGTATACCGTTGCATCCCATGTCGACATTATCGAGCGAGAGCATGGACTGCCAATTGGGCGCATTATGCTTGTCGGAGGTGGAACCAAGAATCCAGTTTGGATGCAGGCTATCGCCGACGTATGCGGGCGCGAGGTCTCGGTTGCCAAGGTTACGGTGGGCGCATGCTTCGGTGATGCCATCATGGCAGCTCTCGCAGGTGGCGCCTATGCATCATGGGATGAGCTCGCCCAAGTCCTTGGCGTTGCGCAAACAATCGTGCCCGATATGGCTGCCCACGAGTTATATGCATCGCGTCGTCATATCTTTGACGAATTGTATGCACGCAACCGTGATCTCATGCACGAATTGGTGTAATGCTGCCGAATTGTACTGCCTACCAATAGGGACTGCGTTGTGCGATTCGCATGTCCCTTGGCATTTTTGCCCACAGGGGTTAGCGAAGGTCAAAAACAGAGTGCGCATTTGTTAAAACTGCCGACTCGATGCGCTTTGCGTCACAATTTTTGAGCGAGGCGATGCGTTCTGAGGTCCTTGTGAGCGATTTGATGAGCGACTGCGCGCTTGTTTCTGTGTTTGCCTCCGCTGGTGCATCGGTCTCGAGCAGTAAACGATCGAGTGGAATCTGTCGTGCGTATTCGCGTCCTCGTTTAGACGCGAGCATGCGTTCGTTGACGGAAAAATAACAGTCCGCATCACGCGCGCGGACGAGTTCGTCCGAAGTGCCGCTAAACCAGTGGAAGATGATAACGGGGGAGTCGGGGTTTGGGATGAGTAGTCCATGCGATTCGAGGACGTCCAGTACGGCTCCTGCCGAACGAACGGCGTGAATTGATATCACGCGCCCGGTAAGAGGATGCTGCACGAGTGTATCGCAGAGCCGGTCAAATGCCTGTATTTGTAGCGGCTCACTTCCGGCAAAGCGTGCGGAAAAGTCGAGTCCCACCTCGCCGATGTAGCGCTCTTGGGCAGCAACTTCGCAAAGCAGATCGACTTCGGCAGGACCGCAGCGGCCGTCGGCGAGCCACCAGGGGTGGAGCCCAACGCCAGCGATGATGCCTGGTAGGCGACGGGCGCGCCCGTTTGCGGCCGAAAAGTCGCGTGGGTCGACCCCGCAGTCAAAGAGCCCCAGACCCGACGCCGCCGACTCACTGGCTGCAGCATCGGGGCCGAGCATCAAATCAAGATGACAATGCGTGTCAAAGAATTGCGGTTCCATCGCAGGACATCCTGCTAGTCCAGGCGTTGGCCGTCGGCGCGTACGCGCTCGGTGCCGCGCCCGCTGATCCGGCGGATAACCTCGCCGGCAATCATCTGACCCATGATGGGCGGCATAAAGCTGGCGGTACCCAACTCGGTACGCTCGTGGATGTTGGACGGGTCGCGGGGTTGGGTCTTAACCGATTCCTCGCAGCTAAACAGCACGTGCAGACTCTTGATTCCGCGCTTCTTACATTCTTTGCGCATGATGCGGCTCATGGGGTCACGTACCGTATCGAAAATGTCGGCAAAGCGGAGGCACTCGGGATGGAGCTTGTTGGCCCCGCCCATGGAGCTAACCAAACGAATGTCGTGGTCCTGAGCATATTTGGCAATGGTAAGCTTGGCCGAGATGGTGTCGATGGCGTCGACGACGTAGTCGAGCTTGCCACCCGTCTGCTCCAAAACGCTCGCGAAGAACTCGTCGATGTTGTCGCTCAGCAGGTATTCGGTGCGCTTGATAACGGTGGCGGCGGGATTGATATCGCGAATCATGGCATCCATCACGTCCACTTTGCGCTTGCCGATGGTGCTGTGAAAGGCGATGGCCTGGCGATTGATATTGCTGGGCGCGATGATGTCCTTGTCCAGAATGACGAAATGTCCGATGCCGCCGCGGGCGAGTGCCTCGCAGCAGTTGGAGCCCACGCCTCCGCAGCCGAGCACCAGTACCGTAGCATCGGCGAGCTTGTCGAGTGCCTCGCGGCCCATGATGATTTCGAGCTTGGTATCGCGCGTCTCGACGAGAGCAGTAGCGTTTTCGGTCATAGACATCCTCCGATGGGGAAGCGAATCGTGTTTTAGCTATCGCCATTATAGGTAATCGCCCATAGGTTGCGATGACGCTTACTTTGATGTGGTTTGAAGCATTTCGATTAAATAGTTAGACAAACATCTAAATATCCAGTATAGTGTGCGCGTCATGAGGGGCGCTGAGAGGAGGTCTTATGCCGGGAGAGGGTTTTAAGGCGCTTGCCGATCCAACGCGACGGCGCATTTTGGAGTTGCTGCGCGAGGGCAATTGCACGGCGGGGGAGCTTGCCGAGCATTTCGATATCAGTAAGCCGTCGCTAAGCCATCACTTGGCGACGCTCAAAAACGCCGGGTTGGTGACCGACGAGCGCCATGGCCAAAACATCGTATACAGCTTAAACACCACCGTCATGCAGGACTTGATCGGTTGGTTTATGGGCTTTACAAACACGGAAGGTGATAAGGATGAATAACGAAAACAAGGGCATTCACGCCACGGGGGTATCGCGGCGTGTGTGGATTGCGCTGATCGCTCTGTGCGTCGCCAATGTCGTAGCGCACCTCATAGTGATGCCGAGCTTGCCTGCGCAGATTCCTACGCACTGGGGCGCGAACGGCGCCGTCGACGGTTGGGGTCCTAGCTGGATGGCCTCCGCGCTCGGCGTGCTGCCTCTGGCACTTCTTGCGATGTTCTACGTCGTGCCACGCATTGACCCCAAGGGCGAGGCGTATCGAACCTCGGGCAAGTTCTATCAGGGCTTCGTAATCGCCTTCACCTTGTTTATGTGCGCCATAAGCTGGTTGGGTGAGCTTACGGTCTGGGGCGTGGTGCCGGCGGTCGGTTCGGTCAACGTGCTGATTTCCGGTGCTGTCGGTCTGCTGTTCATCGGCGTAGGCAACTACTTGCCGCGTGTGAAGCGGAACTATACACTCGGTATCAAGACGCCCTGGGCGCTTGCCGATCCCGAGAACTGGCGCCGTACGCAGCGCTTTGGCGGTGCCTGCTTTATGGTGCTGGGTGTTGGCCTGATTGCGATGGGCGTGGCGGGCAGCGTGCTTTCGAGTGAAGTCGTCGCCGCGGTGATTGCGGTTCTGGCGTTTGGTTCGGTCGGAGCCGTCTACGTCTACTCGTATCTGCTGTGGCGCAAATCGCAGCGAGCCGCTCGTTAAGGTTGCGGAAAACTAGCGTACGCAGTTCATAGTATGTTCCGGGGGACTTTTCCCAGGTAGTATTAGGGGGTATGGGCAACCATGCCCCTTTTTTCGTTAAGTTTCAGAGCTGGTTTCCTCATTTCGTTTCCACTAAAGCGAATCAAGAATAGGGAAACAGCAGGTAGAAAGGATAAAACAGGCAAATGGCAGAGTTCATCTACCAGATGTATCAGGCTCGCAAGGCCCATGGCGACAAGGTGATCCTTGACGACGTGACCCTGAGCTTCTACCCCGGCGCCAAGATCGGCGTTGTGGGTCCCAACGGCATGGGTAAGTCGACCCTGCTCAAGATCATGGCCGGCATCGAGGAGGTCTCCAACGGCGATGCCAGGCTCACCCCCGGCTACACCGTGGGCATCCTGCAGCAGGAGCCGCCGCTCGACGACGACAAGACCGTCATCGAGAACGTGCGCATGGCATTTGGCGACATGATTGCCAAGGTCGATCGCTTCAACAAGATCGGCGAGGAGATGTGCGACCCGGATTGCGACATGGACGCCCTCATGGCCGAGATGGGAAAGCTCCAGGACGAGATTGACGCCGCCGACGGCTGGGATATCGATTCCAAGCTCGGCCAGGCCATGGACGCCCTGCAGCTGCCCGATTCCGACATGCCGGTCAACGTGCTCTCTGGCGGCGAGCGCCGCCGCGTGGCCCTGTGCAAGCTGCTGCTCGAGGCTCCCGACCTGCTGCTGCTCGACGAGCCCACGAACCACCTGGACGCCGAGTCGATCCTTTGGCTCGAGCACTTCCTGCACAACTACCAGGGCGCGGTGCTTGCCGTCACACACGATCGCTACTTCCTGGATAACGTTGCCGAGTGGATCTGCGAGGTCGACCGCGGTCACCTCTATCCCTACAAGGGCAACTACTCCACGTATCTGGAGACCAAGGCCGCCCGTATCGAGGCACAGGGCAACCGCGACGCCAAGCTCGCCAAGCGCATGGAGGCCGAGCTCGAGTGGGTACGCAGCTCGCCCAAGGCTCGCCAGGCAAAGAACAAGGCCCGTCTGGCTCGCTACGAGGAGATGGAGGCCGAGGCTCGCGCAAGCCAGAAGCTCGACTGGACCGACATCCGCATTCCTGTGGGCCCGCGTTTGGGCAACAAGGTGCTCGAGGCTCATCACCTGCACAAGGAGTTCGATGGCCGCGTGCTCATCGATGACCTTTCGTTCACCCTGCCGCGTAACGGCATCGTGGGCGTCATCGGCCCCAACGGCGTCGGTAAGACCACGCTGTTCAAGACGATTGTGGGTCTGGAGCCGCTGACTTCGGGCGAGCTCGAGGTGGGCGAGACCGTCAAGATTTCTTACGTCGACCAGAACCGTTCCGGTATCGACCCCGATAAGAACCTATGGGAGGTCGTCTCGGACGGCCTGGACCACATGATGGTCGGCGAGACCGAGGTCCCCAGCCGCGCGTATGTGGCGAGCTTTGGCTTTAAGGGCCAGGACCAGCAGAAGCGCGCTGGCGTACTCTCCGGTGGCGAGCGCAACCGTCTGAACCTGGCGCTCACGCTCAAGCAGGGCGGCAACCTGCTGCTCCTCGACGAGCCCACGAACGACCTCGACGTCGAGACGCTGTCCTCGCTCGAAGCGGCGCTGCTCGAGTTCCCGGGCTGCTCGGTGGTCATTAGCCACGACCGTATGTTCCTGGACCGCGTCGCCACGCACATTCTGGCGTGGGAGGGCACCGACGAGAATCCGGGCAACTGGTATTGGTTCGAGGGCAACTTTGAGGCCTATCAGGCCAACCGCATCGAGCGCCTGGGCGAGGACGCAGCCCAGCCGCATCGTATTCACCGCAAGCTGACGCGCGACTAGTAGCAAGTAGAAGGGCCGCCACCAAGGGCGGCCTTTCTTGTAGCGATTGCACTGCAGCTATGCCCTGGCTGCTGGTTTGATTCATAATCAAAGTCATCTCTTTGGGATTAAAGCCCGTTTTTGCTATGAGTGATTTTCTAATTCCGTTTAAAACGTAAAGACGCATTGGGTTGCAAGGACATAAGCAAATCGAATTGAAATATAACCAGTGCTGTAACGTTACAAAAAAGATTATAGAATAGGAGTACCTTATAAGTCGCTTCTCTAGAAAGAAGAACATATGCTTTCGCGTCGTCGTTTTCTGCAACTTGTCGCGTCTTCAATTGTCGCCTTAGCCGCACGTCCGAAAGAGGTTTTTGCTTCGACGGGCAATATTGATGGTGAGCAGATACAATTTACTTCTGAAATTGCGCAAGAGCTTGCCGATAAATATATAAAGGGACTCCTCGGCTATTCGTATACGCCTTCTGACCCTATTCCTTTTGTAGATGTTGATGGGTCCCCGCTTGGTTACATTGTTCCGGTTGTGACATCCAATAGAGCCGCGGGCTATTTGGTTTTAGATGCTTCAGATGATGAAATACTTACGGGATATCGTTTTGGAGACGGCTTAGTCAGCCCTATGGATCGGGGAGGAGATCTTGGTGTCGAGTCTTATTCGTTCAATAACCCAGTCGTAATGATCAATCCATTCGAATTCGGCGTGCAATCTTTGGACGGTTCAATAACAACAAATTGCGGAAGAACAATCCCGGCTGTTTCCATAGAAGGACGGCCTGTCGTTTTATCGAATAAACCTTCAAGCTGGAACGATGTTGTAATTTACGCAACTCAAATGCAGGATTACACAGTATCTGGATTTCGTTCCATTTCTCAGTTTATGTCATATGATGAAAGCGAGATTAAGAGGCTTACCGCCCACTATGCTTGTATGGTGACAGCTTTTTCGAACGTTGCGGAACTGTATGGCATTGCCAATTTATATAGCGACCCTTCGCAATATATGCAGATATGGAATTACACCAATACCCATGCTCTTTCCGATGAAGAACAGACTGTTCCCGGCGTTGTTTTGGGTGGAACGCCGATATCAACCTGTGCAACGGGGTTTACAAATTACTGCGCAAGCAGAGGAAGTACTCTTATCGCCCGCACTGTCTCCTCTCCGGCTATCGCGAGCATTCAAAATGAGATTAACTCTAATAGACCGAATGTTTTACATGCGAGTTTGTACAACGGATCAGCCCATTCTGTAACAGCGGAGGCTTACGCCACACTTACTGGTAAGAAAACTGGAGAGACAAGGCAGATGATTGGCATAGCGGACGGCTGGAATTCATCTTTATCCTTCCTGAAGTATGATCAGAGCTATTATGCGTGGACTTATGGAACGACTTTTTCGAAGTAGGGCGATTCGACTAGCTCTGTCTTTGGTGCTGATGGCTTCATTGGTGGGCTGTTCAACAAAGGAAGAGATATCGCGCGGAGGTTCCGGAGAAGTGACTGCGACAGACTCAGGTTCATTAGAAATAGCTGGCGGGCATGCCGATGTGATGTTACAAGGAAAAGGCGTGCTTAGGTCGATTGATGCTGAAGACGCTGTCTGCTCAATAGAGGATTTGAAGACAGGTGAAACTGCATCGTACCGAGTTTCAGATAATGCTGCGAATATGATTGAGTCGATACCGACTGGAGCGCAGGTTTCTTTTAGATACTTTGCTCCGCAACTTGAGGATGAGCTTGCTTCTCTGGTGTCTATATGCACCGATGACAACTAAAAGGCCTGAATTCAAACGGCCTCGGATGGTCAAATTGGCTATCCGAGGCCGTTTTTTACTCGACCGGGGCTTCGACCTTGTCGATGGCCCAGGCGCCTCCGAGACCGCCGGTGGTGTTGCGGCGGATGCGCACGGTAACCTCGCGGCGCTCGCCGGCCTGCGTGTAGCACAGGGGGAAGTTTGCGCGGTTTCGCGCGGCCTCGATGGTACCGCGCTCGCGGGCGATCCAGTAGTACTCGCCGACAATGCCGAGCGTGTCGGCGCCGTAGGGGAGATAGGTCGACAACTGGTGCAGAAGCGGGCCGGGGCAGAAGACCTCGGTTGCGAAATCGACGGGGAAGTCCTCAGGGATGGCGGGCGCTGCGGGTGCGGGGGTTGGGGCCGCTGCGGGTACCGAAGCCGGTGCCGGTGCGGGAACTTGGTCGCAAACAGCGGCGGGCACGGATTCGATGACGGGTGCGGGCTCCGGCGTCGCTTCCGGCTTGATCGTGGAATCTGCGGGCTCCGGCGTCGTCTTCGGCTTGGTTGTGGAATCTGCGGGCTTCACGGTGACGGGCGCGTCTGCAACTGCGGTTTCAACCTCAACCTGCGTCGCGTTCTCGTTCTCGACGCTCGACTTTGCCTCGATGGGCGTGGATGCCATGGTGGTGATGCCGGCGTTTGCGTTCTCGGGGTCATAGACGACCGTGAGCGAGATGGCGGGCTGCGGCGTCTCGGGCTCCGGCGCCGACTCGGTAGCGCCTTGATCGTCGGGCTCGTCGGGCTGATCGTCCTCGGTCTCGTCGCCAAAGACATCGCTGTTTTGGAACGCAGGCGTTTCGGGCTGGTCAGCGGCTTCTTCGGTTGTCGACTTGGGAGCTTCGTTGAGCTCCGCAGTGGCTTCCTGCTCGGATATGACTTCGGGATCGGTCGTGGCGGTGATTTCGGTGTCGGCTTCTGCCGTTACCTCAATAGCGACTTCGATCTCTGCCTCGGGCTCGGGCTCCGGAGCGACTTCGGCCACGGGCTCGGGCTCGGCGCGCTTAACGTGCTTGGGGCGCACGGCCTTGAGGTCCTTCTCGCCGCGCTTTTTCTTTTTGTAGGACTGCTTGGCACCCTTGGCAGCCTTGGGCTTGTCCTCGCCCTTGGCAAGGGCGGCATCCCAGGCCTCGTTGGCGATGACCGTGGCATACAGGCGACCGCCCTTAAAGACGGTCAGCTTAATGCAGTCGTCGAGCTCCTCGAGCAGCTCGCGCGTGGACTCGAAGCCCAGGTCATAAGCGGCCATGTCACCAGCGGCGAGTGCCTCCTCGACCTGCGTCATAAACGTTTGCTTGCCGCATCCAATCGCATCGCGCAGCAGGCGATACAGATAGATGTGGTTGCCCAGCGAAAGCGTGGGCGTAACTATTGTCTTGCTCATGGCAAATCTCCTCTTTACACACCAAAGCATCTTACCATCGCGCGGGGCTTGCCATCTCGTCGCCCAAGGCAAACGGGCGCGAACCGCTATCGATTCGCGCCCGTTGTACAGGTTGCCTATCTGGGGATGCAGCGCCTAGTTGTCCGATGTCGTGCCTTGGCTTGAACTGTCAGATGCCGTGCCCGATGTGGTGCCACTCGAATTGCTGTTGTTGCTGTCTGCTGTGCCCGTTCCCGACGTGGTGTCGCTCGTCTGGCCTCCCGTGTTCGGCTGCGAACCGTCAGTCGTTTGGCTTGAGTCGGTCGTGCCGGATTGCGCGCCGCTGTTGTTCACAGAAGAATCGGCGCCCTGCGATTGGTTTTGGGTATTCGAGGACGAATCGGTAGAGGTGGAACTGTCTTGCGTGCCGTCCGTCTGTGCCTGCTGGTCTTGCGACTGGGTGTTGCCATTTGCATCGCTTTCCGTCGTGCGCGACGAAAGGATTGGCTCGGGGCGCTCGCCCAGACCCTCGCCGGCGGTGGTGATAAGGATGGCGCCGGCGCAGGCGATGACCGCGACGATGGCGATGGCAATCGAGAAGATGATGACCTTCTTTTGCGTCTGGCTGCGCTCTGCCGCGGCCTTGGCGCGCAGGCTGTTAGGGGCGACGCGGGCCGTGGTCGCGCGCCCCGCAATCTGGCGCATCTCCTGCGTAGTCGCGGCGCCGCCCAGGTGCTCCTCGGCATTAAATTCAACGGGCTCATAGGCGCCGGCGGGGTAGTCGACGTCGGCGTGCGTGCCTTTGAGGGCTTTGGCGCTGGCAGAGATAAAGTGGCGGTAGACCTGCGAGGACACAACGGTGATGACCGAGCTCACGGCGGCGCCAATCACCGATCCGGCGATACCGATCTTGGAAGCAAGCGCGACGCTCGTGGCGGCAGCTGCGGCGCCGGCGATGATCTGGGGAATGGAAATGTCGTCAAACAGGCCCTTTTTGGGCGCGATGGCCATGGTCTGTCCGATGGAATGGTTCTCGTGCACGCCGTTGTTGAGCGATGCCGGCGTCATGACGCGCGTGCGCGGCGCGTCGGTGTACTTGGTTGTCATACGGGGTCCTCCCGGTGTAAATCTGCTTCGTTTCATGCAGCCATCAGGGTACCCACCTGATGTGAATCGTACGTGACATTTAACAGATACCATCAACTCATCAAGGGGGCTTGCTGTCTTTGGTGCAATAGCTTGATGCTAAACTGGATTTACGATTGCGAGGTGGTTTACGTGATGTACCCGTATATGACATTCGAAGACGGTACCGAGGTCGTTCATTCTGACCTGATTACAGATGGGGATATCGAAAAGGTTGTCGTGCATTTTGAACGACCGACGGCAGAGGGCTTCGACTCCGCTCGCTGTGAGTTGCCTTCCTGTTCGTGGACTGACTGGGAAGGGCGTTTTACTCAGAGTGAAAAACGAGCTTTCGAAGAGTGTTTGAGCAAATCATTTAGATTAGTTCGAGTTTAGTTCGAATATAGAAGCCGAATGCGATGACCTAAAGCGTATGCATTTTTAGTATTAGATGCGTATGAAATGGAGGATGTGAATGGATGAGCTAATAGACTTTAAAAAACGATTTCTCAAGAATGGCGAGCTGGTTTCAATTCCAAAAAAGGAAAGCTATAAAAGAATCATGCTGCTATGGGCCGTCTCTTTCTTTGAATTAAATACAAGTTATACGGAGCTTCAGGTTAATCGTGTGCTGTCACAGCTCTATCCTGATTATGCCGTGTTGAGGCGGTACTTGGTTGATTATGGATTCCTATTAAGGGATGAGCGAGGCCTGAAATACGAGGTTAATCGTGATGTTCACGGTATTGAGAGCTAGCCGTCCGGTTCGGGTCCTATATATTGCTAGAGGGATAAGCGAAATAGGCAATTGGTGTGCGAATATTGCTTTGCCAATGCTGATTTACGAGGTAACTCACGATGTTTCTGCAACTGCTTTGATGGTCTGCTGCAGATTTGCCCCCTCTCTGTTTTCAGTTGCGCTCGCGCAGCTGCCTCAGAAGATGGGTATCGGGACACTGCAGGCCATGAGATTGGCAGACTTAATTCGCGCGGGATTATTCGTTTGCTATATTTTTGTTGATAGTAAATGGAGTATGTTTGCTATTACGTGCGGGGTATCGCTTTGCCGAACGGTTGAAATGCCCTGCTTTTACTCGTTGTTAAGAGCCAATACGAATAGTATCAATCGCGACGTAATTAATAATTCGTTTGGGTTTCTGCAGAATTTGATGATGGTTCTGGGGCCAGTTGCCGGCGGTTTTGTTGTCGCTCAATTTGGGGCGGAGGCTGTTCTTGCATTAGACGCGCTTTCTTTTGCCGCGTCGTTCTGGTTGCTGCGAGATGTTCCGTCGGTTATCGAGGTTAATGATAAAGAGGGGATAAGCAAAAATGAAAAAAACGGGACTGCATTTAGTGATCTTAGCGCGAAGCACTTGGCAATTGGTTTCCTATTAATCGATATTTCTAGTGGTGTGGCATTCGGCTCTCTGAATTCTCTTTTGCCAGCTATTGCGCAATTGCAATTTGACTCGTCATCGATACAATACGGATTCCTTCAGAGTAGTCTTACAATCGGACTGTTGTTCGGAAATACAATATATGGTCGTTTAATTAGTGGTTCCGATTGCGTTAAATCATATTGTTTTGTGACGTATCTTGCGCTCGGTGCGTATCTGGCGTTTGGCTATCGCTATGCGTCTGGGATATCGTTTATTTTCCTTTTTATCGTCGGTGCCGGAAACGCCATTCAAGATGTGCTTCTCATAACATCGCTGCAGGATTTGGCGAGAGACGAATCTGAATCGATAAGCCTGTTTTCAATTAGGGAGTCTTTGCAATCGGTTGCTGTTGTTATTTCAACACTCCTTGTTTCGCTGTTCACGAGCATCGCGATGTTCTCAATTCTCGTTACAGGACTTGGTGTATTTTCAATTATGATGGTAGTTGTGTTTCAATTGAATTATTTGCGAAAGATGTGACGTTGATATGCCTAAAACGCTTTTAGTATTTCCCCCAGGATGGAGTCCAGTGGGGCCGTATCTTGCCTTGCCTGTTTTGAAGTCATATCTTCAAGAGGTTGAACAATATAAAGTTGACATCGTTGACTTAAACGTGGAATTTTACGATGACCTCCTATCTTATAGACATGTCGAAGAGTGCTGTAAAAGGTATCGGGAATCAAAGGATTCGTTTAGTTCGAATGTTCAATTAACAATCGAGTTGATACAAAAGTCAGCACTTAATGTTGACGAGGCAAAAGATATTTTCAGATCGAAGAGATACTTTAATCTAAAAGAAAGACAATATGCTGAAAACATTTTAGAAATGCACTCTATATCATAAATCACGTCTCATATGGAGTTAAATACACGTTCAACTCCATAGATCTGCCCTATGATTATTATTCGACACCAGAAATAATGAAATCGCTTGCGGATACCTTGCATAATCCGTTTATTTCCTTCTATGAAATTGCCTTTCTTAAGCGTATTCAGAGGGAAAAAATCGAGTTTATTGGGATTTCGGTGAGCGGCTGTTTCCAATTGATTTCTGCAGTTACGTTATCGAAACTGATTAAAGAAGAATGTCCATCTGTTAAACACGTCTCATTGGGCGGCAATTACATTACTCGTTTAGCAGATGACTGCATGAAAGAATGGCATCCCTTTTTTGAATACATTGATTCGATAATGATGTATGACGGCGAAGAGCCGCTTGCACGTCTTCTTGAGGCTCTTGACTCTGGTGATGACAATCTCGACTGTGTTCCAAACCTTTGCCATGCTAAAGGTGGAAAGATATATAAAAACCATCGGATTGAGCAAACATTTATCAACGATACAGTTCCCGATTTCGATGGCTTCGCCCTTTCTAAATACTTCATGCCTGAGTTAATATTGCCGGTTTATTCCTCTAGGCAGTGTTTTAATCATTGCGCCTTCTGCACCATTCCCGGTGCTACCGGTGGTTGTTACCGAAAGATGCCTATATCGAGAGTATTTGAAATAATGTGTCGGTTAAATGAAAAATACGGCACGAGAGTTTTCTCTTTTGTGGATGAAACATTCGAAGGCAAAAGAATGGAGCAACTCGCGGATGAAATAAACGCATCGGGAAAAACGTTTTTCTGGCATGGAGAAACGAGGTTCTCTCCAACCCTAAGTACAGACGTTTTCAACAAGATATACCAAAGTGGATGTAGGCAGATTCAGTTTGGCCTCGAGTCATACAACCAAAGAGTTCTTGATCTAATGAAGAAGAACACGAGAGTTGATTGGATTGATCGCAATATCCATGATTGTCTCAATGCGGGTATTCCTGTTCATCTATTCTTTATGATTGGCTTTCCGACCGAAACTAAAGAAGAGGCTCTGAACACCTTAGCTTATACAGAGAATGTTTTGAATTATTCAAAACAGGTATGTGGTGTTCCATATTCCACGAGAGGATTTACGAATTTTGGTCTCGTTATGGGGTCGGATGTTTGGAATCATCCCGATAAGTATGGTGTCTCTGTAATGCCGAAGTCCCAATATGAGGATTTGCGCCTCGAAGTGGATTATGTTTCAGGCACTGGTTTAACTTTAAATGAAGCAAAATCCTTATCTGATGAGCATCATATTGATTTTTATATGCAAGAAGTCATAAACGGTAGCGACACAATTGACTTGCCCCAGCGGCTTCATATTTCAGAGGTGACCTGGATCCTAGATTCTATTCACGCTGTCAGGTATAAGGGACATTTGACCAAAGTAAAGCGACGGCTGACTAGTCTAAATCCAGCTGATCGAATCTGGCTGGATTCCAAGACCTCTGTCGTGCTCGTTGAGCCATTTGCCTACTTCTATAATTCTGAATACCATCATGTCTATGCTGTTTCCCAGTTGGTATACCTTAAGTTGGCCCGTTTATTGGAGGCCGATTGTAGCATTTCTCTTATCCTTGATCAGGGCGATCTCGAGCTGACAAGGGCGATAGAAGAACTGTTGCATTATGGATTGCTGAATACAAATATCGATGCCGATTATGTAATGCACGATAATGGTTTTCAATTGGTTAAAAGTTCGTTTGTGAAAGAAGTCGGACGCTCAAAAGAGGGGTTAAGAGTACTGCTGAGTTGTGCCACCCATAGAATGTGTGCGGTTAATGATTTTTCGTTCGCTTTGCTTTCGTTGTTTGAAAAGCCGATTACTAAGAACGAGGTGCGCGACATTTTGAAAAAAGAGGGACTATCGGCAAACGAGGAGCAATTAAACAAGTTGGTTGATAATTGCATGAAAGCAGATATACTACAATTGATTAGATAGAGGAGGTTTCTGCATGGACGTTATTAACAAAGATCTCTTGGAGCAACTGAAAGAGTTTCAGGAAGAGGGCGTCGTGGTGGAAGTGTTCGACTTTGAGGACTACATGGATAAATTCTGCCATTAGTTTCGGAATTTACTCGCCTCGCTTAAAGGAGAAGTCGATTATCGATTTCTCCTTTTTTAATTAAAGATATTTTTGAAATACATGCTTTTAGCACAGGTTGGCCTCTCAGTAAACTGGGAGGTTGCTTTGGCTAGTTAGAGATATGTGAACGTCCGTTAGACTGAATCTCAGGGTAGAAGGGGCCTCCAGTGTCCAGATCAACAAGGCAATGCTGCGTTTCGGCTAATAAGAACGATGGCTTTTTGCGTGTGGCGGCGGCGTCGCCGCAGATTCGCGTGGCCGATGTCGAGGGCAATGCCGAGGTTGCGTTAGCGGCTGTTCGCGCGGCTGTTGAGCGCGGCGTTCGCGCGCTGGTACTGCCCGAGCTCAACTTGTGCGGCTATACCGCGGCCGATCTGTTCCATAACCGCACATTACTGCATGCCTGCGAGGCTGCTTTGGTGCATATCCTCGATGAGACTCGTGAGCTGCCGATTGTCTTTACTATCGGTCTTCCCGTTGCAGTTGCCGAGAATATCTACAACTGCGCCGCCGTGTGCTGCGCGGGCGAGCTTTTGGGCCTCACGGCCAAGAAGTATCTGCCCAACTATGGCGAGTTCTACGAGCGCCGCTGGTTTGCTCCGGCGCCCGCAGATCCCGTGTGGGTCGAGTTTGCCGGTCAGGGTCCGGTTCCGCTGGGTTCGGAGCTTGTCTACCGCTGCTGTGACGAGGGTGCCGAGGATATGGTGCTGGGCGTTGAGGTCTGCGAGGACCTGTGGGTGCCGGCGCCCCCTTCGACCGAGATGGCGCTTGCCGGTGCGACGGTGATCCTCAACCCGTCGGCCTCGGACGAGATTATCGGCAAGGCAGATTACCGACGCAGCCTCATATCCAACCAGAGCGCGCGCCTGTACTGTGCCTATGCCTATGCAGATGCGAGCGAGGGCGAGTCCACGACCGACATGGTCTTTGCGGGCGAGAACCTCGTCTACGAAAACGGCTCCAAGCTCGCCGCGACCAAACTGCTTACCTGCGATATGGCCATCGCCGATGTTGACCTCGACCGTCTGGTTGCCGAGCGCCGTCGCTCGACGACGTGGACGCGCGCGGACGATGCGCCTGAGGCCACGACTGTTGAGTTTTCATTTGAGGGCGTGCTGGCCAAAGAGCCCGTCCTGCGCGATGCCTGCGATATCGACCGCGTTTTCCCGCGCGCGCCCTTTGTGCCGGCCGACCACGGCGACTTGGCCGAGCGCTGCGAGACGATCCTCGATCTGCAGACTGCGGGCCTCAAGACCCGCCTTGCCCACACGGGTACCAAGGCTGCGGTTATCGGCCTTTCGGGCGGCTTGGACTCCACGCTAGCGCTGCTTGTGACCGTGCGTGCCTTCGATGCACTGGGGCTGCCGCGCACTGGTATCACAGCCGTGTCCATGCCCGGCTTCGGCACGACGCATCGCACCAAGTCGAATGCCGAGTCGCTCGCCCGCGACCTGGGTGTGAGCTTCCGCGAGGTTTCGATCCACGCGGCTGTGGAGCAGCACTTCAAGGACATTGAGCATGATCCAGCTGTGCAGGACGTGACCTACGAGAACAGCCAGGCGCGCGAGCGTACGCAGATTCTGATGGATCTGGCCAACCAGGCTGGCGGTTTTGTCATTGGCACGGGCGACCTGTCGGAGCTGGCGCTCGGCTGGGCTACCTATAACGGCGACCACATGAGCATGTACGCCGTCAACGCGAGCGTGCCCAAGACGCTTGTGCGCCATCTGGTACGCTATGCCGCCGATGTCTTTGGCGGGCGCATTGCCGAGGTCTTGCTCGATATCCTCGATACGCCGGTGTCCCCCGAGCTTCTGCCGCCCACGGGCGACGGCGAGATTGCGCAGAAGACCGAGGATTTGGTGGGCCCGTACGAGTTGCACGACTACTTCCTCTACTACCTGCTGCGTTTTGGCTTTGAGCCGGGCAAGATCTACCGCATGGCGCTCAAGAGCTTCGAGGGCGTCTACGACGTCAAGACCGTCCACACGTGGTTGCGTACGTTCTATCGTCGCTTCTTTGCCCAGCAGTTTAAGCGCAGCTGCCTGCCCGATGGTCCCAAGGTGGGCTCGGTGACGCTCAGTCCGCGCGGCGATTGGCGTATGCCGAGTGACGCCAGCTCACGTCTGTGGCTTGCGCAGATCGATGCGCTCGATCCGATTGACTAAGGTTGGCTAAATTGAACCAATACGGGGGTTGCAAGCGTTACACTTTTGCAATCTGATGGCCCGTATCGCGCGGCGCTCTTGTCGGAGCGCCGCGTTTTTCATATCGAAAGGTGGCACCATGCAGGCATCGCAGCGTCTCGACCGCTTTAGCGCGGAGGTCTTCGCCTCGCTCAACAACAAACTGCTTGCGCTGAAGGCTCAGGGCAAGACCATTTACAACATGAGCGTGGGCACGCCCGACTTTAAGCCGTACGACCACGTGGTCGAGGCGCTCACGCAGGCAGCCCAAGATCCCGAGATGTGGAAGTATGCCCTGCGCGACCTGCCCGAACTCAAGCAAG
Source organism: uncultured Collinsella sp. (assembly GCA_905212545.1). Taxonomy (GTDB): domain Bacteria; phylum Actinomycetota; class Coriobacteriia; order Coriobacteriales; family Coriobacteriaceae; genus Collinsella. The sequence goes on from CAJMEW010000003.1 coordinate 79,028, forward strand.
CTGTGTGCGATTACTATGAGCGTCGCTTTGGCGTTTCGGGCATTACGCCGTCCATGGTGCAGTCGTGCAACGGCACGCAGGAGGGCGTGGGCCATTTGGGCCTGGCCCTGCTCGATCCGGGTGACACCATTTTGGTTCCCGATCCGTGCTACCCGGTTTTTGAGGCGGGGGCCAAGATCGCCGACGCCAAACTCGAGTATTATCCGCTGGTGGCGGAGCACAATTACCTGCCCTATGTGGCGGGCATCGATCCCGAGGTGGCCGATCGTGCCAAGTACATGATCGTGTCGCTGCCCGCCAACCCGGTGGGCTCGGTGGGCACGCCCGAGATCTACGAGGAGATCATCGCTTTTGCCCGCGAGCACGACCTGCTGATCGTTCACGACAACGCATACTCCGACATCGTGTTCAACGGCGAGCCGGGCGGCAGCTTCTTGCAGTACCCCGGCGCGCTCGAGGTGGGCGTTGAGTTCTTCTCGCTCTCCAAGTCGTTTAACGTCACCGGTGCCCGCATCGGCTTTTTGGTCGGCCGAGAGGACGTGGTCTCGGCCTTTGCCAAGCTGCGCGGCCAGATCGACTTTGGCATGTTCTTCCCGATCCAGAAGGCCGCCATCGCCTGCCTGAACGGTCCGCGCGATGAGGTCGAGGCGCAGCGTCTGAAGTACCAGGAGCGCCGCGATGCCCTGTGCGACGGTCTTGAGGGCTTGGGCTGGGAGCGCCCCAACGCGCATGGCTCTATGTTTGTGTGGGCCAAGCTTCCCGGTGGCCGCACCGATTCCATGGCGTTTTGCGAGGAGCTTATGGAGAAGGCCGGCGTTGTGGTGACGCCGGGCGCGAGCTTTGGTCCTTCGGGCGAGGGGCACGTGCGCATGGCGCTGGTCTTGCCGCCCGACCAGATCGCTTTGGCTGTCGAGGCCATTCGCGAGGCGGGCCTGTATTAGAAAGCTATTTTGGCTCGTCAATATATCGAAACCGATTTCGTGCAGTTATTTTACGAATTCTGCAAACAATTTCGGTAAACGGTCGATTTTTGGCTGCGAATAGGAGCATAATCAAAGTCCCGATTGGATGTATTGGGATTACGACAAGCCGCTCGGGTCGTTCCCGGGCGGCTTGTTTGTGGAGTGAGATGGGAGTTTCTAATGGTTAACGAGAAGAAGGTCGCTATTGTCGGCTGCGGTTTCGTCGGTTCGTCTTCGGCGTTCGCGCTGATGCAGAGCGGTCTGTTCTCCGAGATGGTCCTCATCGACGTGGACAAGAACCGCGCCGAGGGTGAGGCCCTGGATATCGCGCACGGCATGACGTTTGCCGAGCCGATGAAGATCTACGCCGGCGATTATTCCGATGTCGCCGACGCCGCCATGATCGTCGTCACCGCTGGCGCTGCCCAGAAGCCCGGTGAGACCCGCCTGGACCTGGTCAACAAGAACGTCAGCATCTTTAAGTCCATTATCCCCGAGATTAAGAAGTCCGGCTTCGATGGCATTCTGCTCATCGTCTCCAACCCGGTCGATGTTCTGACCTACGCCGCCATCAAGATGTCCGGCCTGCCCGAGGGCCACGTCATCGGCTCCGGCACCGTGCTCGACACTGGCCGTCTGCAGCAGATGCTTGGTGCCCACGTCGAGGTTGACCCGCGCGACGTTCAGGCCTATGTCATGGGTGAGCACGGCGACTCCGAGTTTGTCGCTTGGTCCAGCGCCCAGGTTGCCGGCGTGCCGCTGAACACCTTCTGCGAGCTTCACGGCCACCTGGAGCATGAGGCTGCCGAGAAGCGCATCGCCGAGGACGTTAAGAACTCCGCCTACACCATCATCGAGAAGAAGCACGCCACCTACTACGGCGTCGCCATGGCCGTTAAGCGCATCTGCACCGCTGTTATGCGTGATGAGCAGACCGTTCTGCCCGTTTCCTCGCTCATGGTGGGCGAGTATGGCCTGTCCGATCTGGCCATCTCCATGCCGACGGTCGTTGGCCGCGACGGCGTCGTCTGCCGCGTCCCCGTGCCGCTGAACGACGACGAGCAGCATGAGCTCACCGTCTCCGCCAAGGCCCTCAAGGACATCATCGACAGCGTCGACTTCTCCTGCTAAATCAAGCTCGCTAGAGCGAAAAGCTACAATGAAGGCGTCCGGGTCCACACGGCCCGGGCGCCTTTTTGGTGCAAAGTAACCTGACTCCAATGCACCATAGTTGATGGGAGGGCCATGTCGGATTCGCCTAATTTTTTGACCTATGTCCAGACGGCGTTTGATCCCTTTGAGGAGCGGCCGTTCTGCGCGGTGGATAGCCTGGTCTTTGCGTGGTTGTCCTATTTGCGCTTGCCGGGTGATATGGCGGGGCTGACGAACTGGCAGGGCCTAGACGTACGCGAACTGCTGCGTGCCGAGTGCTACCGGGACATGATTGACGACTTGTGGGACCCAGAGGGAAGCAGGGCCTTGTTGGAGGCCGTGGCAGCAAATCCCAGATACCGCGGCGTGCACGTTTGCGGCTATCGTGCCGTGAGCGATGTGGTGGCGACGGAGCAGTTTGCAGCCATGGCGTTCCGGTTTCCGGCGGGGTTTAGCTATCTTTCCTTCCGGGGGACCGACAGCACGATTGTGGGCTGGAAAGAGGACTTTAACATGGCGTTCCGGTGTCCTGTGCCGGCCCAGGAATCCGCGGCGCGTTATGTGGACGAGGCGGCGGATGCGATCGACGGGCCGCTTTTGTGCGGAGGTCATTCCAAGGGCGGAAACCTTGCGGTGTACGGTGCGGCGATGTGCTCCGATGTCGCCCGTGAGCGAATCGAACGGGCGTATTCCCATGATGGTCCAGGGTTCGTCGAGGAGTTTCTGAACGGCAACGCCTTTGCCGATCTTTCCGGTCGAATCGACAAGACGCTACCTCGGTCGTCGATCTTCGGCATGATGTTCGAGACACAAGAGGACTATGCCATCGTTGAGAGCACCGAGTTCAGCCTGCTGCAGCACAATCCCTTTAGCTGGGTGGTTGATGGTTGCGACTTCGTATACTGTGAGCGCCTGTCCGCCGGTGCTCGATACGTTGATGGCTCCATTCGCGAGATGCTGCTTGCAGTGTCACCTAGCGAGCGCGAGCGTTTTGTAGATGCGTTGTTCTCCGTGTTTGAGGCTACGGACGCCGAACGGTTTGCGGATATCGCAGGAAATCTGCGTGAGAGTCTGCCCGTGATGCTCCAGGCTGCGCAAGGCTTTGACAAAGATACGCGACGCTTTATCTCGCAGACCATCGTGGCGATCCTTAAATGCGCACTGTTGCCCAAACGACCCCAGATCGACGTGCCCGCTGCCGGCAAGAGTTTGGCAGAACAGCTCGAGGCTTGGCAGTCCGAGCTCCTGCGCTAGCCATTGATACAAAGCAACCTGTCCCCGATGCGCCAATCTTCGATGCGCCTGGGGCGGGCTCGACCGCTATACTGGTTCGTGCCGAAATCGATCTAGAACGGAATGCCGTATATGAAAATCAATCACGCGATTCTGCATATCCTGGACTTTGACTCTGCCGTCAACGTTATGAGCCAGCGCGAGTTGGATATCGAGAGCCGCACCGTGCGTAATTTCGTAACCACGCACCTGCGGCGCGCTCGTACCTCGGCCGACAACAAACGCGCCACGTTTGCCGAGAACTCTGCGTTTGGTGGTGAGCTCAAGGGCTATTTCTTTGGCGAGCGCGAGTTCGTGGACCTGTCGCAGCAGATTGCGGAGTTTATCTCCTCCGAGCTCACCAAAGCCGAGAAAGCCGAGTCCACCGACGTGCTCGTGGCTGATTTTGACGACGATGAGGATGCCCGCTGGTTTGCCGTGATGCTGCTGGGCTCCAAGCAGGCTTTTATGCACGAAGTGGGCCGCGAAGAGGGGGAGGTGCGCAACGACATCGCGCGCCACTACGCCATTCTGCCGAACCCCTCGCAAAAGGTGCCGAGCTATGCAATCGTGCGTGCAAGCACCATGGAGATCGGCTATGTGGATAAGAAGCGCAAGATTGCCGGCGAGGATCGCATGCTCATTCCCGATGGCCTGCTGCAGTGCGACACGGGGGTATCGGGCAAGGAGGTCATCGACACCGTGACGCGTGAGGACGAGGAAGTCGCCGAGGAGCACGGTGCCAACACGGCCGTGGCGCTCGCCAAGGTTAAGGCTGCCGTTGCCGAGAAAGTCGAGGATGACGAGGAGCTGCCGCCTTGGGATATCGTCGATGAGGTCTTTGAGGACGAACCAGTTATCAAGGAGAGCGTGCGCGCGGCACTGACTGAGGAGAAGGTGCCTGAGCGCGTTCCCGTGGAGCGCAAGCAAGTTGAGCGCGCGGCCGTGCGCAATCACAAGATCCGTACCGACACGGGCATCGAGATCAGCTTCCCGGCCGAGATGGGTTCGAACTCCGAGTACATCGAGTTCGTCAATGAGCCCAACGGCCTCATCTCCATCGAGCTCAAGAATATCGGGTCAATTGAGAATCGATAAACTGCGCTTGGACGCTGCAAAAATAAAGGCCGAAGCCCCGGATGAGGGCTTCGGCCTTTTTACTTGGGGCTGAATTACGTTGCAGGTCGAGCATACGTCAGCGAAAACGCCCCTAAGCGAGCAAGGTGACGTGAAAGAGGAGGGAAGCGTACTTCGGTACGCGACCGACGATTGAACGTCAGATTGCCGCTTAGGGGCGTTTGCAGCGTCGGGCCGTTACGGCGTTTGGTAAAACGCCGTAACTATTAAAGCTGGCGCAGGCCCTCTTCCAGGCCGGTCTTGCTGTCGGTCTTCTCGTCGCGCATCTTGATGGCGCGGGCGGGGACACCGGCCACGACGGCGCCGGCGGGGACGTCCTCGACGCACACGGCGCCGGCGGCAACTACAGCACCCTTGCCCACGTGCACGCCTTCCAGGACCACGGCGTTTGCGCCGATCATGACATCGTCCTCGATGATGACGGGCGTGGCGCTGGCGGGCTCCACAACGCCTGCCAGCACGGTGCCGGCGCCGATGTGGCAGTTCTTGCCCACGGTGGCGCGACCGCCCAGCACGGCGCCCATATCGATCATGGAACCCTCGCCGATAACGGAGCCGATGTTGATGATGGCGCCCATCATGATGACGGCACGGTCGCCAATCTCGACGCGGTCGCGGATGATCGCGCCCGGCTCGATGCGGGCGTTGATGCCCTTAAGGTCGAGCATGGGGACGGCGGAGTTGCGGCAGTCATTCTCGACGTCGTAGTAATCGATGGAATCGGCGTTGGCGTCCAGGATGGCTTTGAGCTCGTCCCAGTCGCCAAAGACGGTCTTGCCGCGACGGCCGCCGTAGACATGTGCGTCGCCCCAGGCAACCTTCATGCCGGGTTTCTCGCGCACATACAGCTTGACAGGCGTCTTTTTAGGCGCGGTGGCGATGTAATTGATAATCTCCTGGGCATCCATCTCGGCTGCGTTGCTCATTCGCTATCTCTCCTTTGGGTGGATTCGGTTGATACCTGGTTAGGCAAACATGACCTGGTCGAACGTATAGAAGCCGGGTTCGCGGGCGACGAGCTTCTGCGCGGCTGCCAGGGCGCCGTTGACAAAGATCTGACGGCTCGTGGCGCGGTGGGTGAGCGTGACCTCCTCGTCCTGGCCAAAGAAACTCACTTCGTGGACGCCGGCGACAGTGCCACCGCGCAGCGAGTGCATGCCGATCTCCTTGGGATCGCGTGCTCCGCACATGCCCTCGCGGCCATAGACGGGGTGGTAGCCTGCCTCGGGCTCGGCTTCGACGACGGCGTCGAGCAACAACTTGGCAGTGCCGCTGGGGGCGTCGACCTTTTGGTTATGGTGCGTCTCGACGATTTCGCAGTCAAAGCCGGGCAGCTCGCGTGTAGCCTGCGCTACCAGATGGCGCAGGGCTGCGATACCGATGGAGTAATTGCCCGAGTGCATAACGCGGGTGTTCTGGCCCAGCTCACGCAGGCGGTCCATCTGCTCGGGGGTGTAGCCTGTGGTGCCTGAGACCAACGCCGCGCCCGTGCGCTCGACATAGGCGACGACAGCGTCGAAGGTCGCGACGTTCGAGAAGTCGATAATCACATCGGCAGCCGGTGCGTTCTCGAGCTCGCTCAAATCGAAGCCAATCTGGGCCACGATATCAAAAACGGGCTGCCCGGCGGCATCGACAATGCTTTCGGCGGTGGTGCGGATGAGCGAGCCCATGCGGCCCGTTCCCATAATGACGGTCTTAATCAAGCAGACCAGCTCCCTTCAGAGCATCGGTAAGTGCGGATCGCGTGTCGTCTGCCATGGGGCACAGCGGCATACGGTAGTTTGCCTCGATCATGCCCATCTGGGCGAGCGCTTCCTTAACGGGGATGGGGTTGACCTCGCTAAAGAGGGCATTGATGAGCGGCTGACCGGCAATCTGGATATCGCGGGCGCGCTCCACGTCGCCGTCCAAATAGGCGTGGCACATGTCGTGCACGAGCTGCGGCTGAACATCGGCCCACACGCTGATGGTGCCCGAGGCGCCCAGGCTCATGAGCGGCACGGTAAGCGCGTCCTCGCCCGAGTACATGCGGAAGTCGTCTGACAGCAGGTGAGCGATCTTGGCCGCGTAGGCGACGTCGCCCGAGGCTTCCTTAATACCCATGATGTTGGGATGTGCGGCCAGGCGCTCTACGTTGTGCTCGCTGATACCGCAGCCGCAACGACCGGGGATGTTGTACAGGATGCAGGGAATGTCCACGGCATCGGCTACGGTCTTAAAGTGCTGATAGATACCCTCTTCGTTAGACTTGTTGTAGTAGGGGGTAATGAGCAGCAGGCCGTCGGCTCCCAAGCCCTGGTAAGTAAGCGACTTGGTGAGCATGGTCTGCGTGGAGTTGGAGCCCGAGCCGGCGATGACGGGGACGCGTCCTGCAACTTGCTTGACCACCGCGGCGACAACGGAGTTGTCCTCGTCGTCGGTCATCGTGGCGCTCTCGCCGGTGGTGCCTAGGGTGAGGATGGCGTCGGTGCCGTTTTGCAGGTGGAAATCGATAAGGCGCCCAAGCGCGTCAAAGTCGACACTGCCGTCCTTTTTAAACGGCGTAACTAGGGCGACGGTTGAGCCCTCGAGATTGCGGATGTCCATGTTCTTCCCCTTCGCCTCTGCGATCTGGATGCGTTTGTTCCATTGAGCTGCGACTGCCAAGCGCTCGTCTTTGGCGCGACGGCGTGCACTTTCGGCGCGCGACTTGGCCAGCAGCTCTCGGCCGCACGGCAGCACGTCGAGCGTGGCAAAGTAATCGCCCGGGCGCTCGGCGCGGCGGATGAGGTCGGCCGCGCCATCGGGGCGCAGCAGGACCTCGGCCGAGCGCAGCCGTCCGTTGTAGTTGTAGCCCATGGAGTAGCCATGCGCACCGGTATCGTGGATTACAAGCAGGTCACCCATGTCGATATGCGGCAGCTCGCGATCGATAGCGAACTTGTCGTTGTTCTCGCATAGGTTGCCCGTGATGTCATAGGTGTTCGTGACGGACGCTGTGGCCTTGTCGGCGCCGCCCGGCTGACCCATTACCGTAATGTGGTGGTAGGCGCCATACATGGCAGGGCGAATCAAATCGACGGCGCTTGCATCGACACCGATATAGTCCTTGTAGATCTGCTTCTCGTGGATGGCCTTGGTGACCAGGCAGCCGTAGGGGCCCATCATAAAGCGGCCCATCTCGGTGCAGATCGCCACATCGCCCATGCCGGCGGGAACCAGGATCTCGTCGTATGCCGCGTGTACTCCCTCGCCGATGGCGCGAATGTCGTTGGTCTGCTGCTCGGGCAGGTAGGGGATGCCGACGCCGCCGGACAGATTGATGAAGGCGACGTGTGCGCCGGTCTCGCGCTCCAGGCGTACGGCAAGCTCAAAGAGGATGCGCGCGAGCTTGGGGTAGTAGTCGTTGGTGACAGTGTTGCTGGCAAGGAATGCGTGGATGCCAAAGTCCTCGGCGCCCTTGGCCTTGAGCATGCGGAAGGCCTCGAAGAGCTGCTCGGTGGTCATGCCATATTTGGAGTCGCCCGGGTTGTCCATGATGCCGTTGGAGAGCTGGAACAGGCCGCCTGGATTAAAGCGGCAGCTGACCGTCTTGGGGATGGGCCCCGCAACGCGCTCAAAGAACCCGATGTGGCTGATGTCGTCAAAGTTGACGATGGCACCCAGCTTGTCGGCGAGCTCAAAGTCGGCAGCCGGTGTGTCGTTGGACGAGAACATGATGTCGTGTCCCGTGATACCCAGTGAGCGGGCGATCATGAGCTCGGTATAGCTCGAGCAATCGCAGCCGCAGCCGTATTCGTTGAGAATGGAGATGAGCGCCGGGTTGGGGTTGGCCTTGACGGCAAAGTATTCCTTAAAGCCCGGGTTCCATGCAAAGGCGTCGCACACTTCTTGCATGTTGCGGCGGATGCCCGCCTCGTCGTATAGATGAAACGGCGTGGGGAACTGCTCGACGATATGCTCGAGTGTCTCCTTGTCCACAAACGGCTGCTTGGCCGCATATGCCTCGTTGGGGGTCAATGCCATGTCCCGTAAACCTCGCTATCCAGACGGCGCCATCTGCGCATCGAATCCGCATAGCGTGGACCCAATGTCCGGATAGCGCTCCCGCATTGCTGCAGACAGTCCTGTGGGTGTTTCCCACAGGCCCACCAGGTTGTTCGTGCCCGAAAAACCCAGTTCGGCGGGTTTCGCCTCCCCACGGGGTCAAAGCCTGCCGGCTCGCCCGCGGCTCTTCGTGCCCGCGCCTCTATCAAGTGGTAAAGACCCTATCACGTTGCACTTTACCAAACAAGAGTATTCGTATATAACGTTTAAAAAATGCAGCAATATGCTGGAAACATGTGTGCCACAATCCTGTATCACAATAAGTTGCAACAGATGTGCCTCACGAAGGGATTCTCTATGACCGAGCTCCAAGAACTCCGTCGCTATCGCCGCGATCTCCATCGCATTCCGGAGCTCGATTTCGATCTTCCGCAGACTATCGCCTATATCGAGGGCGTGTTGGCGCCGCTCGCTTGCGAGGTGACCCATCCGTGTCCCAGCTGCGTCTGCGCTTTCTTCGACGCTGGCGTTGGTGCCGCGCGTGCCACGGCGATTCGCGCCGATATGGATGCGCTGCCCATCGCGGAGGCGACGGGAGCGGCCTTTGCCTCGATCCATCCCGGCAAGATGCACGCTTGCGGACATGACGGACACATGGCCATGGCACTTGCCGCCGCGACGTATGTCGACCGTACGATTCGCGAGCAGCCGGGCGCCATTAGGCGCAACGTTCTCTTTGTGTTCCAGCCGGCCGAGGAAACGACCGGTGGTGCCAAGACGGTATGCGAGAGCGGTGTGTTCGAGCGCTATGGGGCTGACCGCATTTTTGGCTTCCATGTGTGGCCCGATCTGCCTGCCGGCACGTTGGCGAGTTGTTCCGGTCCGCTGCTGGCGCGTTCGAGTGAGACACACATTCATATTCACGGGACGAGCATCCATATCGCTAAGACCTATGGCGTTCCGGTCGAGGAATCGCACGATGCGGCGCTGGCGGCTGCCAAGTTCTTGGTTGCCGAGCGCGAACTGATGGACGAGCTGGGCACCGACGAACCCTGTATCGGCAAGTTTGGCCTGCTGCAGGCTGGCACCGTTTGCAACGCGGTGGCGGGGGAGGCCCATGTGGCCGGAAGCCTGCGTGTGTTTACGGACGACATGTTCGACCGGGCGCGCGAAGGCGTGCGCCGCGTGCTGGACGATGCCTGTGCCGCAACGGGCTGCACGTATGATCTCGACTTTGCCGAGGGCTATCCGCCGGTCGACAACGACCCCGAGCTATTTGCCAATGTCGCGCCTGCCTTGCCCGAGCTACAGCTCGTGGATGAGCCGCTGCTGATCGCCGAGGATTTCGCGTTCTATCAACGCTATCTGCCGGGCGTGTTTTTCCTGCTGGGCACGGGTATGCCAGAGGACCAAGACAACCCGAGTGATTCGGATGGCTGCCCCGCCTATGCCACAAGCGCTCTGCATACCGATAGCATGCTCTTTGACGAGGAAATCCTACTCAAAGGCCTCGATGTCTATAAACGATTGCTTGTGATGGAGTGACGATGGAACGACGCCGACAGTCTGCCGTATATAGTCCGGGTGGATGCGGGTGCGGTTTGCTGCTGCTTCCGGTTATTGCTGTGAGCATTGGCGTGATGTTTGCGCTTGCCGGGCTTGTCGCGGCGGCGCTCGTGCTGTTTATCACTGCCATCGGCGTGACGATTTGGCTCTGCCGCAATCGCGAGCAACGCCGTGCCGACGGTAAAACCAATGTCGGCTGGGTCGTCTTTCTGATCATTGCGTACCTGCTGAGTGCCAGCTACCTTGTTTTCTTTGTCCTGTTGATGATCAGTGCCTTTACCGGGGAATCCGTCACGGTGGGTTGATGCACTGCCAGCAGACGGTCGCGCGCAGTGCGTTTGCTCGGCGTTTGGATAACTGCATTGGTCGTTTACCGCAGCCTTAGCTCTCAGCTAATGAATTCAAGTTCAATCCTTCCTACGATGTGCTGTGTACCGGCACGGTAGCCGGATCGTAGGAAGGATGAATAATGGCAAAAGAGGGAAAGAAGCCGATCGGCAAGATTGTCCTAGGCGTCATTGTGGTGCTGGTTATTGTCGGTGCCGTGGGCTCTATGGGTGGCAATTCAACCGATTCGTCTGCGAGCGATTCGGCAAAGCCTGCCGAGGCGACACAGCAGGCTGAGGAGCAAAAAGAACCGCAAGAACCGTATACCATTGCTGACGAGGCTGAAGACACCTCCAATCAGTTTGCCTATAAGATCACGGGCACGCTGACCAATAACACGGACAAGGAAAAGAGCTACATTCAGATCGAATATGTTCTGTATGATGCCGATGGCAACCAGGTTGGAACGGCTCTTGCAAACACCAATCATCTGAAGGCGGGCGGCTCTTGGAAGTTCGAGGCGCTGGGTACGGTGTCTCCCGACCAGGTTGCTAGCTGGGAGCGTTCGGACGTAAGCGGTTTCTAGCATGTTGTATGCACTGGGGGAGGTGAAGTCGTATGCCCGATAAAAAGCTGACCGAGGAGTTGCTCAATGAGCTTCTCGACGCGCCAAACATCGATGGCTATATCAAAGAACACGACTTTGCCGCCCCGTCGCTTTCGGACTACCTTAAGCAGCTGCTGCAGGAAAAGGGCTTAGAGCGCTCGCGCGTGGTGCGCATGGCCGACCTCAATGAGACTTTTGGTTATCAGATTTTTACCGGTGCGCGGCATCCGAGCCGCAATAAGGTGCTGCAGATTGCCTTTGCGATGGCGTTGACGCTCAAGGAGACCAACCGCGCCTTGACGGCTGCCGGGGCAAGCGTCCTCAACTGTAAAGACCGTCGCGATGCGATTGTCATCTTTTGCATCGACCGTGGCTGTAGCCTCCAAAAGGTCAATGAAGAGCTGTATCGCTTTGGCGAGGAGACGGTGAGTTAGCGGCTGATATCTGAGCCGGCGGAGCTGCCGAACAACGATGCAAACGAACGGGGCGCGGATGCCATGGGGTGTCTGCGCCCTGCGCTATGACGGAGGCTATGGATACTCAGACCCCAACATATTCCGATGACGAGCTGACCGCAGCGCTTGTCGAGCACCTGGCGTCGCTCGATTGCGACGACAGCTATCGCGTGGAGCGTGTACTTAAGCGCTCGTCCGTTGAAACAACCGAGCTCGTGTACTTTGAAGGAACCGGCGGTGGTTCGCTCGGTCCCTTTGTTCGTAAACGCATCGATGCTTCGGCTCAAATCGGCGGGGCATACGAGCGTCTGTTTGCCGCTCAGCGGGCAGTCAGGCGTTTTGAGCACCTGCCCAGAATCGTCGATTGTCGTCGTGTGGGCGACGAGCTCAACGTGGTTATGGAATACATCGAAGGGGAGACACTCGGGGCGCTGGTGGACCGTCTGGGAGCCACCCCCGATTATGCGCGTGAATTGTATCCTGCCCTATGCGATGCCGTGGGCGAGCTCCATGCCGGTTTTGCAATGGTGGGGGAGACGTCGGCGCCGGTGATCCATCGCGACCTCAAGCCGTCGAATATCATCGTGACAGGTGCCAACTATACGCCTGATGACGGCCTGACATTTTCATCGCTGGTGATTATCGACCTGGGGATCGCGCGCGTATGGCGCGATGGCGCCGATGCTGACACCGTCAAGTTTGGCACGCGACCCTATGCGCCGCCCGAGCAGTATGGGTTTGGGCAGACGAGTGTGCGCAGCGATGTCTACGCACTTGGGGCCCTGTTGTTCTTTTGCTTGACGGGAGTCGACCCTAAACCAGGGCTCGACATGCGCGAGCAATGTGAGGCATGCGGCATTCCCACTCCACTTGCCGATGCCGTCTGCATGTCGATGGCGCTCGACCCGGCCAAGCGTTTTGCGAGCGCGGAAGCGTTGGGACGGGCGACGCGCGCGGCCTACGATCTAAGTAGCCCCGTGCGGCCTCCTGCGCCTGTGCTTGTCCGTACTCCGGCCTCGGAGACGGTGTTGACGCCCCAAGGGCTCCAGAACCCCCACAGTGCTTCCTAGACCTGCCGCCTCCGCTGCATGTGGTCTGCTCTCTCGCGTTCCGGAGTCTCTGGGGCGCATTTGGAATACGCTCATCTGCTTCTCGCTGCTTGTGTTCTTTGCCGGAAGTCACTTTGCCGTCTTTCACCCCACCGGAGCAAACCAAAGTTACCCGACGTGGCTTCTCATAATCGAGTATTTTTTCTTTGTCGATGGTCTTATGGTGCTTATGCATTTTGCGCTGCTCGATAAGCGCCGTCTTCGTCGGCGATTCGCACTGCTCGACAGCTATCGCGGCAAGAAACTCGCGAAACTCTGGCTCAAGGCATTGGGTGTGCTGCTCCTGTGCATGATCGTCATAGTCGCGGTTGCCAATGCGACCGGCGTCGTCGATACCTCCGCTACCTAAAAGAAAAGGGCCCTATTGGGGCCCTTTGCAGTTGCACTTAGATGCGGTTCATCTGAGCGGCGACTTTGTTGTACCAGTCCTGCCACGTGGGCGGGCAGTACTTTTTGGCCGCAGCCGGGGTAAGGGTGGAGCCGTAGTTGGCGCCCAGATAGGCAACGTGAGCGGAGATGCCCTCGCTCCAGCTGCCAAAGCTGCGCCAACCGCCGCCACGTGCACTCCAGCCCCAGGCGTTGTAAGAATTGGCGCAATAAGCGCCCTTGGTGCTCTCGATGCAGGCGATGGCGGGGGACCAACGGGGATCGACACCGGTATTCCAAGCGGCGACGGCAAAGTTATAGCCCTGGCCTGCCATGGGGGAGCCGGCGAGATAATTGTCGATGCGGCTCGTCCACTCATTAATGAACGAATCGTAATCGGAGCTACCGGTATTGGCGTTGTTCACCGTGGTGTCGATGGTGGTGTTGGTGTTGGTGGCCTGGCTGCTGGAATTGCTGCCGCTTACGCCCTCGCCCGAGAGCTTCTCGGCGGCAGCGGCCTTATCGGCCTCAAGCTTGGCAAGCTCGGCGGCATTTTCCTGCTCGGCTTTTGCCTGTGCCTCGCTGCGGAGCTGCTGGGCCTGCGCCAGCGCATCCTCGGCGTTTTTCTGCTCTGCCTCAAGCTGAGACTTGGCCTGCTGGAGCTCAGCCTTGTTCTGCTCGAGTTCGGTTTGCATGTTATTGAGCTGTTCGATCTCGTCGACGCTCGAGCTCGTGATCTGGTTGGTGTATTTGCAGGTCGTGATGAACTCACCCAGGCTCTGCGCGTTGACCAGGAAGCTCACGATGGGATTGGTGCCCTTCTGATACTTGTACAGATCGCGCATGGCGGAGCTTGCCTTGGCCTGCTGCTCGGGAAGCTTGGCCTCGATTTCCTCGATGCTTGCCTCATTGGAGTCAATCTGCTTTTGCAGGTCATCGAGTTTGGTGCGGGCGTCGTTGTAGGCGCTCGTGGCGGCTTCGATCTTCTGCTGGGCTGCGGAAAGCTGGTCCTGCGTTGCCTGCGAGGCGGCATACGCCGCAACGGGGGAGAGCATCGGCGTGGCCGTCAGCGCAACGGCGAGCGCGGCACTCGTGATGATGCGAGCCGGCTTCGACGCAATGAGCGCTGCGGTGCGATGATTCGAATGCTGCATCCAGTCCCTCTGCAATCAATCGTAGGTTATGGTTCGAACGGTATTCTACTACTGCTTTCGACCTCAACTTGAACCTTAAAGGTTCCAAAGGGTCAAGTTGAACTTGAGGCTTTGGCTTTGACCTGCAGTTATGATGAATTGTTGAGAAACCATAGAGTTCAACTTTAACGTTACAGAGCTCTGTTTGAGAGGAGTTTTGGGCTGTAAAAGCCATCTCAACGTGGGGTTTTATAACTACAGCGTGCCCTTCTGGCGAGCCTGCTCAATCTCTTCGAGGGCCTCGGCGGGGGTGAACGAACAGGTGCCGTCGCCGAGTTTGATTACCTGGATATCGTCGCCGGCGTAGACCTCTCCGCCCTTTAGTGCCACGCCAAAAACGCCCTCGTGGGGAAAGATGCAGTCGCCGGCGAGATAGTAGATGGCACAGCGTGTGTGGCAGACCTTGCCGATTTGGCTGATTTCGACAAGCACCTCGCTGCCAAGCTTGAGCTGTGTGCCCAAGGGGAGCGAGAGCAGGTTGATGCCCCGGGTTGTGAAGTTCTCTCCGAAGTCGCCCTCGTGCACATCGAGCCCGCGCGCCTGCGCCGTCTGGATAGACTCTGCAGCTAAAAAGGAAACCTGGCGGTGCCAATGCCCGGCGTGTGCGTCGGAGGCGAGGCCAAATTGCTCTATAACGGTGTCGTGCCCGTCGGCGACGGGCGACTTGCGCGTGCCCTTGTGTGCCGACGTGTTGATCGAGACGATGCGGGCGGGTCCGTTGTAGGCGTCGTTTGCCGTGCACAGGGGAGCGGTCGCTTTCGCACGTTCCGCCAGCTCGCGCCTCGCGGCATTGAGGATGGGATTATCGGTCGGATGGTCTTGGGGCACGTGTGCACCTTTCGCTCGAAGATGTCAATACGCTGAATCCTACAACAACGGTAGGTTCATTGCCCATTGTCATACAACGGTGGGCGCCGTCTTCGTGCTGGACGATTACGTCGATTGCCATAGATACGGTGGAGCTTTGGGCGCCGGCGGCTTGGCGCGCTAGAATAAATCAGTTGCGCAAAGACCGCCCGTTGTGTGGGCAGTTCATGATAGGAAGTTTCCATGGCATTGCAATTTACAGAGCGCGAGTTCATTCCCGTGCTGCTTGGTGGCGACATCAACGCCTATTCGGTGGCGCGCGCCTTCTACGAGGAGTACCAGGTCAAGAGTCTGGTCTTTGGCAAGTATCAGACGGGTCCCGCGTACCGCAGCCAGATTATCGACTACACGCCCAACGTGGATATCGACACCATGCCCGTGATGCTCAAAACCGTCAACGGCATTGCCCAAGCGCATGCCGACAAGACTATTGTCCTTGTGGGCTGCGGCGACAACTATGTCGCTCTCGTGGCTCAAGCCAAGGATGCTCATGAGCTGGCGGATAACATCGTCGCTCCCTACGCGCCCTACAGCATGCTCGAGCAGTGCCAGAAGAAGGAGATCTTCTACGAGCTGTGCGAGAAGCATGGCGTGCCCTATCCGCACACGTTTACCTTTACCAAGGCGATGCTCAATGCCCAGGGTGAGGCGCCTGCCGAAGTGCTCGACCAGATTGATTTTCCTTACCCGATGATTCTGAAGCCTTCTGACGGCATCATGTGGTGGCAGCATGAGTTCGAGGGCCAGAAGAAGGCCTATGAGATTGCCGACCGCGCCGAGCTGGAACAGGTCATTCGCGACTCGTATGCCAGCGGCTACACCGACGACCTGATCTTGCAGGATCGCGTGCCCGGCAACGACGAGTACATGCGCGTGCTCACCAGCTATTCCGACCGCAACGGTAAGGTCCGCATGATGTGCCTGGGCCATGTGCTACTCGAGGAGCATCAGCCCCACGGTGTCGGCAACCATGCCTGTATCATTACCGAGCCCAACGACGAGCTCATGGGCGGCGTGCGTAAGTTGCTCGAGGACCTTCACTTTGTGGGCTATTCCAACTTTGACGTAAAGTACGACGAGCGCGACGGCTCGTTTAAGTTCTTCGATTTCAACACGCGCCAGGGCCGCAGCAACTACTACGTTACCAACAGCGGCTTTAACGTTGCCAAGTATGTGGTGGACGAGTATGTGTTCAACCGTCCGTTTGAGCCGGAGTTTGTGACGGCTCAGGACGAGGCCCTGTGGATGGTCGTCCCCATGGGCGTCGTCGACAAGTACGTCAAGGATCCCGAGCTGCGCGCTAAGGTGCATCGCCTGGACAAGGAAGGCAAGGGCGCCGACCCTTCGTTTATGAAGGGCGACTTTGTCTTTAACCGCTGGCTGCGCATGTGGCACACCAAGCTGCGCCACTTTAAGCTGTTCAAGACGTATTACAAGTAGATGAGCGCGGCGCCCGTCCGGTTTGCATCGGGCGGGCGCGGGTATGATACGCGCAATTGCGCAAGCGTCACCAAGGAGGCGGCGATGGAAAAGCTGGGAGTTATCGGCGGCATGGGCGCCGAGGCCACGTCGTATTACTACGACCAGGTGGTGCGTCATACGGCTGCTGCCTGCGATCAGGAACATATCGACATGGTGGTACTCTCCAAGTCGACCATGCCCGACCGCACGCTGGCCATTAAGACCGGCGAGCATGCCAAACTGCTGGCGACCATGAAAGAGTGCGCCCAGGCACTCGAGTCGCTGGGCTGTGCACACATTGCCATTCCCTGCAACACGTCACACTACTTCTATGACCAGATCCAGTCGTTTACGAAGGTGCCGATTATCCACATGCCGCGTGAGTCGGTGCGCTATGCTCTGGCCGGTGCGGTGATGGGGGAGTGTGAGTTCGACCCCAACCTGAGTATGCCGGCCGAGCCGGTGCATAAGATCGGCATCATGGGCACCGATGGCACCGTGGGCGCGGGCGTCTACGGCCGCGAATGTAAGGCTGCGGGTGTTGAGGTCGTCTATCCCAGCGAGAAACGTCAGAACGATGTGATGTCGCTTATCTACGATGATGTGAAGGCCGGACGTGAGCCCGATATGGATAAGTTCGACCGCGTGATGTGGGAGTTCGCCCGTAGCGGCTGCGACCGCGTCATTCTGGCCTGCACCGAGCTCTCGGTGTTGCAAAAGTACCGAGAGATGCCCGAGATCACCCTCGACGCCATGGATGTCCTGGTGCGCGAATCCATCATCCGTAGCGGCGCTCCCTACCGCCTCTAGCTTCCGACCTGTCAAAAGGGACAGGTTAATTTTGGTAGGTTTTATCTGGTGAAACAGTAAGGCCTCGGCTCGTTTGGTGCGAGCCGAGGCCTTTTGCGTTGGGCGGTTGCTGTCAGTGGTGAACTAGAACAGGAAGCCGATGGCGATGAGGGCGATGCTGACGATGAGCACGGCGATGTCCAGGCCCTTGATGGGGTAGCGCTTGTACGAGCTGGCGCGCGTACGCAGGTAGAAGCCGCGCTGTTCTGCCGCCAAGGCTGTGGCATCGGTCTTGCCCACGCTCGAGATGAGCAGTGGCACGCACAGTGGCAGCATGAGCTTAAGCTTCTTGATGGGGTTCTTGGTGTCGTACTCGACGCCGCGTGCGGTCTGCGCCTCCATGATGGCGTTCATCTCTTGACCAAACACCGGCACGAAGCGCAGCGCCGTGGTAAAAGTGAAAGCATAGCGATACGGCACGTGCAGCACCTCGACGCAGGCGTTGGCAAGGTCGTTGAGCTTGGTCACCGTGAGCATGAGGATGAGTGGTAACGCCACACCCAGCAGGCGCAGACAGGCCTTCGATCCCGTGATGAGGCCCGTGTCGGTGATAAAGCTCCACACCACGTTGCCATCGCGCATAAAGGCCAGCTGGAGCACCAGCATGATAAGCGCGAGCGGAATCAGCAACTTGAGCAGCGAGAACAGACGGTCGACGACGCCGGCATAGGCACCCAGCGCAAGGGTGAGTGCCAAAAAGCCCAGCAGCGCCACGTAGGTGTCGGACAAGAAGATGCCGACGATGATGGCGGCAGCGAGGCCCAGTTTGACGACGGGATTCAGGCGATGCAGCAGCGTATCGCCCGGCATGTAGTCGATGACGTTAACCACGGTGGACCATCTCCTTGGTAATTCGAACGACATCGGTGACCTCGCTCACCTGCGCAAAAGCGGGCGAGACGGAAGATGCCAGACGGCGCGAGAGTTCGATGACCTGGGGCGGCTCAACGTAGGCATGCTGCATGAGTTCGATGTTCGAGAATAGCTCGTGCGTGCGGCCGCGGTCGAGGATGCGACCGTCGGCCATTACTACGATGCGCTCGGCAAAGTCGGAGACGACTTCCATGTCGTGGCAGACCATGATTACGGCGCAGCCGCGCTCGGCCATGGTGCGCACGGTCTCCATGACGGTCATGCACTCGCGGTAGTCAAGGCCGCTCGTGGGCTCGTCGAGCACGACGATCTTGGGCTCAACCACTACGACGGAGGCAAGTGCCACCATTTGTCGCTGGCCACGCGAAAGCGAGAACGGTGCCTCGTCGGCGGGCAGACCAAAGCGGTCGATGACCAGCTGGGCGCGACGCAGAGCCTCGGCACGGTCCATGCCGCCCAGCTCCAAGCCAAAGGCGACCTCGTCGAGCACGGTATCCTTGCAGATCTGGCGGTCGGGGTTTTGGAAGAGCGTTGCGACCTCGCGGGCAATGCGGCTCGTGGGGACCGCGGCAGTATCCAGGCCCGTAACGCGCACGCTGCCCGAGGCGGGCTTAAGCAGGCCCGTGAGCAGCTTGGTGAGTGTGGTCTTGCCGGCACCGTTCTGGCCGACGATGCCCACGAGCTCGCCAGGATAGAGCGTCAGGCTAAGGTCGTGTACGGCGGCGCCGCCATTGGGATAGGCAAACTCAACATGGTCGAAGGTGAGTACGGGTTCGGCGTCCTTGGCATGAGGACGCAACGACGGTGCATGCGGGGAACCGGTGGGCGCCTGGGCTTCGATGGCCGCGTGTGCGGGGTCGACGATGCCCGAAATCAGGCGCTCAGCCTCATCGACATCCAAGCAGGGGGTACCGCTTACCAGGCCATCGGCCTCGAGGCTATTGAAGATACGCGTGACGCGAGGGCAGTCGACGCCGATGGCACGGAGCTCGTCGGTATGCGCGAAGACCTCGTGTGGCTCGCCCTGCAGCGCAATTTCGCCATGGTTGAGCACGAGCACGCGGTTGCAGTACTCCGAGAGCAGGGCGACCTTTTGCTCAACGACGACGATGGTGATTCCAAGTGCGCGGTTTGCCTCACGCAGCGTCTCGAAGACCAACGTGGAGCTGGCGGGGTCGAGTGCCGCGGTGGGCTCGTCGAGAACCAAGACGTGCGGGCGCATGGCGAGGATGGCGGCGATGGCTACCTTTTGCTTCTGTCCGCCCGAGAGCGTGGCGATCTCGCGGTCGCGCAGGTCGCTGATGCCGACGGTCTCGAGCGTTTCGCTCACGCGCTGCTCGATCTGGTCGTGGGGAACGCCAAAGTTCTCGAGGCCAAAGAGCATCTCGTCCTCGACGACCGAGGCGACCATCTGCGTGTCGATGTCCTGCAACACGCTGCCGACGATCTGCGACACATCGGTGAGCGAGGCTTCGCAGGTGTCGTGGCCGTCAACCATGACGGACCCAAAGAACGTGCCGGTGTAGTGGTGGGGCACAGCACCCGACAGACAGGCGGCAAGCGTGGACTTGCCGGCGCCCGAGGGCCCGATGATGCCGATGAAATCTCCCTTGTTCACGCTGAGCGAGATGTGGCTGAGCGCCTGCTCGGTCTGCGTGCCATAGGAGAACGAGACATCGTCGACGTTGATGATCGTTTCCATGGATACCTTTCATAGTCATTGGGGACGTTCTTACATGACCAGTCGTTTAAGAACGTCCCCAAGAGCAGTCGTTTGGGACAGTCTTTGATGGTGAAGCACGGAGACGGCTTTACGAGGGGCCCCAGGTTGGCGCGAAAGAGGAGCGAAGCGTACTTGGGTACGCGAGCGACGAATGAACGCCAAGATGGGGTGGCTCGTAAAGCCGAGCGGGTTAGTTGAGTTTCAGGGCCTTCTGGATGGGCAAGTAGAGGGCGCCGACCAGAATGGCGTTAAAGACGGCGGTCATGGCGACGACGGGCAACATGGCGGCGGCGAGCTCGCCGACCACGCCGAGCATGGCCATCTTGATGACCATGAAGATGACGCCGGAGACAAAGGTGGTCAGGAAGGTTGCGACAATGGCGATCGCGGGCTTGACCTGACCGTCCTTGCCGGCGGCGTTGACGATGCCGGCCATGAGCATGGCGGCGATGCCCTCGGCGGCAAAATCAACGAACGGCGAAGTGGTGGTGATCTGGATCACGGCAGCCGAGATGAGGCCAATGACGAGCGCCTGGCCGATGTTGGGGCGAACGACCAGGATGGTGAGGCAGAAGGCCGAGATGATGAACTCGGGGCTGATCATGCCGCCCGAGATGCCTGAGATGGCCTTGCCGACGGTGAAGTTGAGGATGAAGCCGGCGGCAAGCAGGATGGCAAGCAGGACGAGGGCGCGGACATCGAGTTTGCCACGGTCGGCGGTCTGGACGGTGCGGGGCTGGGTGGCGGTGGTGTTCTGAGACATGGTGAAAATCCTTTCGGAATGGGAGTGCAAGAGAAAAGCGGAGGCGCGTGATGCGAATGCGATCGGGCTCGAGATAGAAAAAGGCCCCCGGTCGAAACCGGAGGCCTTCCAATCACCTAGAGCGCAAAAACAGGCGTGAGGGACTCACTGTCGACCGATCGTATTCGCATCACGCCACCACCAGTTGTTGAGAGAGTTCATCGTGTTCTTCATGTTGGTGGCTCCTTTCGTGATGCCGTGGCGCGGTCGCACCTAGTTGCTGTTGCGCTGCACTATAGCACAGCGAAGTATGTGCGGGGAAATCTTTTTTGAAAAGATTTCAGGCGGGTTTCCCGTCGGTCAAAAGGCGGGTTAAGCGGGCGAGGCTGCCATTGCTGCCTTGCCCGCTCTGCTAGGACATGAGGGCCTTAGGCCTTCTTGCGACGATAGACCACGTAGGCGCAGACACCGATGACGACGACGGCGCCAACGGCCATGGCGGCCATGTTGTTGCCCTCGGACTTCTCCTCGGTGACCTCTTCCTCTTCGGCCTCTGGCTCGGTCACGTCCTCATCGGAAAGGGCCTCGTCGGCGTAGGTGATGGATTCGACCAGGCAGTCGTTGTCGGCATCGTAGTCGCTCGGGACGAACTCCTCGGAGAAATCGCCCTCCTTGAGGTAGTCGCGCATCTCCTCGAGCATGGCCTTGCACTTAACATAGGTGTTCTTGGTTGCAGCCTTGCCGGCCTTGTTGGCCAGGGCGGTACGGGCCTCGGTGCCTTCTTCGGCCTGCATGGCCTCGTCGACGGTCAGGTTCTGCTCGATGAGTTCCTTCTGCAGGGCGTCGAGATAGGCGCGGACGCCGGTGGCGCAGTGGTCGCGGTTCTCATAGGCGAGCGTGTTGATGTCCATGAGGACGTAGTTGATGGAGTTCTTGGGCTCCTCGTTGTTCACGACGTCTTCCTCTTCGCGGTGATCGAAGGAGACATCCTGATCGCTGAAGTAGGGGCTGACCTCGGTGAGCAGTGCGGAGTAGAAGGGGATGGCGACGGAGAATTCGGCGTTGGAGAGCATCTCCCACTGAATGGTCGCGATCTCGGGGTCCATGCCCTGACGGATCTGGAAGGTGTGGATCTCGGTGTTGCGGTTGGAGCCGATGGCATAGGCGCCGTCGGTGTTGGCGTTGAGGCCGGCGACATTCTCGCCGCGAGCGGCGAAGGAACGAATCATCTCAAAGGTGTTCCAGTCGGACTTGCCGGGCTGGAAGAACAGCGGCTGCATCTCGTGGACCAGGGCGCCGGTCGTGGCGCGAGCCTCTTCGCGCTCGTCCTTGACGATCTCGTAGTCGGTGCCCTCAGCAAGCGGAGCCATGAAGTAATCGCGACCCTGGATATAGCGCGACCACTGGTGCATACCGGCCTCGCTGATCTCCTCGCCGTAGGTCTTGGCGACGTCGAACTTGCCGTCGGTGTACTCGGCAAAGCCCTTCTCCTTAGGCATGGACTCAATGCCCTCGGAATGGAGACAGTTCTCGGTGTCATCGAGGTCGACGTTATAGGTGAGGTTGCCGATGTTGGGGTTGAGCGAGGCAATATCATCGGCGAGCTTCATGGCAATCCACTGATGGCCGGAAAGCGCGGCGAACAGCCAGGTCTCGGTGCTGTCGGCGATGATGATCTGGTCGTTGGAGCAGATGCCCTGCTCGTCAATCAGGCTGCCGATGAGCTCGACGCCCTCGCGGGCCGTGGCACTCTCGCCCAGGATGACGCTGGCATAGCTGTACTCGCCAATGCCAGTCTCCTCGGTGATGGGGTCGGCCTCTTCGGCCTTCTCGTTATAGGAGGTGCTCAACGTGGCAGAGCAGGAGACGCCCTTCTCGTTGATGCCTGCCTCGGAATATGCGTCGTAGCGATCTTCCCACTGTGAGGGGTTGTCGCGAACGAAGGTGTAGCGGTAGGTTGCGCCCTTGGACTTGTACTCAAAACCGGACTCGACCGAGGTGTACTCGTTGCCGTCCTTGTGTGCGGGCTCAATGCCAAAGTGCTTGACATAGCGCGGACCGAAGTCCTCGGAACGGCCGTAGTACGTGTTGCCGTCTGCCGTGAGCTTGCTGCCCATGTAGATCTGGGTGCAGGCGAGTGCCGAAGTCGGCATGGCCATGATGGCCGCTGCTCCAAACGCAAGGCCGCAGCCGAGCTTTTTGAGCGTGTTGACAGGATGAGTAAACCTCATAATCCCTCCCAACCGTTGAAACCCCGCGGAACCGTGCAGGATTTCAGCTAATAAATACATCTATTAGCCTAAAGGAAGTGTAAAGAGTATTCATTCGACAACAGCTTTTACTCGATGAGCGTGAAGAAATATACGATGAACGGATAATAATACTCATTTTATGGCTTTAGTTAAATAAAGGCACCCTGCATTTACTGTAGCTGAATAAAGCATTAGACGGCGGTCAAAAAGAAAACTCTCCCGCTGTTTAGGATTTGCATAAACAACGGGAGAGACGATAATTGGATGAATATCAGACCAATGTGGAATTACTTCTTTCGGCGGTGAATCACGTTGATGGCGTAACCGACGAGCATGGCCAAGACGATGACAATAAAGCCGATCAGGGGATTGTCGTTCATGGGGTCCTCCTATTTACCAAGCGGTGAGAATTCATCGACGATGAGGTCGAGGCATTGCGGAAGTGCGCGGGCACCAAAGACGCCCGAGTTGCTGGAGATGATCTCGCCATCGAACTGCATGCCCAGCGACGGGGTGCAGGTGATCTTGGCTTCCTTGGTCTGGATGATCTTGAACTGCGGGCGCCCGAGTACCTTGCCGGCGGGGTCGAGTGCGGCGGTGATCACAGTCGGTAGAAGCTGCACAGTTTTTACGGGTTCGATGACCGCAATGTCGACCATGCCATCGTTCATGCGGCAGTCGGGGAACAGGTTGATGTCGTTTTGGATGACCGAGGTGTTGCCGGCCATGCAGCAGATGCCGTCGAGCTCCTCGACAATGCCGTCGTGCTCAATAGTAAAGTGCGCCACCGTGGGGTTGGGCGTGGCGAGCGCGGAGAGGAAGTAAGCGATCTCGCCGATGTCGTTTTTGGTGGGGGCGGCCTTCATCATGATCTCGGCGTCGAAACCCGAGCCGGCGATGATGATAAAGCCGTGGCGCTTCTCGTTGCCGTCCTCGTCGAGCCAAAAGAGCTCGCCCATGTCCACTTTGACCGTGCGACCGGCGCGGCAGGCCTTGGCGAGTGCCGCTGCCTCGGGGGCATTGCCGATGTTGTTGAAGAACAGGCAGGCCGTACCGGAGGGGAAAACGAGCGTGGGGACACCGCACCCGCGCATCTGGTCGAGCACGTTGGAGACGGTGCCGTCGCCGCCCGAAACGACCACGCGGTCAAACTCGCGCACGTCTGCCACGGCGTCCTCGGGTTCCATGCCATCGCCGATAAAGCGCATCACGACCTCGTCACCGCCCTGTGCAAGGGCGTGCGTGAATGCGAAGATTTCATCTGAGCTGGGGCCCGATGCCGGGTTGTGGATGATAAGGCAGCGCATACTTACGTTCCCGTTCTGTGACTAACCGAGTATAGTTGTAAGGCAATGCCGATATCCTACCCGTGTTTTTCGGGCCTAACCTTATTCGATGGGTTGATATGTACATTTCCACACATCAGGCTCTACTCGACTTTTGCCAGCGCGCCCGTGAGTTTGACGCGATTGCCGTCGATACCGAGTTTTTGCGCGAGCGCACGTTCCATCCGCGTCTGTGTTTGGTTCAGATTGCCACCCCTGCCGAGAGCGTAGCGGTCGATCCCCTGGTAATCGACGACCTATCGCCGCTGGCCGAGCTTATGGCCGACGAGAGCGTGACCAAGGTCTTCCACGCCTGCTCGCAGGATTTGGAGGTCATGCTCCATACCGTAGGCGTGCTGCCGCGTCCGATTTTTGACACGCAGGTGGCCGCCGCCTTTTTGGGCGAGCGTCAGCAGGTTTCCTACGGCGCGCTCGTGCAGACGTTTTGCGGCGTCTCATTGCCCAAGACCGAGTCACTGACCGACTGGTCGCGTCGCCCGCTGACCGATAAGCAGATTGAGTACGCGATCGATGACGTCAAGTATCTGATCGTGGCCTATACCGAGATGATGAGCCGCCTGCGCGAGCTGGGCCGCGTGGACTGGGTGCTCGACGAGCTGCGCCCGCTGGCTGACGAGTCGCACTATCGCGCCGATCGCCACGAGGCGTTCCGCAAGGTCAAACGCATCAACTCGTGCAGTCGTCACCAGCTGGGTATCGCGCGCGAGCTCGCCGCCTGGCGTGAGGACCGCGCCGAGCGCCGCAACATCCCGCGCAAATGGGTCATGTCCGACGACACGCTGCTTGCGCTCGTTAAACGCAATCCCGTGCGCGTTGAGGAGTTCCGCAGCATTCGCGGTACCGATCAGTTGGGGGAGCGCGACGTGGACGGTGCGCTCATGGCCATCAAGCGCGGCGCAAGCTGCCCGCACGATCGCCTGCCGCTCATGGTGCGCGGGCATCGCCAGATCTCTCCGGAGTTGGAGAGCGTGACGGATCTCATGTACGCGCTCATCCGCCTGGTTGCCGAACGCTCGGGAGTGGCGACCTCGGTCATTGCCTCGCGCGATGACCTGGCCGACTACATTGAGCATCCCGAGCAGAGCCCCTTGCGCGAAGGCTGGCGCTTTGAGCTTGTGGGCTCGCGCCTGGACGATCTGCTTTCCGGCAATATGGGACTCACCGTGAAGGACGGCAAAATCGAGCTCCTGTAGGGAAGCCTAGCCGGCTGAGTGGGTAGAATGCCTCCAACGTGTAACTCGATTCGAAGGAATTCGCATGCCCTATTACTATGGATACGGCTTTGGCATCGACCCGCTGTACCTGCTGGTTGTTCTTGTTTGTACGGTGCTCGGTCTTGCTGCTCAGAGCTATATCAACTCGACGTACAAAACCTGGTCCAAGGTTCGCTCGGACGGCGACACGGGCGCCGCGGTCGCGCGCCGTATGCTCGACGCCAACGGTTGCAATGCCGTGGGTATCAAGGGCGTCGCCGGTGAGCTCACTGACCATTACAACCCGCAGGATAACAACTTGTATCTCTCGGACGCCAACCGTTCGGGCGGTTCGGTCGCAAGCGTTGCCGTCGCCTGTCACGAGGCGGGCCATGCCGCCCAGCGCCAAAGCGGTTACGCCATGATGAAGGTGCGCACTGCCCTGGTCCCGGTCGTCAACTTTACCCAGAACACCTGGACCATCGTGCTACTCATGGGGCTGTTTATGAACATCGCGGGGCTCACGACCCTCGCGTTGATCTTCTTCTCGTTTAGCGTGCTGTTCCAACTCGTTACGCTGCCGGTCGAGATTGATGCCAGCCGCCGCGCCGTGGCGTACATCGAGCAGTCGGGCATGAGCTCCAAGCAGGTCAATGGTGCCAAGAAGGTCCTGACGGCAGCCGCGCTTACCTACGTTGCTGCAGCGCTCACTTCGATCATTCAGCTGCTCTACCTGATGGCTCGCTACAACAGAAACTCCAACCGATAACAAATTGGCTTGACAGGCGCCGCGGAGATTTGTGTCCCCGCGGCGCTGTACTATGTGTTGGACTCGAATTTGCACGGGGCCGAAGCCCTTGTGCACGATGACGAAAGGAGGCTGCGTGGCAGGCTGGAATCTAACCGGCAATGCCGTTTCCGCTGAGTTCGACGGTTCGGATGAGCAGGAGCACAAGGAGCTCAGCGTGAGCCAGGCGGTAGAGATCGCTGCCGGTGCGCTCGATGCCATTCCGCAGCTGAGCGTCCTGGGCGAGGTTACGGGCTTCCGTGGCCCCAATGCCCGAAGCGGCCACTGCTACTTCCAGATTAAGGACGATTCGGCCGCCGTTGACTGCATCATTTGGAAGGGTGCCTATCTTAAGCGCACGTTCGATCTGCGCGACGGCATGCAGGTGAGCTTTAAGGGCAGCTTCAATCTCTATAAGGCCACGGGCCGCATGAGCTTTGTCGCTCGCTCGTTTTCGCTGGCGGGGGAGGGTCTGCTGCGTCAACAAGTGGCGCAACTGGCCGAAAAGCTACGCCGCGAGGGGCTAATGGACGAGTCCCGTAAACGTCGCATCCCGGTGTTCTGCTCACGCGTGGCGGTCGTCACCTCGCTTTCCGGTGCGGTAATCGACGACGTCAAGCGCACATTGCGTCGTCGCAATCCGCTCGTCGAGCTCGTCTGCGTGGGCGCCAAGGTTCAAGGTGAGGGTGCGCCGGCCGAGCTCATTGAGGGCTTGCGCCGCGCCGCTTCCATTACGCCGGCGCCCGACTGCATCTTGTTGGTGCGCGGCGGCGGCTCCTTTGAGGACCTCATGACCTTCAACGACGAGGAGCTTGCCCGCGCGGTGGCGGCTTGTCCTGTGCCCGTGGTGACCGGTATCGGCCATGAGCCCGATACCTCGATTTGCGACATGGTGAGCGACCGCCGCGCCTCCACGCCCACGGCGGCGGCAGAATCGGTGGCGCCGGCTATGACGGAGCTGGCTGATGTGCTCGAGGCGCGCCATCAGCGTCTGGGTGCCGCGATGGCATCTATGATTGGGTCGGCCCAGGTCGACCTGGAGATGCTCGATCAGCGCGGTCGCCGTGCCTGGGATACCTATACGGCTCGCTTGGGCGATGCGCTCGATGCGGCTGCGTGCCGCCCGTGCCTCAACGACCCAACGTTTATGGTTGAGCGTCGCGAGTCTGAGCTTGCCCTGACGGCCGATCGTTTGTCCGGCGCCATAACGCGTTCGGTTGGGGCATTCCGCTCCAACTTTGAGCGTCTGCCCGAGCGTCTGGTTGCAAGCACCTCGGGGTTCGATGGCAAGCGCCATGCGCTCACGCTTGCGAGCTCTCGTCTGGAGCATCAGGGGCGCACGATGCTCAGCAAGCCAGTGTCCGACCTGGGCCGAGCTGCCGCGTCGCTCGATGCTCTGTCGCCGCTCAAGGTACTTGCCCGTGGCTATTCCATCGCGTACAGCGATGATGGGGTGGCCACGAGCGCCAAGACCTTTAAGCCCGGCGATGCCATTCGTGTACGCATGGCAGACGGCAACGTGGCGGCAACGGTCAATACGGTCGAGTAGGCCGCGTTTCACAGCGATAAACCTTTAGGAAAGGAAACAGATATGGCAGAGAAGACCCCGGTCGAGCAGCTTACGTACAAGCAGGCTTCGCAGGAGTTGGAGCTCATCATCCGCAGCTTGGAGTCGGGCGATATGGAGCTCGAGGAGTCGCTCGAGAGCTATACCCGCGGCGTCGAGCTCCTCAAGAGCCTGCGCACCCGCCTGTCCGATGCCGAGCAGAAGGTCTCGGTGCTTCTTAAGGACGTCGACGGCAACGACGTGCTCGCCGACGGCGAAGCCGCCAACACCGACGACAACCTCTCGTTCTAACCATCCTGACCAAATATAATTACCTTGGTCTGTGAGAAAGGAACCAACCATGTGTGATTGCATCTTCTGCAAAATCGCCAACCACGAGATCCCCTCGACCGTTGTCTATGAGGACGACCAGGTCATCGCCTTCGACGACCTCAATCCCCAGGCGCCGGTCCATACGCTCGTGATCCCCAAGAAGCACTACAGTGACATTGCCGACAACGTACCTGCCGAGACCATGGGCGCCATGGCTCACGCCATCCAGGAGGTCGCTAAGGCCAAGGGCTTGGAGGACGGTTTCCGCGTCATCTCCAACAAGGGCGTCAACGCCGGCCAGACCGTCATGCACTTCCACATGCACGTTCTCGGTGGCAAGAACCTGGGCGAGAACCTCATCTGAGGGCGCCTCTTCCGTGCAATGAAACGGAAGCTCAGGCATCGATAACTTATATATCAACGCAATAAACCCGAGCGCGAGGGCGTTTGGGTTTATTATTGAAGCGTATGTAACCTGGCGGCGCCACACCGCCTGTTAGTAGGGAGACACATGAACGTTCTGGTCGTCAACGCAGGATCTTCGACCCTTAAGTATCAGGTCATCGATACCAAGTCCCACAAGGTGTCCGCAAAGGGCTCCTGCGAGCGCGTCTGCTTTACCGGCGGTACCTTCACCCACGCTGCCAACGGTTCCAAGAAGGTGACCGAGAACATCGAGTTCCCCGACCACAAGGTCGCCATCGAGGTCGTTCTGAAGGACCTCGAGGCCAACGGCGTCAAGATCGAGGGCATTGGTCACCGTATCGTTCAGGGTGGCTGGTACTTTGGTGATTCCTCCCTCGTCGACGAGGACGTCCTCGCCAAGATCCGCGAGGTCGCCCCGCTGGCGCCGCTGCACAACAACCCCGAGGCCAACGTTATCGAGTACTGCCTGGAGCAGTATCCCGATCTGCCCAACGTTACGGTCTACGACACCGCTTTCCACTTCAACATGCCCGAGGTCGCCAAGACCTACGCCCTTCCCAAGGATGTTTGCGACAAGCTGCACATCCGTAAGTACGGCGCCCACGGCACCAGCTACCGTTACATCTCCAAGAAGGTCGCCGAGATGACCAAC
Source organism: uncultured Collinsella sp. (assembly GCA_905212545.1). Lineage (GTDB taxonomy): Bacteria > Actinomycetota > Coriobacteriia > Coriobacteriales > Coriobacteriaceae > Collinsella. The sequence continues at coordinate 108,253 of CAJMEW010000003.1, forward strand.
GGCGAGGCCCGCAAGGTCGTCGTGTGCCATATCGGCTCCGGCGCTTCCCTGTGCGCCATCGAGGACGGCAAGTGCATGGACACCACCATGGGCCTCACCCCGCTCGACGGCGTCATGATGGGCACCCGCTGCGGCTCCATCGACCCGGCTACCGTGTGCTACCTGCAGCGCGAGGGCGGCTACACCTTCGACGAGGTCGACGAGATGATGAACAAGAAGTCCGGCCTTTTGGCTGTGACCGGCGGCAAGACCAACGACTGCCGCAACGTCGAGGAGCTCGCCGCCGCTGGTGACCCCGATGCTCAGCTCGCCTTCGACATGTTTGTCTACAAGATTGCCGCCAAGGCTGCCGAGATGGCTACTTCTATGTGCGGTATGGACACCCTGGTCTTTACTGCCGGTATCGGCGAGCACGCTCCGGCTGTTCGCGCCGGCGTTGCCGACCGTCTGGCCTTTATGGGCGTCAAGATGGATCATGCCCGCAACGCCCTGCGTGGTGACGGCGCTTGGTGCCTGTCTGCCAAGGATTCCAAGGTCAAGATTTTCGTCATCCCCACGGACGAGGAGTTCATGATCGCTTCCGACGTCGAGCGCATCGTCAACGGCAAGTAATTGCAAGAGGGGAGGGGCTGGACAACCGAGCGCCGTTCGGCCCCTCTTTTGTGCTCGTTGGGCGATATGCCTGATAGCTATTTATCAAGTTGTGATAACTTCTTATTAAAATGCGGCCGCCTTAAGGGGTCTGCGTCGACCGTATTGCACTGCAAAGGAGTCTCATGAACGTACTTGTTGTCAACGCCGGCAGCTCAAGCCTTAAATATCAGCTTTTGGATACCGATACCCGCGAGGTTTTCGCCAAGGGCAACTGCGAACGCATCGGTTCGGACATGGGCATCTTTGGCCACTCCGAGAACGGTGGCGCCAAGCAGACCGAGGAGGTCCCTTTCCCCGATCATCGCTCTGCTATCGCTCGCGTGCTCGAGGAGCTCGAGAAGACCGACTTTACGATTGATGGCATTGGCCATCGTATCGTTCAGGGCGGCTGGCACTTCGATGATTCCGCGGTCGTCGACGACGAGGTTATGGCTAAGATCCTTGAGGTGGCCCCGCTCGCTCCGCTGCACAATTACGGCGAGGCCGCGGCAATCGAATATTGCCGCGAGAAGTATCCGGAGCTGCCCAACGTGGCCGTCTTTGACACCTCGTTCCACATGACCATGCCCGAGGTCGCCTACACCTACGCGCTGCCCAAGGACGTGTGCGACAAGTACCACGTGCGCAAGTACGGCGCACACGGTACGAGCCACCGCTACGAGTGGATGATGGCCAAGGAGATCCTGGGCTCGCGCTGCCACCGCCTGCTTTCGTGCCATCTGGGCAACGGTGCCTCGCTTGCCGCCATTGAGGACGGCGTGTGCCGCGACACCACGATGGGCCTCACGCCGCTTGACGGCCTGATGATGGGTACCCGTTGCGGTTCCATCGACCCGGCCACCGTGTGTTATCTTCAGCGCGAGGGCGGCTACAGTTACCAGGAAGTCGACGACATGATGAACAAGCAGTCTGGTCTGCTTGCCATTTCGGGTATCTCCAACGACGCCCGCGACATCCGCACGCGCGCCTCCGAGGGCGACGAGCGCTGCCTGCTCGCCTTCGATATGTTCGCCTACAAGGCCATGCAGCAGGCCGGCTCTATGATTGCTTCCATGGCGGGCGTGGACACCATCACCTTTACCGCCGGCATCGGCGAGAACGACTGGTCGATTCGCAAGGCCTTCTGCGATTGCTTTGAGTGGCTGGGCGTACGCATCGACAACAACAAGAACCGCGAGGCCGTGGGCAACGGCCCGCAGGTCATCAGCGCCGCCGGTTCCGCCGTCACGGTCATGGTCATCCCCACCGACGAGGAATACATGATCGCCCATGACGTCGAGCGCCTGACCAAGAACAACTAACGCGCGCATTTGCAAGTAAACGAAAGGCCTCCAGAGCAACAGCTCCGGAGGCCTTTTTACTAGCAGGCGGACGGCGGAAACCCCATCCCATTTCGAGCGCAAATACTGGGACACGCTTTCCGGTTGAGGCACGTTGCGGAAAGTGCGACCCACAATAAAGCATAATTCCGTCCCACGGTTTCCCAAACAGGCCCCAAGCGGAAGCTGCATCCCACAATCCGCCTCCAAACTGGGATGTAGTTTCCGGCACAACAACCGCCGAAGCCCACCGGCCTTTCAATCTCCAAAGTGATCATCATCAGCAACGCCTGCGCTCCCAGCAACGGCACCCATCCATTCAGATTTTCAGCTCCAGCGCGTAGCCAAGCCGCCGTCCACCCCGGATTCCCTGATTGCTACGTGGCGGCAGGGACCCTACAGGGTAAAGCTCTGAAAATATTCCGCAGGACGCATGAAACCCCCGCCGCACGAAGTGCGCAGCGGGGGTTTCATGCATGTCCGAGGACGTTTTCAGAGCTTTACCCTGTAGGGTCCCGAGGGGATATGTTCGCTACTCAGCCATCTGAGCCTGGACGGCGGTGATGGCCACGACACCCACGATGTCGTCAGCAGAGCAGCCGCGCGACAGATCGTTGACCGGCTTGGCGATGCCCTGCAGGATGGGGCCGTAGGCGTCGGCGCCGGCGAAGCGCTGGACCAGCTTGTAGCCGATGTTGCCGGCCTCGAGGTCGGGGAACACGAGTACGTTGGCCTTGCCGGCAACGGAGGAGCCGGGGGCCTTGAGCTGGGCGACGGTGGGGACGATGGCGGCGTCGAGCTGCAGGTCGCCATCGATGGCGAGCTCGGGAGCCTTTTCCTTGCAGAACTTCACGGCTTCCTGGACCTTCTTGGCGACCTCGCCGCCAGCGGAGCCCATGGTGGAGTAGGAGAGCATGGCCACGTGCGGTTCAACGTTGCCCATGAAGGTGGACCAGGAGTGAGCGGAGGCGATGGCGATCTCGGAGAGCTCGTCGGAGGACGGGTTGATGTTGAGGCCGCAGTCGGCGAAGATCAGCGTGCCGTCGGTACCGAACTGCGGGGTGTCGGTGCACATCACGAAGAAGGCCGAGACCAGCTTGGTGCCCGGGGCGGTCTTGAGGATCTGCAGCGCGGGGCGCAGGGTATCGGCGGTGGAGTGGCAGGCGCCGGAGACCAGGCCGTCGGCATCGCCCATCTTGACCATCATGGTGCCAAAGTAGGTAGCGTCCATCACCTGGGCGCGAGCCTGCTCGATGGTGACACCCTTCTTGGCGCGGAGTTCGGCAAACTTCTGCGCGTACTCCTCGTGCTTCTCGGCATTGCGCGGGTCGATGACGATGGCGCCGGGAACGTTAATCTCGTCGGGGTTGCCCAGGATGACGATTTTTGCCAGGCCCTCCTCGATAATCTTGGTGGCTGCGACGATGGTGCGCGGATCCTCGCCCTCGGGCAGGACGATCGTCTTAAGGTCGGCCTTGGCGGCAGACTTCATACGGTTAAGGAAATCGCTCATGTTACTCCTTACAAGCGTTTCGCTAAGCTCCAGGCGCCCGGCTGTTCACGAATAAACCCGCTGCTAGCGGGTTTACCTTTCAATTATGTTCGCCGCGGCGCTTGAGCTTTCCTTGTGTGGCAAGCTCATTATAGGACGCATTAGCGCTATAATCGCTCTGATAAATATGTCTCGAAGAATGTTCGAGAAAAGCCCAGCTAACGAGCCCGTGGCTTTTGACAAGGAGTATCGATGCAGATTACCTCAGGCCTGCCTGAAGGCTTTAACGCCGGCGCATACGACATGATTGTTGTCGGTGCTGGATATGCCGGTGCCGTTTGCGCCCGCCGTCTTGCCGAGACCATCGGCTATCGTGTTGCCGTTTTGGAGCGCCGTAGCCACATTGCGGGCAATGCCTATGACTGCACTGACGAGGCCGGAATCCTGATTCACGAGTACGGTCCGCATATCTATCACACCTTTAACGAGCGCGTGCACAATTTCCTGTCGCGCTTTACCAAGTGGACGGATTATCAGCACAAGGTGCTCGCCAACATCAACGGTACCCTTATGCCCGTGCCCTTCAACCATGCGAGTCTCAAGCTCGCCTTTGGTGACGAGCGCGGCGAGGAGCTGTATCAGAAGCTCGTGGAGACCTTTGGCAAGGATGTCAAGGTGCCCATTATGGAGCTGCGTAAGAAGAACGACCCGGATCTTGCCGAGGTCGCCGATTACGTCTACGAGAACGTCTTTTTACATTACACCATGAAGCAGTGGGGCCAGACGCCCGATCAGATCGACCCCTCGATCACCGGCCGCGTTCCCGTCTTTGTGGGCGATGATGACCGCTACTTCCCGCAAGCTCCCTTCCAGGGCATGCCGCAGGAGGGCTACACGGCGCTCTTTGAGCACATGCTCGACCACGACCTGATCGACGTGTTCTGCGACGTGGACGCCCGTGACCTCTTTGAAATCGACGACACCACCGTCAAGATCGACGGCAAGGTCTATGGTGGCGAGATCGTCTACACCGGTCCACTCGACGAGCTGTTCAACCTCGACTTGGGTGCGTTGCCGTACCGCACGCTCGATATGAAGTTCGAGACGCTCGATATGGACCAGTTCCAGCCCGTGGGCACTGTCAACTACACCACGGGCGAGGACTACACGCGCATCACCGAGTTCAAGAACATGACCGGTCAGGTCCTGCCCGGCAAGACCACCATCATGAAGGAGTACTCCAAGGCCTATACGCCCGGCTCGGGCGAGACGCCGTACTACGCCATTCTTGAGCCCGAGAACCGTGAGCTCTATGAGCGCTATCTTGAGCGCGTCCAGAACCTGACGAACTTCCACCCGGTGGGTCGTCTGGCCGAGTATCGTTACTACGATATGGACGCCGTGACCAATTCTGCCCTCGATCTTTCGGATGAGATTATCGCCTGCCATGCATAAAGTCATAACATTCGGTATTCCCTCGTATAACGCCGCCAAGGACATGGACCATTGCATCACCTCCATCTTGGAGGGGAGCAATTACGCTACCGATATCGAGATTATCGTGGTGGACGACGGCTCCAAGGACGAGACGGCCGATAAGGCCGATGAGTGGGAGGCACGTTATCCTGGAATCATCCGCGCGGTGCACCAGGAGAATGGCGGTCACGGTATTGCCGTCCTTTCGGGTCTGCGCGAGGCGCAGGGCACCTACTACAAGGTTGTCGACTCGGACGACTGGCTTGACGGCGCTGCCCTTTCGACCATGCTGTCGATTCTGCGTGGCTTTGAGGAGCGCGACCAGCGCGTTGACCTGTTTATCTCGAACTACGTGTACGAGAAGGTTTACGAGGGCACGCATACCGCTATTGGCTACAAATTTGCCCTGCCGCGCAAAAAGATCTTTTCCTGGGATCAGATCGGTCATTTCCGCCTGGACCAGAACCTTCTCATGCACAGCCTGTGCTATCGCACGGATGTGCTGCGCGAGTCCAACCTTCCCATGCCGCCGCACACGTTCTATGTGGACAACATCTACGCCTACGTGCCGCTGCCGCGTTGCAAGACCATGTACTACGCCGACATCGACCTCTACCGCTACTTTATCGGTCGCGAGGGCCAGAGCGTCAACGAGGCAACGATGGTCAAGCGTCTGGACCAGCAGTTCCGTGTTACGCGTATCATGATGGAGTCGTACCACCTGTACAGCGATGTTGGGTCGTCGCGCCTGCGTTCGTACATGATGGGCTACTTCACCATGATGATGGCGATCTGCTCGGTGCTTACCAAGCTTTCCGAGGAAGATTGCGCCGACGAGCGCCTAAAGACGCTGTGGAATGATTTGAAGGCCTATGACGAGCGCATGTATCGTCGTGCCCGCTACGGCGTGGTCGGGTTCTTCACCAATCTGCGCGGTCGTGCCGGTGACAAAACCACACTCGGCCTATACCGTCTTGCCTCAAAGATCTTCAAATTCAACTAGCTGCTGAGTAATCGCTGCTGATAGGTTGACTGGGCCCCTTGGCCTTTAGTTTGCTACTGCGAACAGTCCTGCTCGCACGGAAAGCACATTAAGTGCTTTCCGGCTCGTGCGGAACTTGTATCAAACTAAAGGCCAAGGGGCCTCTGCTATAAGAATCGATTGTCAGGCTGCCTGAATTTGAAGATCTTCGACGCGCGGTACACAGGGGCCTGGGCTTAAATGATTCTGGTTGGTCGGTTGCCCGGTGGTGCGTGGTTATGTTTGTCGCGAGTCCCGCACGAGCCGAAGAGCACTTAATGTGCTCTTCGTGCTAGTCAGGACTGTAGAGCAGCAAACATAACCAAGCCCCACCGGGCAACCGGTCAGGTTAGGCTACTTCGCGGCGCCGGGGATGCCGTGGGAGGTTTTGGCGGTTTTGGCTCCGTTTACGATGGCGGTTTCCAAGGCCCTTACGGCGAGCATGCCCAGCAGGTCTAGGGGAACGGCGGCGCTTGCCTGGGCGCCCAGTTTGCCGCTGGCGAGGGTGTAGATGGTGTCGCCGTCGTTGGTGGTGTGCGTGGGACGGATGGCGTGTGCGTAGGCGTCTGCGGCCATCTGGGAGACCTTGGTGGCTTGTGCCTTAGTGAGCTCCACGTTGGTGATGATGCAGCTGATGGTGGTGTTGGTGCGGTCGAGCGGCATCTGCATGGATCCGGCGGCGGCAAAGGCTGCGAGTTCCATGTCGACGATCTGGTCGCTATCGGCTGCGGCGCGCATGCCGGCGACCCACTCGCCGGTGAAGGGGTCGACAACGTTGCCGCAGGCGTTGACCGAGACCACGGCGCCCACCTTGACGGGACCGAGTGCCACGGCGGCAGCTCCAAGACCGGCCTTCATGCAGGTGGCAGGCCCCATGAGCTTACCCACGGTGGCGCCCGTGCCGGCGCCTACGTTGCCCTGTTCGAGCTTGGTGGGGGTGTGGTCGAGTGCTTCGCGCACGGCGGCGATGCCGGCCTCAATGTCGGGGCGCACGGTGGGGTCGCCAAAGGCAAGGTCGAAGATACAGCTGGAGCACACGATAGGCACCTGCGTGGGGCCGACGGGAAGGCCGATGCCGCGGCTCTCAAGCTCGCGAGCGACGCCGCTTGCAGCTTCGAGGCCAAAGGCCGATCCGCCCGAAAGGCAGACGGCGTGGACCTTGTCGACGGTGTTCTCGGGTCGTAGCAGGTCGGTCTCGCGCGAAGCGGGAGCGCCACCGCGTACGTCAACGCCGCCGGTGGCGCCCTCGGGTGCCACGATTACGGTGCAACCGGTGCCGGCCTCCTCGTCCGTATAGTTGCCATAGCAAAAGCCATCGACATCGCAGACGTCAATGGCCTCGAGCAGTGTATCCATGTTTAACTCCTATCGGTTTTCCGCCGCGCCTTGTGCCCGGTCGGGATCCGTACGGTACGCCAAAATTGTAGGCGCCGGGGGATACCCAGCGCCAGATGCAATTACGAGAGTTTTTGAATCGCGCGCGCGACGCGGGCGATGGGTAGGCCCACCACGTTATAGAAGTCGCCCGAAATATCGTGCACGAGCATGCGTCCTCCTGTGCCCTGAATGCCGTAGGCGCCGGCCTTGTCCATGGGCTCACCCGAGGCGACGTAGTGCTCGATCTGCTCGTCGGTGAGCTCGTAGAACGTCACGTCGGTCACATCGACAAAGGACAGGCTTTCGGCGGCATGCGGGGCGGCCGTATCGCCTGCCTTAACGATGCAGACGCCGGTTGCGACCTGGTGCGTGCGGCCCGAAAGCTCACGGAGCATAGTGCGCGCCTCGTCCTCGGTTGCCGGCTTGCCCAGAATCTTGCCGTCAAAGGTGACGATGGTGTCGGCCGCGACCGTCAGCTCATTGGGCTCGGCATACTCGGCAGCAACGGCAGCCGCCTTGGCGCGTGCCAAGCGCTCGACAAGCGTGAGCGGGGCCTCGCCATCAAAGGGCGTTTCGTCGATATCCGCGGGAATCACGCGAATGTTGTAGCCTGCCTCGCGCATCAGCTCTATGCGGCGCGGCGATTGCGAAGCCAAAATCATAGTTGGATGCCCTCGGCGACCTTCTCGACGGCCTTGTCGCCGGCGAGCGTGCGCAGCAGCTCCAATGCAAAGGGGAGGGACTGTGCCATGCCGCTGGCAGTGATGATGTTGCCGTCTTGCGTGACCTTCTCGCCGGTATAGGCGCCTTCGGGGAAGCTTTTCTCAAAGCCAGGGAAGCACGTGGCATGGCGCCCCTCGAGCAGGTCGAGCTCGCCCAGGATAAACGGGGCGGCGCAGATGGCGGCGACGTGCTTGGTTGCGGCGAACTCGCAGACCACGTCGCAGACGCGCTGATCTGCGCGCAGGTTGGTGGCACCGGGCAGGCCGCCGGGCAGCACGACGCAGTCGTACTCGTCAAAGTTGATCTCATCAAAGAGTGCATCGCAGGTCACGGGGATCTGCAGCGAGCTTACGACCTCACGCGTGGGCATGATCGAGACGAGTGTGGCGCGCACGCCGCCGCGACGCATGACATCGACCATGGTCAAGCATTCAATAGTTTCAAAGCCATCGGCGGCGAGAACGGCAACGCTGGGCATGAGGGTTCCTTTCATAGGCGGCATACAATTAGCCGTCTTATACCCCGAAGACCTCCGCTTGCCACGCTCGATTTCCCAATGTTTAAAATAGCCCCGTCCGAATTAGCTATCCTCACCCATCCTCAACAATCTCAATCTGTAACATCTAGACCCACTTTTGACCCCTAACTGTTGCAGACCAAGACAAACGGAAACCGCCCCGACAAAACGTCTAAATCTGTAACATCTACGGACCAAAACCGGGTCTTACTGTTACAGATCGAGGCAGCCCCCAACAGCACCGCCCCGTTCGGGGAACGACCGCCACAGGTACGGCGGGCAGAGGCTCACTTTTTTCCTCGGTTTTTTTCTTGACGGAATCTCACCTGTTGTAGTACTTTGTCCCAGTCTAAAAACGCGTGGACTTTTCTGGGCGCTAGCCACCTTTTTGCCACGCAACCGAGCAGTCGGTTGCGTGGCTTTTTTCGTCTTGGCAGCAGGTACCACATGCACCGCCAGAAGACCGCACGAGCCCACCTTCCGACTGCAGGGAACAGACGCACGAGACGTGCATCTGCAAGACAGCAGACGGAAGGGAGCCTAATGGCAGGAACAAACACAATTAAGCAACAGGCCGCCGGGGCAGGAGCCACGGGCGCGGGGCAGGCCAAGGCGGCGCTCCAGGTCTTTGCGGGCGGCGCCTGCTACGGCGCGATGGCCACGACCTACAAGCTCGCCTACGCCGCGGGCTTCACCTCGGCACAGGTGGTGGCGAGCCAGGCGTGGTTCGGCTGCCTCTTCTTCGCCCTCGCCACGCTCGCAGGGCACGCACTCGGGCACCGCTGGCAGCGCGTGGGCTGGAAGCTCGCCCTCAAGCTCATGGGCCTGGGAGCCCTCACCTGCCTCACCTCAATCCTCTACTGCTACGCCATGAGCGTGCTGCCCGCCCCGGTGGCGCTCACGCTCCTCTTCCAGTTTACGTGGCTGGGGCTCGTGTGGCAGACCGTCATGACGCGCCGGCCGCCGAGGCTCCTCCAAGTGGCCTCCGCCCTGGTCATCGTCTTCGGAACGGTGTTCGCCAGCGGCGTCTACAAGACCGGCATCACCGGGTACGACCCCGTGGCCCTGCTCTGCGCGCTGGGGGCGGCCGTGTCCTGCTCCCTCTTTGTCACCCTCTCCGGCAAGGTCGAGGCCCCCTGCTCGTCCGAGCAGCGTGGCGTCATCGTATGCGCGGGTTCCGTGGTCATGTCGCTCACGGTATGCCCGGACTACGTCGTCTCGGGCGTCCTCGCCCAGGGCATCCTGCCCTTTGCCGTCATCGCCGGCTTCTTTGGCATGCTCTGCCCGGTCCTGCTCTTCGGCATGGGCTCTCCGCACCTGCCCGCAGGCCTCTCCACTGTCATGGCCGCCGCGGAACTCCCCGCTGGCCTGCTCATCGCCATGATCGTCCTCGGCGAGCCGCTCGGCGTCGTCGAGTGGCTGGGCGTCGCCATCATCCTCGCCGGCGTGTGCCTGGCACAGGTTCCCTCCCTGCTTGGAGGCCGGGAGGCACGTCGCGCCGCCGCAGGACAAGCCGTCAGCTAGTCACCCCTTCACAGGCGGCCCGCGCGCATCAGGGAAAGGGCCACGGGCCCGGCGCGCGAGGCCGCAAGGACGTTATAAAGCGTCCCCCGCAGAGATGGGGGCGCCAGAGAGAAGGAGGCACCATGCCATTTCCAAAAGGGTTCCTTTGGGGAGGAGCCACCGCCGCCAACCAATGCGAGGGAGGTTATGACGAGGACGGCCGCGGCCTTGCCAACGTCGACGTCATCCCACACGGGCCGGAGCGCAACGACGTGAGCCGCGGCCTGAGGCGCATGCTCGACTTTGAGCCCGGGTACTACTACCCGGCCCAGACGGGTATTGACTCTCCCGTCCATAAAGAAGCCCCCATTTTAATGTTCAAGAAATGAGGGGGCGGTTCAATTTCGGGACGGGGATTAAATAATCATTCGGTGCAAATTGATTATTTAATCCCCGTCCCAGAAAAATCATCGGGCGTGGCCTTGGGCAAACAGTCTAGTTGCGCTTGAGGTGGACGACGGTTTCGCAGTGGAAGGTTTGCGGGAACAGATCGACCGGTGTGATCTTGACGGGGGAGAAGGTGCCTTCCTCGACAAAGCGCTTGAGATCGCGCGCCAGGGTGGCAGGGTCGCAGCTCACATAGGCGACATCGCGCGCACTCGTGCTGGCGATGAGGTCGATGGCCTCGGGCGCCAAGCCCGCGCGTGGTGGGTCGACCACCAGGACATCGGCGTCCTGGTCGGGGAACTCGCGCACGGCATCGCCGCCGATGACGTCGACGTTATCGAGCTTGTTGATCTCCAGGTTGCGACGCAGGTCGCGCACGGCCGGGCCGTAGGCCTCGACGGCGGCGACAAAGTCGCAGCGGCGGGCGAGCGGCAAGGTAAAGGTGCCGGCACCGCAGTACAGGTCCACGGCAAGCTCGTCTTCCTGCGGATCGAGCGCCTCCATAACGAGCTCGATCAAAATCTCGGCGCCCTTGGTGTTGACCTGGAAAAAAGACGGGGCAGACAAGCGCATCTGACCCTCGGCGATATTCTCGGTCCATGAGCCCTCTCCGGCGAGCATTTCGACCTTGGAGACACGGCGGGCCTTCTTTTCGCCCTTGCTCATCACGCGCACGACGCTCGTGGGATGAGCGGCGTCCGCCAGCACGCGGGAGACCTGCGAGCGCGGAAAAGAGCCTGTCGGCGTCCAGAGTGCGACCTCGAGTGCCTTGGTGCGGCGCGATGCGCGAATGCCCACGCGTTCGAGCCCCAAGTCATGGCTGCCGCTTAGATAGTTAAGTGCGCCGACGACCGATTTGAGTGCCTTCGGGAAGCGCTTATCGAACAGCGGACACATATCGACGGTCACGATTTTGCTGGGGTCGACACCGTGCATGCCAAGGCGCACGCGACCGTTGACGACGGTCGGTTCGAGCTCGATTTTATTGCGGTAGCCCCAGTCGTCCTTGGTGTGGCAGATGGGCTGTACCAACTCATCGACCTGCTCAGGAGCGAACTTGCCGATGCGCTCGAGCGTGGAGCGCAGGTTTTGCTCCTTGGCGGCGAGCTGTGCCGTGCGTGAGAGATTGCCCCACGAACAACCACCGCAGATGCCCACGAAGGGGCAGGGGGGCTGAATGCGATCGGGGCTCGGCTCCAGAATCTCGGTCGTGCGGGCGCGCATAAACGACTTGCCGTCCTGCACGACCTCGGCTTCGACGGTGTCGCCTGCCACGGCGCCCTGCACAAAGACGGCCTTGCCGTTGTCGGCATGTGCCAGACCGTCGGTGCCGTACGTCATCGATTCTATGGTGAGCTTCATATTCCTGCCTGCCATTCGCGGTTTTGTTCGCAACCATGGTAGCAGGGAAAAGCGCCCCGTATCTGGGGCATTCCTCAAATACGGGGCGCTTCTACAAACGACTATTTCGTCTTGCCGGTAATGAGCGTCTTAAGACCCAGGCCGATCAGGCCCAGGCCCATGCGCACGCGACCGGGGCGATGGCGCTCGATGGCCTTGGTCTTGCCGGCGGGCTTATCGCGACGGGCGCTCGTCTCGGATACGGGCTTGGTGACCTGCGGCTCGGGCTGAGGCGCAGGTGCAGGCTCGGGCTCAATGACGGTCGCCTGGACCTCTTGGACCTTGGGTGTGGTCGGCTGCGGATCAGGAGCTGGGGCGGGCTTTGCCTCGGCGGCGGGCTCCGGAGTCGCGGTAGCGGGCTCGGGCGCTTTCTCCATGGCGGGCTCTGCGGCAGCCTCGGGCTCATTCACCGGGGGAGCGGCAACCGCTTCCGGTTTGGCGGCTGCCCCATGTTCAACCTCGTCCTGAATAGCTTCTTCGGCCACACGTTCCTTCTCCTGTGCGCGCTGCTGCGCGGCGGCCTCGGCGTTGCGATAGGCACGCTCCAGTAGAGCTTCCTGCGAGTTGAAGGGTTTCTCACCCTCTGCACGCTCCACGGGGACCCAGGTGCCGTCGCTCGTGAGGCTGCGGGCCTTCACGTTGTCCCGCAGCTGCATGCCCATGTACTCGTGCACTAGGGCGCGGCAGGTGGGGTCGAGCACGGGGAAGGCGATCTCCACGCGGTGCTCGGTGTTGCGCGTCATCATATCGGCTGAGCTCAGGTAAATCATGTCCGAGTCCACGCCAAAAGCGTAAACACGCGCGTGCTCCAAAAAGCGTCCGACGATGGAGCGGACATGCACGTTCTCGGTCTTGCCCGAAACGCCGGGCTTGAGGCACGAGATGCCGCGGATGATCATGTCTACGCGCACGCCGGCACACGATGCCTCGGCGATCTTGTCGATAACCTCGCGGTCGGTCAGCGAGTTGAGCTTAAAGAACACACGGGCGGGCTCGCCGGCAAGGGCGCGCTGGATCTCGCGGTCAAGCCCGCGCATGATGAGCGGTTTCAGTCCGACGGGCGCCACACCCAGGAAGCGGTAGTCGCCGCGCAGGTTGCCCAGCGACAGATTGCGGAAGAACAGGTTGGCGTCTTCACCGATGCCGGGATGGGCTGTCATGAGCATAAAGTCGCTGTAGAGTTTGGCCGTCTTCTCGTTAAAGTTGCCGGTGCCCAAAAGCGTGAGGCGGGTGAGCGCCATACCCTCGCGATAGGTGAGCTGGCAGATCTTTGAGTGGCATTTAAAGCCCTCGGAACCATAGATGACGGTGCAGCCCGCTTCTTCCAGACGCTCGGCCCACTCGATGTTGTTCTGCTCGTCAAAGCGCGCGCGGAGCTCCATGAGCACCGTGACCTCTTTGCCGTTCTCGGCGGCATCGATCAGCGACTCGCATAGGCGGCTCTGCTTGGCCACGCGGTAGAGCGTGATGCGCAACGAGATGCACTCGGGGTCGTAGGCTGCCTCGTGTACCAGATCCAGGAACGGATTCATGGCCTCGTAAGGGTAGAAGAGCAGCTTGTCGTGCTGCAGCACCTGCTCGCGGATGGAGCGGGTCATGTCGATGGTGGGGTTGGGCTGCGGCTTAAACGGCGTAAAGAGCAGCTCGTTGCGCAGGTGCTCGGGAATCTTGCCCTCAATGCCAAAGACGTAGCCCAGGTCGAGCGGGATATCGCAGGTAAAGACCGAGCGGCGCGAAAGCTCGAGCGCCTTGCGGATGGTCTTGAGCGTCGCCTTCTCGAGCGACCCCGAGACCGCGAGCACAACCGGCTGCAGACGCAGGCGCTTCTTGAGAATGCGCTTCATGTGCTGGCGGTAGTCCTCTTCCTCTTCGACGCCCTCGCCGTCCGGATCGATGTCGGCGTTGCGGGTGACTCGGATGAGCGCGCGGTCGAGTGGCTTGTAGGAGCCAAAGCAGCTGTCCAGGCAGGCGAGGATGACATCCTCGAGCAAGATGTAGGAGTAGGTGCCGGTGGGCGAGGGGATCTCGACCACGCGGTTCATCGAGGCGGGAATCTCGATCAGGCCCAGCAGGCTCTCCTCGTCGGTGATGCCGTCCAGGCCACAAGCCAGATAGAGTGCGCCGTTGCGCAGGTTGGGGAAGGGATGGCGCGGGTCAATGACCAACGGTGAGATAACCGGCGACACGTAGGCCTGGAAGTAGCGGGTTACAAAGGTGCGCTCCTCGGGCGTAAGCGAATCGATTTGCGCGCGGTGAACGCCCAGAGTGTCGAGATTGCCCTCGATGCTCTTAAAGATGGACTCCCAACGGGTAAGGAGCCCGGGCAGCTCGGCCATGACAGCGTCGACCTGTTCGGAGGCGGTCATATTGCTCTTGTTGTCGACAGGCTGTTTTTTGAGCTCGGCAAGGTCGGACAGGCCACCCACGCGCACCATAAGGAACTCATCGAGGTTTGACTCGAAAATCGATACGAACTTTAGACGCTCGAACAGCGGAACGGTCTCATCGAAGGCTTCGTCAAGCACGCGGTTGTCAAAGCGCAGCCAGCTAAGCTCTCGGTTTTGCGTGTACGAGAAGTCGCGCGGCGGTTTGCGCAGCTTTGCGGCGGCTTGCTTCTTTTCGATTTTGCTCGGCATATGCATCTGTCCGTTCAGTCCCCACAGAGGACGGTAGCCTAACACTTTTCACTATTGTCTCAATTTAGTCGACCGCTGGCACGAACGTATCGCGTGAACGGTATCTTTACCTACTTCTTACGCTGACAAGTCATAGGACTGACGCCCTGCTCGTCTGCAAGTGGTCTATATCCACACTCAACTGGTACGTAAGTGTGAATAAGAATGATAGATAGCTGAATATCATTGAATGCAGGCGGAAACGTAAACAAACATCATTAATATACATAAAACCGATTTAGCTATGCAATTCTGAATCAAAAGTTTAGAGATGCAATTGCAAATGGTTTTTAGGAAAAAAGAGCGTTTACCTTAGAAAAGTTACTTTAGAACGCCGAAGTACATCATGGGGGAATCACATGCGATATACCGTTCATCGCACTTTGTTGACCGTTCGGGGGCGAGGTGGAATTGCGGGTGGAATTTGGATATAACTAGAGCTGTCAGCAAGCAGCGTCCGCTATGGAAGGGCGCTGAGAGATTCGGCCGAAAGGCCCGAAAGAAAGGTAGGAGGCCATGACGAAAGGTCTGCACGTGCCTTCCGAGATCGGCAAGCTCAGGAAGGTCTGCCTGCACCGTCCCGGCGACGAGCTCCTCAACCTGCCGCCCGACGAGCTCGAGCGACTCCTGTTCGACGACGTCCCGTTCCTGGAGGTCGCGCAGCAGGAGCACGACACCTTCGCCCAGATCCTGAGGGACCAGGGCGTGGAGGTCCTCTATCTCGAGAACCTCGTCGCCGAGGTGTTCGACCAGGTCCCCGGCGCCCGCGCCGAGTTCACCGACCAGTACATCGCCGAGGCCGGCATCCGCGGCCAGCACATGCCGCAGATCGTCCGCGAGAAGCTGGACTCCATCGAGGACAACCTCGAGTTCGTCAAGAAGACCATGGCCGGCATGACCAAGTCCGAGATCGACATGCCCCTCACGGCCTCCACGACCCTCGACTCCCTGGTCAACTCCGAGTCCGAGTCCGACCTGATCATCGACCCGATGCCCAACCTCTACTTCACCCGCGACCCGTTCGCGGTCGTCGGCGAGGGCGTCAACCTCAACCGCATGTACTCGGTCACCCGCAACCGCGAGACCCTGTACGGCAAGTACGTCTTCAAGTACCACCCCGACTACAAGGACGTCTCGCTGTACTTCCGCCGCGACTGCCAGTTCCACACCGAGGGCGGCGACGTGCTGAACATCAACGAGAAGACCCTCGCCGTCGGCATCTCCCAGCGCACCCAGGCCGCCGCGATCGACGTCATGGCCCAGAACATCTTCTGGAACTCCGACTCCAAGGTCGAGCGCATCCTGGCCTTCGACATCCCGGTCTCGCGCGCCTTCATGCACCTCGACACGGTCTTCACCCAGATCGACGTCGATAAGTTCACGATCCACCCCGCCATCATGGGCACCCTGCGCGTCTACGAGCTGACCGCCGGCAAGAACCCGGGCGACGTGAACATCCGCCTGATCGAGGACACCCTCGAGCACGTCCTGGAGGACGCCACCGGCGTCGACCAGGTCAAGCTGATCCCCTGCGGCGGCGGCGACCCGATCGCGGCCTCCCGCGAGCAGTGGAACGACGGCTCCAACACCCTGTGCGTCGAGCCCGGCAAGATCTGCGTCTACGCCCGCAACACCGTCACCAACGACGTGCTGTACAAGGAGGGCCTGGACCTTCTCGTCGTGCCCTCCGCCGAGCTCTCCCGCGGCCGCGGCGGCCCGCGCTGCATGAGCATGCCCTTCTGGCGCGAGGACCTCTAGGGTCTTCTAGGACCCGTACAGGTCATAATACATACATCTAGCTGCCATTAGATGTCTCCCATTGGGGCGGTGCGGGTTTTCGCACCGCCCCAATCTTGTATGAGGAACGTCAACACGATTGGATGACTGCTTTTGTAAGGAGCTTGGCCATGGACATCAAGACGATTGGCGTTGAGGAATGGCTCAACGTTTGGGAGAAGAGCGCCACGTGGGACATCGCCCAGTCGACGATCTCGTCGCTCACCATGGGCGAGCTGCGCGCGCTTGATGAACAGGACGGCGCCACGTTCTACGAGCGCCTGGATCGCGAGAAGATGAACTACGGCTGGATCGAGGGCTCGCCGGAGTTTAAGGCCGAGGTTGCCAAGCTGTATCGTCGGGAGGTCAATCCCGATCACATTCTGCAGACCAATGGCTGCACGGGCGCTAACCTCAACGCCATCATGGCTGTGGTCGAGCCCGGCGACCATGTTATCGCCGAGTGGCCCACCTACGCGCCGCTCTACGAGATTCCGCGCACGCTGGGCGCCGAGGTCGAGTATTGGGAGCTTCGCGAGGAACTCGGCTGGAAGCCCGATATCGAGGAACTCAAGCGCTTGGTGCGCCCCAACACCAGACTCATCTGCATCAACAACGCATCGAACCCCATCGGTACGGTGCTCGATGCCGATATGCTCGGCCAGATTGCCGAGATCGCCCGTTCGGTGGGCGCCTACGTGCTGTGCGACGAGGTGTATCTGCCGCTTGAGAACACCGAGGCCTTTATGTCGATGGCTGACGTGTACGAGAATGCCATTGTCACCAACTCGGTGTCCAAGACCTATTCGACGCCTGCGGCCCGCGTGGGCTGGGTCGTGGCAGACGAAGAGATATCCAGCCGCATCCGCACCTATCGCGATTACACCATGATCTGCGGCGGCGTGTTCAACGATGCCCTGGCGACCTATGTGCTTGAGCACAAGGACAAGATCCTTGAGCGCAATCGCAAGATCGTGTTTGGCAACCGCGATATCGCGCAGGCTTGAATCGATACGCAGCACCGCGTTTCCTGGACGGCGCCGCAGGGCGTGTCCACCTCGTTTATCCAGCTTGATATTCCCGAGGACGACGAGGAGTTCTGCAAGCGCCTGCTGTCCGAGAGGGGAGTGCTGCTGGTACCCGGCAGCCGCTTTGAGCTTCCCTGCGGCGCACGCCTGGGCTACTGCGCGAGCGAGGACGTTCTGCGCGAGGGCCTGAGGCTTTTGGGCGAGGCACTGGCGGAGTTCGATCGCTAGGATTCCGATGATCTTCGAGGGCCTTATCTAAATTGGCAAAAGATAATCGAAAACGGACCCGTTTCCCTAGTGTGAACTGCCTCCCATTTCTTGGACACGAGAAATGGGAGGCTTTTTATGCGTGTCGACTTGAGAGTGAAACACGACAT
>CAJMEW010000004.1:0-90549 GCA_905212545.1 uncultured Collinsella sp.
CATCTTCTCTGTTCTTCTCCATTCTACCATCCCACACTCCTATCTCCTCTCTCTCCTTAAAATATATACATACTCACTACCCATCTATCCTTCTACACATTATTCATACATATTCCCCCACCCCAACCCCCACCCACGCCGCCACCCCAATGGCGCACGCCATCGCGACCCAACCCCGCCACCACGCGCTCGTCGAGCCCGCAGTCGACGAGCGCTACTACGCCGCCCTGGCGGATAAGAATCGCATCCGCCTGGCCCACATCGAGCACCGTCACCGAAGGCGGAGCGAATCGATCCCAGTAGACGTACGGAATCGCAGCCAAGAGCACCAGGCATGCAAGCCCCACCGCCATAGGACGTGCACGGGGACGCGGCCACCAGACCAGCAGAACCGCCAGCAAACACGGCACTAGGTAAATCCACATGCTATCGGGCGGCACGCTCACGGATGCACCCGGCACGGCGGCAAACAGCTGCTCGAAAAACAGCGCGCAACGGGCGGCAATCATGGGCACAACGAGCGCCCAAGTCCGCAACGGTGCCACGAGCGAAAAGGGAACCAGCACGATGGACACAGCAAGCAGTACGCTCACCACCGGACCGATGACCGCATTTGCCAACGGAGCAATGAGCGAGAACGTACCGAAGGCGGGAATGGTAATGGGAAGAGTCGCCAGTTGCGAGCACAGCGTGACGGAAAGCATGCTTGCAACGCCCGATGGCACACTCAGCTCACCCAAAGCGAAGGTCGCATAGGGGCAAAAGCACAGAATGGCAAAGACGCTGGCACATGAAAGCTGAAAGCCCATCTCGAACAGCACCGTCGGCCGCAGTAGCACAAAGATGGACATGGTTACGAAGAGTGCCGATGCGCCGTGCCGGCGACGCCCCGCGCCGTTTACGACAAGCGTCGCGAACACCATGCAGCACGCGCGCACGGCCGAGGGAGACGCGCCCGTAAAGACAGCGTAGCCCACAAGCGTTATCGCCAATATCGCCCGCTGAAGACCACGTGAGCAGCGAGTCTTTTGCAATACACCCTCGATTACAAACCCCACGATAGCCAAATGGCTGCCGGAGACGGCTATAAGATGCGCCGTTCCCGTCACCGAAAACCAATCGCCCGCCGACTGGGCGCGCAGCTCGGCCGAACGACCGCAGACGACACCGGCTATGAGTGCACGCGCCGGGTCGGTCGCAGGCGCGATGGACGCAAGCAGCCCATTTCGCAGCCGAAGCAGCGGCCCCGGAGAGCCCTCATCGACCGACACAATCCGAACGGCTTTTACCTTGCATACCTCGCCTCGGAGCACGCGCGATCGTCCATACGCATCGTTCTCAAAACGTGAAACGCGACCGATAACACGCACGTGCGCCCCGACCTTGAGCTCGCGGTCGCACGATAGGCGAACCGTTGCCAAGTTCTTACCGTCCGCGCGTGCCTCGCAGGTATAGGAATACACGTCGTCGTTTATGGATGGATCGCCCTGCACGATAAACTCGAGGCCGCTTGCCGCTCGACCGTCGAGCGCCTTCGAGGCGCTGAGCGCACCCACAGCCCACCACGCCGAGACGACCGCTCCCGCCACGAGACCGACGGACGCGGCATACAACCACCACTTCAAAGGGGCAAGCCGCGCACAAGATTGAGCCAGCACAACGAATACCGCCGCCGCAACGGGAATGGCCCATAGCAGCCCGACCGCCGGCGCCCGCTCCCTCAGCAGCGCATCAGCGGCCACGTTGAGCACCGAGGCGCAGCTCATGCACATGCCGGCACACAGGGCCATCGTCCACGGCATCAGGGGCCGCGGAGGCATCACATGCTCGCGCTCGGTCGCACTCATACGCAGATGCAATCTTTGATTTTGGCAAGCTTCTTCTCGCCGATTCCCGACACACGCATCAGATCGTCAACCGAGGCAAAAGCACCGTTCTTTGTCCGCTCATCGATAATCGACCGTGCCATGGAGGGACCGATGCCCGAGAGCGTCTGCAGCTCTGCCGCGCTTGCCGTATTGATGTTGACTAGGCCCGTTGCGCCACTCACGCCCAATGATGCGGAAGCCCCACCATCAACACCGGCTTCCGCAATGGACGCCTGCTGCTCCCCCACCGTTGGAACGTGGATTTTTTGTCCATCAGTGACCTTGGATGCCCGGTTAAGCCCCGTAACGTCTGCCTCGGGCGTAAGCCCGCCGGCGGCATCAATCGCCTGAGCCACCCGCGCGCCGTCCTTGAGACGATATACACCGGGCGACACAACGGCGCCGTCGACATCGACATAGACCTCTGCCGCGGCAGAAGCCTTAGCCGAAGAACCTTCGGATGTCTTTCCGCTCGAGGCATCACCGGATCCCGGCTCCACCAACGAGCCTGAACCGTCAGTGCGCTCAAACGACACGCCACCGGCACCGCCGCCAAGGTTCGCCATCGCCAGTCCACTCGCCATCGCAATGACGACCAGTATCGCCATCACCACTGCCTTATGACCGAACAGCTTGTCCGCCAAGCGGTCCATCCGTTTGACTCGTTCGTGTTGTTCGCGCTGCGCCATAGCAAAACCTCCCAACACCATCGTGTCAGGAAAGGAGCTCCACAACAGCCACGCTCCAAAACCGGTTTTAACGGTCAAACCAAAAACCGACCAAAACCTTGCACAAATCTGTCCATTTATTCAGGCACACGTCAGCAAATGAACACT
The DNA here is from genome assembly GCA_905212545.1 of uncultured Collinsella sp. GTDB lineage: Bacteria > Actinomycetota > Coriobacteriia > Coriobacteriales > Coriobacteriaceae > Collinsella. The sequence goes on from CAJMEW010000004.1 coordinate 2,705, forward strand.
TAGCCGCAAAATGCCCAGATAGCAAAAGGCCGACGATGCAGGCGCATCGTCGGTCTATGCACAAATTTACTCGTGATCTTGGTAAATCTCACGCGGAGCAAGCTCCGAATGTTTGCGTTTTAAGGTCTTAGGGGCCTTATACGTGTTGCTGGAGAAGTCAATGTACTCGGTCTGCTTAAGCAGACGCTCGATCATCTCCTCGTGGTCGAACAGCTCCCAGGCCTCGTGCACGGCATCGAGTTTGGCGTGCGTCTCGGGACGACGCGGCATAAACAGCGTGCAGCAGTCGGGCGCCGCCTCGGTGGAAATATCGAACGTGCCGATCTCCTGAGCGCGCGCAATGATCTCCTGCTTGTCGGACCCGATGAGCGGACGGAACACGGGAATCTTCACGGCCTCGTTGACGGCCATGATATTCTCGAGCGTCTGGGAGGCAACCTGACCGAGCGACTCGCCGGTCACGATGGCCTTGGCGCCCTCGATATGCGCGATACGCTCGGCAACCGAATACATGATGCGGCGATACATGATCACGCGCAGGTTGCTGGGACAGGTGACCGAAATCTCACGCTGGCAGTCGCCAAACGGCACCACGTACAGGCGGCCGATCTGGACACCCGGCTCAAGCGCACGAATGATGTCCTGCACCAAATACTCGCTCGTGTCGGGCGTCTGCGGACGACCTGAGAAATGTACCGGCACGCACACCGCGCCGCGACGCGCGAGCATCCAGGTTGCCACCGGAGAATCAATACCCGACGACAGCAGCGTCACGACCTTGCCGGCAGAACCCACCGGCAGACCGCCCACGCCGCGCTCGGAGCGCGCGTACACATAAACGCTACCCTGGACCACCAGTACGTGCACCATCGCATCGGGGTCGTGCATTTGAACCTTTTTATCGGGGAAGGCCTCGCACAGCACCTCGCCCACCTGACGATTGATGTCAATCGAGGTGAGCTCATAATCGGTATTGGAGCGCTTGGCGTGCACCTTAAACGAATCGAAGGAACCAAACTCGCGCAGCGCCTTCACGGCGGCGGCACAGTACTCCTGAGGGTCGCGATTGGTGTGATACGCCAAAGACACACGAGCAACGCCGGGAACGGTGCGAATGACACGCGCCGCCTCGTCGCCCTGATGCTCGTTAAAGGTCACGAGGATATAACCGGAAATTCGAGACACGGCATTCACGGAAAAGGCGGCCAAGGCCGCCTTGATGTTATCCATGAGGATATGCTCAAAATGTGCGCGGTTCTTACCCTTCAGTCCAACCTCGTGATAGTGGACTAGGCAGACGCGAGCCGCCATTTAGGCTTCAGCAACCTTGTGGCCGAGCGCCTTCTCGTAACGGGCCTCGTCGTAAGAGATGTCGCCGTCGACAATCTCGTCCATAGCCATCGAAATGGTATCGGCACCGGAAAGCCCGATGGTGATGTCATCGACATCCTGGACGGCAAGCACGCGGTTGTGCTGGCCACGCAGCATGCTGTTAATATCGCAGGCGCGCTTGGAGGCAAGCGAAGCAAGCAGGAAGCGGTTGTGATCGGTCTTCTCCAGAAGATCGTCAATGCAAGGCTTTACAACGGACACGGACCTCAGATCCTTTCATGCATATCGAGAACGCGAACGAGCTCATCGGTCGCGCGGTCGAGATCGTCATTAACCACGACGTCGTCGTAGCGGTCGGCAAGGGCAAGCTCATCGGCGGCGTTTGCCATACGCAGCTCAATCGTCTCGGGCGTCTCGGTACCGCGACCGACTAGACGCTCGCGGAGTACCTCAAGCGAAGGCGGCTTGATAAAGATCAGCACGGCCTCGGGAAAACGTTCCTTCACCTGCAGGGCGCCCTGGACATCGATTTCCAAAATCAGAGATGCGCCAGAGGCGAGCTTGGATGTGACCTCGCTCACCAACGTGCCGTAGCAGTTACCGTGGACCTCGGCCCACTCAACAAACTCACCGTTTGCCACGCGGCGGTCGAACTCCTCGCGCGTCAGAAAAAAGTAGTTGACGCCGTCGACCTCACCTTTTCGTGGTGCTCGCGTGGTAGCCGAAACCGTCAGGCCCAGGTTCGAGCGGCGCTCGCGCACACGAGTGACGAGCGTACCCTTGCCTGCGCCTGACGGTCCAGAAATCACAAAGAGCTTGGAATCCTGAGCGCTCACTTATTTGGTCAGCTGCTCGAGGAGCTGCTCGCGCTGACGGACGCCGAGGCCCTGGACGCGACGGGTAGCGGAGATACCGAGCTCCTCCATAATCTTGGCGGCCTTGGCCTTGCCATAACCAGGGAGAGACTCGATGAGGGTGGAAACCTTCATGCGGGAAGCGATGGGGTCATCGGAGTTGAGCACGGACTCGAGGGACTTCTCGCCCTTCTTGATCTGCTCGCGAAGCTCAGCGCGGGCGTGACGTGCGGCAGCAGCCTTCTCAAGAGCCTGCTTGCGCTGCTCATCGGTAAGCTGAGGGAGTGCCATTCGTACCTCCAAATAGTTGGGTTATATCTGATTCAATAATTGGCATTTTAGCACGTAGAACGTACAAAATGCCCAATCGCGGCTCCATAGGTTAGACGATACCCGCAAAAAGTGCAATATACTGCGCCCAAAGTTAAGCCCCTGACCTGCGATTCCACACAAAGGATGGGAAAGTTTACGCAGGCACAGGGGCTATTTTGTGCTAATGAGACCCAAAAGTGGTGACTTAGGGGAATCTTTTACGCGACGTTTTCGACCAGCTCAGCGACGATGGCGTCAAAGGCGGCAACCGGATCGTCGGCACCGGTGATGGGACGGCCCACCACAATGTGGCTTGCGCCACGCTCGATAGCCTGGGAAGGCGTCGCCACGCGGGACTGGTCACCAAGGGCGGCACCCACCGGACGCACACCCGGAGTCACGATCAGGGCATCAGGGCCCAGCAGCTCACGCATGTCCTGAGCCTCCATCGGCGAGCACACGATGCCATCGATGCCGTTGGCCTGAGCGAGCTTTGCCAGGCGGGCGGCCTCCTCGGCCACGGGCGACTCGACGCCGATCTCGCTCAAGGCATCCTGATTCATGCTCGTGAGCACGGTGATGGCGACGAGCTTGGCGCGGTCCTCGCGTGCCTCCTCGGCACCCTCGCGGCAGGCAGCGAGCATGGCGCCCGAACCCAAGCCGTGAACCGAGAGCAGGTCGGCACCGGCAAGCGAGGCCGAACGGGCGGCACCGCGAACCTGATGCGGAATATCATGGAACTTAAGGTCAAGGAAGACCTTAAAGCCCAGGTCCTTAAAGGTCTTGACGATCTCGGGGCCCTCAGCGTAATAGAGCGTCATACCAACCTTAAGCCAGGCGGCATGGCCCGAAAGCTCGTGGGCGAGCTCGAGCGCACGCTCACGGTCGCAGTCGAGGGCGACGATAACACGGTCGCGGGCATCGGTCTCTAGCATTCGAACGCACCTACCAGTTCGTTGATGTCCTTCACGCCCTGGGACTCGGCCCAGGCCTCGAGCTCGTGCGCGATCTTGAGCGAAGCGCACGGATCGACGAAGTTGGCCATGCCGACCGACACGCAGGTGGCGCCGGCCAGGATAAACTCAGCCGCATCTTCGCCGGTCATGACACCGCCGACACCGTTGATGGGGATATCGACGGCCTGGGCAACCTCCCAGACCATGCGCACGGCGATGTGGTGGCACAGCGGGCCCGAAAGGCCGCCCTTGGGCTTGGCCACGCGGGACTTGCGGGTATGGACGTCGATGGCCATGCCCTGGATGGAGTTGATGACTGAAAGGCCGTCGGCACCGGCAGCCTCGAGGGCCTTGGCAATCTCGGCGACGTTGACCGGCGCCATCTTCACGAACAGCGGCTTATCGGTCACCTTGCGGCAGGCAGCCATAACGGAAGAGGCGCCCTCGGGCGTGGAGCCCATGGCGGCACCGCCGGCGGCGATATTAGGGCAGCTCACGTTGATCTCGTAGCCGGCAGCCCAGGGGCACAGCTCGACATACATCTCTAGTGCGCGGACAAATTCGTCAACGGAGTGGCCGGCAACCTGGCAGATGACCTGGCAACCGTCCTTGGAGAGCTGCTCCAGCCACGGACCGGACTCACGGGCAAAGGCAGCCACGCCAGGGTTCTGAAGGCCCACGGAGTTGATCATGCCGCCGGGAATCTCGGCCATACGGGGCGCGGGGTTGCCGGGCCAGGGCTCGGCAGCGCAACCCTTGGTGGTGATGGCGCCCAGCTGGGAGACATCGAAGAAGTTCTGGAACTGCCAACCGTAGCCAAAGGTACCGGCTGCGGTGTTGATGGGGTTCTGCATCTTGACGCCGCCGAAATCGACGGCCATGTTCACGGTACCCACTAGAAGACCACCACCTTGGAAGCATCGAACACGGGGCCGCACATGCAAGCACCCTTCATACCGTCGACCGTCTCGACATTGCAGGTGTTGCAGGCGCCAAAGCCACAGCTCATCATGCGCTCGAGCGACACCTCGCAGTACGCACCGGCCTCGGCGGCAGCGGCGGCGACTTTCTTCATCATGACAGCGGGGCCGCAGCTGGCCACATAGTCGTAGCCGCCCTCTCCGAGCAGCTCGGCTGCCGGGTCGGTGCAAAAACCGTGCGTGCCCAGCGTGCCATCATCGGTGCACACGTTAACCGTGGCGCCCAGCGCGCGGAACTCATCGACACCCACGGCCTTGGAAACGGTGCCAAAGCCCAGGCAAACGTCGACATCCACGCCCTGCTCGACAAGCTTGCCGGCGAGGCAGAGCACGGGCGGAACGCCGATGCCGCCCGCCACGAGCAGCGCCTTCCTGGTGCCCTCGGGAACAAGCCAGCCGCGGCCGCCAGGGCCCAACAGGTTGGACTTGGAGCCGGGGGCCATCTGCGACAGACGACGGGTGTCGTCGCCCACGACGGCGTACCACAGCTCGACGGTACCGGCCTGGGCGTCGGCGCGATAGAAGCTCAGGGGCACGCGAAGCAGCGAGGACGCATCGCCGGGCACGGCAATGTTCACAAACTGACCGGGCTTGAGCGCACTTGCAAGCTTGGGGGCCGAGATGACGAGCGAGAAGATGCCGTCGGCGATCTCCTGGTTCGAGACGACCTCGAAGTCGTGCATGCGTGCAGTGGAAGGTGTGGGCATAGACGCTCCAATCCCCCATGCGGTTGCATGGTCAAAACGAACAGAAAGCGCGGCACCGCAAGGGCACCGCGCACAAAAGCGATAAGGCTATGCTAGCAGATGCAGCCGTCGGCGAGCGTCTGCTTACCGCCGACAAACACATCGGTGGCACGACCGGTGAGCGTGCGGCCGGCAAAACCGGAGTTCTCAGCACGCGACTCGTATCCGTCCTCGCCGACCGTCCAGGTTGCGGCGGGATCGAACACGGTCAGGTCGGCAACGGAGCCCGCCTTGACCTGAACCTGGTCGAGGCCCAGGATCTCACGCGGTTTGATGGCCATGAGCTCGACCATGCGGCCCACGCTCATCTTGCCCGTGTTGACCAGCTCGGTGAGTACGAGCGACAGCGAGGTCTCGAGGCCGATCATGCCAAAGGGCGCAAGCTCGAACTCGCGGGCCTTCTCCCACGGGGTGTGGGGAGCGTGATCGGTGACGATAGCGTCGACGGTGCCGTCGATGACGCCCTGACGGATGGCCTCGGCATCCTCCTCGGTACGCAGCGGCGGATTGACCTTGAGCGAGGTGTTGTAGGTCTCGTCCAGGTCGTTCTCGGTCAGGAACATGTGGTGCGGAGTGGCCTCGCAGGTAACCTGAACGCCAGCGGCCTTACCGGCACGCACGATCTCCAGGCCATGTGCGGTGGAGATGTGCTGGATGTGCAGCTTGGCACCAGTCAGCTTGGCGATCTCGATGTCGCGGGCGATCTGGAGCTCCTCGCCGGCAGCCGGCCAGCCCTCGAGAGCCAGACGGGTCGAGACCTTGCCCTCGTTGATCTGGCCGTGGCCGACCAGGTCCTCGTCCTGGCAGTGGCTCATAAAGACCTTGCCGAACATCTTGCCGTAGTCCATGCAACGACGGAGCATGCCCGCGCCCTGCACGCCGCGACCGTCGTCGGTGAAGGCGACGGCGCCGTGGGCGACCATATCGCCCATCTCGGACATGGCCTCGCCCTTAAGACCGCGGGTCATGGCGCCCGACGGATAGACGCGGCAGTGACCGACCTCGGCAGCGCGGGACTTGACGAACTCCACGACAGTGCCGTTATCGGTGACGGGATCGGTGTTGGGCATGGAGCACACGCCGGTAAAGCCGCCCTTGGCAGCTGCGCGGGTGCCGCTCTCGATGTCCTCTTTGACCTCGTAGCCGGGCTCGCGAAGGTGAACGTGCATATCCACCAGGCCGGGGACGAGGTACTTGCCGGAAAGGTCGCGGACCTCGGCTCCCTCGACGGCGAGATTCTCGCCGACCTCGGCGATCTTGTCGCCGTCAATCAGGACGTCAACGACACCGTCAAGCTCGACGGACGGGTCGACGACGTGGGCATTCTTAAGAAGCAAGGCCATTATCGGCACCTCCAAGCAGCAGATACAGGATAGCCATACGCACGCAGATACCGGCGTAGACCTGCTCCAGGATGACGGAGCGTTGCGGGTGGTCGGCCATATAGGAGTCGAACTCGACGCCGCGGTTGATGGGGCCCGGGTGGCAGATGATCGCATCGGGCTTCATGAGCTTCTCGCGGTCCTTGGTCAGGCCGAAGAGCTTGTGGTACTCACGAATGGTCGGGAACGGGGCACCCTCGAGACGCTCCTGCTGCACGCGCAGCATGTAGACGACGTCCAGCTCGGGCAGGACGGAATCGAGGTCGCTCGTCACGTGGTCGCAGCCCAAGACCTCGGGCGCCGGCGGCAGCAGCGTGCCGGGGGCGACGGCGTAGGTCTCGCAGCCCATGATCTTAAGGGCGGGGATCAGCGAGCCGCAGACACGGGAGTGGGCGATATCGCCGACGACGGCGACCTTCAGACCGTGGAAGTCACCCTTGTGCTCCCAGATGGTGTACAGGTCGAGTAGGGCCTGCGTAGGATGGTTGTGCTTGCCGTCACCGGCGCAGATGACGCTCGCGGGCGAATTCTGCGTGACGATGTAGGGAGCGCCGGCGTGCTTATCGCGCACGACGATGCAGTCGATCTTGTAGGCGTTGAGGGTCTCGACGGTGTCGACAAGGCTCTCGCCCTTGACCGTGGAGGTCGAGGAGCCGCCAAAGTTAAGGCTGTCGGCCGAAAGACGCTTCTCGGCGAGCTCGAAGGAGCTGCGGGTGCGCGTCGAGGGCTCGTTGAACATGTTGACGATGGTCTTGCCCTTGAGCGTGGGGACCTTCTTGATAGCACGCTCGTTGACCTCGGAGAACGCCTTGGCGGTCTCGAGGATGAGCTTGATGTCCTCTTCGGAGTACTCGGTAATGTCGATCAGGTGCTTATGGTTGAACGCCACGGTACTACTCACCTCCCAGCGGCGCGGAGCCCACGTGGGAACCCGGCGCGACGTCGTTAATCTCGACGGCGGTGTGGCCGTCAACTTCCTTCATATATAGGTGTACGTTCTCCTCATGCGACGAGGGAACGTTCTTGCCGACAAAGTCCGGCGAGATGGGGAGCTCACGGTGGCCGCGGTCAACGAGGACAGCCAGCTCAATGCGGCTCGGACGGCCCAAGTCCATGACGGCGTCGAGAGCGGCGCGGATGGTACGGCCCGTATACAGGATGTCGTCCACCAGCACGACGCGCTTGCCATCGACGCTGAAGGGAATGTTGGTGGCGTGGATCGCGGGAGCGAAATTGGTAGCGTAGTCATCGCGGTAGAAGCTGATGTCGAGGCTGCCGAGCGGAACGTCGACGCCCTCGATCTCCTTGATCTCCTCGGCGAGCTTCTTTGCCAGAAGGTCGCCGCGCGTGACGATGCCGACCAGAGCGAGGTCTTCACAGCCCTCGTTGCGCTCGAGAATCTCGTGCGCGATGCGGGTCATCGCTCGATTGACGGCGGTCTCGTCCATGATGACCGCCTTGGGGGAAGTCGTGCCCATCGATCTCCTTCCTCACATGTCTTGACTGCTGACACAGTCAAAAAAATAGATGCCCGACCGCTTAAAGCGGACCAGACACCCACAGGAAAGGCTGCTCTTTGGCAGCTATGTAATTCCATGTGGGTATCTCGTACCCCTTTAATGGTCAAGGGATAGTGTAGCCAACCTCGAGCTTAATTGCGAGCGTAAATACAGAGCAATCCGTAAACGGAGCCCAATGCTCCATAAACCTATATATATTTGTGGGACGAGCTTGAAAACACACGCACGAGCTGGCATAATCCCCTCTGCTGCACGCAAATCGGATCTACGTCCAGGGCCGTAGCGTGAGCACTATCGCCAAAAGAGGAATATCTCTGTGTAGATTGCGCACAGGGAGCGACTTCTGTGCTATAGTTTAGGCTTGTTTGTTAACGCGACATGTTCGTTTGTCGCCCAAGGAGGGTCAGTTATGTCCAAAGTTTGCGAAGTTTGCGGTAAGCACCCCGTTGCCGGTCGCTCCATCAGCCACTCTCACCGCGTCACCAACCGTAAGTTCCGCCCCAACATCCAGCGCGTCTACGTCGTCGTCGATGGTCACCGTCGCAAGATGAACGTTTGCTCCACCTGCCTCAAGTCTGGCAAGGTTGCGCGCTCCTAAATAAGGTCTTACCAACAAGTACCTCGGACTCTCCGGGTCAAAGACCTCGCGTTCATATAGAACTTACCAAAGGCGCCCTCCCCTACGGAGGGCGCCTTTTTGCACTCATTGGGGACAGACTTACATGAGTGTTTTCACGCATTGGGGACAGACGTAACGCATGCCAGCAGCGGTTCGGCCCCTGCCTCACGCCGCCTCGTTCCAGCCCGCGGTGGCCTTGGTTACGCTTGTAGCGCCGATGCCGGTGATACGGGCAATTTGCTTGACCGTGAGATGTGCCCGCCTAAGCCTCAGCAGACACGCATCACGATCGGGGCGTGGCAGGGCCTTGAGCAGCGCAGGATCTATGCTCGGAAGGACTTCGCGCGCAACGGAAAGAGCATCCTCATCGAGGATCCGTCGGCGTGGAAGAATCTCAACTGACCAGATCCGCCCGGCAACTTCCTTAAGATGCTCACAATAGCGACGAGACCCCCCGACAATATCGAGCATAGGGGCCACGTCACAGATGTCAAAGGGATCGTAGCCCAGCTGGTATGCCCTAAAGCTTGACCAGCGGTATGCTTCGAGAGAGTCGATCGCACCTTTCACAGGATTGAGATGGATATAATCGAGTAGCTGCACCGCCTGTGTGTCCGACTCAACCGCAACACGCGAATAGCGATTGTCAAACAGATGGCCCGTTCTTCCCGTTTTCCCATTGAAATACTTAGCATACGCCGTCAGTGCGCACTGCATTGCCTTTGAAAGGTTGTCATATGGGTCATCAACCATCAAATGGAAGTGGTTGTCCATAAGGCACCAAGCCAACACTGCCACTTTATGGCGTGCAAACCTGTCCGAGATGTCCGATAAGAAACGATATCGGTCAGAGTCATCTTCAAAAATAATCTGTTTGGAGTTGCCACGGTCAAAGACGTGGTAATAGCCGGTGAGCGAAACGGCGCGGGCGCATCGGGGCATAATCTCTCCTTTCAAAAACTGAACAGGCAACACCTAAAAGGAGAGAAGGAACGCGAAATGCTGAGCCTGTGATCTATTTATATCCAATGAGCGGCAAAAAAGGCCCAGAACGGCAAAATGGCAAAACGATGTCTGTCCCAAATGAGTATAAGCACTCATGTAAGCCTGTCCCCAATGAGCGGGGCGGTGGAGCAGGCAAGTAGTTTTAGTTAAAACGTTTCAGTTTATTGAAGCGTTTTAGTTTGTCTTTTACGGGAATCTGACCGTTCACCGATTTATTTCTTGCTATCATGCATCTTGTAGGGTAAATCTCCGATCGCAAGGAGACACAAATGGTGAAAAAGTCACCGGAAAACACTACTCCCGCAATTGTGGACAACGTAGAGGCGCTTGAGGCTAAGCTCGCTCAGATGCGAGAGGCCCAGGCGCTTTTTGCTACGTACACGCAGGAGCAGGTCGACAAGATCTTCTATGAGGCCGCCATGGCCGCCAACAAGGCTCGTATCCCGTTGGCGAAGATGGCCATCGAGGAGACCGGCCGCGGCGTTCTTGAGGACAAGGTCATCAAGAACCACTACGCCGCAGAGTACATCTACAACGCTTACAAGAACACCAAGACCTGTGGTGTCCTGGAGCGCGACGAGGCTTACGGCATCACCAAGATCGCCGAGCCCATCGGCATCGTGGGCGCCGTCATCCCGACGACCAACCCCACCTCCACCGCGATCTTCAAGACGCTGATCAGCCTGAAGACCCGCAACGCCATCATCATCTCCCCGCACCCGGCTGCCGCCAAGTGCACCATCGCCGCCGCCAAGCTCGTGCTTGACGCCGCCGTCAAGGCCGGCGCCCCCGAGGGCATCATCGGCTGGGTCGATGTCCCCTCCATCGAGCTGACCAACATGGTCATGCGCGACGTCGACATCATCCTCGCCACCGGTGGCCCGGGCATGGTCAAGGCCGCCTACTCCTCGGGCAAGCCCGCCCTGGGCGTTGGCGCCGGTAACACCCCGGTCGTCATCGACGACACCGCTGACGTGCTGCTCGCCGTCAACTCCATCATCCACTCCAAGACCTTCGACAACGGCATGATCTGCGCTTCCGAGCAGTCCGTGACCGTCATCGACACCATCTATGACCAGGTTAAGGCCGAGTTCCAGAAGCGCGGCTGCTACTTCGTCAAGCAGGGTGCCGAGATGGAGGCCCTGCGTGCCGCCATGTTCAAGAACGGTGCCCTCGATCACCGCATCCCCGGCATGGCTGCCGCCAAGATCGCCGAGCTCGCCGGCATCGAGGTTCCTGCCAAGACCAAGATCCTGATCGCCGAGGTCACCTCCACCGACCCCGCCAAGGAGGAGTTCTCCCACGAGAAGCTCTCCCCGGTCCTGGCCATGTATCACGCCAAGGACTTCCAGGAGGCCGTCGACAAGGCCGAGCACCTGGTGCTCGCCGGTGGCCCGGGCCACACCGCCTCTCTGTACGTGCACCCTGCCCAGGCCGAGAAGATCAGCCTGTTCGAGCACGTCATGAAGGCCTGCCGTATCGTCATCAACACCCCGTCCTCGCACGGCGGCATCGGTGACCTGTACAACTTTGGCATGAAGCCGTCTCTGACCCTGGGCTGCGGCTCCTGGGGCGGCAACTCCGTCTCCGAGAACGTTGGGGTGAAGCACTTGATCAACGTTAAGACTGTGGCCGAGCGCCGTGAGAACATGCTGTGGTTCCGCGCTCCCGAGAAGGTCTACTTCAAGAAGGGTTCCACGCCCGTCGCCCTCGACGAGCTTGGCAACGTCATGGGCAAGAAGCGCGCCTTCATCGTCACCGACCAGTTCCTCTTCAAGAATGGCAACACTCGCGCCATCGAGGCCAAGCTCGACGAGATGGGCATCGCCCACGACTGCTTCTACGACGTCGAGCCCGATCCGTCGCTGCAGTGCGCACGTCGCGGCGCCAAGCAGATGGCTCTCTTTGAGCCGGACGTCATCATCGCCGTCGGCGGTGGCTCCGCTATGGACGCCGGCAAGATCATGTGGATGATGTACGAGCACCCCGAGTGCAAGTTTGAGGACATGGCCATGGACTTCATGGACATCCGCAAGCGTATCTTCACCTTCCCCGAGATGGGCAAGAAGGCCTACTTCGTCGCCGTCCCGACCTCTTCGGGCACCGGTTCCGAGTGCACGCCGTTCGCCATCATCACCGACAAGGAGACCGGCATCAAGTGGCCGCTCGCCGACTACGCGCTGCTCCCCAACATGGCTATCGTCGACGCCGACAACTGCATGACCGCCCCGCGCGGCCTGACCGCTGCCTCCGGCATCGACGTCATGACCCACGCCATCGAGTCCTACGTCTCCATCATGGCTTCCGACTACACCAAGGGCCTCTCCGAGCGCGCTGCTAAGCTCGTCTTCGAGAACCTGCCCTCCAGCTTCACGAACGGCGCCAAGGACCCGCATGCCCGCGAGGAGATGCACAACGCCTCCTGCATGGCCGGTATGGCCTTCGCCAACGCCTTCCTGGGCCTCAACCACTCCATGGCCCACAAGCTCGGCGCTTTCCATCACCTGCCTCACGGCCTCGCAAACGCCGTCATCCTGACCCGCGTCATGCGCTACAACGCCGCCGAGGCTCCCGTCAAGATGGGTACCTTCTCCCAGTATCCTTACCCCAACGCGCTGCACAACTACGCCGAGATGGCCAAGTACTGCGGCATCGAGGGCAAGGACGACAAGGAGGTCTTCGAGAACTTCATCACGAAGCTCGAGGAGCTCAAGGACTTCATCGGCGTCAAGAAGACCATCGCCGACTACGGTGTTGACGAGCAGTACTTCCTCGACACCCTCGACGAGATGACCGAGCAGGCATTCAACGACCAGTGCACCGGCGCTAACCCGCGCTACCCGCTCATGAGCGAGATCAAGGAGCTCTACCTGGACGCCTACTACGGCCGCGAGCCCCAGGACTACGCCGTCTGCTAGTTTTAGCACGGTTTTTAACGGCGGGGGTGCACGGGTGTTTCACACACCCCCGCCGTCGCTTCTATCGCATCGTTGAAAGGATGCAACCATGCTGCTACCCGATTCCAAGACCGAGCTCGTCCGCCGTGGCAACAAGGTCGTTTACGACCTGGGCGACAAGATCGTCAAGGTCTTTAACGAGACCAAGCCTGTCTCCGACGTGTTCAACGAGGCTTTGAATCTTGCCCGCATCAATGAGTGCGGCATCCGCAGCCCCAAGGCGCTCGAGGTTTCCCAGCTCGAGAACGCCAACGGCTGGGCGCTCGTGACCGAGAAGGTTCCGGGCACCACCCTTGCCGAGAAGATGACTGCCGAGCCCCAGCGCTTTGGTGAGTACCTCGAGATGTTCGTCGACCTCCAGATCGAGATCCACGGCTACACCTCCCCGCTGCTCAACCGTCAGCGCGACAAGTTCGCCCGCATGATCGACAGCCTTGATCAGCTCAATGCCACCACGCGCTACAACCTTCAGGAGCGTCTGGACGGCATGACTAAGGAGTTCAAGGTCTGCCACGGCGACTTCAACCCCTCCAACGTCATCGTCGGCGACGACGGCCAGCTCTATGTGTGCGACTGGGCACACGCTACCCAGGGCTCCCCTGCTGCCGACGTTGCCACCACCTACCTGCTCTTTGCCCTCAACAGCAAGGACCAGGCCGAGGCCTACTTGGAGCTCTACTGCGACCGCGCCGACATGCCCATGCAGGTCGTGCGTCAGTGGACGAGCATCGTCGCCGCTTCCGAGCTCGCTCGTAAGCGCAACGTGAACGATGAGTTCCTTAAGAACTGGATCGACGTCGTCGATTATCAGTAATATCTGAGCGATTTATTTCGCATCGGAGGCACAAGAAAACCCCGCAGCTCATATGGGCTGTGGGGTTTTCCTTTTAGCGATTGAGCACGCAGGCAAGGTAAAATGACGGCCCCGCATCTCCCCTATCTGGAGAAATGCGGGGCCGTCCCGTATATCGAACTACAAGCGAAATCGTCGATTAACGGCGAGCCGCCTTAACAAGCTCGGCAACCTTGGCGACGACCTCGTCGATCGCCACGTCCTCGCGCTCGCCCGTGGAACGGTCCTTGAGCTCAACGGTGCCATTCTTAAGGCCGCGCTTGCCCAAAACCACCTGATACGGGAAGCCCATGAGGTCGTTATCGGCAAACTTAAAGCCCGGACGCTCATCGCGATCGTCGACGACGACCTCGATACCCTCGGCACACAGGCCATCAACGATCTGCTCGCAGACGGTAGCGCACTCTTCCTTCTTGGGATCGAGCGGAATCACCGCGACCTCGTACGGGGCAACGGAGACCGGCCAGACGATGCCGTGCTCGTCGTTGTGCTGCTCCACGACGGCAGCAAGCGAGCGGGACACACCAACGCCGTAGCAACCCATGATAAGCGGCTTCTCCTTGCCGTCCTCATCCATAAAGGTGGCACCCATGGCCTCGGAATACTTGGTGCCCAGCTGGAAGACCTGGGAGACCTCGATACCGCGAGCAGCGGAGAGGGGCTTGCCGCAGTGTGGGCAAGGATCGCCGGCCACGACGGTGACCAGGTCGGCCCACTCGTCGACGGTAAAGTCACGCTCGGGGCAGGCACCGGTAAAGTGATAGTCGACCTCGTTGGCGCCGCAGGCCCACTGCTTGGACTCACGCAGGCTCTCGTCGCACACCAGGCGGATGCCCTCGGGCAAGTTAACCGGTCCGATAAAGCCCTTATGCAGACCGTAGGTCTGGAGCTCCTCGTCGGTCATCATGCGATAGCCCTTGCCAAAGACATGCTCGGCCTTGCAATCGTTGAGCTCGTGGTCGCCCGGGACAATGGCCACGACCGGCTTGCCCTCGGCGTCGATGAGCGCCAGCGACTTTCGCGTGCCGTTCTCGGGGAACCCAAAGAACTTAGCAACAGCCTCGATGGTGCCCATGCCCGGAGTCTCGACCTTGGTAAGCGTACCGTCGCCAGGACCCTCGGTCACGATGACCTTGGTGCTTGCAGCCTCATCGTCGGCGGCGAAGCCGCAATCATCGCAGTAGACGAGCGAAGCCTCGCCGGCGTCGGCCAAAGCCATGTACTCGACGGAGGTATCGCCACCGATCTCGCCGGAGTCGGCGACAACGGGCAGGGCCTTGATGTAGCAGCGCTCACAGATGTTGGCGTAGGCCTGCTTCATCTTGTCGTACTCCTCCTGCAGACTCTCCTGCGTGGCAGAGAAGCTGTAGGCGTCCTTCATGATGAACTCACGGCCGCGCATCAGGCCAAAGCGGGGACGGAACTCGTCGCGGAACTTATCCTGGATGTGGTACAGGTTGACGGGCAGCTGTTTGTAGGAGCGCAGCTCGTTGCGCACCAGGGCCGTGACGGTCTCCTCGTGCGTGGGGCCCAGGACGAACTCGCGACCATGACGGTCGTCAAAGCGCACAAGCTCCTTGCCATAGGCATCGATACGGCCGGACTCACGCCACAGCTCGGCATCGACCATGATAGGCATCATAAGCTCCTGGGCGCCGGCAGCATCCATCTCGTCGCGCACGATGTTCTCGATCTTGCGGATCGAGCGCCATGCGAGCGGCAGATAAGAATACAGACCGGCGGCCTCCTTGCGGATCATGCCGGCACGGAGCAGCAGGCGGTGGCTGGCGAGCTCAGCGTCCGCCGGATCCTCTTTAAGCGTCGGCGCATAGAGCTTAGACATATACATTGCTCGAGTCATTTATTTCTCCTCAATAAGTTTGTCGACCTCTGCCATAAGCGCGTCGACAATTTGGTCCTCAGCTACTTTACCAATGATCTGGCCATGCGAAAAGAGCAAGGCCTGACCACGTCCGCAAGCAACGCCCAGATCGGCATCAGAAGCCTCGCCGGGGCCATTAACGGCACATCCCATCACAGCGATCGAAAGCGACGCGGAGTAGTTCTTAAGCCGCTCGGTAACCTCCTCGGCAATGGGAATAAGGTTAACCTGGCAGCGGGCGCACGTGGGGCACGAGACAATCTCGGGGCCACGGCGACGCAGGCCCAACGACTGCAGAATACCCCAGACAACCGGCGGCTCCTCAACCGGATCAGCTGTGAGCGACACACGCATGGTGTCGCCAATGCCTTCGGAAAGCAAGATACCCAAGCCTACAGAGCTCTTGATGGTGCCCTGGAGCTTGGTACCGGCCTCCGTAACGCCCAGATGAAGCGGAACGTGTGGAATCTCACGCGACAGGGCTCGATAGGTATCGAGCGTCGTCTGTACGCTATGGGCCTTGGCGGAAAGCACAATGTTGGTAAACCCACGATCCTCAAAGTGCCGCACAAAGCGCTCGCTAGACATCACGAGCTTTTCGGGCTGCGTGAGGTCGTCGCGCTCGGCGATATCCTGCTCAAGCGAGCCCGCGTTCACGCCAATGCGAATCGCACAGCCCGCAGAACCCGCAGCATCGATCACCGCATCGACCTTGGCCCAATCGCCAATGTTGCCGGGATTGATGCGGAGCTTGGCGGCACCGGCCTCCACAGCGCCAATGGCCAGCTTGTGGTTAAAGTGGATATCGGCAACGATTGGCACCGGAGACTCGGCACAGATGGTGCGGAAACCCTCAAGCGCGGCCTCAGTGGGCACGCTCACACGCACGATATCGCAGCCAGCCTGCGCCAACGCGCACACTTGCGCAAGTGTTGCCTTGGCATCAGCGGTATCGGTGCAGGTCATGGATTGGACCACCACCGGCGCACCGCCACCGATCTGCACACCGCCCACATGCACGGGGCGCGTCAAATCGCGAGGCAAAGGATGGGATAAAGACAATCCAAACACTCCCCTACAGAATAAATCGAAGGATGTCGGAACGAAGCATATAGACAAACAGCAGCACAAAGAGCGCGATGCCCACATAGCTCACAATCGTCTGGACCTTGAGCGGAAGCTCGCGGCCCACAATCTTTTGAATGATCTCGATGACCAGCTTGCCGCCATCGAGTGGTGGGATGGGCAGCAGGTTCATAAAGCCAAGCGAGAACGAAATGAGGGCGGCAAACGAAAGGAATGTGGCAGGACCGGCAGCAGCAGCCTGTGAGGACATAACGCTAATACCCACGATCGAAGAAGACCGATCGAGAATCTCCATCGTATGCTGCGGCTGGAGCAGGCGCATCACGCCCTCCGCGGTCTGCACAACATAGGAGAATGACAGACGCGCCGAGGTGATGGGGTCCAAACGGACTACCTGCGTAGAGGCATACACACCTAGGCGCTCGTCCTCTTTGAGCGCAACCGTGGTCGAATGCTGCTTGCCGTCACGCTCGTACTCGATGGCGATATCGTCCTTACCGGCGGCCTTGCCGATGGCATCGTAAACGTTCATCCATGTGGAGCACGATATACCGTCAACCGAAAGGATCGCATCACCAGCCTCGATACCCGCCTTGGCGGCAATAGACCCCTCGTCAACCTGACCGATCACGTTGGTATCGATCGGCACGGTGACGCCCGCAATGGAATAGATGCTCATAAGCAGCAAAAAACCCGTCAGGATATTGACGAGAATGCCCGCGAGCAGCATAAAGGCGCGCTTGAGAAAGCCCTGGCCAAGATAAGTGTGCGAGCGCTCTTGCGCCAAGAAATCAGCCTCGCCGCACGGCAGCTCCCACACATCGCCCTCGGCAGTCGCATGCTCTCGATCGAACCGGCGGCCGTCAAAGGTGGTGTAACCCGCCGCGTCTCGCGGCAGCGTCTGATACTTGGTGGGATAGTAGCTCGGCGAGGGTTTCTCCCCTTCCTCATACCAGGGAGCGATGGAGCCCCAGCCCAGCAACAGAGCACAAGCCTCGAGCACATCCTCCTCGGAAAGCTCGAGCTCGACAGCAAGGTCGGCCACGGTCACGCGACCATGACGGTAGATAGCCGCGAGCACGCGATCGGCGCAGGAGACATCGGTCGGATCCATACCGCAGATGGCAGCGTAGCCACCCAGCAGCAGCGGGGTCACGCCAAACTTGGTTCCAATGCGACGCGACGTGTAATGGATGTCAAAGCGGCACGGCAGGCCCAAAAAGAACTCGGTCACACGGACGCCGCAGGCACGCGCCGCCAAAAAGTGGCCGCCCTCGTGCAAAAACACGAGGACGGAAAGCATCAGCAGGCCCCAAAAGACCGATGAGAGAACGCTCAGAACAGTATCCATAAAACGAAAAAGCAATCCTTATGGGTTAGGAACGGGTTGCGGCGAGTACCTGCGCAGCCTTTTCACGCGCCCACGCATCGATGTCGCGAAGCTGCTCAAACGAATCGACCGCCTGCATATCGTGGGCATCCATGCAGGATTCCACAATGCGATCGATATCGGTAAAGCTGCAGCCATCGTGCAGGAAGGCATCGACGGCGACCTCGTTGGCGGCATTGAGCACGCACGGCATGGTGCCACCCGTCTTGCCGGCACGCTCGGCCAGTGCCAGACAGCGGAAGGTATCCATGTCGGCAGCATCAAACGTGAGCTGCCCCAGCTCGCGGAAATCGATACGAGGCGCCGGGGTATCCCAACGCTCGGGATACGAGAACGCGAACTGGATGGGAATACGCATGTCGGAAGCACCGAGATGCGCCATCACGGAGCCGTCGGCAAACTCGACCATAGAGTGAATCTTGGACTGACGCTGCACGACCACGTTAATGAAATCGAGGTCGCAGTTAAACAGATGCATGGCCTCAATGCGCTCCAGGCCCTTATTCATGAGGGTGGCGGAGTCGATGGTGATCTTAGCACCCATGGCCCACGTGGGATGTGCGAGGGCATCGGCACGCGTCACGCGATTGAGCTCGTCGCGCGTGCGGCCAAAGAACGGACCGCCCGAGCAGGTGAGCCAAATACAATGAGCCTCGCGCGGGTTCTCCCCCAGATAGCACTGGTAGATGGCGGAGTGCTCAGAGTCGACTGGAATAAGCTGGCCCGGTTGCGCCAACGGCATAAGCAAGTCGCCACCGACGACGAGGGACTCCTTGTTGGCAAGGGCAAGACGTTTATTCGAGGTCAAGGCCGCATGGCTCGCCTCGAGACCGGCGGCACCCACAATAGCGACAAGCACGCAGTCGACATCGTCGCGACGCGCGAGATCGCAAACCGCCTGCGCGCCAACGTTGAGCTTCGTTCCCTCGGGCAGCTCCTGCAGCACGGTGTCATCGCCATGAGCGACATCGGCCACGGCAACCGCCGGAACCGAGAACTCGCGGGCAGCGGCAACGAGCTCAGAGGTACTGGAGTTAACGGACAGCGCCGTCACCTGCAAGCGATCGGCATGCTGACGGCACACATCGAGCGCCTGGGTGCCGATAGAGCCCGTACAGCCCAGGATGGCAACACGGAGACGTCCATCGGGGCCATACGTCGTCTGGAAGGACATTACAGCACGCCTCCGATCATCAGCATCAGCTGCGCGGTGATGCAGCCGAAGATAAGCGAATCGCTACGATCGAGCATGCCGCCGTGACCCGGGATAAGGTTGCCGGAATCCTTGACGCCCACGCCGCGCTTGATGCGCGACTCGATAAGGTCGCCGATAACGCCCAGAATGGACACGACCACGCCGCACAGCAGCGCATAGGGCAGACTGAGCTTGTAGAAATGCGTCGCCCACAGGATGAGCCAAATCAAAACCGAGCCCAGAATGCCGCCGGCAAACCCCTCCCAGCTCTTTTTGGGAGAGATCTTGGGGACCATCTTGTGCTTGCCGATACGGCTACCCACAATGTAGGCAAACGAGTCGGAGACCCAAAGGGACGCGCAAACGCCCACCGAAAGCAGAGCGCCGGCAAAACCGGGCACGGCATCGCGCAGCAGCACGATAGCCGACAGCATAAAGCCAGTGTAGATGGGACCCATGAGCGTCACGGCCACATCAGAGATGCGGGTACGCGGCGACCAGACATACCAAATGCCCACAGCGAGCATCAGGGCAAAAAGCAGGGCATTCAGCAACATCGAATCGCCCAACGCCGACAGCGGAAAGAGTACGGCGGCAGCGATACCCATGCGCTCGTTAGCCATCTTGCCATCGAGCCTTGTCATACGGAAAAACTCATAGCAGCACAGACCGCTCATGACAGAAACAAAGATGGCCGTGGGCACGATACCCAAAACCAGGCACAGGATAAAGACAACGGCGTAGACGATACCGGCAGCGGCACGGGTAATAAAGCCCGCCAGCCACGAACCGGTTCCGCTCTTCGCTGCAGGCGCGCCAGCAGTGGCAGCTTTGCGCGCAGGCGTCTTGGGAGCAGATGCCTTGGGACGATCGGACACGATTAAGCCTCCTCGGTCTTGCTCAGTCCACCAAACCTACGGTCACGGCCCTGATAGGCCAAAATGGCGTCGACAAGGCCCCAACGATCAAAGTCGGGCCAATAGGTATCGGTGACGTAGAATTCGGAATAAGCCACCTGCCACAGCAGATAGTTCGAAAGGCGCAGCTCACCAGAGGTGCGAATCACAAGCTCAGGATCGGGAAGGCCGGCGGTATAGAGGTGGGAAGCCACCATGTCGTCATCAATTGCGGCAGGATCGATCTTACCGGCGGCAGCGTCGAGTGCGATCTGACGGACAGCGCGGGTAATCTCGGCACGCGCGCCGTAGTTGACGGCAAGCGCCAGCGTCATACCGGTGTGATCGGCGCACTCGGCAAGGCCGCGTTCAAAAACGTCGCGGGTCTTCTTGGGCAGCGCGGAAATGTCACCCAAAAAGACAACGCGCACGTTTTCGCGCTTAAGAAGCGGCAGCTCGTCGATAAACGTCTTGGCAAACAGGTGCATCAGAACGTTGACTTCGTGCTGAGGGCGATTCCAGTTTTCGGTCGAAAACGCATAGGCCGAAAGCACGTCGACGCCCAGACGCACGCAGGCGGTAATAATCTCGCGAAGGGAGACGATACCCGCCTTGTGGCCCTCGGTGCGTGCAAGACCGCGCGATGTGGCCCAACGACCGTTGCCGTCCATAATGCACGAGATATGGTGCGGAATGTTATTGAGGTCAAGGTCGGAAAAACCGACGCCCGCAGGGGCGTCGGCAAAGTACTCGACCAGTTTATGCTCGTCGTATTGCACCTTAGATCTCCATGACCTCGGCTTCTTTTTCCTTCAGAAGCTCCTCGACCTTGGCGACATACTCATCGGTGTGTTTCTGGACCTTGGCCTGCTCGCGACGGACATCGTCCTCGGTGAGCTCCTCATCGCGCTCGAGCTTGTTGTTGAAGTCGCGACGGATGTTACGGATAGACACCTTGGCCTGCTCGGCGTACTCGCGGCACTCTTTGACGAGCTCGCGACGGCGTTCCTCGGTGGGAGCCGGGAACGGCAGACGAACGACGGTGCCATCGGAGTTGGGGGTAATACCCAGATCGGAAGCGCCGATGGCCTTGACGATAGCATTGATGAGTGCCTTGTCCCACGGCTCGATGAGCAGCATGTGGGCCTCGGGGGTCTTGACGGCGGCAACCTGCGTGACCGGCGTGGGGACACCGTAATAATCGACGGTGATGTCGGACAGAATGTTGGCATTGGCTCGGCCGGTACGGACCTTGGAGAAGTTATGCTTGAGGGACTCGAGCGACTTGTCCATATGGGCGGTGATGTTCTCTGCCATGCTTAATCCTCCTGATAGACGAGCGTGCCGACGGGCTCACCCGAAAGCGCGCGCTTGACGGTGTCCTCGCCATCGATGTTGAGGACCAAAATCGGCATACGGTTATCCTGGCACAGAGCCGTAGCCGTTGAATCCATAACCTGCAGGCCGCGGACGAGCACCTCGTGATAGGTAATCTTGTCAAAACGGACGGCATCGGCGCACTTGACGGGATCCTTGTCGTAGATGCCGTCAACCTTGGTGGCTTTAATCAGAATCTCGGCGCCGATCTCGCACGCACGAAGAGCCGCGGCGGTGTCGGTCGTAAAGTACGGATTGCCCGAACCGGCGGCAAAGATAACGACGTTGCCCTTGGAAAGGTGGTTGATGGCGCGACGGCGAATATAGGGCTCGCAGATCTCGTTCATCTGGATAGCGCTCATAACGCGGCAGGGAACATCGTTGTGCTCGAAGGCATCCTGCAGGGCAAGCGCGTTCATAACGGTTGCCAGCATGCCCATGTAGTCGGCCTGAGCACGCTCCATGCCACCGGCAGCGCCGGCCATGCCGCGGAAAATATTGCCACCGCCGACAACGACGCCCACCTCATGGCCAACGGCGAGCAGCTCCTTGACCTGCTTGGCAAGATGGTCGGTAACCTTGGGGTCGATGCCATATTGGCCGTCGCCCATCAGTGCTTCGCCGGAAAGCTTCAGAAGCACGCGTTTATATCGGATGTCGGACAAAGCGATCCTCCTTTAGATTGAACTCTCAACATTCTATCAAAGGCTCTAAGAAGAGCTATGAAAAAGCAGGCTGTGAGTAAAACCCACAGCCTGCTCATTACCAGCTACAAGAGCTTATTTACTCGCCACGGACCAGACGGTCAAATGCAACGACGGTAATGGTGTCGCCAAGCTCCTTGGAGACCTGCTCAGCATACTTCTTGATGGTGAGGGAGCTGTCCTTGATGAACTCCTGCTCGGTGAGCACGGACTGCTTGTAGAACTTCTCCAGACGGCCGACAGCCATCTTCTCCTGGATAGCCTCGGGCTTGCCGGACTCGGCAGCCTGAGCCATGTAGATCTGCTTCTCGTGCTCGACGGTCTCGGCCGGAACCTGATCGCGGGTAGCGCAAATCGGGGCGACGGCGGCAACCTGAAGGGCAACGTCGTGAGCGAAGGTCTTGAAGGACTCAGCCTGAGCGGTCTCGGCCTTCTCGAAGGCGAACTCGACGAGGACGCCGATCTTACCACCCATGTGGATGTAAGAAGCGAGAGCGCCGTTCTCGGCCTTACGGGCGGCGAAGCGGGAGATCTTCATGTTCTCGCCCATGATGTGAATCATCTCGGTGAGCTCGGAGGAAACGGTCTCCTCGCCCATCGGCTTCTCGAGCAGAGCGTCGACATCGGCCGGCTCGGTGGTGGCGACAACCTCAGCGACCTTGGAAGCAAAGCCGGTGAACTTGGCGTTGGAGCCAACGAAGTCGGTCTCGCAGGAAAGCTCGAGCAGAGCGCCGGTCTTGCCATCCTCGGAGACGAACGCGGCGACAGCGCCCTCGTTGGTCTCACGGCCAGCCTTCTTGGCAGCCTTGGCAAGGCCGTTCTTACGCAGAACGTCGACAGCGGCGTCCATGTCGCCGTCGGCCTCGACGAGAGCCTTCTTGCACTCCATCATCGGGGAGTCGGTCATCTCGCGGAGCTGCTTGACCATAGCGGCGGTAATCTGGGCCATTGTGGTTCCTTTCAAAGAGATGAAAAAGAATTAACTAAGACTGATTTACTCGGCCTTGGGCTCAGCGGCCATCTCGGCCTCGGAGACCTGCTCCTTGCCGGAGCCAGCGAGGCAGGCGTCAGCCATGAGCTCGCACATAAGGGTGACAGCGGAGATAGCGTCATCGTTGCAGGGGATGCCGTACTCGACCTCGTCGGGATCGGAGTTGGTGTCGATCAGAGCGACGACGGGGATGTTCAGGCGCTGAGCCTCCTTGATGGCGTTCTCCTCGCGCTTGGTGTCGATGACGAAGAGAGCCTGGGGCAGACCCTTCATGTCGCGGGCGCCACCGAGGTTGGTCTGGAGCTTGGTGAGCTCCTTGCCGAGCACAGCCTGCTCCTTCTTGGGGAGCACTGCCATGCGGCCGTCCTCGACCATAGCCTCGAGCTCCTCCATGCGGTTGATGCGGGAGCGGATGGTGACGAAGTTGGTCAGCATACCGCCGAGCCAACGCTGGTTGATGTAAGGCATGTTGGCGCGCTCAGCAGCGTTCTTAACGGCCTCCTGAGCCTGCTTCTTGGTGCCGACGAACAGCACGTTGCCACCCTTGGCGACGTTCTTGACGAAGGTGTAGGCCTGGTCGGCGTCGAGGATGGTCTGCTTGAGGTCGAGGATATAGATGCCGTTGCGCTCACCGAAGATGAACGGCTTCATCTTGGGGTTCCAGCGACGGGTCTGGTGACCGAAGTGGCAGCCGGCCTCGAGCAGGGTGCGGATATTAATCTTGGTAGCCATGTTAAACCTCCTGTGGTTTGCCTCCGCGCGGGGTCATCCTCCAAAACCAACCCGGACATGTGCTACCAAAGCCCGGGCACCACGGTATGAAGTAGCCGCGCGTGCGTGATAAAAACATGTTGCCGTGAAGCAACCCGATGAATGATAGCAGGAATGCATCTTCCTGCCAACCCGCAATCAAAACCACACACCTGAGTGCGGCGCGGGACGTCCCAGCCACTATTCGCCGCGGGGATGGGCTTGAGCCACGGCACGTTTGAGCCGATCGGGCGTGAGATGCGTGTAGATCTGCGTTGTAGACAGGCTCGCATGACCCAGCAGCTCTTGAACCGAGCGCAGGTCCGCACCACCCTCGAGCAAGTCGGTCGCAAAGGTATGGCGCATCGCATGCGGGGCGATGTCAGCCGGAATGCCGGCGAGCGTCGCCAGCGTATGGAACCGCCGCCGGAGCATGGCGGCGCTCATGCGATTGCCGAGCGCCGATATAAACAGCGGATGCGGCCCGGTAGCGAGGTCACGGCGCTTTGCCCGAGCGAGCAACTCCGGCCTCCCCTCCTCAATATAGAGACGCGTCACCTCAAGCGCACGACGATACAGAGGAACGATACGTTCTTTGCTCCCCTTGCCCCACAGGCGCAACGTGCGTTCGGACCAAGCGATAGACTCCGCATTGAGTGCTGCGAGCTCAGAGATACGGGCGCCGGATGCATAAAGCAGCTCGAGCATAGCCGCATCGCGCAGTCCCGCGGGCGTCGAGGTATCAGGCGTCTTGAGCAGCGCCTCGACCTGCTGGGTCGTAAGGACGCCCGGCAGGTCACGCGGCAGCTTGGGCGATGCGATCGCCGAGACCGCATCGCCCTCGACAATCCCCTCGGCAGCCATCCACCGATAGAGTGAGCGAATGGCAGACAGGTGTGCCGCAAGGGTCCGAGCCGCCACCTGGCCACGCGACAGCTCGGCCAAATAGGAACGAACGGTCCGTACGTCGGCGGCGCGAGCGTCGATGTCCTCGCGTTCGCACCACGCAGCAAAGCGCTCCAACCTCGAGCCATAGGCCGTCACCGTGTTGGGGGAAAGTCCCTCGACACGTGCGATGTAGGCGATAAACGAGTCGACGGTGTCGTACAGGTCAAAGGCTATGACCGGTCGCCTCCAAACAGATCGGGTCGAGTGGCCAGATAGGCATCAAGGGCCTCGAGCGCACGGTCCGCATAGGCCTGGTAGCGGTCGCGTTTGCTGCGGCGCTTACCATCCTCGAGTGGCGGCACCAGGCCAAAGTTAACATGCATGGGCTGATAGCCCACGGTGGCAGGATCGGTCGCATAGCCCACGAGCGCACCCAGGGCGCCCACACGCGGCAACTCGACGCCCGCGGCACCGATAGCCTCGGCATAGGTGTTGAGCGCCGCGAGCAGACCGGTCGCCACGGCTTCCATGTACCCCTCGGTGCCGGTGATCTGACCGGCCAGACGCACGCCGGTACCGGGCACGGCAAAGGTGCCATCGAGCACGTGCGGGGCGTCGACAAAGGTATTGCGGTGCATGACACCGTAGCGGAAGAACTCAGCGTTCTCCAGGCCCGGCACCATATGGAAGACGCGCTTCTGCTCGCCAAAGGTCAAGTTGGTCTGGAAGCCCACCAGGTTATAGGCGGTCTTGTCCTTGTTCTCGGCACGCAGCTGAATCGCCGCCCAGGGGCGACGTCCGGTACGCGGGTCGGTGAGGCCAACGGGCTTCATGGCGCCAAAGCGAATGGCGTCCTCGCCGGTGCGCGCAACTTCCTCGGCAGGCTGGCAGGCCTGGAACAGATCGCCGCCCTCAAAGTCCTTGAGCACCACGCGGTCGGCCATGGTAAGCGCCTCGATAAAGGCCTCGTACTCCTCCTTGTTGAGCGGAGCGTTGAGATAGTCGCCGCTCCCCTGCTCCTCGTAGCGCGACTGTGAGAACAGTACGTCCATATCGAGCGTGGAAGCATCGACGATCGGCGCCGCAGCATCGAAGAACGCAAGGGCGTCGCCACCGACGAGCTTCATGACCTCTTTGCTCAGCGCCGGCGAGCACAAGGGGCCGGCGGCAATGACCACATGGCCCTCGGGAATCTGCGTGACCTCGCCGTGAATGATCTCGATATTGGGACGGGCGGCAACCTCGGCCTCGACAAGCTCGGAAAACTTGACGCGGTCGACCGCCAGGGCGCCACCGGCGGGAACAGCCGCGCGATGGGCACAATCGAGCAGCACCGAACCCATGCGCTCGAGCTCGGCTTTTAGTAGCCCAGCAGCGGAATCTGGACGGGTCGACTTAAACGAATTGGAGCAGACGAGCTCTGCCAGATGATCGGTATGGTGAGCCGGGGAGCTCACCTGGGGGCGCATCTCGCACAGCTTTACGGCAAACCCGCGGTCTGCCAGCTGGATCGCGCATTCCGAACCCGCCAGACCGCCACCGATAACCGTCGCCTGATCGAACTGCATCTGCAAACACCTTTCTAATTGACACGTTTTCCATTGTGACCGAAGGGCGTCTGGGCGTGAAGGGCAAACTTGGAGGGCGCATACCTTCCATCCATCATGCGCTCGATAAGGCCCTCGAGTTCAAGCGAACCCAGGAGTTTGAGTACGCCGACAGCATCGAGCGAGACGAGCGACGCGATGTCGTCGACCTTGAGCGGAGAGGCGATGAGCGCATGCATCACGGTCTGCTGTGTTGGATCCAGGCCGGCAATGCCGGGAGCATCGGGGCGAGAGTAGCGCAGGGTGCCGTAGATGCGTGAGATAGCCATCTCGATAGATTCCTCGTCGATGATGCAGCAGGCACCGTTCGCAATGAGGTAATTCGTGCCACGCGACTCGGGCGATAGGATCGACCCCGGCACAGCAAGAAGTTCGCGCCCCAAATCCATAGCAGCCTCGGCTGTAGAAAACGTCCCGGAAGGCATACCCGCCTCGGATACAAAAAGGGCTTTCGACAGGGCCGCGATCACGCGATTGCGGCGCGGAAAGGCAAACTTGCGCGGCCCCATGCCCCACGGAGAGATCGACACGACCGCGCCACCCGTATCGAGCGTGCGTGCAATAAGCCCCGCGCTCGAACGCGGGTAGACCACGTCGGCGCCCGTCCCCAGCACCACGACGTGTTTGCCGCCGGCGTTGACCGCAGCCCAACCCGAGGCCTGGTCACAACCGACCGCGCCGCCCGAAACAACCGTCACTCCCGCCTCAACCGCAACCTTTGCCGCAAGCTCTGCCACGGCAAGACCATACGGCGAGGCCTTGCGCGCGCCGATGATGGAGAGCGCGGGTGTAGAAAGCACCTCGGGGTTGCCGCGCACATAGAGCGTCTGGGGTACATCAGAAAGCTCCAAAACGGTCTCGGGATACAACGCATCACCTGGATGCAGCTCAAAGGTCCCCTCGGCCATCATTGGTCCCTCCTTCCCTGGTACATTGCCGCCTCGAGCACGTGGTCCTGCGTCACTTGCTCGCTCTCAGCGACATCTGCGATCGTGCGCGCAATGCGAACAAGGCGCACGATGCCACGCCCTGTGAGATGCGTGCGCTTCGACAGGCTGAGCACACACTTCTCCGCCGCATCATCGAGCTCAAAGGTCGAAACGACGCCGTCAATGGACCGTGTCTCGTCATCCTCGGCCTCGGCATCCGCATCGTCCATGCGGGATTCGCGCCAAGCGCGAAAGGCGCGACCGCGCACAACGTAGTCACGTAACTCGGCCGACGACATGCCCTCCGCGCCCTCGATAATCACTTGAGGGTCGGGACGGGTCACATCGATCATCATGTCGATACGGTCGGCCAAAGGACCGCGCAGTTTAGACCGATAGCGCTCGACCATCGCCGCCGAGCAGCGACACGGAACCTCGCGATCGCCCAAAAAGCCGCAAGGGCAGGGATTGCTCGCAGCCAGCAGCTGAAAGCGCGACGGGAAGGTAAAAGCCCCGTCGACGCGTACGATCCTCACATAACCGCGTTCGATGGGCTGACGCAGCGTCTGCAGCACACCCGTGGGAAACTCGGCAAGCTCGTCCAAAAAGAGCACGCCGCCATGAGCAAGGCTGATCTCACCCGGGTGCACCGGGCGCCCGCCGCCGATAAGGCCTGCGGTCGAAATACTGTGGTGGGGACTGCGGAAGGGGCGGTGCCCCGCCAACAAGCCATCAATGTTCTCACCCAAAACCGAATGGATGCACAGCGCCTCCTGTTGATCCTCAACGGAAAGCTCGGGCAGGATGCCGGTCATACGGCGTGCGAGCATCGTCTTGCCCGATCCCGGAGACCCGATCATGAGCAAGCCGAGTTCTCCTGCCGCCGCAAGCGCCATGCCGCGTTTAGCGACTTCCTGCCCCAGCACGTCTGCATAGTCGAGCTCGGGCTCAAAGGTCGCCTCGACACCCTCGGAATCCAAGTAGTGCCGTGCGGCATCGCCCATGCCATGAGCAAGCTGAGACAAATGATCGATAAAGCCGCAATCCACGCCCGCAAGCGGCACATGCTGGTCTGACCTGCCGGCGATAAAGGACAGCCCCAAATCACGCGCCAATAACTGAAACGCCACCTCGCCCTTGACAGGAAGCACCGTACCGTCCAAGCCGAGCTCGCCGGCGATAAGACAACGATCGAGGTTGTCGCGGGGAATCTGCCCATCGGCCGCCAATACCGCGATGGCGATGGGCAGATCAAAGCCGCTACCGGTCTTGCGAATATCGCCGGGCGCCAGATTGACTGTAATGCCCGAGCGCGGGATCTCGAACCCGGCGGAGCGCATCGCACAGCGAATACGACCACGTGACTCCATCACCTCCATACTCGGGATGCCGAGCATCTGAATGCCCGGAACGCCGCCAGCAAGCGAGACCTCGACCGTGACGTGAATCGCCTCGACGCCGCGGATACAGGCCGCGTGAACGGCAAACGTCTCGAACGCCATCACGACACCTGCCAATCGAACGCGTTGTACTGATGCTCGATCTCGGCGATATGCCCGCTGCGAATGGTGACACCCACGGCATCGAAGCGAATCGCCTTGAGAGGATAATGCTCCATGAGATAGCAACTTGCGATGCGGCGGTAGCGGCGTTGCTTTTGGGCGTCCACGGCCTCCTCGGGAAAGACCCGCGTGTTGCAATCCAGTGCGACACGTCTAGTCTTGACCTCGGCCATCACCACGACATCGTCGAGCTCATCGAGCAGCACCAGATCAGCCTCGCCCTCGGCGCAACGATAACCCTGCTCCAGCAAGGTGTAGCCGCGCTCGTTAAAGTAGTCGATGGTGATCAGCTCGCCCAGCATGCCCAGCTCGCGGGGACTGAGTCCCTTGATAAACTCGGGCGTCATCGCCCCGCAGTCGAGCTCGCCGTTTTCCCAACGCTCCTTGAGCTGCTGCGTCTTGCTCTTTTTGCTTGCGGCACTCATGGGGTCTCCTTTCCCGCACACTGCATTGCCCCGATGATGAGGGCACCTTTCATGCGGGTAAGTACCGGAAACAAACCAAAAGCTGACCAAATGCCGACAAAAAACGGGCCGTACGCAGCAAAGCTGTTGCATACGGCCCGCTACCAGCAGGTTTATAGAACCTTTAAGGTCTCTATCTCCACAATTGACCTAGAAAAGCCGCTCGGTCTGCAGAAAGTTTCCGCAAAAGCTCACGCGGTGCAGCGGACAAAGTCCATGTTTGCGAATAGCCTCGATATGCTCGGGGCTCGCATAGCCCTTCGACTCGGCCAGATGGTACTCGGGATACTCGGCGTCGTACTCGACCATCATCTCGTCACGCGTGACCTTGGCCATGATGGACGCCGCGGCGATGCAGGCGATCTTGGCGTCGCCCTTCACCACATCGCGCTCGTTGGGAACGGCGCCCAAGGGGTTGCCATCCATGAGGACGCAGTCGGGTTCAAGCCCCGTATCGGCCACGGCTCCCTCGACGGCAGCGCGGATGGCCCGGGCCATACCCATATCATCGATATCCGCAGGCGCGATATGACAAAAGCCGATAGCAGTCGCGACCTCGGCAATCTTCACCGAGAGCAGCTCGCGGCGCGCCGGCGTGAGCTTTTTGGAATCGTTGATGCCCCAGACGCGCGGCTCCATAGGAAGGCACACGGCGCACACCGTCAAAGGACCGGCCACCGAGCCGCGACCCACCTCGTCGACGCCCACGACCACGCCATCCCCACCGAGCTCGTGCATCAGCTCGTACATGCCGTCGACGCGCTCGCGCTCGGCAAGTTCCTTGGCATGGCGCTTAAGGGCACGTTCGCAAGCCTTGATCACCTGCTGGCGCGGATCCTCGCGATAATGCTCCACGAGGGCGGGGATCTCCTCAAACGTGGCGCTCGCCAGCTCGCCGGCAACCTGCGATGCCGAAACCGAGCTCGTCATATTGGCCATACCAGGCCCTCCTTGCATGCAAATCAGATAAAAAGAAGGGCCACCCGAAGGTGACCCTTGTGTCCAAACGAGTGGACAGACGCTGCGATCTTCTTAGCGCTTCTCGGGGATGCGAGCAGCCTTGCCCACCTTGTCGCGGAGGTAGTACAGCTTGGCGCGACGGACGCGACCATGACGAACGACCTCGAGCTTGGCGATCTTGGGGCTGTGAAGCGGGAAGGTACGCTCAACACCGACACCGAAGGACATCTTGCGGACGGTGAAGGTCTCACGGGCACCGGCGCCGGCCATGCGGATGACGTCGCCCTGGAAGACCTGGATGCGCTCGCGGTCGCCTTCCTTAATGCGGTAGTGAACCTTGACGTTGTCGGCGACGCGAACCTGAGGAATGTCCTCGCGGATCTGCTGACGCTCGATTGCGCGGATGTAATCCATGTGCAATTCCTTACTCTTCTAGAGGTGCCGTACCACCTTGGCCGGCACGTAGTTGAACAAACGTATTCGAGTATACACGCGCGGGTTTCTGCTGCAAGAACAATTTTTTACGCAGACAAAAAGACAAAACCCGCACATGATAACCGCCCGCCTCACGAATGAGGCGGGCGGCATGAAGGGGGCTACGCTAGGCGTCTATACCCAAAACGTTAGGCGGACCGCTTCGCCTCGAGCTTGGCCTGGGCGGCAGCCAGGCGTGCGAGGGGCACGCGGTAGGGCGAGCAGGACACATAGTCCACATCGGCCACGTTGAACAGGCCCTTGATGGACTTGGGGTCGCCGCCGTGCTCACCGCACACGCCAAAGTGCATGTCGTGGTTGGTGGCGCGGCCCTTCTCGACAGCCATGCGCACCAGCTCCAGTACCGCCGAGTCGATGGTCTCGAAGGGGTTGTCCTTCAAGATCTTCTTGTGCATGTACAGCGGGATGAACTTGGCCTCGGCATCGTCGCGGGAGAAGCCGAAGGTGGTCTGGGTGAGGTCGTTGGTGCCAAAGCAGAAGAAGTCGGCGTGCTGGGCGATCTCGTCGGCGACCATGCAGGCGCGCGGCAGCTCGAGCATCGTGCCCACGGGAATATTGAGCTTGACGCCTTCCTCGGCGGAAACCTCGGCGATCACGTGCTCGATAACCTCGCGAGTCTGGACATGCTCGGCCGTGATGGAAACGAGCGGAACCATGATCTCGGGGCGCGGATCGACGCCTTCCTTAATGAGGCGGGCGGCAGCCGTTGCGACGGCACGGACCTGCATGAGCGGCAGATCGCCAAAGACGACGGACAGGCGCACGCCGCGCAAGCCCAGCATCGGGTTGGACTCGACCATGCCGTCGATACGACGTAGGCGGGCACGCAAGGCGGCAAGCTCTTCCTCTCCGGCGCCAGCGGCTTCTTTCTTGGTGATGGCGACCTCGAGCTCGCGAGGATTATCCAGGAACTCATGAAGCGGCGGATCGAGCAGGCGGACGACCACATCGCGACCGGACATGGTCTTGAACATCGCCAGGAAGTCCTCGGTCTGGACCTTGAGCAGGTCGGCCAGGGCCTGCTGCTTCACGGCCTCATCGTCAGACAGGATAAAGCTCTGGATGATGTTCTTACGGTCACCCAGGAACATGTGCTCGGTGCGGCATAGGCCGATGGCCTCAGCACCAAACTCGAGTGCGAGCGCGGCATCCTCGGGGTTGTCGGCGTTGACGCGCACGTGGTTGGCGTGACCCTCGGTCTCGTCCAGACGGATCTCGTCGGCCCAGGACAGGATGGTGTCCAGATCGCCGGTGAGCTCGGCCGAAACCTGATCGACGGCGCCGTCGACGACGATACCCTGGGTGCCGTCGATGGAGATGACATCGCCCTCGCGCAGCACGCGGTCGCTGCCCTCGATGCGCACGACCTTCTCGGCGGCGTCGATATGGAAGCGTTCGACGCCGCAGACGCAGGGCGTACCCATGCCGCGGGCGATAACGGCGGCATGGCTCGTCTTTCCACCGTGGCTTGTCAGAATGCCCTCGGCGGCGACCATGCCTTTCAGGTCGTCGGGGTTGGTCTCCCAACGAACCAGGATAACCTTGTGACCCTCGTTGGCGCGCGCGACGGCGTCATCGCTCGAGAACACGACCTCGCCCACGGCGGCACCGGGGCTGGCGTTCAGGCCGCTGGCCAGAGCCTCGTACTTCTTGGAGGCGTCGAACTGCGGGTGCAGGAGCTGGTCAAGCTGCGCGGGATCGATGCGGCTTACGGCCTCCTCGCGGGTGATCAGTCCCTCCTCGACCATCTCGATGGCGATGCGCAGAGCGGCGGTTGCGGTACGCTTGCCCACGCGGGTCTGGAGCATCCAGAGCTTTCCCTGCTCGATAGTGAACTCGATATCGCACATATCGCGGTAATGATCCTCGAGCGTCAGGAACACGCGCTCGAGCTCCTCACCCGCAGACTCGAGGCCCGGGGTGGCCTTGAGGTCGGCGATGGGCTCGGTGTTGCGGATGCCGGCGACAACGTCCTCGCCCTGGGCGTTAACCAAAAAGTCACCGTAGAACTCCTTGGTGCCGTCTGCCGGGTTGCGTGTAAAGGCGACACCGGTCGCAGAGGTCTCGCCCTTGTTGCCAAAGGCCATGGCCTGCACGTTGACGGCGGTGCCGAGCTCGTCGGAAATACCATGCTGCTTGCGGTAGATGCAGGCGCGCTCGTTCATCCAGCTGCCAAAGACAGCCTGAATAGCAAGACGCAGTTGGAGCTCCGGATCATGCGGGAAGACGGGTTTGCCGTCGGCGACCTCAAGCTCGGGATACAGGGCGGCCTCGACGTTATCGGAAAAGATGCCCTTGAACGTCTCGACGAGCTCCTGCAGGTCCTCGGCCGAAAGCTCGGAATCGACGCGAACGCCGGCGACCAGGCGGGCATGGGTCAGCGCGTTCTCGAACAGGTCGGCGTCAACACCCATAACGACGTTGGAAAACATCTGGATAAAGCGGCGGTAGCTATCCCAGGCAAAACGCGGGTTTTGCGTCTGGGCGATGAGGCCCTGAACGGAGTCGTCGTTGAGGCCCAAGTTGAGGACTGTGTCCATCATACCGGGCATGGAAAACGGAGCGCCCGAGCGAACCGACACGAGCAGCGGATCGGAGGCGTCGCCGAGCTTCTTGCCGCAGCGGGCCTCGAGGTCCGCCTCGGCAGCAACGATCTCATCGAGTGCGCCCTCAGGCCACACGTTGCCGGCACCGGAGTACTCGACGCAAGTCTGGCAGGTAATGGTAAAGCCACCGGGAACCGGCAGGCCGATACGGCTCATCTCGGCAAGGTTAGCGCCTTTGCCGCCAAGCACGAAGTTCATGGACTTGTCGCTCTCGGTGACACAGGTGCCCTGGGCGTCGGTTCCAAAACGGTAAACCCTCTTGCAATCGCTCACGATACTTCCCCTTCCATGCACTAACGCGCACGACCGTGGTAACGAATCGACCCACCGGATGCGGGCCGTGAGGGAACTATACGGCGCGTTTTGGGCAGGCTTGAGCAGAGGATGCGCGGTTTGGTAAACGTGCTAAAACTGGCGGTAAACGGTAGGTAAAGGTGGTTACCTTATGAAGAGACCACTTCAATAAACTTGCAGGTCAAATGCATGTAATTTGCTAAATCGCTTTACCATTATCGTGCATTATTTTTAGTTAGTCTTTTTAGACGGGGCTTTTTAGCTACCCCAATAAGCTAGCTTTGTTGGGCTCGACGGGCGGCACGGCGGGCGCGGGCTTCTTGGATTTCCTCCAAGTGGCTGATGATCTCGGAGGCGCTCTCCTCGATGGCCTTGCCGTCGGTACGTACCACAAAGCAGCCTAGGCGCTTCATGAGCGCACGGGCTTCCTCGAGCTCGCTGTGCACGCTCTCGGGCTCGGCATAGGAGCCGGCAACGGCACGAGCGTAGTCATCGCCCAAGCGGCTATCGCGAATTTCAGAAATCACATCGACGGTCGAAATCAGGCCGAACAGGCGCATCGGGTCAACCTCGTAAATCGACTTCGGCGGCTCCATGCCATGGGCCAACGGAACATTGGCAACCTTGTAGCCCTGATAAGCCAGATACATCGACAGCGGCGTCTTGGACGTGCGCGATACGCCCAGCAGCACGATATCGGCACCCGACAAATCGTCGCAACCGCGCCCGTCATCGTGCTCAACGAAATATTCCATGGCCTCGATACGATGGAAATAGCGGTCATCGGTCCTGTGAATCACGCCCGCGACGCCTTTGGGCGGCACACCGATGAGCAACGATAGCACGGCGAGCGTCGGACCGATCAGGTCGACCGAACGGATATGCAGCATGCCCAGGTAATCGAGCACGCGGGCGCGAAGCGCCGGATCGACAATGGTGTGAAACACGGCAATATCGCGATGGTCGGCATCGACGCGCGGGCCCACAAACGACTCCACCTGCTCCACCGAGGTCACCTTGGGCAGGCGCAACAAACGAAAAGCCCCTTCATCAAATTGCCCGGACGCCGCAAGCACCACCTCACAAGCGGTATCGCCGAGCGAGTCGGAGATAACGATAACGGTGGGACGAGCGGTGACCGGGCAATCCATGCGAGGCTCCTTTTGCGCTTATGCGCAGGCTAGCTTACTTTTTGCGGGCAAGCTCACCGATGTTGGCGATGCCGGAGAAAACGGCCTCGAAGCGGTTGAGCAGCTTAAGGCGATTATCGCGGAGCTGTTCGTCCTTGTCCATGACCATAACCTCATCGAAGAAACGGTCGATGGGCGCGCGCAGGGCGGCGAGGGCGGCAAATGCGGCCGGGTAGTCCTCGGCAGCAAGGGCAGCATCGACAGCAGTCTGAGCAGCCTCGGAAGCATCGGCAAGCGCGAGCTCGGCCTCGCCCATCAGGCTGCGGTCGTACTCCGCGCCCAGCTCGGACTTGGAGATATGCGCGGCACGGGCATAGGCCGTAGCCAGGTTGTCAAAGGTCTCGGCATCGTTCTTGCGGGCCTCGTCGAGGGCGGCGCAGCGGGCGAAGAAGACGGACGGGGCGATGATGTGCACCGCAGAGACGGCGGCAACGGTATCGGCCGGGATCTTTTCGTCGCGGGCCATGCTCACCAGGCGGCCATGGAAGAAGTCGCGAACCTGCTGGGCGACCTCGGCGGCGTCGAACTCAATGCCCTGCTCGCTATAGAGCTCGAGGGCGAAGTCGATGAGCGATGTGGGGTCGATCGGCAGACGGTCGCGCAGGATGTTGATGATGCCGATAGCGGCACGACGTAGCGCGTAGGGATCGGAGGAGCCGGTCGGGGGCTCGCCAATGGCAAAGATACCGGCGATGGTATCGAGCTTGTCGGCGCAGGCCACGATGCAGCCAGCGGTGCCCTCGGGCAGCTCGTCACCGGCAAAGCGGGGACGATAATGATCGCGAATGGCGTGGGCGACCTCGTCGTTCTCCCCCATCGCGGTGGCGTAGTAACCGCCCATCACGCCCTGCTGGCTCGTGAACTCGACGACGGCGTTGGATACCAAGTCGGCCTTGCACAGGTGCGCGGCGCGAGCGGCATCGGCGGCCAGGTGGGCGCCCAGATGGGCCTCGCGAGCGATGGCAAGCGCGAGTTGCTCAATGCGCTCGGACTTGGCGAGCACGCTACCGAGCTTCTCCTGGAAGGCGACCTTGGCCAGACGCTCGCGGAACTCGTCGAGGGAGATCTTCAGGTCCTCCTCGTAGAAGAACTTGGCATCGTCCAGACGGGCGCGCACAACGCGCTCGTTGCCGTCGATCACGCGCTCGGCGTTCTCGGGCTTGCTGTTGGAGACGACCACGAACTCACGCGTGAGCTTGCCCTCGCCGTCATAGATCGGGAAGTAGCGCTGGTTGGTGAGCATGGACTCGCAGATAATCTCGTGCGGGACCTTGAGGAACTCCTCATCGAAGGTACCGACGAGCACCGTCGGCCACTCGCAGAGGTTAATGACCTCCTCAAAGACCTTCTTGGGCGTATCGACATGGCAGCCGGGACGGGCAGCCTCGACCTCGGCGATACCGGCAAGGATGGCCTCGCGACGACGCTCGGCAGAAAGCACGCCGGCGTCCTCGAGCACCTGCTCATAAACAGCGGGGCTGGCAACCACATGGTCACCGGGGCCAAGCACGCGATGACCACGCGTGGTGTTGCCGCTCGTCACGTCGGCAAACGACACGGGAACAACATCCTCGCCCAAAAGGCAGCAGATCCAACGGACCGGACGCACGAACGTGGCGTGCTCGTGGCCCCAGCGCTGACTACGGTAGTTGGGCCACTGCAGGCCGGCGATGGTCTTCTCGCACAGAGCGGTCAGAATCGGCGTAGCCGGTGCGGAGGGAATGTTCTTCTCGGCGAACACATACTCGCGACCGTCAGTGTCCTCGCGACGGACCAGGTCCTCGGCAGCCACACCGCACTTGCGGGCAAAGCCCTGGGCGGCCTTGGTGGCGTTACCGTCAGCGTCGAAGGCAATGTTGGCCGCGGGGCCACGCTTGACCTCGTGAACCTCATCGGTCGCGGTGGCGACGTCGGCAACGAGTGCAGCCAGGCGACGCGGACTCGAGATCACGCGTACCTCGCCGTGGGCCAGACCGGCCTCGTCGAGACCCTTGGCGATCATGGTGCCAAGCTGCTTGACGGCATTGTTCAGCGGTGCAGAGGGCATTTCCTCCGTACCGATCTCAAACAGGAAATCCTTAGCGTCTGCCATGGCTTACGCCACCTCGCCTTCCTGGTCGGCATTCTCGTTGACTCCGGCGACCTCGGCCATATAGGCCTCGCAGCACGCCTTGGCGACGGCGCGGACGCGCAGGATGTAGTTGGCACGCTCGACTGCGGACAGGGCGCCGCGGGCATCGAGCAGGTTGAAGGCATGGCTGCACTTCATGACACAGTCGTACGCCGGCAGCGGCAGCTTGCGCTCCAGGCAGGAGTGGCACTCGGCCTCGTAGTCGTCAAACTTCTGACGCATCATCTCGACGTTGGCGACCTCAAAGTTATAGGCACTGAACTCGCGCTCGTTCTCGAGGAACACGTCGCCATAGGTCATGGGCGTTCCGTCGGGCAGATAGCTCCACACCAGGTCGTAAACGGAGTTGACGCCCTGAGCGTACATGGCGATACGCTCCAGGCCATAGGTGATCTCGACGGGCACGGGGTCGACCTCGATGCCGCCCACCTGCTGGAAGTACGTAAACTGCGTGACCTCCATGCCGTTGAGCCAGACCTCCCAGCCAAGGCCCCAGGCGCCGAGCGTCGGGCTCTCCCAGTCGTCCTCGACAAAGCGGACGTCATGGTCGTTGGGGTCCAGACCGATAGCGGCAAGAGACCCCAGGTAGAGCTCCTGGGCGTTAACCGGAGAAGGCTTGATGAGCACCTGGAACTGATAGTAGTGCTGCATGCGGTTGGGGTTCTCGCCGTAGCGGCCGTCGGCGGGACGGCGGCAAGGCTGCGCATAGCAGGTGCGCCACTCGGCGGGACCGAGCGAGCGCAGCGTGGTCGCGGTATGGAAGGTACCGGCACCGACCTCGGAGTCATAGGGCTGCATAATGACGCAGCCCTGCTCGCCCCAGTACTGCTGGAGGCGCAGGATGATGTCTTGGAAGGAAAGCGATGAAGCGTTCATGCCTCTAATATCCCCTCGTCGAAACGATTACACGGTTAGGTACTGTACTATAGCGGTCTTTAGTCGATAGCGCCGATGCGGTTGAGCGGCCAGTAGCGCACAAGCGCCACAGCGATCAAATCAGAGCGATCGACGGGACCAAAGTAGCGTGAGTCGGCAGAGTTTTCGCGGTTGTCGCCCATCACCCACACGCACCCGTCGGGAACGGTGTAGGGATAGCTTACCTGAGCGCCGGGCGCTTGGACCGAAAGTGGCCAGCTCATGCCCGTCGTATAGTCCTCGTCGAGCGCCTGGCCGTCAACGACCACCTTGCCATCCTGCAGGTCGACCGTCTGGCCGGCCGTGGCAATAACACGCTTGACAAGAACATCATGCTCGGAGGTGCCATCGGGGTTGTGAAACACCACGATATCGCCCTGCTTGACGGGCTGACCGAGCTCGAGGCTCACCTTTTGTGCCAGGATCTGGTCGCCAATCTCGATCGTGGACTCCATGGAGCCGGTGGGCACCACAAAGGGCTCGACCACAAACGAGCGAATCAAGAAGGTGGCGACCAATGCGATCGCGATGACCGCGATCCACTCAAAAGCGCCCCTCAACGCGGAATGCTGCGATGGAACCATTCTCACTCCTCGCTCTGCGAATACGAAGCGTCCAAAATCTCCTGCGCGTACGCACGCTCCTGGGGCGTAAGGCGCGCCGTCTCGATCAGATCGGGACGCCAGCGGCAGGTGCGCTCGATGGCGTTCTTGCGACGCCAGGCATCGACCTTGGCGTGATCGCCACTCACGAGCACCGGCGGCACGCCCTCGCCGTTGAACTCGGCGGGACGGGTGTACTGCGCGTACTCGAGCAGGCCTCCGTCCTCGGCAGTCGAGAACGACTCGTCCACATTGCTCATCTCGTCGCCCAGGGCGCCGGGAATCAGGCGTACGACGGCATCGGCAACGACCATAGCGGGAAGTTCGCCACCCGTAAGCACGTAGTCGCCGATCGACAGACGCTCATCGGCATACGCATACGCACGCTCGTCGACGCCCTCGTAGCGGCTGCACACAAACAGCAGGCGCTCACTTTTGAGCAGGCGCTCGGCCACATGCTGCGTAAAAGGCTCGCCACAGGGGGTAAAGAACACCACAGTGGGCTTAGGACCCTCTGCGCTAATGGCCTCGATGGCCTCTGCGATAGGCTCGACCTTCATGAGCATGCCCTGCCCGCCGCCGTACGGCTCGTCATCGACGGTACGATGGCGGTCGTGCGTCCAGTCGCGCAGGTTATACGCCTTAAAATCAAAAAGGCCGGCCTTGCGGGCGCGGCCCAAAATCGATGTGGACATGACGGGCTCAAACATCTCGGGAAAGACCGAAAGGGTCTCGATCAGCATGTTTTCCTCCCTACTTGTCCATATCGATCAGGCCGTCCATAACGTGGACGGAAATTGTTCCTGTGTCGGGAAGATCGAGCACGACCTGCTCGATCACGGGAATCAGTACCTCGCCGTACCGATCACCCTCGACAACCCAAACATCGTTAGCGGGCGTCCACATGATCTCTACGATCGTGCCGAGCAAACCGAAGCGCTCGTCGACCACCTCGCGACCCATCAGGTCGGTATAGGCAGCGTCGAGCGAATCGAGCTCAAAATCGTCACGATTTGCCAGCACGTAGCATCCCGTGATGCCCTCGGCGGCCGTCAAGTCGTCAATGCCCTCAAACGAGACCAGATCGCCATCGCCCGTATCGGTGACGGACACGACCGTGCAAAAGCGGTCGCGCTTGAGCGCCGGCGGCGTCAGGGCGACACGCATGCCCGGCTCTAATACAGAAGGAAGCCCCCGCAGCGGCTGCGCGAGGACCTCCCCCTTCCTTCCGTGCGGCTTGACCACACGGGCGATGTTTTTGTACTGGGACCTCAAGGTCCTAGCCCAGAACCTCTACCTCGACAGCAGTGTCGAGGCGAGCGGCCAGTGCACGGGCGAGCGTGCGAATGGCCTTGATGGTACGGCCACGACGGCCGATGACCTTAGCGACGTCATCCTCGGCGACCGAAACCTCAATCGTGGAGGCGTCGTCACCATCGATGACCTCAAGGCTCACGGAATCCGGGTCGTCGACGATCTGAACAACGAGATATTCGACGAGATCGGCGATGCGATCTGAGAGCATTGCCTCACCCTCGAGCTGTGCAGCGTCAACCTCAGGCACGATTTACTCCTCGGCGCCCTCAGCGGCCTCAGCGGCAGCCTTAGCGGCCTCAGCCTCTTTGGCGAGCTGCTTCTTGGACTTCTTGACGACGGTCTCGATCTTCTCGCCCTCGTTGGCGGCCTTGACCAGAGCGGCGACGGCGTCGGTGAGCTGAGCGCCCTTGGACTGCCAGTCGGCGATCTTCTCGAGGTCGAGGTTGATGGTCTTGGGGGCGGTCATCGGGTTGTAGCGGCCAACCTCCTCGATGATACGACCGTCACGCGGGGCGCGGGAATCGGCGACGACGACACGGTAGTACGGACGCTTCTTAGCGCCGTGACGAGCAAGGCGAATCTTGACTGCCAAAGGAAACTCCTCCAACCAAGCAGCTTTAGGCTGCAACTACAAACAAACAGTTGAACATAATACGCCATCGACGCGGGCAGGTGAAGTCCGTGAGACCAACTTCTTCGGTGTAGTCGAGGGCAAATCCATATCTTAGACAAGAATTCGGGATTTGCAAGCACATACACGCACCCCACATGAGCTGCGCGGTATACTCATGACATGGAAAGACGCGAACATACATACGGTTATGAGGATGCCATGGGCGTCACGCCGCCTCCCTGGACGGGTCCGGCGGTGGGCCTGATGGACCTCGATGCGTTTTTTGCGAGCGTGGAGATGCTCGACCATCCCGAATGGCGCGGAAAGCCGCTCATCGTGGGCGGAGACGCCGATTCGCGTGGCGTCGTGTCCACGTGTTCGTATGAGGCACGTCGCTTTGGCGTGCACTCTGCCATGGCCTCGGCCGAGGCGCGGCGCTTATGCCCGCAAGCCATTTGGACGCATGGGCACTTTGATCGCTACCGCGAGGTGAGCGCGCAGGTCATGGCGATTCTCGCCGACGAGACCCCGCGCGTTGAGCGCGTATCCATCGACGAAGCCTTTATCGATATCACACCGGGCCGCTTTGCGCCCGAAGACCCGATGCTGGTTGCGCGGCGTATAAGCGACCGCGTGGCAGCGCTGGGAGTGACGTGCTCCATTGGCGTGGGCTGCAACAAGACGGTCGCAAAGATCGCAAGCGAGCGGGATAAGCCGTTTGGGCTGACCATCGTGCGCCCCGGAACCGAGCAGCGCTTTTTGGCCGCACTGCCGGTATCTGCCATGAGCGGCATCGGGCGCTCGGCCGAGGAGCGACTGCGCCGCATGCGCATCTACACCCTCGGCGAGCTATCACGTGCACCGGAATCCACCTTGGCCTCTATTTTTGGCGTCAACGGCGAACGCATGCGCCAGCGTGCGCTGGGACTCGAAATCTCCGAAGTCACGAGTCTCGATGAGGAGCGTGAGGTCAAGTCGGTCAGTAATGAACGCACCTTTGCGAAAGATTTGACTGAGCGTGGGGATATTGAGGCGGCGATTGCGCTGCTGGGTGAGTCGGTGGGACGCCGTCTGCGCCGTCAGGGGCTGACGGGTGCCACGGTAACGCTCAAGCTCAAGTATTCGTATGGAAGCGGGCGTACGGCACAGCGCCGGCTGCCTCATCCAACCGACGATGAGAACATCTTCGTGGCGGTTGCACTCGAACTGCTCGACAACATCTGGCAAGAAGGCATGCATGTTCGCTTAGCCGGCATCGGCATGAGCGACTTTGACCATCGGGGCGGCATCCAGACCGACCTGTTCTGCGAAGTCGACGACCGTGGAGCCCAATCCAGCGACCGCCGCGACCTCTCCGTCGCCATCGACGCCGTCCGAGACAAATTCGGCGACACCGCCCTATCCTTCGGCCGCCAATCCCGCTTCAATAACTAGTCTTTTTTGGACGGGGGGGGTTGCTGCCTTCCGTCCGACACAGCATTGGTAGTCAATTTGGGACGGGGCTATTTTAGCTACCCCTATATATCGGTTGAGATTCATTCGACCTAATTCATTCACCGTCAGCCAAAGGGTAGCTAAAATAGCCCCGTCCCAAATTGACTACCCCGGATGTCCGGTTTGGCGGCCGCAGCAAAATTATCCCGCCTAAAATGAGCTACTTTTCAACTTTAACTTTTTGAATCGTGCAATGGCCGATACCCGTGAGGCGCACGATCTGCTTGATCGAAAAGCCCTCGCTTTTGAGCTTACGGATACAGTCATCACGCACGCCCTTGGGCAGAGCGTTGAGATGGTGAGGCTCGTATGGTTTGAGCAACGCGTGCGCAAACTCAAGCGCGTCAGCATCACTCACATGAGCGCCATAACGGAAGCAATAGCCATTGGGCTCGCCCGAGGTGCTAAATACAAAAAATCTCTGGGAATTCCCGAGCAACCCGAGCACGCAATCAGTCTTACAAATTCCCGGATAGCCCATATACTCGCTAAAGCTGCTCCAGCGATAGAGCGAAGCAGTGCCAATTCTGGCTTTCGCAGGGTTATCGTGAATGTAACGAACGCAGTTGAGCAGCTGATCATCATCGAGAATCGGCACACTCTTAAATCGATCCTGGAAAACAGGACCTCTCCTGCCTGTCTTAGAATTGAAATACATGGCATACGCCGTCGTAATCGAATGCATGCAATCGCTCAGGTGAGCATGCCCGTCATCTAACAACAAGTGAATGTGATTATCCATAAGGCACCATGCGATGACATCCACTTTGAACTTCTGGCATTTCGAAGCTATCAGTCGAATCAGATAGAGTCGATCGTCAGCATCCTCAAATATCAGCTGACCACCACAGCCCTTTTGGACGACATGGTAATAGCCGTAAACAGAGATTTCCCGCGCGGTCCGAGTCATACGCATCTCCTCCTCTACAGATAACAAATACGTTACCCGAGTCGGAAAGCTAAATATCACGCAATGAACCGCAACTCGCTTCTATCGGCGAACGGTAGGTAGTAGCTAAAAAAGCCCCGTCCCAAATTAGCTACTTTGGGCATAAAGAAAACCGGGCAGGTGCGGAAAACCGCAACTGCCCGGCGATATGCGTGAGAGTAGCTAAACCCCGTCTCAAATGAGCTACTAGAGGAGGTTGAGGGGAAGCTGGGGGGCGTCTCCCCAGAGTTTCTCGAGGCGGTAGAAGTCGCGGGCTTCGGGAGTGAAGACGTGGACGACAACCGAGCCGTAGTCCATGAGCATCCAGGTCTTCTGCTCGCGGCCCTCGATGGAGAACGGATGCTCGCCGCAAGCCTCGGCGACCTTCTCCTCGATCTCGTCGACGATAGAATCGACCTGGCGGTTGTTGGTACCGGTGGCGAGCACAAAGTAGTCGCACACATCGGAAAGCTCGGTCAGGTCGAGCACCTGAACGTCCTCGCCCTTCTTGTCGTAGGCGGCCTGCGCAGCGGCGCGGGCGACATCCTCGGCGGCGACACCGCTCGCGGACAGCGAGGCGGCGGTGCGGTCGGACGTGGCGGCGAAGCTCTTGTGCTCCACACCTTCAAGAATCTGCTCGTCAGTCATGGTCTCGTCGGCCATGGAATACCTCTTTCTAGACACACCCGAGCTAGCGCAGCTGGGCGTAATGGTTGTAAATCGTAATAGCCGTGGGATAAAGATAGCGCCCGGACTGGATCACATAGACCAAACCCTGCGCAAAACAGGAGAAGAACAACTCGTCGAGCGTCGACTCCCCCACCATCTTGCGCAGCGCATGCGCATAGTCGCCGTGGCGGTTGGGCTCGATGGCATCGGCCACAAAGACCACCATATCGAGCGGCGTCATGTCGCAGGCACCCACGGTGTGACGGTCGACAGCCTGGA
This sequence comes from uncultured Collinsella sp., assembly GCA_905212545.1. Lineage (GTDB taxonomy): Bacteria > Actinomycetota > Coriobacteriia > Coriobacteriales > Coriobacteriaceae > Collinsella. The sequence goes on from CAJMEW010000004.1 coordinate 46,435, forward strand.
AAACGGCCGGCGACAACTCGGGGAAAAGCTGCGGAAGCTCATAGGCGGCAACAGGACCATGCAAAAGCGGCGTCGCGGCGGAAGGAGAGCCGGCAATCTTAATGCCGTAATGCAGAGCGCGCGTAACCAGCTCGTCGTCGGAGAGCACTTTGTCCCAGTCGTGGATCAGACCGGCAGCAGCGGCATCAAAGCGGTCAACGCCGTAGACCTCGGCCAGATGAAGTGCGGTCTCGGCAACACCCAGCGAATGCACATAGCGCTTGCGCTTATCCTTCATGCGAACATCGAGCAGCTCTTGAATGCGCTTGAGCAGCGCGCGCTCATCGCCCTCAAACTGATCCTCTACCGACAACGTAGACCCCCATCACTCAAAATCTTCTTGGCCCAATTCGGCATATAGCCTGCGTTTGCGAATGTAGCCGAGCACGGACTCGCTCGTAAGGTAGCGCACGCTCATGCCGCGGGCAACTCGCTTACGAATGTTCGTCGAGCTGATCGCCAGCGCCGGAATCTGAATATAGCGCACGTCGAACGGCAGCCCCGACTCTTTGATTCGGGCACGCGCCGTATCGATATCAAAGCCCGGTCGCGTCGCCGCAATAAAGGTAGCAAGCTCAGCGATTCGTTCGGCATCATGCCAGGTCACGATATCGATAATCGCGTCGGCGCCCGTAATAAAGTAGAGCTTTACCTGCGGCGGGTAAAAGTCGCGAAGGGCATGAAGCGTATCGGCCGTATAGGTTACGCCCGGGCGGTCGATCTCGAACCGGCTCGCCAAAAAGGCCGGGTTCGCGGCGGTGGCGAGGACCGTCATGGCATAACGGTCCTCGGCAGGCGTCACCGGCTTGTCAAGCTTAAAGGCGGGAGACCCTGCCGGCATAAAGAGCACAGCGTCCAAGTCGAGCGACTCGCGCGCCTGCTCGGCAGTCACCAGATGCCCGTAATGGATGGGATCAAAGGTGCCACCCATAATGCCGAGCCTAAACTCCTGCCCGTCCTCTAGAGGAAGCTCGGGCAGACCGATTCCACCGCGCAGCGACATGGCTTACTCGCCCTCCGAGGTCTCGGCATCGCCCGCGGCATCCGCCGCATCGACAACCTCGACGCCTTCATCCGCAGCATCGGCCACGTCAATGACTTCAACGGCAACGTCCTCGCCAGCATCCTCGAGCTCCTCGTACTCCGAGAAGTCCTCAGCGCCCTCAAAGTCAAAGGCGCGCTGGCAAATGCGGACCTCGTCGCCCGCACGGCAACCGGCCTTCTCGAGCGCGTCGTCAACACCCATACGCGCAAACTTATGCTGCAGGTAAATGACGGCTTCCTCGTTTTCCCAGTCGGTCTGGATGACCATGCGCTCGATGGCACGACCGACCACGCGGAAGGCACCGGGCTCTTCCTGGACAATGCGGAAACGCTTCTCACGCTGCAGGCGGCGGCGCTCCCACTCATCGTCGCGCAGGTCGACCGGTTCATCGGAGACCGCCAGCTCGGCGCGGAGCTTGGCCACCTGCTCACCTACGGCAAGCATCAACGTATTGAGACCGGCGCCCGTCACGGCAGACACGGCAAAGAACATATGTCCATCGTCGAGCGCTGCGCGCTTAAGGTCGGCAATCTTGTCGGCCGTACCCGGCGCATCGCACTTGTTGGCGACGACGATCTGCGGACGCTCCGAAAGCTCGGCACCATACTGCTCGAGCTCGCGGTTGATGATTCGATAATCCTCGACCGGATCGCGATCCTCAAAACCACCCGTCATGTCGACGACATGCATGATCAGGGCCGTACGCTCAATGTGGCGCAGGAACTGGTGACCCAGGCCCTTGCCCTCGCTCGCGCCCTCGATGAGGCCGGGGACGTCGGCAACTACGTAAGAATATTCGCCGGCACGCACCATGCCGAGGTTCGGCACGAGCGTGGTAAACGGGTAGTCGGCAATCTTAGGACGGGCGGCACTCATGCGCGCGATGAGCGATGACTTACCCACCGAAGGGAAGCCCACGAGCGCGGCATCGGCCATGAGCTTCATCTCGAGCTCAATCCAGTGCTCCTCGGCCGGCTCGCCCAGCTGGGCGAACGCGGGCGCGCGGCGCACCGACGTCACAAAGTGCGTATTGCCGAGACCACCGGCGCCACCAGGGGCCACGACAACGCGCTCGCCATCATGCACCAGATCGGCAATCTCGAACATCGGGGTCTGCGTCTCGGGGTCGAGCTCGCGCACCACGGTACCCATAGGGACCTTGAGAATCAGGTCCTCGCCGCTCTTGCCGTTACGACGGGCACCCTGCCCGTGCGTGCCGCGCTCGGCGCGAAAGTGATGCTTAAAGCGGTAATCGATCAGCGAAGACAACTGAGCATCGGCCTGGATGACGACATTGCCGCCACGACCGCCGTCGCCGCCATCGGGGCCGCCCTTGGGGACAAATGCCTCGCGCCTAAACGACATGCATCCGGCTCCGCCGTCGCCGCCGCACACGTTAATGCGGCTGATATCGGTGAACTGTGACAACAGAATCGCCTCCTACAAAAAAGAGGGAGACCCTTGAATCCTAAAACTCAAGTGCCTCCCACATATGTGCTCTATGAAGGGTGAATTACGCGTTCGCGAGCGGGCGTACGCTGACCCTGTGCTTGATACCCTTGTGGAACTCAACGGTACCGTCGACCAGCGCGAACAGCGTGTCGTCCTTACCACGGCCAACGTTCTCACCCGGGTGGATGTGCGTGCCGTGCTGACGGACGAGAATCGTGCCCGTGGTTACCGTCTGGCCGGCATAGCGCTTCGTGCCAAGGCGCTGACCGCGGGAGTCACGGCCATTACGGGAGGAACCGAGTCCTTTTTTGTGTGCCATTGTGTATACCTACTCTTTCGTTACGAGTGTAATCTACTCGGCGACGGGAGCCTCGGCAACAGCCTCAGCCTCTGCCTTGACAGCCTTCTTGGCGCGGGAGGTAGCCTGGACCTTCACGATCTTCAGCTTGGTGAGCTGCTGACGGTGACCCTTCAGACGACGATAGCGCTTGCGCTTGTGGAACTTGAAGACCAGCTGCTTCTCGCCCTTGAACTGCTCAACGATCTGAGCGGTAACCTTGGCCTTGGCCAGCTTGTCGGGATCGGTGACGATCTTCTTACCATCGTTGAGGAAGATAACCGGCAGGGTGACCTTGTCGCCCTCATTGCCCTCGATCTTCTCGACGGTGATGACATCGTCGGTGGCGACCTTGTACTGCTTGCCGCCCGTGTTAACGATTGCGTACATGTTTACTTGCCCTTCATGCATCAGTTAGTGCAACAGCCGAATATAGTAGCAGGCGAAAATACCCCCGTCAACGAGTATGTGGAGCAAATCCACAAGTTCGCACAGGTATGGGGCTGACGAGTCGGCCCTCGTCGTCCTCGCATGCTTGATTCTGACGCTCGACATCGTAGGAGCAGATGGTCACGAGGTCTTGCATACCGGTGGAAACAATAGGTGCATCCACGCCCGGGGTCAAGCCCTGCAACAAAACATCAGCAGCAGAAAGCAAAATTTCCGGACGCATTGAGCCCTCGTTGTCGGCATGGGTGTCGAGCATGAGCACCAAATGGTCCGGGCGCTCCCCCGCCGTGAGCTCATAGCCAACGAGCGTGTGATCCAAATCCAAGCGCTTGCTCTTTTTGCCGCGCGCGTAGTCGATGCCGTGGCCCGCGCGCAGCGTGTCGATCGCACGACGCACCTCGTCGGCGCTTACGGGCGCCTCGGGATCCAAGTGCAAATCAATGCGATACGACAAGCGCGTGAGCTGCGCCGTCAACGCCGGCGTGCGCACGTCGATGTACGCCGCCTCGATGGGCGCCAGATCGGCCGGAGACGCCGCAGCCAGGCGCCCAAACGCCTCGTCGAGCGCCACGAACTCGGTCATAAACAGGTCATACCACTCGCAGGTCGACGACGTACCCACCGGTAGCGCCGAAGAGAAGCCCACGCGCATGTGCGGAGAGAAGCCCTGCGTGACGGCATAGGGAAGTCCCGCACGGCGCACGATGCGCTCAATGGTATGGATTACTTCGAGATGGCCCAGGTACTTAAGGCGATCGCGCTTGCCATAGCGAACACGAAGCCTAAAGAGCGAGGGGTTGTCGGTCAGGCGCTCACTCATGCGCGATCACCCATCAATACATTCTTGGCGTGGAGCGTGGGGCAGATCCCGCAGCCGGTGCACGACGTGCGGGTGCAGTCGGGAGTCGTGACGCCCTCGAGCGAGCGACGGTACTCGCGCTCGAGGAAGCCGCGCGTACAGCCAGGGCTCACATGCTCCCACGGCAGGCGCCAATCCAACTCGTAGGGCAGGTGCACGAGCTCATTGAGGTCGATGCCGTTTTTGGCAGCAGCTTCCTTCCAGTTATCGAGCGAGAAATGCTCTACCCAGGCGTCAAAGCGAGAACCCGAGCGCCAAGCATCGATGATGACGGGCGTCATGTCACGACCGGCGCGGGACAGCGCGGCCTCGATGAGCGAGGTCTCGGCATCGTGGTAATGCACGCGGACGGCACGGTTGCGAACGCTCGTGATAAGCAGCTTCTGGCGACGCTTAACGTCGTCGTAGTCGAGCTGCGGGCACCACTGGAACGGCGTGGCAGCCTTGGGGATAAAGACCGAAACCGAGATGGACACCGAAATCGAGCCGCGACGAGCCTTGGGCACCACGGAACGACCGAGCTCCAGCACGTGATCGGCCAGATTGGCGATGGCCACGATGTCCTCGTCGCGCTCGCCGGGAAGGCCCATCATAAAGTAGAGCTTCATGCGATTCCAGCCGGCCTCGAAGGCCGCCTTGGCCGCACGGTCCAAGTCCTCCTCGGTCACGTTCTTGTTAATGATGTCGCGCATGCGCTGGCTGCCGGCCTCGGGCGCGAACGTCAGGCCGCCCTTCTTTTCGCCAGCAACCGACTCGGCCATATCCACGCCAAACGAATCCAGGCGCTGCGACGGAATAGACACGCGAATACCCGTATCCTCCAGGCGACGGTTGAGCCTGCCGAGCACGTCGCGAATGCAGGAGTGGTCGGTCGTGGAGAGCGAGGTCAGCGACACCTCGTCATAGCCGGTCTTTTCCAGACCCTGAATCACCGACGAGACGATCTGGTCGGCCGAGCGCTCGCGCACCGGGCGATACGTCATGCCGGCCTGGCAAAAACGACAGCCGCGGGCACAGCCGCGCAGAATCTCGATAGACAGGCGGTCGTGGACCAGCTGCGCATAGGGCACGCACGACTGCGACAACGGATTCGTGGCGCCGAAATCCTCGACGACGCGCTTGAAGACCACCGTCGGCGCATCCTTGCCCTCACGCGGCACGGTGTAGCCATGCGGCGAGCAGGGCTCGTCGTGACGCACCTCGTAGAGCGACGGCACGTAGTTGCCGGCAATGGATGCAAGCTGCTCGACAATCTGCGCGCGCGGGACCCCTTCGTCACGCAGGCGGCGATGCAACTGGCAGGTCTCGAGCAGCGATTCCTCGCCCTCGCCGATGAGGATGGCATCGAAGAAGGCCGCGTACGGCTCGGGGTTGTACACCGAGGGACCGCCGGCGATGATAATGGGGTCGTCTTCACCTCGGTCGGCCGCCAACAGCGGAATGCCAGCGAGGTCGAGAGCCTCGAGGAAGTTCGTCACCGCCATCTCGTGCGGCACATGCAGGCCAACGATATCAAACGAAGCGACCGGCGCTGCACCCTCGAGCGACAGCAGCGGAATACCCGCCTCGCGCATGGCATCACCCATATCGGGCCACGGCACATAGCCACGCTCGCAGGAGATGCCCTCGGCCTGGTTAAGGATGTTGTAGAGGATGGCGATGCCCTGGTTGGGCAGACCGACCTCGTACACATCCGGGTAGATCAGGCAGCAACGGTAGTCGGCATCGGCCTTGGAAAGCGTACCCCACTCGTGATCGATATAGCGACTCGGCTTCTCGACCTTGGCGAGCAGCGGCTCAATTAAATGAAAACAGTCTTGGTATGCAACGCGCAACGGAAAACCCCTAAGCTGCGAGATCGGATGCGTCCTGGTAGGACGCCATAGGACGGGTAGCGCCCACGACCGTGGTCACCAGATCGCGAACGCGGGAGAACGTGGCAGTGACCACCTCGTTGGCACGGCTGTAGTCGACATCGCGCTCGTATAGCGAAACGAGCGCACGGCCCATGCCATAGGTGCCCGCGGCGGCAGTGAGCGCCTTGACGGCAAACCCAATATGTGGCGTCTGCTTGACGAGCGCGCGGGTGACCGCGCGGATCACAAGACCGCCGGCAAGCACGCCCGCGACCTCGTAGCCGCGCTCAGGCTTAATGCCGCGTCCAAAGACGGCAGCGAGCTCAAAGAGCATGCCCACCTGCGCCAGCGCCATAACGGGATAATCGGCGCCCGGCAAAAACGCCAGCGCACCGGTCGCCATATTGGTGAGCGCGCACGAGGTGATGATACGATTGGCGGCCGCGATGCGCATGAAGGCAAAGTTCGCCGCAAAAGCCGTTTCCTTGTCGGTGCGATCGAGAATCCAGCGGGCAAGCGTCTCGAGCAGATACGTCTTATCGGTTGCCGCTACCACGCCGAGCATGGGCGTGGACTCCTCGATAAACGGCACCTCCACAGCAGACTCGGCAAGCACGCACACGGGCGCGCCGGCGATCACGAGCTCCTGCACGGCACTCTCCAAGCGGTCGGAACCACACGAGAGCACCAGCACCACATCGGTATCGGTCTTTGGAGCAATTCGCTCCTCCCCCAGACGCTCGACGCGCACAATGCCCGAGGTCGTCTGCGGCACAAAGGCGTCACGCACCGTCTCGGCCAGAAAGCGCGAGGCGGACGAATCCAGATAGACCGAGACGCGCACCGGCGTATCGGAATCCTTCTTAACGGACGCGCCCATCTTAAAAGCGCGGGTCAGCTTATCTACGGGAATTTTCATAGCAAACCCCTCCAGCGGTTACGCGGCGCCCGAACGATGCCGCCATATGGATTGTACGATACCCACCGTCAGCAGCTGAATCATCATCGAAGACGAACCGAAGCTAATAAACGGTAGCGGAATACCGGTAATCGGCATCATGCCGATGCACATGCCGATGTTTTCGAAAGTCTGGAACGCCCACATGCCAACGATGCCCACACACGAAAGACGCAAAAACAGCGACTCGCACTTAAAGGCGACGCGAATCGTCGAAAAGATCAGCAGCACGTAGAGGCACAGGAGCAAAAAGGAACCGCAAAAGCCAAAGGTCTCGGACAGGAAGGCGAAGACGAAGTCGGTGTGGAACTCAGGCAGAAAGCCGCCGGCCGACTGCGTCGCATGCCCCAGGCCCTTACCAAAGAAGCCGCCCGAGCCAACGGCGATAAGCGACTGCTGCAGGTTGTAGGCATCGTCCGAATCGGCATTATCGGGGTCGATAAAGACCGTCAGACGGTTCATCTGATACTGCTTGATGAGCACATCGTGGCCGAGCAACGAATCAAAGACCGAATCAAGCGCCAGGACGAGGGCCACCAGGCCCACGAGCAGGGCCAGGGTCGACAGCACCCATTCGCGGCGTGCACCGCTCATGCAGATGACGATGGCGCCCGAAACCAGCACGACCAGGCCCGAGCCCAGGTCACCCATGGCAACGACGGCCAAAAACGGAATGGACAGCATGCCGCAGAGCTTGACGTAGTCGCGAACGGTATCGATGCGACCGTTATACTGCGAACCAAGCGTAGCAATAAAGAAGATGGTGATGAGCTTGGCAAGCTCAACCGGCTGGAACGTCAAGCCGATACCGGGAATCTTGATCCAGCCCGTCATGCCCAGACCGCCCGTATAGGACAGACCCGGAATCTTGGGCGAGAAGATCACGATCAGGTCGATGACGAGCAACGCCGTCGAGAAATTGGAAATACCGCGCAGGTCGGTACGCCAGACCAGCACCGCCAGCACCGCCCCGATGCCAATTCCCAGAAGATGGCGTGAAAACGATGCATCGGCCTTAAACTGCGAAGCCGACCAGATAATGATGGCACCGTAGGCGACGAGCGCCACAGTAGCCACGAGCACACCGATATGCACCTTTTGGCGAAACGTGCCGCGCGAGGCCGAAAGTTGCTTGTTGACGCGGTCCAGGCTGCTGCGAGAGCCGGTCTTGGTTGAACGGAACAGATCCGCCGGAGAAAAATCCATCGCAACCTCCTATCGAACCGAAGAATCGCCCGAGGCCGAAGAGGTATCGGGCTCGTCATAAATCACGCCGAGCACGTCGCGCACGACATGCATCGCGGTATCTGAGCCACCGCCGCCCTGCTCCAGGACGGTAGCGATGACATACTTGGGATCATCGGCCGGTGCATAGGCGCAGAACCACGCGTATTCGTCCTCGCCACTTTTCTCGCCCGTGCCCGACTTGCCGTATACCTGCGGCGTCAGGGTGCCAAAGTGCGCCGCCAGGGACGTCGATGCCGTGTAAATCACGTCGTGCATGCCGTTGCGAACAAGAGCCAAATCCGAATCGCTGTTGATCTTGGCCTCCAGGCGCTTCTTCTTGCCCTTGCCATTGTACTTATAGGCATCGCCGTCGCCATCGCGCGACACGGCAGACAAAAATACGTGAGGCACGTACTGTTTGCCGCCGTTGGCAAGACCCATATAGGCGCACGCCATCTGCAGGGGCGTCACCAGGATGTCACCCTGACCGATGGCAATGTTGGTCATATCGCCGGCATTCCACTTGCGGTCCTCGGCAGATGCGTCGGTGAAGTACGACTCTTTCCACTCGGCATCGGGAATACGGCCCGCGCCCTCACTCGGCAGATCGATACCGCAGGTCTTGCCTAGACCCCAGCGACGAAAGACCTCCTGCAGGCCCTCGGGATGTTGCTCGTCATAAAAGAACGCCTTGCCCATGTCGTAGAAGACGGGGTCGCACGAGTTGGCGATACCCGACTGCAGCGTCATGGTGCCGTGGCCAGACGTCAGCCAGCAGCGCTTGCCCCAAGCCTTGCCCAGGCCCGTCCAATAGCCCGTGCAGTTGGTTGTCTGCGTTGAAGTGTAGGTTCCAAACTCAAGACCGGCCAGCGCCGAGAGCGGCTTGATGGTCGAGGCCGACATGTACTGTCCGCTAATGGCGCGGTTGAGCAGCGGGTGCGAACCCTTGTCATCATTGAGCTCGGTCCACACGTCATTTGAGACGCCACCGATAAAGACGGACGGATCGAACTTGGGCTGGCTCGCCATGCCCAGGATCTCGCCATTGTTGGGGTCGAGACACACCACAGCGCCGTTGCCGGCATTGCTGTAGCCAGTGGTCTTGGCAAGCTCGATAGCGCTCGCCAGTGCCGTCTCACAGGCCTGTTGGATCTTAAGGTCGAGCGTGAGCTTAATGTCGGAGCCGGCCTTCGCGGGCACGGCGCCGGCCTGACCGGTCACATTGCCCGAGGCATCGACCTTGACGGTCTGCTCGCCACGAATACCCTGCAGCAGGTTTTCGTAGTAGCTCTCAACGCCCGCCTGGCCCACGATATCGCCCGACTGGTACGTGATCTTGCCAGCAGAAGCATCATCATCGCCAGAGGTTTTCTTATTCTGAGCCTCGAGCTGCTCGGAGGTAATGGTGCCGGTATAGCCCAAGATATGGCATGCCGTCTCGCCATATGGATACTGGCGCTCGGTACGCTCGGCAATCTTGACGCCCGGGAACTCGCCGGCATGCTCCTGAATATAGGCAACCGTGGAACGACGGACGTCCGTCGCGATGGTATGCAAGCTCTGGGCGCCCTCTGTATTGTCCTGAATATTACGAAGGACCGCCACGTAAGGCATTCCAAGCACGTTGGCAAGATGGCGAACCAGAACCTCATCCTCGGCAAGGTCGCGGTAGGCCACAACAGCAAGTGAGGGACGGTTCTGGACAAGCGCCACACCATTGCGGTCGAGGATGCGGCCGCGCACAGCGGGTGTGGTAACGGTGCGAGTCTGATTACTATTGGCCTGCTTCTCGTAATAGTCCGACGAGACCATCTGCATGCCCCACAGCTTGACGGCAAGCGCCGCAAACATCGCGCCCACACCCGTGGTGAGGATGGAAAAGCGGCCCTTAAAGGCGGTCGCCGCGGTATTGCCCTCGCCCTCGGTGGCGCGCGGGGCCGTTCCATGCTGCGTATCGTAGGTAAAACGGGAATCGCCACGACGCATGATGACCAGTGCGACCACGATGGCCACAACCAGCACGATACCGGCGATAATAACCGTCATCTGGGAAGACATCTACGGGCCTCCCCTATTTGAGCTTGCGGGTCTTGGGCTTAAAGCGCATACCCGTCTGGCGTCCGCCACGTGCGGAGAATCCATAGCCGGACTGCGGCACGACGCCGGACATCAAAAACGGAATGGCAACCAGACCCGTCAGGATCGAGGACGGCAGCGCATGGCCGAAGATCGCCACGAGAAAGCTCGTCTCCAAACCCATAAACAGCAAGATGATGCTGTAAATCACATTAATGACGAGCGCAAAGGCGCCCACAGTGATGCCGCGTGCACTCGGGGTACCGCCCGTCTGACCGACGGCGCTGTGCACCAGGGCAAAAGAACCCACGGTCAGCAGGAGCGACATAACGCCCACCGGCACGGCAGCGGACAGGTCATAAAACAAGCCGCTGCAAAAACCGCACACGACGGCACGGGTCGGGTCGCCCGAGAACACGCTTAAGCACACCAGGATAATCATGAAGTTGACGCGACCGCCCGCAATGGAGACCTGCGGTGCCAGGCCCGCCTGCAGCAGCACGCACACGATGGCGGCGATTACAAACGTGCGGGAGCTCATCCCCTGCTCGTGTAGATCCATGGACATGCCCCCTATTCGCTCGAGCCGGAATCGGTCGTCTCGGACGTGTCGGAACTGTCATCCGAACTCTCGTCCTTCGTCTTGGTCGCAGCGTCACGCGACGTTCCCTGCGGCGTGCTGTTGGCCGTGCTCACGTCCTCATCCGAGGCCGACTGTTCGTCGGTCAGCGAGGTAATGACCAGCACTTCCTCGTTGTTCTCGGCCGTGGTCTGAGCGCGCACCACAATGGTGTAGTACACGTCGTTTGCCGATTTCTCGACCGACGAGACGGTGCCGAGCGGTAGACCCTTAGGGAACACACCGCCAATGCCCGAGGTTACGATGATGTCGCCAACCTTAACGTCGGAGTCGACGCTCACGTACTCAAGACGCAGCGTGCCGTCAGCCTGACCCTGCAGCATGCCCTGAGCGCGCGTGTCCTGCACCATAGCGGACACGCCCGAGTTCTCGTCGCCAATCAGGCGCACGGTCGACGTTTTGGCCGATACCTCGATAATCTGGCCGATAACACCGGCAGAACTCGTCACGGGCATGTTGATGGTAAGGCCGTCGGCAGAGCCCTTGTCGATGGTAACGGTCGAGGTCCAGGCATCGCCGGAGGCACCGACAATACGAGCTGCAGTCGATTTAAGGTTGTAGGTCGACTGCAGGCCGACCAGCCCTTCCAGACGCTCGGCGGTCTTTTGAGCCTCGGAGAGCTCAGCAACCTTAGAGGTCAGTTCCTCGTTTTGCTTCTTGAGTTCGTCGAGCGTGTCCTGCGACGCCGTAAGGTTAGAGAACACGTTGCCGATGGCATTGAAAGGAGCCGCCACAGCCGAGCCCACAAAACGCACCGGCGAGGTAATCGTCGTTACGCCCGAACGCACGGCATGAATCGGTCCTGCCTCGCCCTCACGAATATAAAACGTGAGCAGCAACACCGAAATCAGGCTGAAAACAATCAACGGGCGCATACCCGTTGATTGTCGCTTGGTATTCAGATTTGTGGAGAAACCCGAAGATCGTGCCAAATGGAATCCACCTTTTGGAAATTAAGCATTGGTCTGGACGAAGCCGCCATCAAACGCATTGGCCTCGAGCACGCGGGCACAGCCGTTAACGACGTTATCGAGCGCCGTGGGGCTGACGTTGACCGAAACGCCGGTCTCATCGCGAAGACGCACGTCTAGACCGCGCAGCAGCGCGCCGCCACCGGTCAGCAAAATGCCGTAGTACATAAGGTCAGAGGCAAGATCGGGCGGCGTGGCATCGAGTGCGTCCTTGACGGCCTTAGCCATCTCGTCGAGCGGCTTGTTGAGCGCGCGACGGATCTCCTCGCTCTCGATGCGCACGGTCTTGGGCAGACCGGTGATCACGTCGCGGCCGTTGACCTCGACGTCGAGCTCGTCCTTGAGCGGCACGGCGGAGCCGACCTTGATCTTGATGTCCTCTGCCGTACGCTCGCCGATGGCCAGGTTGTAGGCATCGCGAACGTGCGTGAGGATGGCCTGATCGAACTCGTCGCCGGCAATACGGATGGACTGCGAGACGACGATGCCGCCCATAGCGATAACGGCGACCTCGGTAGTACCGCCACCGATGTCGATGACCATGGAGCCGGTGGGCTCCTCGACGGGCAGGTCGGCGCCGATAGCGGCAGCCATAGGCTCTTCGATCAGATAGGCCTGGCGGGCACCGGCCTGGATCGTGGCCTCAAAGACAGCGCGCTTCTCGACCGACGTGACGCCGGAGGGAACGCAGACGACAACACGCGGACGCGGAGTCCACGGATAGCGCTTCTCGGAAGCCTTGTCGATAAAGTAGCGAAGCATGGCCTCGGTAACGTCGAAGTCGGCGATGACGCCGTCCTTCAGGGGACGAACGGCCACGATGTTGCCGGGCGTACGGCCGAGCATGCGCTTTGCCTCGATACCGACCGCCAAGATGCGCTCGTCGTTCTTGTCGATGGCGACGACGGAGGGCTCGCGAATGACGATGCCCTTGCCGCGCACGGAGACAAGCGTATTTGCGGTGCCGAGGTCGATGGCAAGATCGCCCGCATAGCTACCGAAGAACATATCCATCAAAGAAAACAACGCAACTCCTGATGTGTTGGATGATTGCTGGAAAACTACTAGCTCATCATACTAGCGCAAGCCCGGCACCTCACTTGCGGTGAAGCGCCGGGCAAAGCTAAATCCCATAAGGTCACTACTGGTTGTCAGCAGCCGAGAAATCCATGTCGAGCGAGGAAACGGCCCAGCCGATATGGTTGTCGGAGCGCACGAATTTGACGGTGTACTCCTGCTCGCCGCCCTTGGACAGCGACGCCTTAACCTTGGCGGTCGTCTCGGTCATGGACTGATCCATGCCCTCGACGGACACGGTGGCACCCTGCGGAATCGAAGAGATGATCATCGACTTAGCGTCCTCGGACAGGCTCGAGGCCAGGCAAGACTCGGCCTTTGCGGTGTCACCGTCGCCGGCAGCCTGGAACAGATCGGTAACCACAGATTCCTGAGACGGGAAGCCAAAGCCGCGCGTGTAGGCAAAGCCCAGACCGCCCGCAGCAATCAAAATGAGCAGAAGCAGCACGATGAAGACTTTGAGACCCGTGTGGCGATGGCGACGACGGACCTTGGCCTGCTTACGATCCTGACGGTCCTGCTGGACCATCTCGGACTCGGACAGCGTAAAGAAGCCGGTATCCGAGGGATCGGGCATAAACTGACCGGTCGCGCCCGTAGGATCGAGCGGATCGACGGCAGGAGCGTCCATCGCGGGCGCCGGAGCCGTGGCCATAGCCGTCTGGGCAGACAGCGCGGCAAGCGAATCGTGCACGCGGGCAAGCTCGTCGGCCTGCTCGGAGGTGAGCTGGTAGATGCCATCGGCAGTAGCGGCGTTAAAGGCGTCGAGTGCGTCGGAGGGACGGCCGGCGGCAGAAAGCGCCTGACCCATGCCGGCGTTGAGCGCGCGCGTGTCGTCGCGGGGACCGGCAAAGTCGATAGCCGTGCGGTAGGTCTCCACGGCATCCGCCGGACGGCCGAGCTTAATGAAGCAACGACCGAGCTCGCCGAGTGCGGCGGCAGGGGCCGGATTGGCTCCGTCGATGGCGGCCTGACGGAAGGCAGTACCCGCGTTGGCATAGTCGCCCGACTGGAACAGCGCGTTACCCAAGCCCAGATAGGCCTTGAACGGCGTGGCATAGGAAGCATCCTGCGTAGCAGCAGAGAACGCCTGGGCGGCCGTCGTGTAGTCGCCCACGGCGGCGAGCGCCTTGCCGCGGTTGGTGAGCAGTGCGCCGCGCTTGCCGTAGGTGCCGTCGTTGAGGGCGGCGGCATAGGCCTCGGCGGCCTCGGCATACATGCCCAGGTGCATCAAGGCGTTACCACGAAGGTGATCGGCCTCGCCCATAATCTCATCGGGAGTTTTTGCCGCCCCAAGCATCTGGGCTGCAGCGGAAAAATCACCCGCGCGGTAAGCGGCGCGGCCCTGTTGGATCAGCTGGCTATTCAAGGAAGTCCCCTTTACTCGTGAACGATCTCGACATGGACGATCTCGTCGCCGGCACGCAGCTGCGAAATCACATCGAGACCCTCGACCGTGGTACCAAAGACGGTGTAACCGGAATCGAGGTTATGCTGGGCGCCCAGGCAGAAGTAGAACTGCGAACCCGCGGAATCGGGGTCCATGGAGCGTGCCATGGCAAGGGCGCCATCGACATGGCTGTTACGCGGATTGGTGGCAAACTCGCCCTTGATGCAGTAGCCGGGGCCACCGGTACCGGGCATGCCGTCGGGGCCCTCAAGACCGGCAGCGACGTCGGCGCCGGACATATCGCGGGTATTGGGGTCGCCGCCCTGGATGACAAAACCGGGCACATAGCGATGGAACTTAAGGCCATCATAGAAGCCCATCGTAGAAAGCTCGCAGAAGTTCGCGACATGAATGGGAGCGCCCTCGCCGTCAAACTTGACCTTGATGGTACCCTTCGACGTCTCGATAACGGCGCACTCGTCGCCAGCAAGCTGATACTCGGGCGTGTAGAGCTCTTTCTTAAAACCAAACATGTGGTTCCTTCCTCGTGCGTTTAAAGCATATTTGTACGAATTGTAGCAATAAGCATGCGCTTACATCAATTGCGCACGTAGGTTATGCCGACTATGGCGAACTAATTTTAGGAACGCTGCTGCGGCTTCCAGGAGCCCACGTTGGCGTCGTACTGATTCAGCGCGCTGTTGCCGCTCTGAGCGATGGGCGCCAGGATCTCGCTTTGGTGAGAACTCATCGACTCGCCATCGGGAATGGCCAGCGAGATGTCCCAACTCTGGCAGATCACGTCGACGCGCTCATACATCCACTCGGCAAGCTGCTTTAAGTGGGCAATGTCGTCCGCATAGACCGTATCGTCCTGGTACTTAAGGTTGCTGAGCTCATCTTGCGTCTTTTTGATCTGGTCGCGCAGGGCGTAGGCACTCTGCGACAGCTCCTGACGGGTGGACAGCGGCGTTCGGAGATAGCCGTTGTTAAAGGAATCGATGACCTCGCCGATCCGGTCCTCGTCACCGTAGGAAACGATGGTCTGATACAGACCGTCGAGCCTGGTATAGAGCTGATCATCGGTGAGCACGGTTTCTTCCTGGACTACCTCGGCAGAATCGTCCTGCTTGGTATCGTCCTCGGTCGCCTCGCCCTTTTGACGCGTGGGGAACGTGGTCTGCGCGGCCTGGCCAAACTGGTCATAGAAGCCAGGCATGACACCCATGGGATCGGCCGTCACGAACCAATACGCACCACCGCACACGACGGCAAGGACCGCGATGACGATGAGCGGCTTGGGGATATGACGCTTGTGCTTGTGATAGGCGTCCTCGTCGGGATGCACCTTGCGCTTGGGTTTTTGAGCATCGTCATGCAGGGAAACGGGCGTGGGAATATCGACCTTGGGGATACCGAAATCCTTATCGAAAACCGGCAGCACGCAGGTCTCATTGGGGTCGGCGGCGTCCGAAAGCACCGCAGCGGCAGAGGCTGGCGCATGCGGCACCTCGGTATCGATCTGCTCTTGCGTTAGGCGCGGAAAGCCCGCCGTGCGGCCCGCTGCCAGGTCGGATGCGGCCGCGTCCTCGGAGAGGATGCCCGGAGCGGGGCGTCCGCATTTGGGGCACGTACGATCATGCGGAGAAAGACGGGCACCGCAGCCCTCACAGAACACGAACTCGGTGTGCTCGGGGCCATCGCCCGGACCCACATAGGCGTTGCAGTAGGGGCAGAACGAGGCGCCGTCCTCGATAGTCTTAAGGCAATGCGGGCAGATCACGGCATCCTCTTTTCGAAGCAATTCAAACAATCGAGGTTAGAGCATAACATCGCCACGGCCCCACAGGAACAAGGCACCAATTCAACATCGCCAGGGCGCGTAGCTACTTCTTCTTCTTGCTCGGCATCGAGACTTTGATGCCTTGGGCGGACTTGGTCACGCGAGAGCGCTTGGCTCCGGTACTCTTCTTTTTCTTGGGCTGGGCCTGGGCCACGCCCTCGAGTGCACGGGCCTCGGCCTCGCGAGCGGTGCGATCTTCGCGGCGCTGCGCCATGTCGGCGGCGACGCGCTTGGCAAAACGCTCGGCCGTCGAACCCGTCGAGCTCACCTTGCCGCCACCGCGACCTAGGTGGACGCGCACACCACGGCCAAAACCAGTTGCGGCATGACGACGACGCGGCTTGAGCGAATCCATCATCGTGGCGAGCTTAAAGAACACCGAGCAGGTAAAGACCACGATGACAGCCAAGATAACCATCTGGCCCATCGACAGGTTGGCAATGGACAGCAGCTCCGGGAATCCGATAACGCCCACCAGGATGCCGGCGACTACAAACACAAAGAGCACCACACGTAAGGGCGTGAGAGGCTGCGAGATGCGCCAGATCAGGCTGACGCTCGCCGCACACGACGTAAGCAGGCACATCGTAGACAGTGTGAGCTGGCTAAAGCCAAACACGCGCGCCACAAAGATATCGAGCGCCGCAGCCAAAATGACCGCAATCGACGCCGGCAGTGCACGCTTGAGTACGTTGGTCAAAAACGCACCCTTCACGCGAGCATTGTTGGGCTCCAGGCCCAACACAAAGCCTGGCGCGCCGATGCAGAAGAAGTTAATGAGCGTCATCTGGATGGGCTCGAAGGGGTACGGCGGCAGCGCGATACACAGCGCCGCCAGGCCCATCGAGAACAGCGTCTTGGTCAGGAACAGCGAGGCCGAACGCTGCAGGTTGTTGATGGAACGACGGCCCTCGGCCACCACGGCGGGCATCGAGGCAAAGTCGTTGTCGACGAGTACGATCTCGGCCACGTTGCGCGCGGCATCGGAACCGGCCGCCATGGCGACG
This sequence comes from uncultured Collinsella sp., assembly GCA_905212545.1. Taxonomy (GTDB): domain Bacteria; phylum Actinomycetota; class Coriobacteriia; order Coriobacteriales; family Coriobacteriaceae; genus Collinsella. The sequence goes on from CAJMEW010000004.1 coordinate 63,662, forward strand.
GAGCAGTCGGCCTCCTTGAGCGCCAGCACGTCGTTGACGCCGTCGCCCGTCATGGCCACGGTGTGCTCGCGGCGCTTGAGCGCCTGCACGAGCTCGCGCTTCTGCTGCGGGGTCACACGACCAAAGACATGGTAGCGGTCCACTGCGGCATCGAGCTTGGCCGGCGTATCGAGCGTCGTGGCGTCCACATAAGCGTCCGCCCCCGGCACGCCCACCACGCGCGCGATCGACGACACCGTGCGCGGGTCGTCGCCACTGATCACGTTGAGGGTCACGCCCTGCTCGTTAAAGTAGCCGATGGTCTCGGCCGCCGAGGTACGAATCTCGTCGCGGATGGTCACAAAGCCCACGGGCTCGGCCTCGCCCACCATATCGCCATCGGGCGTAAAGCCGTCCACGCGCGCTACCACGAGCACGCGGCAGGTATCGGCAAGCTCGGCGACACGGTTCTCGACCTGGGCAAACACACGATCAGAGAGCACAAACTGCGCGGCGCCCATCACATAGGAGCCCTGCGCAAACGACGCGCCGCTCCACTTTTTGGAGGACGAGAACGGAATGACCGACAGCGGCTCAGACACCTCGACCGGGCGATCAGCGTAATAGTTGAGCAGCGCCTGGCAGGTCTCGTTGGCATCGGCCGAAGTCGCACGCGCGACGTTAGCCAGCGCGAAATCGAGCACTGTGGTATCGACGGGAACAGCCGCCTCGTCCGAGTCCACGCCAAAGCCAACACCCTCAACAGGCAGCGGGTAGGTGCCCTCGACCTCCATACGACCCGAGGTAATGGTGCCCGTCTTGTCCAGGCACAGCACGTCGACGCGAGCGAGCGTCTCGATGCAGTAGAGCTGCTGCGCCAGCACCTTGCGGCGGGCCAGGCGCACCGTGGCGATGGCGAGCACCGACGAGGTCAGCAGCACCAAGCCTTGCGGAATCATGCCCAGCAGGGCACCCACCGTGGACAGCAGCGCCGACGAAGGCACATGACCAGCCAACAGCTCGGAGAAACACCACGAAAGCGCGCTATCGCCCGGGGTTCCCGCGGCATCCCACAGCTCGCTCACACTCGAGGCAAAGAGTGCCAGGCCGAGCGGAATCATAATGAGGCTCGCGAAGCGTACGATGGCGTTGAGCGCGTTCATGATCTCGGAATTGACCTTTTTGACGTACTTGGCCTCATTGTTGATCTTGGCCACGTAGTTGTCGGCGCCGACATGGATCACACGGGCGCGCAGCAGGCCCGAGTCGATAAAGCTGCCGCTCATGAGCTCGGAACCGGGCTGCTTCTTAATGAGGTCGCTCTCGCCCGTCAGCAGGCTCTCGTTCACGAGCGCCTCGCCCGAAACCACCACGGCGTCAGCGGGAATCTGGTCGCCGCGCCCCAGGCGGATGATGTCGTCGAGCACGATCTGGTCCAGGTCGAGCTCCACCTCGGCGCCGTCGCGCACCGCGATGGCCTTCTTGGAGGTCAGCAGCGTGAGCTTATCGACCATCTTCTTGGAGCGCATGGATTGAATGACGCCAATGGCGGTATTGAGGAACACCACGAACAGGAACGTCAGATTCTTAAACGAACCGGTCAAAATGACCAGGAACGCCAGGATCACGTTGATCAAATTGAACAGCGTGCAAAGGTTCTCGATGATGAGCTCTTTAACCGACTTGGTCTTGAGCTCCATGTTGCGGTTGATCTTACCGGCGGCGATGCGCCCCTCGACCTCGGCGGTCGAGAGTCCGCGCTCGATATCCGTTGCTGCCATACCACGTCCCATCACGTCGCGTCGGTATAAGAAAAACCGCCCGGACCATGCGAGGTTCGGACGGTCTTACGTTCGATGGTGCCCCATGTTGGATTCGAACCAACGGCCTTCTGCTCCGGAGGCAGACGCTCTAATCCCCTGAGCTAATAGGGCCAACGTTTGGCATTATACCCAAGTGCACCACGGGCTATCAAAATAAAAGAAAAAGCTTTGCAATTACGTGGGAGACGCGGTGCAACGGCCCACTTTAGAAGGCAAAAGCGAGTCAGATAGTATAAACTCTCATGCACCATATATACACGGCTCGCGATGCGGGCCGTTTTTGCAAAAGTTATCCATCGAGGTGAGAGGCACACCATGATTGCAATTTTAAAGCAGAGCGCCAGCGACGAGGCCGTCAGCCATATCGTCAGCTGGATAGAGAAAAAGGGCCTGAAGACCGACGTCTCACGCGGCGAGAATGAGACGATCATCGGCCTGGTGGGCGATACGACCAAGATCGACCCGTTCCTGCTCGAGTCCATGGATGTCGTCGAGCGCGTGCAGCGCGTCTCCGAGCCGTTCAAGCGCGCCAACCGCAAGTTCCACCCCGAGGACTCCGTCATCGACTGCGGCCACGGCATCAAGATCGGCGGCGATCAGTTCCAGGTCATCGCCGGCCCGTGCTCCGTCGAGGGCGAGAACCTCATCCGCATCGCCCGCCGCGTGAAGGCCGCCGGCGCCACGATGCTGCGCGGTGGCGCCTACAAGCCCCGCACCTCCCCCTACGCCTACCAGGGCATGGGCCCCGCCGGCCTCGACCTGCTGTGCGAGGCGTCTGCCGAGCTCGATATGCCGATCGTCACCGAGATCATGGACCCACGCGACGTGCAGGTCTTCTTGGACAAGAAGATTGACGTCATGCAGATCGGCGCCCGCAACGCCCAGAACTTCCCCCTGCTCAAGGAGGTCGGCAAGACCCAGACCCCGATTCTGCTCAAGCGCGGCATGTCCGGCACGATCGATGAGCTGCTTATGGCAGCCGAGTACATCATGAGCGAGGGCAACGACAACGTCATTCTGTGCGAGCGCGGTATCCGCACCTTCGAGACCCGCACCCGCAATACCTTCGACCTCAACGCCGTGCCGGTGCTGCACCACCTGTCGCACCTGCCCGTCGTCGCCGACCCCAGCCACGCCACCGGCTACACCCGCTACGTTGAACCCATGGCGCTCGCCGCGACCGCCTGCGGTGCCAACGGCCTGGAGATCGAGGTCCACGACGAGCCGAGCCGAGCCTGGTCCGACGGCGCCCAGGCCCTCACCCCCGATCAGTTCGACGACACCATGCGCCGCATCCGAGCAATCCGCGAGGTTGTCTGCCAAGAGACCATGGAGTAGCCCATGGGTACGGTGAGAAACGCGCGTGTTAACCAGGGCGGCCCCAAGTGCGCCGGTATCGTCGGCCTGGGCCTCATCGGCGGTAGCTTTGCCCGCGGCTATGCACAGGCGGGCGTCCGCGTGCTGGCCTGGGACCCCGATGACGATGTCATGACGGCCGCCAGCATGGGCACTGTCGCCGGAGAGCTCAACGACAAGACACTCGGCGAATGCGACATCATCGTCCTGGCTTGCTACCCCGAGGCCTGCATCGAGTGGCTTGAGGCGCATGCCCAGGCACTCGCCGACGCCACCGATACCGAGGCCATCATGGGTCCCGTGGTGATCGACACGGTGGGCGTCAAGGGCATCGTGTGCGAGCGCGCCTTTGAGCTTGCCCGCGAGCAAGGCTTTTACTTTGTGGGCGCGCACCCCATGGCGGGCACGCAGTACTCGGGCTATGCGCACTCCCGCGCCGACCTGTTCCAGGGCGCCCCGCTCGTGCTCGTTCCGCCCGCAGTAGACGATGCCCTTAAGCTCGAGCTCTTGGGCCAGGTGCGCGAGATGGTGCGCCCCTTGGGCTTTGGCAAGTTCAGCGTGACGAACGCCGCCGAGCACGACCGCGTCATCGCCTTCACGAGCCAGCTTGCGCACGTGGTGTCCAACGCCTACGTAAAGAGCCCGACCGCCCAGATCCACCACGGCTTTTCGGCCGGTAGCTACCGCGATCTCACCCGCGTGGCGCACCTTAACCCGCAAATGTGGTCCGAGCTCATGATCGACGACGCCGACGCACTCGCCTTCGAGATCGACCATCTGATCGAGTCGCTCGGCGCCTACAGCCGTGCGCTCAAGGACCGCGACCAGCGCTATCTGGAGAATCTTCTTGCCGAGGGAGACCGCATCAAGCGCGCGCTCGATGACGAGGCCTCCCACTAGACCACCTATCACGCCAGGTCGAAAGGACCGAAGCTTATGGCGATTACCATCGATATCGACACCGCACGCCCCTACCAGGTGCATGTTGGCACGTTTTTGCTGGAGCAGGCGGGACCGCTCGTGCGCGCCACTGCCGGCGGCACCAAGGCCGTCATCGTGACGGACACCAACGTGGGCCCGCTCTACCAGATGCCCGTTAAGCAGAGCCTGGAGACGTCAGGCTACGAGGTGAGCATCTGCACTTTCGAGGCCGGCGAGGCCCATAAGCGCGCCGAAACCTATGTTGCCATTTTGGAGTTTGTGGCCGAGCACGAGCTTTCGCGCTCCGACGTGATCGTGGCACTCGGCGGCGGCGTCGTGGGCGACGTGGCGGGCTTTGTGGCCGCCACCTACATGCGCGGCTGCAAGTTTGTGCAAATCCCGACGAGCCTGCTCGCCATGGTTGATTCGTCGGTGGGCGGCAAGACCGCCATCGACCTGGCCGCCGGCAAAAACCTGGCCGGCGCCTTTTGGCAGCCGAGCGTGGTTATCGCAGACGTGGGGTGTCTCGCCACCCTCACGCCCGAGCAGTTCGCCGACGGCTGCGGCGAGGTCGTCAAGCACGCCGTGATCGCCGACCCGGAGCTTTTCGCCGAGCTGGAGAAGACCCCGCTCACGCTGGAGCTGCTCAACCGCGATGTGTCCCGCGTAGCGCTCATCATCGCCCGCAATATCGACATCAAGCGCGCCGTGGTCGTCGCCGACGAGCGCGAAACCAACCAGCGCAAGCTCCTCAACTTTGGACACAGCGCCGGACATGCCGTTGAGGCCTGCGAGCACTTTGAGCTCGGACACGGCAACTGTGTGTCGATCGGTATGGGCATCATCACGCGTGCCGCAGCCTTACACGGCATTTGCGACGCCGAGCTGCCCGGACGTATTGAGGAGCTTTGTGCACGCCACGGTCTCAAGACCCGCTGCGAGCTTTCCGCCGACGCCATCTTCGCCGAGGCGCTCCACGACAAGAAGCGCGCGGGTGGCACTATCGACCTGGTGATTCCGCACGGCATTGGCCGCTGCAGCATCGACCGCACGCCGCTTTCCACTTTCCACGAACTCATTGCCGAGGGCCTCGGCCAGAAGGGAGACGTATCCGCATGCTAGCCCGCATCACCCCGTCCCCACTTAAGGGCACCGTTCCCGCCATCGCGTCCAAGTCGATGGCGCACCGCCTGATCATCTGCGCTGCGCTTGCCAACGGCGAGACGCACGTCACCTGTAACACCACCTGCGCAGACATCGAGGCTACAGTACGTTGCCTTACGGCCCTGGGCGCTCGCATAGAGACCGTCGAGGACGGCTTCCAGGTCCACCCCACCATGAAGAGTATTGAGTTTGGCCTGCTCAAGGCCCTTGCCGGCGGCACGCTTGACTGTGGCGAAAGCGGCTCCACGCTCCGCTTTATGTTGCCCGTCGCCTGCGCGCTGGGCGCAGAAGCAACTTTTGTGGGTCAGGGACGCTTGGGCGCACGCCCGCTGTCCCCGCTCTCGGACGAGATCATCGCCGCCGGCTGCGACCTGCAGGGTCTGGGCGGTTTTCCGCTCAAGACGAGCGGACGCATGCGCCCGGGCACCTTTGTGCTGCCGGGCAACGTGAGCTCGCAGTACATCTCGGGCCTGCTGCTGGCAGCCCCGCTGCTGGCCCAGCCCTCCTGCGTGCAGGTGACCGGCCTCATTGAGAGCCGCCCCTACATCAACCTGACGATCCAGGCCATGAAGGCCTTTGGCGTCGAGGTCAACGTCGAGCGTATTCCCGCCAGGGACGGCCAGCCCGAAGTCACGAACTTCCGCGTAAGCAGTGGCTCGTATCGCACGCCCGGCAGCGTTGCTGTCGAAGGCGACTGGTCCAACGCGGCCTTTTGGCTGTGTGCCGGCGCCATCGGCACCGACCCCATCACCGTGGAGGGCGTGTCGCTGAGCTCCGCACAGGGCGACCGCAACGTGCTCGCCGCGCTTTCGCGCTTTGGCGCCCGCATCGTGCGCTCCACCAACGCCGCCACCGTGCAGTCCGACAAGCTCGCCGGCTTTGAGATGAGTGCCCACGACATTCCCGACCTGGTGCCCGTTATCTCGGCCGTGGCCTCGCTGGCACAGGGCCGCACCTTTATCCGCGATTGCGCCCGCCTGCGCATCAAGGAATCCGATCGCCTGGTCACCACCACCCGCGAGCTCACCGCGCTGGGCGCGCAGGTGCGTATTGCCGGCGACGACCTCATCATCAAGGGCGTCGATGCCTTCACCGGCGGTGAGGTCGATTCGCACAACGACCACCGCATCGCCATGATGGCCGCCATCGCCGCGAGCCGTGCCACCGGCGAGGTCGTGATCCACGGCGCCGAGGCCGTCAACAAGTCCTATCCCGATTTCTTCGACCACTACCGCCTGCTGGGCGGCAAGGTCACACTCGAGGAGGAATAGCATGTCCTCGACCTTTGGCAACGTTTTGCACTTAAGCATCTTCGGCCAATCGCACTCCCCCGCTATCGGCTGCTCGCTCGATGGCATCCCGGCGGGTATCGCCGTGGACCAGGAGCAGCTGCAGGCCTTCCTCGACCGTCGCGCCCCCGGTCGCGACGAGACCACAACCAAGCGCCGCGAGGCCGACGCCGCGCACATCATCGCCGGTGTGGTCGATGGACACACCACCGGCGCGCCCATCGCCGCGATTATCGAGAACACCAACACGCGCTCCAAGGATTACTCAGAGCTGCGCCGCAAGCCCCGTCCCGGACACGCGGACTTCCCTGCGCGCGTGAAGTATCACAACATGCACGATGTCGCTGGTGGCGGACATTTTTCCGGCCGCCTAACGGCCCCCTTGTGCATCGCCGGCGGCATCGCGCTGCAGGCACTCGAGGCCCGCGGCATTCAGGTCATGGCGCACGTCGCGCAGATCGGCGGCATCTCCGACCTGCCGATGGACGATATGGTCTATCGCGAGGCCGACCGCAAGGCAATCCTTACGAACGATCTGCCGTGCATTGACGCCGCCGCAGCCGGTCGAATGCGCGAGGAGATCCTAGCCGCGCGCGACGAACTCGACAGCATCGGCGGCATCGTGGAGTGCGGCATCTACGGGCTTCCCGCGGGCATCGGCGACCCCATGTTCGACGGCATCGAGAACCGCATCGCGCAAATCGCGTTCGGGATTCCCGCCGTAAAGGGCGTGGAGTTTGGCATGGGCTTTGCCGTGGCCGCCATGCGCGGCAGCGAGAACAACGATCCGTATCGCATCGATGCCGAGACTGGCAAGATCGAGGTCGAGTCCAATAACGCCGGCGGCATCCTAGGCGGCATTTCGACTGGTGCGCCCGTCATGTGGCGTATGGCCGTAAAGCCGACGCCCTCCATTGGCCGCGAGCAGCAGACCGTAGACATGGACGCCATGGAAAATGCCGAGCTCTCGGTCCACGGCCGTCACGATCCCTGCATCGTCCCCCGAGCTGTCCCCGTAGCCGAAGCAGCCGCCGCCCTCGCCATTTGGGACGCCCTCCTCGAGGACGCCGAACAGCTTTAGTCCACCCACCCCAAGGGTAGTTAATTTGGGACGGGGCTATTATAGCTACCCCCATATGCCAGTTGATATTTGCCCTGGCACCCATCGATTCGTCGACAGTCAAAGGGTAGCTAAAAAAGCCCCGTCCCAAATTAACTACCCCAGGCAACCATTCACGAAAGGGGCCTCCATGGACCTTGCCGATATTCGCCAGGCCATCGATGGCATCGACACCACGCTCCTCAACAGCTTTGTCGAGCGCATGGACATTGCCACCGAGGTCGCCAAATCAAAAATCGAGATGGGCAAGGCCGTCTTCGACCCCGCTCGCGAGCGCTCCAAGCTCAACAATCTCGCCAGCCGCGCACCCGAGCGCTACGAGGCGCAAACCATCACGCTGTTCCGTCTCCTCATGAGCATGAGCAAGGCCGAGCAGCAGCGCTACATCAACGAACTCAAGGGCATCACCGTGTCGCAAAAGACCCACGCCACGGCTGCAGCCTCCGACACGCCCTTCCCTCAAACGGCCACCGTTGCCTGCCAGGGCGTGGAAGGTGCCTATAGCCAGATCGCCGCGTGCAAGCTCTTCGACGTGCCCGATATTGCGTTCTTCGAGACCTTCGAGGGCGTCATGCGCGCCGTACGCGATGGGTTCTGCGAGTTTGGCGTGCTGCCCATCGAGAACTCCACCGCCGGCTCAGTCAACGCCGTCTACGACCTGCTCGCCCAGTTCGACTTCTATATCGTGCGTTCGCTGCGCCTCAAGATCGATCACAACCTGCTCGTCAAGCCCGGCACCAAGCTCGCCGACGTGCGCGAGGTCTACAGCCACGGCCAAGCCATTGCCCAGTGCGCCGGCTTTATCGAGGTCCACGGCCTGCACGCCACCAAGTACCCCAACACGGCCATGTCGGCCGAGATGGTCGCCAGCTCCGAGCGCACCGATGTTGCCGCCATCGCATCGCGCAGCTGCGCGGCACTCTATAGCCTGGAGGTGCTGGAGCCCAACATTCAGGACTCGGACAACAACTACACGCGCTTTGTCGTCATCAGCCGCGAGCCGCGCGTCTACCCCGGCGCTAATCGTACCTCGCTCATGATCACCACGGCCAACGAGCCGGGCGCCCTCTATCGCGTGCTCGAGCGCTTCTACGCACTCAACATCAACCTCATCAAGCTCGAGAGCCGCCCCATCCCCGGCCGCGACTTTGAGTTTATGTTCTACTTTGATCTGGACTGCCCCTTTGGCAGCAAGGCCCTCGACGACTTGCTCGATTCCATCGACGACGTGTGCGAAAGCTTCACCTACTTTGGTAGCTACACGGAGGTGCTCTAGATGACCGATACCGCTGCATCCCGCCCCTACGGCGTACTGGGCCGCGTGCTGGGCCACAGCTACACCCCGACCATCTACAAAGAGCTCGCTGGGCTCGAGTACGTGCGATTTGAGCGCGAGCCCGAGGACCTCGCGGCCTTTATGACGGGCGACGAGTGGGAGGGCACCAACGTGACCATCCCCTACAAGCGCGCCGTCATGGAGTATCTGGACGAGCTGAGTCCGCTGGCCGAGCGCATGGGCAACGTCAACACCATCACGCGCCTGCCCAATGGGCGCCTGCGCGGCGACAACACCGACTACTTCGGTTTTCAGTGCCTTGTCGAGGAGCTGGGGGTTGAGGTCGCCGGCAAGAAGGCCCTCGTGCTCGGAGCCACTGGCGGCGCCGGCACCACGGCAAGTATGGTGCTGGGAGACCTGGGCGCCATCGTCGTACCCGTGGGTCGCACAAGCAAGGTCAGCTACGGCAACATCGCGCAGCAGTCCGACGCCGCCCTGCTCGTCAACTGCACGCCTGCTGGCATGTTCCCCCACTGCCCCGACGCGCCTTGCACACTCGAAGGGCTCGATGCGCTCGAAGGCGTTATCGACATTGTCTACAACCCCGCCCGCACGGGACTCATGCTCGAGGCCGAGCGCCGCGGCATCCCCTGCATCGGCGGTCTGCTCATGCTTGTGGCACAGGCGGCACAGGCCGTTGAGCGCTATACCGGCCAGGTCACCCCGCGCAAGCGCATCCTGGATGTAACGGAGCGCCTGTCTCGCCGTGAGCAGAACATCGCCCTGATCGGCATGCCGGGTTCAGGCAAGACCCGCGTGGGTGAGCAGATCGCCCAGCTCACGGGCCGCGAGCACATCGACTTGGATCGCGCGCTCGAGGAGCGTCTGGGCATGCCCTGTGCCGACTTTATCGTCGAGCGCGGCGAGGCGGCCTTCCGCGAACAGGAGACGGCTACGCTGGCCGACATCTCCAAGCGCAGCGGCCTGGTGCTCTCCACCGGCGGCGGCGTGGTCACACGCGACGAGAACTACCCGCTGCTGCACCAGAATAGCCAGATCGTGATGCTCAACCGCAAGCTCGACGAGCTCGCCCACAAGGGACGCCCCATCACCGCGCGCGACGGCATCGATAAGCTGGCTGAACAGCGCATGCCACGCTACCGCGCCTGGGCCGACTACATCATCGACTCACGCGACTGCGCCGCCAACACAGCCCAAGCCCTCCTCGACGCCCTCCCGCCCGCTCTCTAACAAAAACCACCACAAAGGGGACAGGCACCTTTGTGGTGGCTTCTCGACTGCAAAGGAAGCAACCATGAAAGCACTCGTCATCAACGGCCCCAACCTCAACATGCTCGGCATTCGCGAGCCGGGCATCTATGGCAGTGACAACTACGACCGCCTGGTCCAGATCTGCCAGAAGGCAGGTGCCGCGCAGGGCTTCGACGAGGTCGAGGTCTTCCAGTCCAACCACGAGGGCAGCATCGTCGACAAGATCCAGGAGGCCTACGGCAAGGTCGACGGCATCGTCATCAACCCGGCCGCCTACACGCACACAAGCGTGGCCATCCTGGACGCGCTCAAAGCCGTCGCCATCCCGGCTGTGGAGGTCCACATTAGCGCCGTCGAGACCCGCGAAGACTTCCGCCAGGTGAGCTACGCCCGTCTGGCCTGCTTCGCCACCATCACCGGCGAGGGCCTGCAGGGCTACGTCCACGCGTTGGAGCTGCTGAGGGAGTATCTCGAAAAGTAGCCTCGCGGATCAATTCATTAGCACCAATTCACACGAACAAAACTCCAGCGCCGGCAGCAGCGACCTCGCTGCTGCCGGCATTTTATTACTGGCATATAATCGTTGCAGTCACACTACGTCTGGAGACCCACATGCTGAGCATTCACCTGGGGGATTACCCCGGTTCCATCTACGATACCGAAACCTATTTTAGGAACTCATACTTGGACTCATGGTTCGAAGACCCTATGGCCGCACAGATTATTAAAAGCGTGGACGGATCAGAGCTCATCGGTCCCCACAACATCGTAAGCAAACAGCTGGGCTCGATCACCCCACTCGAACTGTCCGGCGGCGTTAAGACGCTGCTGCTGGTGCGCAATCTCCCAAATATGGTGTTCAACGCATCCACCTGCGGAGACAACTGTGCCCGCTGGCTGCTCAAAATTGGCAAAGAGCAGGATGTGCTGGTAACCCTTTACCACATCATGAAGTTCCCCTGGAAGCGTTTTGAGATTCGCATCAATAATGATGGCCGCATCGTCAGGAACATGCAGGAGTTTGTCGGTGCCACCAATGATTTTCTGGATGTTGATGAGTAATGAAGGGGACGCATACCGTTGTCGTAGAGCGCGCAAAGGTCAAATACACACTCACGTTTAAGCGCAATATTTCCTTTATACGCGGCAATAGCGGCACGGGCAAAACGACGCTCATCTCGATGATTCGCGACTACAATGACCGAGGACCGGAAAGCGGCGTTGCACTCAGCTGCGACGCGCCTTGTGAAACGCTTTCCGGCAGACGCTGGGAGCGCGAGCTGTCGATCATCGAAGATTCAATCGTCTTTCTAGATGAGGGCAACGAGTTTATCTACTCAAAGGACTTCGCCAAAGCCGTAAACGGCTCGTCCAACTATTATGTTTTGATATCTCGTCGTGATGCCAACGAGCTCCCCTACAGCGTTGATGAGATTCTGAAGCTAGTCAACACCACAAGCAAAACAATCAATGGCCGCAAGAGCGACAAGCGTTTTTACTCGGTGACCAAACCGCTTTATACCCACACGGCAAACATGCTGTATCAGGACCTTAACGTAGGGTTCGACAATCCCGATGCCGTGATTGTCGAGGATAGCAAATCTTGCTATCAATTCTACAGCGCCCTTTGCAACCGACTGGGAATCCCCTGCTATACCGCTACCGGCGTAGCAAACCTAAAACGAACGATTCACGAATGTCCCGAGCAAAACATCCTTGCCATAGGAGACGGCGCTGCGTTTGGTCCCTACATCGAAAAGGTGCTTGGGCAGCGCGTTTACAAGAACGTTCGCTTGTTCCTCCCGGAATCATTCGAGTGGACGCTTCTACAATCTGGCCTCATTCCCAACAACGACATTCCAAAGATCCTCAAGGACCCTTCGAGCTATATCGAAAGCCGCGACTACCTGAGCTGGGAGCGGTTCTTCACCGATGTGTTGATCAAATACTCGGCAGACACTCGTTATGCTTACAAAAAGACGAAGCTCAATGAGCAGTATCTGAGGCCACAGGCGATGGATGCAGCTGCAAGCATCTTGCCCGAGTGCCTGAGGGCGGAATAGCGAGTCCTTAACATCATTTGGAAACCAGGCAACGCCCACGCGTTGGAGCTGCCGAGGGAACGACTGCTACACTAACCCTTGGGGCGACACATTAGGTATGTTTGTCCCTAAACTAAAGGAACTGTCCGATTAACATACAAAGGAGCACATCCATGTCCCAGTACGATTACCTCGTCGTCGGTGCCGGCCTCTCGGGCGCCGTCTTCGCCAATGCCGCCAAGCGCGCCGGCAAGTCGGTCCTGGTCATCGACCGCCGCGACCACATCGCCGGCAACGTCTACACCGAGGACGTCGAGGGCATCCAGGTCCACCGCTACGGCGCGCACATCTTCCACACCTCCATGAAGGACGTCTGGGACTACGTCAACCGCTTCGCCGAATTTAACAACTACGTCAACTCGCCGGTCGCCAACTTCCAGGGCAGCATGTACAACATGCCCTTCAACATGAACACCTTCGCCAAGATGTGGCCGGGCGTCGTCACGCCGGCAGACGCCAAGGCCAAGATCGCCGAGCAGGTGGCCGCCGAGAACATCGGCGAGCCGCAGAACCTCGAGGAACAGGCGCTGTCGCTCGTCGGCCGCGACATCTTCGAGACGCTCGTGAAGGGCTACACCGAGAAGCAGTGGGGCCGCGACTGCCGTGACCTGCCCGCGAGCATCATCAAGCGCCTCCCCTGCCGCTTCACCTACGACAACAACTACTTCAACGACCGCTACCAGGGCATCCCCATGGGCGGCTACACCAAGATGGTCGCCAACATGCTCGAGGGCGTCGAGGTGCGCTGCGGTGTGGAGTACCAGGAGCTGGCCGCCTCCGAGCCCGATATCGCCGCCAAGACGATCTACTGCGGCCCCATCGACGCGTTCTACAACTTCAAGCTGGGCACGCTCGAGTACCGCAGCCTGCGTTTCGAGACCGAGACCCTCGACGAGCAGGACCATCAAGGCGTGGCCGTGGTCAACTACACAGAGCGCGAGGTCCCCTACACGCGCATCATCGAGCACAAGCACTTCGAGTTCGGCACGCAGGACAAGACCGTCATCACACGCGAGTACCCGGCGGACTGGAAGCCCGGCGACGAGCCCTACTACCCCATCAACGACGCCAAGAACGAGGCCCTGTACAGGCAGTACGAGGAGCTGGCGGCGCAGGAGGGCGACGTGATCTTCGCCGGTCGCCTGGGCGGCTACAAGTACTACGACATGGACAAGGCCATCGCCGCCGCCTTCGAGCTCGTCCGCAAAGAGCTGGGCGTGGAGCCGACGGAGGCGTAAAGGACAAGAGACCCAAGGTCATTACTAAATGACTCTATAGACTAACAAAGAGGTTACGATTTCACTAGTCTGTTTCTACACTAAGAATGTAGCTTTATTTCAATTTGAAAACAGCTATTTCTGTTCCCAATAACATTCACCAATTCATCTTCAAGCAGCTATAGCTAGCAAAACATCGCTCGGATTGCTCGAAATGGCAATTCGATTGAAAGGAGTATCCAATGCTCAACATTATCAAACAATTTTTGCCAGCATCATCCAGATCGCTTCACGCTATGCATGACGACATTAATAGGCTGCAAGAAGAGCTAGATAGAATTTATCATCGCATTGAAGTCGCCGACAGCGGCATCAACATGAACATCAACTACAAGTTCGACAATATGGCAATTCCAATTATTGAGTCGATTGCGCAGAACCTCGATGCCCATGACGAGCATATGAAAATGTTTGCGTGGGAAGAATATAAGCGACCGGAAGAAACTATCCAAGAGGCAAAGGAGCGTTTCTTTAAAGATCTCCCCAAGGCAACTGGCGGATTAAGACTTTTGCAGCTTGGATGCGGAAAACTGTTGGAGGAATTCAACACTCTCTGCAAAGAGAACGACATCAATTATTGGATTAACTTCGGAACACTTATCGGAGCCATTAGACATCAAGGATTCATTCCCTGGGACGATGATACCGACCTTGGAATCATGCGCGATGATTTAAATAAGCTATACAACATCGTTGAAGATGACAACCGCTATAGAATTTCAATTGCTTACGACCGTTTTGCCCACTGTCGACAAGTTAGATTTCTTTATAATGATGAAAATATACCCTGTTTTCTGGATTTGTTTGTTTATGACTGGGCCACGTCAACTGACAACAAATTCGCCGAAGAACAGCGAAAACTCCGTGTTCAAATGGTCGAAGAAATGGAGTCCGACAGAGCACTGGCATTCTGGAATGACGAGCCTTATTACTCAGGCGAGAACAATAGCCTGATTCAGAAGCATTACGACCGATGCCTCGAAAAGTCCAAAGCGGCCCGAATCATATGCGAAAAGGAGCACGCCAAGGGCATCATATGGGCTATCGATAACCTTGATGATGGAAAGCAGAAACAATGGGTCTACCCCATTGCAGACCTCTTCCCCACTAGAGCCATAGCGTTTGAGGGAACCCAGCTCGAGGAGCCGAATAACCCCGATTTATTCCTCTGGAGCCGCTATGGAGATATCTACGAGCTTCCAAATGACATTAACAGCCACTTCCAACACGTCAATCATAACGAGTTGGAAAATGGGTCCTCATATCTTGCCATGAAACGCCTGCTTGATTAATGGTAAAAAATTGCCCCGTGTTTACCATGCAATACACGGGGCAATTTTATTGAGCAAGCTTGCCCTTTACCTCAGTAGTTGAAATTCCAGGAGTTCGATTCAAGTAGACAACATCGCAAATATCTTTCAATGATTCAAAGCGAGGGTCGCCAGCCCAATCGCCTCCCATGCACACAACATCAGCGTGATACATCTTTATATCCCGAGGCTTTTGATCCCAATTGTCTTCTGGAATTACTAAGTCAACATAACGCAGCGCTTCGAGCATCTCACGTCGTACATCATAGGAATAGAAGCTCTTTTTCCCTTTTAGAGCATTGAATTCATCAGTTGAGAGCCCAACGATAAGATAGTCGCCGAGCTTAGATGCCTGTTGAAGAAGGCGAATGTGGCCATAATGAAGCAGATCAAACGTTCCGTACGTAAGTACTCGTTTTAAGGAATGGTGATCGTCTGCACCAGATAAACCGGTCTCAAGAAGATCGGAATTTGCCTCAATACGAACAGACGAAAATGTGCCCATCAGCAACTCCATAAAAGAAGAGCCGTCGGTTTGACGGCTCGATAAATACAGGTGCTCCATGGCGGATTCGAACCGTCGACCTTGGGATTAGAAGTCCCCTGCTCTATCCGACTGAGCTAATGGAGCATAAAGCCATGCAAGCACGCCAATAGCGTGTCTACACAGCAAAACAAATTATAACCTACTTAAACTGGTCGTGGTATGCCTTGCACACCTCATCGACGGGACCATCCATGCGCAGGTCGCCTTTCTCGATCCAAACCGCACGCTGGCAAATGCGTTCAACCTGCTCCATGGAGTGAGAAACAAACAACACAGTTACATCACCGCTCTCAATAAAATGCTGAATACGACGCTCGCATTTCTGCTGGAAGAACACGTCGCCAACAGAAAGCGTCTCATCAACAATAAGGATATCGGGCTCGGTAATAGTAGCGATAGCAAAGGCAATACGAGCAACCATGCCCGAAGAGAAGTTCTTGAGCGGCATGTCGACAAAGTCTTTAAGCTCGGCGAACTCGATGATGTCATCGAAGCTCGCGTCAATAAACTCCTTGGTATAACCAAGCAGAGCGCCGTTAAGGTAGATGTTCTCGCGTGCTGTAAGCTCGGGATCAAAGCCGGCGCCCAGCTCGATGAGCGGGGCGATGTTGCCGTGAACCTTAACCTCGCCCTCACTGGGCTCCAGAACGCCAGCAATGATCTTAAGCATCGTAGACTTGCCGGAACCGTTGGTACCAACCAGACCGACAACCTCGCCACGATGAACATTAAAGGAGATGTGCTTAAGCGCGCGGAACTCTTCAAAGAAGAGCTCGTGCTTTGCAAGCTTAATAAAATATTCCTTGAGGTTCGTCAAAGACTCAGACGCCATATTGAAGATCATAGTGACGTCTTTAACCTCAACAGCAAGAGGCTGCTTGCTGTAATCAACCGTAGTCGCAGACATAACAGCGCTCCTTAAATATAGAGAATAAACTTGTGCTCGGTCTTATGGAACACGGCGTAACCAACAACTAAAGCAAAAACGGCCCAGAACACGCATAATCCTAGCGTTAACATGGAAGGCGTCGTGTTAAACAAGAATATATCGCGCATGAACTGCAGGTAGTTGTACATGGGATTCACAACAACCAACACCTGAATCCAATGGGCCATCTGGCTAATGTAATCGGTGGTCCAGAAAATAGGCGTCAGGTACATCCACGCGGTGATAACGACGGTCCACAGGTGCATAACATCACGGAAAAATACGGCAAGCGCCGAGAGCATCATGCCCAAGCCCATGCAAAAGCACATAAGCAAAAACAGGCAAACCGGCAGCAAGATTAAATGCCAGGTAGGAAGAACATGGAACCACAGCATAACCAGCGCGACGGCAACCAGAGAGAAGGCAAAGTTAACGAGCGAGAACAGCACCTTCTGAACCGGGAACACCCAGCGGTGTACCTTAACCTTTTTAAGCAAGGACGACGCCGCGATGATGGACATGAGTGCCTGGTTCGTCGACTCGGACATAACCGAGAACGTAATGTTGCCGACAATCAGGTACAGCGGATACATCTCGGGCGTTATGGAACCATTGCGGCTCTGACCAAAAATGGTCGAGAACACAATGGACATGACGACCATCATAAGAAGTGGATTGAGTACCGACCACGCAACACCCAAAACACTGCGACGATACTTAATCTTAAAATCCTTAGTGACAAGCTGCCTCAGGATGTATTTGTCTTTTTCGAAATCATTTTTAGCGTGAGAGGCCGGCTTAGCCACCGCTTTCTGACTATCTACGCTGTCAGTCACGGACCATCTCCTTGTCTCGTAATTCATAACAGTGGAAAGTATAGCCTTCAAAGACGGCAACTAACCCAGCGATGCAAATCTGGAAAAGTACCCCATATCAAATACAGGCATCTGACGGCAGGTATACTAACAACCCGTAATAAGTTATGGGGGCATTCATCTTGGACTATACAAACACAGCGGTTATCATTCCCTGCTATAACGAGGCCGTCACCATCGGTAAAGTCATAGACGATTTCCACCGCGAACTCCCCGGAGCCACGGTCTACGTCTACGACAACAACTCAACCGATGGGACGTCCCAGATTGCCTTGGAGCACGGCGCCACGGTGCGGCTCGAACCGCGCCAGGGAAAGGGCAACGTGTGCCGTCAGATGTTCCGCGACATCGACGCAGGCTGTTACCTCATGGTCGACGGCGACGACACGTATCCCGCCGAGGCAGCCCGAGCGCTCTGCGACCCTATCCTTGCGGGAGAGGCGGATATGACCGTGGGCGACCGCCTCTCCAACGGCACTTACACCGAGGAAAACAAGCGCGCCTTCCACGGTTTCGGGAACAACCTGGTCCGCGCCATGATCAAGTGGATCTACGGTTACAGCTTCGAAGACGTCATGACGGGGTACCGCGCCATGGGCCAGCCGTTCGTCAAGACGTTCCCCGTCCTGAGCGAGGGCTTCCAGATCGAGACCGAGCTCTCCATCCACGCCGTCGATCACCGTTGGCGAATTAAGGACGTCCCGGTGGAGTACCGGGACCGCCCCGCTGGTTCAGTGTCCAAGCTCGACACGGTCGGCGACGGCATCAAGGTCATCGCCATGATCGGCACGCTCTTCAAGGACTACCGACCGCTCAAATTCTTCAGCCTCATCGCCCTGATCTTCGCCGCCATCGGCCTCGCGCTCGGCATCCCCATCATCGTAGAGTATTTCCACACCGGGCTGGTTCCCCGCTTCCCAACTGCCATGCTCGCCGCGTGTTTCATGTTCCTGTGCGGCCTCAGCCTGGCAACGGGCTTCATCCTCGACTCGGTCGCCAAGGTCGAAAAGAAACAATGGGAGCTTCAGGTATACAAAACGCGCAATTCAATAGGTGAGTAGGCTTCAATGAACACTAATAAGCGCCTTACAAACTGGGATCTTCTAAGAGCCCTCTCAATGTTTTTAGTTGTTGTTGTTCACATCGCACCGCAACTGGGCAGTTTTCGCGGCATTAACGCTGGCGTGATAGTAGGCACAGGCGCCATTATTTGCGACCCGATATTCTTCTGCCTGTCGGGCTATTTCGCACTGAAACCTCTAAAGAAAAGCTACAAGGACTATCTCTTTGGAAAAGCCCTGTCGTTGCTGCTACCCATCTTTGTGTATGCTGGGCTTCTGTACACCTATAAAGTAGTGACTGGCTCACTTCAGGATAGCAACTACATCCGATACACCAGTAGCCTTGTCCAAGGTGGCTGGTGGTTTATCCCAGCGCTCATTCCGTGCATTTTGGTAGCACCTGTATTGTCCAAAATGTTTGACGCTCTCAACGACAGAACCTGCAAAACTGTCCTGTTCGTAACCTTAGGAATCTATGCATGGGGTGGACTGTCATCCGCTGCGTACTCTTTGCTCTTCAACTCTCAGCATGTCACCCTTGCGGCAGCCGTAAGCATGCTTCAAAGCATGGTTCCCAGATCGTTGCTTGGAGGAACTTATTTCACGTTCTTTTGCATGGGTTATTTCATCAAACGTGTTACCCCGTTGCTGGACACGCGTGATACCCACTTTATTATGGCGTCAGGCGCATTTTTCTTCTTCATTGACATTGCTAGCGCATATTTTGGACTTGATCGATCTGACCCAAGTTTCAACTGGATGATTGTTACCGTCGCCATATTTATCGCGTTTGATGGAATTAAGCTCCAATCGAAATCGCTTTCTAAGCTTATCGAATGGGCCGCAAAAAGGTCCTATTCCATTTATCTCCTACAATACGAAACGATTGAATTTGCCATCGGCGTCATCTATATAGGCGCATTACACAGTGGCTACGCGACGCTAGCATGGCCGTTAAGGCTGATCACTTGGATATCAGCGACAGCGCTGGCATATGGTACGGCGCTGACAATAGCCTCGATCGTCGACGCGTTCGTCATTGAGCCCATTCAGACAAAGCTTAAACAGCACCGCCTGAAAACCACAGGATAGATCGTTTCAACAGCGAACAGATTTTCATACCAATTTGCATGATAAAGAGACGGCTAAGATCAATATCCTAGCCGTCTCTCTTATAAAACTCTAAATTCGGCAATTCGCGAACAGCACTGCAGCTGTAAACAAATTAAGAGCGAGTCTTAAGCGCCTCAACCGCCTCGGAAATGGATGGCGCATCTTCAAATAAATCGTTCTGTATTTCCTTCGCAGGCGAGACGCCGCAGGCGGCGAGTAGCGAAGATTTAGCGCGATCGATAAACATAAACACCGCCGCTTTATAACCCTTTAGCTCGGCAACAAACGAATAAATGCTTGATGCGCCAAACGAAGACGGGCCATCATGATCAAGAAGCTGCTGATAAAACTTCAAGATTCTATCGCCCGACAACATTTGGGCAATCTCGTCAATCGTCAAATGCTTGGACAAAATGCGCTGTAGCTCGCTTAGGAGTTCTTTGCGGTCTTCCTGATCTTCAAGATCAAGAACATCAAAAATGAGAAAGTCTGAAACAAAGAGCAGCATGGAACGGCCGGGCTCTCCTTCGAATCTCCCCTGCTTGGCCCAATCCGCCATGATTCGATCAACCACTTGCAAATGCTTCTGCAGGCGCAGTTTCTCATCCTGCGCCATCACGCACATCGCAGAGTCCTTGCGAGATAAGCGGTATTCGTAAAGTGAATCAGAAAGAAGCTTTGTGCGAGAAGACCTTCCAAGCGTAGCGAACGAAAACACCTGGTCCTCGCCAAGAGTCAATCCGACAGGAAAATAGAGCTCATTGTCGCGCAAGAAGGAAAGGCGATAAGCTCCATTCCAGGGGAACGGCCTAGTCTTAGCATAAAAGACGAGCTTATCGCTGTAGCCGAAATACTCTTCATCATCTAATGACAACGTCGACGTAAGCCACGGATTGGAAAGCTCGATCGGAAAGGGATCGGCGGAGAACTTTAAGATATCCACTTGGCTGTCATTGTCGAAGGCCTGGCGAACGACATCACAGGCATTAGGCTTAAGCAAGTCATCGGCATCGACAAAAAGGATAATCTCACCACGAGCCTTATCGATACCAAAGTTTCTAGCAGCGGAAACTCCCCGGTTAACTTCGTGATAGATAGCAAATCGAGAATCGCGAGCGGCATACAAGTCGAGCAGCTCGCCCGAACCATCTGTGGATCCATCATCAACACAGATAATCTCGATATTGTTGTATGACTGAGCCGCAATCGAGTCGAGGGTATCCAGTAAGTAGCCGCCGACGTTATAAACAGGGACAACGATCGACAGCAACGGGCAATATGAAGAAGACATATTAACGACGAAGCTTTCTCTTCATCATACGAACCACCATAGAAAAGCCGCCAGCCGCAAAGTACTCGCGAATCGTATTGAATTTACCGGACCCCATAAGTGAATACTGGACCGCGAGAAGATCCGCATTCTCAGCAAAGTCCTTAGCACGAGCAAACTCAACAGGATTAAACCCATAACGATCAAACGGAGCCTCGGCACAAATAATGTTATTCGACTGCAGCTCTTCGGCCATTTCAGACGAAAAGACGGCGATGAAATCACGACGGAGTTCAGGAGCCAACCTATTAAGATTCCAATCGTAGTTATAGAACTTTACCTTTGCGCGAATGGGATCCAGCGCCGGTTTAAGATCAGGGCGGTCCTCATTAAGGAAGCGTGTCATCTCATGATGCTCATCGCAAACACAAAATACCTTGCCCGGATTATTCACCGACGAGTGTTCATTGTCCTGGCGATAGTGCAAAAACGCCTTTCCCGAATACATTGCGCGCCGCGCACAGGCAAGGACCTTAAAAGTGAAGCTCGTGTCCTGGAAGGAAGCTCCTGGAGTAGGAAGAAACGAGATGTTATTGGAAGCCAAAAAGTCTTTCCGGTACAGCGCAGACCAGATGGACGGCTTGGCCCAGAAGGCGTCAGGCGCATCGATGGGCCTATGAACGCCCATGCCGATCAGCTCTTGACTCATCGCGGGAAAATAGGCGTCATGACGATTAAGCCTGGAACTATCGCAAGACGACCAATAGAGCCAGAAATTGCATTTAAACAGATCGAGCGCGTTGTCCTCAGCTTGCTGAACCATAAACTCAAGGGCATCGGCATCCAGGAAATCATCAGACTCGAGAATGGCGATGTACTTACCGCGCGAGATCTCAAGACCGCGATTCATTGAGTCACCGTAGCCGGAATTTGGTTTATCGATAATAACAAAGCGAGAATCTTCGGACGCATATTTATTCATAATCTCAAACGAGGAGTCCGTGGAGCCATCGTTAATGCAGATGATTTCAATATCATTGAGCGTCTGATTCTGCAGAGAGCTGAGGCACTCGTCGAGATATTTCTCGACATTACAGATGGGCACGAGAACCGATACAAGTGGCTGGTTTTGCGACACAATGACTCCTATGCAAGCATGACACATATGATATGCAACTCAAATGAATCGATTATAACAAATGGCCTCGAACGAGACCGAATCCCCAAAGACTGCACCCAGCAAACAAGGAGACCGTAAGCTAAACTCAATACAAGCAGTTAAACATTTATTGAAATGCCCACGTTAACGGCGTGAACGGACAAGGACGTTGAAATAATCTCGACCCCCGATAAGGAGTATTCAGTGAAAAAAAGATATCCCGAGTTTGATGTCGCAAAAGCAATAGCACTTGCCGGTGTCATCATTGGCCACTCAACATATCTGGGGACACCAGACCGGCTTGCCTCCGTTTTCTACTCATTTGATATGCCTCTGTTCTTTATTGTCAGCGGTTTCTTTAGCAAGCCCGAGGCTAAACTCACACCCGACTACGTTAGAAAGAATGCCAAATCGCTTCTGATGCCTTATCTGATTACTTGTATAGGCGTTATTGGATGCTCATTCCTAGGGGCAATCTTAACGGGGAAGACTAACCCGGCAGAGATAGCAAACCACTGGTTTATGGCAGGTCTTTACGGATGCGGAGGAATCACACCCGCAACCCCGGCGTTCGTATCCGCCATTGGTGCCCTTTGGTATCTCTTCGCGCTGTTCTTTGGCAAAATGCTCCTGGCAGTCGTAAACCAATTTCGACATCCCGCAATTTTAGTTCTGGGCCTCTTCTTCTGCGGCAACGTTTTGGCCCAAATCATTTGGCTTCCCTGGAGTATCCTTCAGGCCTTGAGCGCAACGCTCTTTTTGTACATTGGACAGATTATTAAAAAGCATGCCCTGCTTGAAGAGAACTCGATTGAGCCCATCTGCTGGTTATTCATGGCGGGAATCTGGGGCTACTCAGCCCTACGCTTTGGAAAGCTCTACATGGTAACAAACACCTACGTTAACGGGACACAGGATGTCATCGGAGGCGTTTTTGGCTCATTGGTAATACTCAAGCTATGTCAAACGGCTTGTAAGCATATTCCAAGCGTCACGAAACCCATTGCCTGGATCGGAAAGTACACACTCCCGCTCTTCTGCATGCACCTTATTGAGTTGAATGTGTTTCCCTATCAACACGTTTCTGGAATCGTCGAGAGCCTTCCACTAACGCCGTGGATCGGATATCTGATTGTCCGTTTCGCTATCATTGCACTACTCACGAGCATCCTATACATGCTTCCACGCCCGATTTCAAAATGGTATTTCCAGTCAAGACAAAAGAGTCAAGCAAGACGATAAAACCCAAATACCCCCGAATTGAGGACAGCGCCTCTATTCAATTGAGTAGAGGCGCATATCTTTCTCGCTTAAAACAAGTGAGAAGCCGGGGGTGGAATCATCAATCGAATCAATGCCCGTCCAGCCAGACTTGTGATAGCCAGGCATATCTACGCCCTCACGGCCGTTCTCGCCATAATCCAGAACAAGAAGATACTTACCACCAGACTGTTTAACGTCACGCGCAATCAGCGAATCATATGAAATGCGGTCGAGTCCATGGCGGATTTGCTTGCTGACCGTTGTCTCGTCCTTGCCAAAAGAGCCGAATTTTCGATACATAAGATTAAGGTCGTTTGTGGCATATCCGTAGACACTGCCGTCAAAGGGATTGTTGATAATCAGCTCATCACCGGCTATTTGCTTGACCTCGCCAAGAAACGCCAACTCATCGGACGTCAGATTATTATCGACATCATAAATGCTGTACGTGTAATTAAGTACGCTTTTAGTAAATCCGACCGGGGAATAGTTGTTAATGGACGGGTTGACACTTTCGGGCCAAAACAAGCCGCAGACAATCAGGACGATGCAGAGCGCCTGGGGGAGATACCTAGCAGAACGGTCCATCCCAACAGAAACGGAAAATGCGCTCTGAACTTTTCTCAAGATAAAGTCGAGACCAAGCGTCGAAAGCGGAATGCTAAACAGCGCGGTCATCCCAGCTACACGATATTGATCCGTATACCAAAAGCCCGTAAGAAAATGTCTGATAAAGCCTTCCTGAGTAGCATCGGCAACAAACAGCATTATCGAAAAAAGGTATACAAAGAAATAGCCTCGGTAGGACCTGTTGCCCAGCGCGCAAAAGCTACCAAGAACGACCAGGCACGCAAGAAGAATACACGGCGTACTTTCGTTAAAGGAGAACGAGAATGCCCTCCATAAAGCATCAAAGATGTAAGTGAATGAAGGCCAGTGAAAGTTGATGACTCCCTGCAAAAAACTTGCTTTCGTCATTAAAAACCAGATGACAGCAACAGCCAAAAGCACAATGCCGCGTGACGCATAATAGGCAAACTTAACCGAGATCGATTGGATGCGAAGCAGCTGGCGTTCAAATAGGCCCCCCAAGCAAAGAACAATCGAAGGCACTAAAAGAATACCGAGCGTGAATAACGCATTCGGCTGCAAGGACACGAGAGACGCCAAACCAAAGAGCATGGCAACCAAGACGGGACGATCAGTCAAACAAACAGAACGACGCTCATCAAAGCCCTGCATAAACCAAATAAAAACGGAGGCAACAGCAGGAACAGTACAGAACGCTGCAAAATTAGGGTAAACGGGGCCCCAATAAAGCAGAGTCCAAGGAAAAGCAATCGCAGCAAGTGTAACAACCGCGGCGCAAATACCCTTTTGCACATCGCCCTTGGTAAGAACTGCAATTAAAGACTGGACACCTAAAGGCAATACGAAAGCAACGAACACAAAGTTAGTAAGATTAATTGACGCCATGACAGAAATATCAAAAGCACGCGCAACCAAAGCGGCAACAATATGCCAAGCGGCGGGATAAAAACCAGCACTTGCATTAGGGCTGAACACTTTGGAACCAGCCTCGAGATAGGACCCAATAGATAGAATCGAATAACTAGAGGCATGCTTCATACTCTGAACAACACTCAAATGAAACGAATTGTCATATACCTGAAGAAAGTTATCTGGCAAGCCAATACCGCGAACAAAAAGATAAACCGTCACAGGAACGGACAAGGCAAGGGTACACAGGAATGGCAGTAGAGAAACGATATCGGTGTCAAAAAAAGCGCTTCGTCCGTGAAATCGAAAAAAGCATGCCACGCCACTGACCGCAGCAAAAAGGAACAACGAAATCAATAAAGCAAAATAGCCCTCGGCAACACTAATAAACCGGAGAGCGATGCCCATAAAGACCAAAAAGAAGACAGTGACTGCAGGACCAAAGGAAAGAGATTGTTTAAAGGGAACACCAAATGCCCGAGAAGCCAACATGCCTGGCAAAATCAAAACAACGGCGACAACAAAAGCCTCGCCGAATAACATCGACCAACTCATGAAATACCTCACGAACGAAGTGAATAAACAATTTGTAAACTAATTCTATTTCAAATGGACAACGCCTGAGAGATCATATGCTACACAAAGCAAAACAGCCATAAAGAGAAGCAAAAAGGATGAATGAGATGCCAAGACACTAAGAGAGTCTTGGCAATAATTAAGACACTTTAAGATACTCAATATAGTATCGAATAAACCAAACTACTTCATTTCCTCTTTGCATCAAGCGCCGCAGCCTGAACCAACGAATTAAGGCGCTCTTCCTGCTTTGACAGTCGTAACGAAATTCTGAAATCACGAACCACTAGGACTGCTACAACATATAGAAAGACAAGATTTGATTCAGACATAAATCCCAACAAGT
This sequence comes from uncultured Collinsella sp., assembly GCA_905212545.1. Classification (GTDB taxonomy): domain Bacteria; phylum Actinomycetota; class Coriobacteriia; order Coriobacteriales; family Coriobacteriaceae; genus Collinsella. The sequence goes on from CAJMEW010000004.1 coordinate 89,189, forward strand.
TTGAAAAAAATGAGGCAATTTCCGGGAAAACGCCAAGCACCACGAAGCTCGTGCTAAATAAAAGCCAAAAAACAGAATCCAAAACCTGCATTCTGCATCTTTTGAGGTTGTGTACAACGAAAATAAAAACAATCACAGCGCAGGCAACAAGAAACACGCGCAAGGAAGTTGACATGCAATCACCTAAACCATTGAACAATAAGAAGCGTGACAAATACTCGAACCATGTATTGAATCGACCTAATTGGATTTAAATAGCTCTCTCCACCCTGCCGCTCGCGCATGGATACCTGTATTTCCGATACCTTATAACCTTGCTTGATAAAGAAGGCGATGGACTCGGGTTCAGGATTGAGCGTATCGTTGCAGGAATATTCTTTTAAAACGTCTCGATTGAAAAGTCGAAATCCAGATGTAGGATCGCTAATCCTTTTACCAGTTAACATTTTAATAAGGAAAGTAATCATTCTCGAACCAAACATGCGCATTGACATATCTTTACGCATCGACAAAAAACGAGAACCAATTACTATGTCAGCGTTGTCAAATTGAGCCTTCGAAACAAGCTCCGAAATATACTCAGGCCGATGTTGTCCATCCGCATCGAATTGAACCATGTAGTCGTAATCATTCTCCAGCGCATAACAAGCTGCCGTTTGAAATCCAACCGTCAAGCCGCAGTTAATTAGCATATTAATAACATTGCATCCCAAATTCGTACAAAGCTCGAGAGTGCAATCTCGAGAGCCGTCGTTAATGACGACGAAGTCAAACTCCGGGGCCACTCTCTTTAGTTCAAGAATAGTGCCCTCTATGCATTCTTCTTCGTTATAAGCAGGAATCGCAACAAGAACTTTTGGCAAATTCGTCACGTACGAACCGTCCTTTAATATCAACATGATGCTTTACGGCATCATCTAGTGATTCTTTATACATTCGATAAACAAGATAGATGATAACTCTTAGTACGATAGCAAATTTACGGCTGTTTGCACTCCTAACAGCATCCATATCAGTCTTCAAATACCATAGGCACTTTAATAAAACTCAAAATGCAGCCAAGCCGTTGTCGACAAGAATTACAAGTGCGACAGTTCGCTCGCGGAATCCAGCCAGTAAAAATCAGATGCACGCTGGAGTAAAAGCTCCAACAAGCCCCCTAGTCTTAGCCTGACACAAAGAATGAATGGAATAGCCTTCGGTAGCGGACCTCGGTGGCCTCCTTGGCCGGGCGCCACCAAGGCTCGTTCTCGACGTACCAGTCGATGGTGGCCTTGAGCCCCCCCCCTCGGCGAAGTCGGTGTGGGCCGGCCTCCAGCCCAGCTCGCGCTGGAGCTTGGTGGAGTCGATGGCGTAGCGGC